>NZ_FCOG02000407.1 GCF_001544975.2 Caballeronia arationis | reverse complement strand
TCACATGTTCGGATAGTTCGGCCCGCCGCCGCCTTCGGGCGTGACCCAGACGATGTTCTGCGTCGGGTCCTTGATATCGCAGGTCTTGCAGTGCACGCAGTTCTGCGCGTTGATCTGCAGGCGCTCGTTGCCGTCGTCGGCTTTGACGAACTCGTAGACGGCCGCCGGGCAGTAGCGGCTTTCCGGGCCCGCATAAGTGCGCAGATTCACGTTCACCGGCACCGACGGGTCTTTCAACGTCAGGTGCGCCGGCTGGTTTTCCTCGTGATTCGTGTTCGAGATGAATACCGAGGACAGCCGATCGAACGTCAGCTTGCCATCCGGCTTCGGATAGACGATCGGCTTGCATTGCGACGCGGGCTTGAGCGTCTCGTTGTCCGAGTGCTGGTGATGCAGCGTCCACGGCACGTTGCCGCCCATGACTTTCTGCTCCAGCCCGACCATCATCGTGCCGAGATACAGGCCTTTGCTCATCCACTGCTTGAAGTTGCGCGCACGATAAAGCTCGGTCTTGAGCCACGACGTGTCGAATGCTTCGGGATAGGCGGTGAGTTCGTCGTTCTGGCGTCCTGCCTGAACCGCATCGAACGCGGCTTCGGCTGCCATCTTGCCGGTCTTGATCGCCGCATGCGAACCCTTGATACGCGATGCGTTCAAAAAGCCCGCATCGCAACCAACCAGCGCGCCGCCCGGAAACACCAGTTTCGGCAGCGACATCAGGCCGCCCGCGGCGATTGCCCGTGCGCCATAGGAAATGCGCTTGCCGCCTTCGAGAAACTTGCGGATCGACGGATGGGTCTTGTAGCGCTGGAATTCCTCGAACGGCGACAGATACGGATTCGAATACCCCAGCCCGACGACAAAACCGACCACGACCTGGTTGTTATCCATGTGATACAGGAACGAGCCGCCATAGGTATCGTTTTCCAGCGGCCAGCCCGCGGTGTGGATCACGAGACCGGGTTTGTGCTTGACCGGATCGATTTCCCACAGTTCCTTGATGCCGAGGCCGTAGACCTGCGGATCGGCGTTCTGGCGCAGCTTGAATCGATCAGTGAGTTGTCGGCCGAGATGTCCGCGCGCGCCTTCGCAGAAGAGCGTGTATTTGGCGTGCAGTTCCATGCCGAGCTGGAAGTTCTCGGTCGGCTGACCGTCCTTGCCGACGCCCATGTTGCCGGTGACGACGCCACGCACCGAGCCATCTTCGTTGTAAAGCACTTCGGCTGCGGGAAAACCCGGAAAGATTTCGACGCCGAGCGCCTCGGCCTGTTGCCCGAGCCAGCGCGTGACGTTCGCGAGGCTCACGACGTAGTTGCCGTGATTCTTGAAGTTGTCGGGCAGGAGCCAGTTGGGCACCTGCTTCGCGCTGTCCTGCGTCAGGAACAGGAAGCGGTCTTCGGTGACTTCGACGTCCAGCGGCGCGCCGTTCTGCTTCCAGTCGGGCAGCAGTTCGTTCAACGCGCGCGGGTCCATCACGGCGCCCGAGAGGATATGCGCACCGACTTCGGAGCCTTTTTCCAGCACGCACACGCCGATTTCGACGCCTTTTTCCTGTGCAAGCTGCTTGAGCCGGATGGCCGACGACAGTCCGGCGGGGCCGCCGCCGACGACCACGACGTCATATTCCATCGACTCGCGGGGGCCGTACTGCTCGATGAGACT
>NZ_FCOG02000478.1 GCF_001544975.2 Caballeronia arationis | reverse complement strand
GCGGTCAACGAGCCATCGCCGAGTTGGGACAGAAGGGCATCCATCCCGACAAAGCGGCTGAGTTGATTCTGCATGCCATAGATAGCCCGGCTTTGCGCAACGTCGCCCTGCACAATGAGCCAATCCGTGGGGCGCATTTTCGAAAATACGGTACCGTTTGGGAAGGTGAAAATGGGCGCGTTGAGAATGACCGCCTCGAGCACCTGCGCATCACTCGGCGAGTGATCAAGTCCAGAAGACGTCCCGGCAACTGCGAAAAACCGATTCGGCCAAGTGGGGCCGGGCATCGATGCATACCAGTTGTCGCAGACGCCGAACTCGCGGGCAAGAAAATTCAAGACGGGCAGTTGGTCGGGCCTGAAGGCACTGAAAGCATCGGCGACGGTGTCGCCATGGTCTTCGTATGTGGCGGCAAAGCCGGTGGTCGAGGGGTCCACGGCCAGCGGGGGGTAGCCGGAGGCGCCGAGCACCAGCGTGTCGTTCCTGACAGTGTCGGCACTCGCGACCGAGAGGCCACACAATTGCACAGCGATGTCGGAAAACTCGTGCCCCGGGTCAAAGCCCAGCGCGTAGGGTGAGCCGTGGCCTAGTTGATAAGAGGCGCCAGTTCTGCCGAAATTGATAATTGGCTGAGCGGGCAATCCGATGGCGTTTGTCGCACCGCCGCCGGGCGATGTGCCAGTGAAATTCGACAGACCAAAGATGGTGTCGTAGGAGCGGTTCTCGAGCATGAGAACGAAGACGTGCCGTATTTGCGACATCGTGGCCCCTTGAAAAGGCTAACGAGGCTCCGCCTCAGACCGACGAGTGGTACGGGTGACTGCGGAGCGCTGGCGGTGTAAGGTGGCTCCGGCCGAGCCGGCTGGGACGTGCCCAGCGATGTACGAGCTCGAAGCTCAATGGGTGCAAGGACCCGTGGACGACCGGAGCCAGTGATGACGTTATCACAGAGTGTGTGCGAAGTTCTGCGGGCTCACGTCGTGCTCGAGAGCGAGTGCATCGATCGGATGTACCTGAACGTGTACGTGCCACAGTTGCAGCGCGTAGGCGGCGTGGTGTGGTACCTGCGGGGGCATCTCGGTCAGCGCTTCGCCTCGACCGCGACCGTGGCGCCCAAGACCGTGGCCTTCGTGGCAAGCATCGAGAA
>NZ_FCOG02000403.1 GCF_001544975.2 Caballeronia arationis | reverse complement strand
GGCTCGGACCGCGTCGACGAACTCGCGGCAATCAGCGCCATCTTGCTGTACGGCCGCCAGGATCGCAGCGCCGTCTACGGCACCGTTCATCCGGTGACTCAGGGCAAGAGCGGCCGGGCGACGATTGGTGCCGGACGGCCGATCGACCGCATGGCACTTGTCGAATGCCTGCGTGAGCTGGCGCAGAACGCGGCCCCGAAGGCGGAATTCCTGCCTGAGACGGTGCTCGCGGTTTCGCAAGACGCGGTGATGTGGTGGTGCAGACCGGCGATGCGAAGAGTCTTCTTCGACTGTCAGGAGATCGGGCGACGCAGTGCGGTCGTCCCGCATCCGGGGTTGGTGTTCCGTGCAGCTTCGAACGGGTTTTCCGTGTTCGCGCTGCAGGAAGACAGCCGGCCAACGCCTGCATCGAAGCTGCACGAACCGCCTTACTTTAACACCTGGGACTGGGGGCGGATCTGCGTCGGCTCGGCTCATGTACCCAAGCGCATCGACATCGAATCGATTGCCGGATGGGAGAGCGGATTCTTTGAATCGGCCTTCACACACCCGAATCACGGCAACAAACGTGTTTCGCATCCGAATGGCGAGTTCGCATTCTGGAAGGAAATGCTCGACGGCAAGTACGGCGAGCAGTTCCCGAAAGAGGCGCTCGTCCCTATGGACATTACTGTCGCTGATCTGATCGCCGGCAAAAAAGGAGATTTGAAATGAATGCTGGTGTTTCGAATGCCGGTGGCTTGAATGCCGGTGACGCTGCGCTTCAACGCTCGTTTCCGACCGTTATGGTTCCCCGGCGCGAGCCGGTAGCGCCGATGCAGGCGGCAGGAGAGCGGTTGCTGATCGGCGAGAACGGTGTCTTTATCGAGATCGATCTGCCGTGGCTGTCGGTCGTTCGTCGCGTCGCGCACTACACGGTTCCGACTGCGATCCCTTATGGGAGCGTGGCCGAGTCGACGGTGCTGCGCTGCGGCGCGGTGCCGCCGGAACTGATCGGCGAGTTCGTGGAAATGGCACGCGCCGCGCATCCGCTCGAGACGGGTGCGTGGATCGTCTGGAACGTCGAGACCAAGCAGTTTCGTCTCGCGCCCGTGAGGGTACTGTCGCAAGGCCCCGGTTCGCTGAAGTATGAGCGGCCGGAGCTACTCGCAGGCGAACTGCGCGTGATCGACTGTCACTCGCATGGCGCTCATCCGGCCTTCTTCTCGTCGACAGACAACGAGGATGACCGGCACGAGACGAAATTCGCTTTCGTCGTTGGGAACTGCGCATCATCGGTTCCGAGCATGGCGATGCGGTTGTGCGCGAAGGGCATCTTCGAGGACGTCGAGCGCGTGCCGAGCAGTTGGTACGCGGCGGCCAAGTTGAAGGAGGTGGCATGACAAGCGCCATCCGTCATCAACTTCCTTCGCGGATGCTCGAGCGAAGCTGGAATGTGGTCGTGGTGGGCGCTGGCGGCACCGGAAGTGCTGTGCTCCCGAGCCTCGCGCGGCTGCATCACGCGATGCTGGAGCTCGGTCACCCGGGGGGCATCGACTGCACGGTGTTCGACGACGACACGGTCAGTCCGACCAACGTCGGCCGGCAGGGCTTTTATCCGAACGATGTAGGCGAGTACAAAGCCTCGCTCATCGTCAATCGGCTCAACGCGCTGATGGGCACGAACTGGCGGGCGGAAACCCGGCGCTTC
>NZ_FCOG02000402.1 GCF_001544975.2 Caballeronia arationis | reverse complement strand
TCGGGCGTGCGTTGAACTTGTTGCTCGAAGAGCTGATGGATACACAGATGCTCCGGATAAGGCGCAGCGGTGTCGTTCCAGCGTTCGAGCAACGCGTGCTCCTCCGGCAGCACCAGTTCAAGCGCATGCAGCGGCGCATCGGGCTGCTCCAGCGCCTGTTCGAGCAAGCGCGTGAAGCGTTCGCCCAGCCGAGCGATGGTGAGTGTATCGAACAGGTCGGTGGCGTAGCTGAAACTGCCGGCCAGCCCGTCTTGCTTATGAGTCAGGCTCAGGGTGAGATCGAACTTGGCGCCGGCTTCCGCTGCGGGCAGCAACTCCAGCGTGAGCCCGGGCAGGGCGAGCGGTTCCATCGGCGCGTTCTGCAATACGAGCATGACCTGGAACAGCGGCGTGCGGCTGGTGTCGCGAACCGGCGCGAGCGCCTCGACCAGCTTCTCGAAAGGCAGATCCTGATGGGCGTAGGCGGCAAGCGTTGTGTCACGGACTTGCGCGAGCAACTCGCGCAAGGAGGGTGTGCCCGAGAGATCGGCACGCAGCACCAGCGTATTGACGAACAGGCCGATGAGCGGCTCGATCTGCGCGTGAGTGCGATTGGCGATGGGCGAGCCCACAGCCACCTCCGACTGTCCGGACAAGCGCGCGAGCAGGGTCTGGAACACGGCGAGCACCAGCATGAAGGGCGTCACGCCTTCGCGCTGAGCGAGCGCATTCATGCGTTGGTACAACTCGGCACGCACGGCAAAGGGCAGCGTCGCGCCACGTCCGCTGATTTGCGCGGGACGGGCTCGATCGGTGGGCAGATCCAGCGGTGCGAGCCCGGCGAGCTGGGTGCGCCAGTATTGACTCTGGCGCTCGAGTTCGGCGCCGGCGAGCCAGTCGCGCTGCCACAGGGTGTAGTCGGCGTACTGCACGGCCAGCGGCGGCAGGGCGAGGGGTTCGTTGCGCAGCGCGGCCGTATAGCAGGCACCGAGCTCGCGCACCAGCACGCCGGTGGACCAGCCATCGGAGACGATGTGATGCATCGTGAACAGCAGCACGTGCTGGTCTTGCGCGAGGCGCAGCAGTTGTGCGCGCAGCAGCGGCCCGTGCTGAAGATCAAAGGCGCGGGTGGCTTCGACTTGCGCGAGGCGCCGCACTTCGGCGGCCTGCGCATCGGGGGCGAGCGTGTCGAGCACGCTCAGCGCCAGCGTGAGCTGCAACTGTGCCGCGATGCGCTGCACAGCCTGGCCGTCATGTTGCGCGAAGGAGGTGCGCAGGCTCTCGTGACGGGCCACCAGGGCGTTGAGGGCGGCCTGGAAGGCGGGCACATCGAGTGCACCGCTCAGGCGCAGGGCCACCGGGATGTTGTAGGTGGACTGTCCGGGGTTGAGCTGCTCGAGGAACCACAGGCGTTCCTGTGCAAAGGACAGCGGCAGGCGTGCGGGGCGGTCGAGCGCTTGCAGGGGCGGCAATGCGCTGGGCTGACCAGACGAATCCTCCTGCAGAGCCTCGGCGAGCGAGGCGACGCTGGGCGCATCGAACAGGGTGCGCAGGGGCAGTTCAACAGACAGGGCTTCGCGCAGCCGCGAGACGAGTTGCGTAGCGAGCAGCGAGTGGCCGCCGAGTGCGAAGAAGTTATCGAAGATGCTCACACGCTCCAGGCCTAGCACACTGGCAAAGCACTGCGCGAGCGCGTGTTCGAGCGAGGTGCGCGGCGCGATGTA
>NZ_FCOG02000593.1 GCF_001544975.2 Caballeronia arationis | reverse complement strand
CCCGCCTGATCTTCCAGCGACTGCGCCGCCGCAGCCGCTTCCTCGACGAGCGCCGCGTTCTGCTGCGTCACTTCGTCCATCTGCGTGACGGCGCGCGCCACCTGATCGATGCCGCTGCTCTGCTCTTCCGACGCCGCCGCGATCTCGCCCATGATGTCCGTCACGCGCTGCACCGCGCCGATGATTTCGTTCATCGTGCGGCCCGCTTCGTCGACGAGGGTCGTGCCCGACTGCACGCGCGACACCGACGTATCGATCAGTTCCTTGATTTCCTTAGCCGCCGCCGACGAGCGCTGCGCGAGCGTGCGCACTTCGCCTGCCACGACCGCGAAGCCGCGGCCTTCCTCGCCCGCACGCGCCGCTTCCACGGCGGCGTTGAGCGCAAGGATGTTGGTCTGGAACGCGATGCCTTCGATGATCGTGATGATGTCCGCGATCTTCGCCGAGCTCTGGTTGATCTCGCCCATCGTGCCGACCACCTGGCTCACGACCGCGCTGCCCTTGTTGGCGATCTCCGACGCGTTCGCGGCGAGCGTGCTCGCCTGGCGGGCGTTGTCGGCGTTCTGTTTGAC
>NZ_FCOG02000399.1 GCF_001544975.2 Caballeronia arationis | reverse complement strand
GCCGCGAAGAGACCCGCAAGCCCCGAAGCGATCGTACCCTGTGAGATTAGCAGCTTGTCAAGACTCAGTGCGCGCAATGTCCCGCTCGTCGAGCGAACCGTACGAAACAATTCAAAGAGATTTCCGCGTAACAATTCGGCCGTGTACGACAAGCCGACGATGTGGGTCTTCGGGCGATTCCGCGCTAATACAGCGACGAAGTTATGAAGTGACTCGTTCGAAATCGGTACCAAAACGTGCAGCGTCTCAATGTCCTCGCTATCGACAATTGCCAGCATGAGGCGCTTAAGCATTTCTTCGTGGCCTCCGTTGATGCCCGAATCGCAATATATTCCTAACTTCAACTTCAGGCCCCCCATTCTTACAGCTTGTTAGCGAATCGGCTGAGCGAAGGTTGAGCTCAGGTTGGCTTAGTTACTGGGCAGTCGTGATTTGATTCCTCATATGAGTTGAGCTCAACCGCGCGCTTTCCATCCGTGCCGCGTGGTATAAGCTCTCGACTTTACCGTATGACGCAGGCGCGGTCTGTCTCAGTGCGCGAGGACACACAGAGCCGGCTTCCGGCTAATAGCAAGATCAACAGCGATTAACCGCTTCGATCGATGGCTAAGGAGTTGATCGTTGGAGCCAGCATGTTGTCTCGAAATTGTTGCAGAGAAAGGTCGGCGGGTTCGCAGAGGGCGCCGGGATTTCGGACAGGTTGGTAAGTGGAAATGCTGGGGCGTGAGTCGGTCATAATGCCCGGCAACAAGGAACCAGAAGATGACGAAACGAAACCGACGGACACGGTCAGCGGCGCTCAAGTCAAAGATGGGCACTCGAGGCGCTCAAGGGCGACAAGACGCTAGCAGAGCCGGCCCAGCAATTTGATGTCCATCCGAACCAGATCACGGACTGGAAGAAGCAGTTGTAGGAGCGGGTTGCCGATGTGTTCGAAGCGGGCAACGCGGGGCCGGCTGCACTGCCCGTCGACGTGAAGGTGCTGCATGCGAAGATAGGGCAGTTGACATGGGAGAATGATTTTCATATGGCCTGTTTTTGCAAGCAGGACGAGCGCCGTTCTCGCTGCCGCGATATCGAGTGTCAACGTATCCAACCTGATTGGTAACGCGGCAGACGGGCTTTTTATCGACGATGGATCGAGCTCATATCCGCGGGCTGGTTACCGCATTTCATCTTTCCGTCACGGGGCTACCTCGCTCTTAACCACGGAGATCACGCAGTCGCGTGCTCACAAGAAAATCTGGAGGGTTCCCCACATCGCGCCCGGTGCCGCGTTACCGATCAGGTGGAAGATAGAGATCTTGCGATAGCAGCTCTTTTACTGAAATGACGTGGATAACAAATTGCTGAAATGTTCAGGCTGGCTGCAGTCGCGTTCCGATGTCCTAGATGAATCCGCATAGTTCACGAGCGATTGCAGCGCACGTCTTGTCCTGATGTCGGCCTCGTGCCCTAAGGCGGCGGAATCTTTGGCAGAGCCGAAGCTGCGCTTTCCACGCGATGTCGATGATGTGCCGAGGTTGCCCTTCCAGCCGAGGCTGGAGCGATTCACCGATTCTCGCCGGCAACCGGTAATTCCATGCTACCTCGACGAGTATCCTGCGCACGTGCGTGTTGCCCGTTTTCGTCAGGTTGCGCCGTTGCTTTGAGTTTCCGCAACGGTCAATCTGGACGGTTCGAAGTACCTGAACAGCCGGATCGAGCAAGATCATCGGCACATCAAAACGCGGGGTGAACGTGATGCTCGGGTTCA
>NZ_FCOG02000397.1 GCF_001544975.2 Caballeronia arationis | reverse complement strand
ACCGACTCAGGCGCCGCTGGCGAAGGCCTTCGGATACGCGTTACGCCACTGGCAGGCGCTCGTTCGTTACACTGAGAGCGGCATCCTGTTGCCAGACAACAATGCGCTGGAACGACAGATTCGCCCGATTGCCCTGGGAAGGGCGAATTGGACCATCGCGGGCTCGCCACGTGGCGCCCAAGCCGCTGCTACGATGTACTCCCTTCTCTGCACGGCGCGCCTGAACGGCTTTGAGCCGTATGCGTGGCTCAAGGATACGCTCGAGAAGCTGCCGTCGCATCCTGTCAACCGCGTGCATGAACTGCTGCCGCTCGCCCGTTAAACGTCTTCACATTTATGGACATTCTTGACTCGCTTCGGCAGGCGCCCAGCGCCGAGTTGTATCGTCTTTATCTGGCCATCGGCAAAATGCTCGACGACCCTCGACGCATCCTCGAAGTGCGTCAGCGTCTGCACCTTGGCATGGCCGTCAGCTATATCGGCGACAACCCGTTAGGGCCGCCGTCTCAAGGCACCATCGCGGAGCTCCGCCACACGCAAGCTGTCGTTCAAGATAGCGCGAGTCGACGCCACTGGGCGATCCCGTACGCGGCGATCGTTCCCGACAGCGCTGCCCCCATTCATCCTGAACCGGCACCGCCGCCGCGCGCAAAACGCGAAGAGTTCTTCATCGGCGACACGGTCGGGTTCACGGACAAACACCTAAACGAACGCGTTGGCACAATCGTCAGACTGAATTCGAAGACTGCGTCGATCGCGGTGTCAGACTCGGACGGACACTGGCGCGTTTCCTATGGCTTGCTGCGCCATATCATCGATCTGTAGTCCAAATCGACGTGAATATCAAACGACATCATGGCCAAGACAAAACTCAACGCGGAACGTGAACATCGCATCGAGATGGAAATCGTTGTCGACGCTTATACCGAGGAAGAGTGTGCGATGTCGTGGTACTGCTATCTGGAAGAACAGCTCTCGTTCCCATTCACGGCCAGCGTTCGCAAGCCAATGGACTCGTCGCCGCTGCCCACGGGCGAACACGTCTGCGTCACCAGACTCGTTCATGAAGACCTGTGTCGGGTTGGAATCTTCGTCTGGGTTCGGTGGAAAGAACGCGACGTGGTGGCGCCCCTGGCTCAGATCGCTCCGTTGAGCGGCGACAAGCCGACTCGAGTCGCGGTCGCGGACTGGCACTATTGGCATGACCAAGACCGCTCATTCTGAGACCCAGAAAGCCTTGCCTACCCCCGCCTCGTCCTGATCTGACCCAGCAATGCTCGTCTCGCACTATCTTCCAGCCGGAACGGGTTACGCTGACGGATACTATTTGTAAGCTCGATTTCCGGGTTCGGCCAGGAAGAGACGGTCAATGGGTTATTGCGAAGGGCCGATGATTGTTGAGTTAGCGGCCGTTCGATAATTCGGCGACGGAGCGGTCAACCGGCGGGGATGTTCCGATCAATTACCGCAAACTGCCGAAGCACGACAATGCTGGCTCTACCCTGCGGAGCGTCACCGGATCCAGTTGCGGGTCTCCGTCTTTTGAGGTGACGTCACCGGCGTGCTGCTTTGACTAATGAAGCGGTTCTAATCGGCACGATAGCCTTGCGTCGACCCGGTTGCCGAGCAAAGCGGCCAAGGCTGTGTCATTTACCTGCCGGCGCGATGTCAGCCGGTTTGTCGTTGTTACGCGGCGCTACTCGCCATACAGCGTTGCCGACGTCGTCAGCCACGAGCAAGGCCCCATGCGCGTCCAGTGCGACGCCAACGGGTCGACC
>NZ_FCOG02000248.1 GCF_001544975.2 Caballeronia arationis | reverse complement strand
GTTGGCAGACGTGCGCAGGCACCGAAAGAGGCGTCAAATTGAGCGGCTTTCGCGGCCGTAGATGCGCTCAGGCAGAGCAGCGCTCGGACGATACCCTCGAGCTCACAACATCTGTGACCGAGGTCGACGGCTCGCTTTTTGGTTGAGCGAGCCCAGTGACGCTATCCGGATAGCGGCCGTTTTGGGGAATGACGCATGAAAACATATAGCTTTCGGGTTAAGTGCGACCGGAAGTAGCTGTTAAGTGTTTGCCGCAAGCACTTGCTGTCATGACCCCATTACTAGCGAGACATCCTTCGGGGCGCGCCTGGAAGCCATCCCGCCCAGCACCGGCGAAGGCGACGTGGCCCTCACAGACGAGCGGCAGCAGCAAACTCGACGGTTGCCTCGCCCGCATCACTCCATAAATGTAGGCCGTGGCCGACCAAAGACTGCATCAGCAGACACGCCTGCTATATTGGTGTTCCCGTCCCGGAGTCTTCGGCGATGCGCGTCGGATAACCAGTCAAGCCTCTTCCCCATCCCCATTGCGACTACTGCGGCATGCCCGCGACGCTCGTGCATGCCGGCGACGACGCCTACCCTTACCGCGACGATCACGGCCCGCTGTGGCTTTGCGCGGACTGCCAGGCGTGGATCGGCGTCTTTCCGCGCAGCACCCGCCACGTACCGCTCGGCCGTCTCGCCGACACCCGCCTGCGCGACCTGAAGGCGAAGCTCCACGCGGCGCTCGAGCCGTTGGTTGCGGCGAAGGTCCGGCGCGATGGCTGCAATGTTTTCGAGGCGCGCGCCAAAGCGATTAAATGGCTCGCCGGCGAAATGGGGGCGGATGCGGAGAAATGCTCGATCCATACGCTCGACGCGGACCAATGCGAGCGCGCGATCGCTGTCGTCGAGCGTCTTCGACGCGACCGCACCGTTACCCCTTCAGAACCGGCGTGGGAAGATCGTTAACCCGGGCAGTCAACCAAACGTTTTCTATGTCTCGCACCCTTCCCTTCCAGCGCTCGCCCCAAGCGGCCCGTGCGCGCCTTGCCAAGGCGCAATTGCTTCCGATCCCGCGTGCCGTCGTCGATGACCTCGCGCTTCGTGCCCACCTGTCGTTGGAAGCGATTCGCGGCGGCTGCGACCACGTCGGCCCCGCGCAGCACATCACCGAAGTCGTGTTGCTCGGTAAGTTCCTCAGCGAGGCGGCCCACGGCGAGTTCTCGCACGAATCGCTGCTGGCGGCCGACCGGGCAATGGCCGAGGTATTCCAAGGCGGCAGGCAGACCGGGACGTGGGGGGTGTCGTCGGAGTCCGCCTTTGCACTGCTCGCTGCCATCGTCAGCATGTACGACCGGCAACTCCATAGCGCAACGCTCGGCGCGCTGACCACGGCGAGCGACCGTCTGGACCGGTTCAAGGCGGGCGATGCGTACCAGCCGCTGCAGAAGAAACGCCGCGCCTGAGCCCGCGCGGTCAAAAAAAAGCCCGGCAATGCCGGGCTTTCGTTCTTCAGGGAATGCCCGGCCAAGCCGGGGACTAACAAATCACCTCCATGGTTTCGCCAAACGGCGCTTTCCGAGCCCGTGCCAAAGGCGTGGTTGACGCCCACAGCACCGGGTAGTGCGGCGCGACCGTCGGGAAGCGCCCCACCATATCTGTCAGATAGACCAGAAAGGCGGGGTTCATGCCGTCCTGTGCCACGCGGTTGAACGGGTCGACGAACGCCGTTCCGCCTCCGCCGCGTACAGGTTTGATATCGGGTGAGTCGCCTCGCTCGAAGATCTGCACCTGTGTCACGCGGGTATCGCAATCCATCACGATTAGCCGCGCGGGCTTCAACGAATGGAAGACCGCGAGAATCTCCGCGTCGAACTGCGCCTGCGTCTCGTCGAACACCGAACCGCTGGAGTCACGCACGAATACCGCATCGCCGATCGCCGGTGTATTCAATGACGGCAGATAGAAGCCGAGATGCAAATACCGCCGATTTGGCGTCGCGAAGCTGTAGTCCGACGGCGACGACTGCTGCGCAAAGCGATGCAGCACTGAGCGCCAATCCACGACAGGCCGCACTGCCTCGCCCGCCATCGCCTGCAGCTCGCCTGGAAGCTTGCCGCGCATCGCGGCCGCTTTCGCGGCTTGCGTGACGGCAACCTTCCACTCCGCTTCCTTCACCGGCTTGTCCGGCCCCTTGTACGGTCGCACTTCACCGAATGAGCCGGGATGCGAAGGCTGATCGCCGGGCGACTGCCCCGGCGCGGTGCCGTTCTGGCCACCGGGCTTCGAGGGCTGCTTGCCGCTCGGCTGCTGCTGATCTTGCGGACTCGGCTGCGGCTGCTGGTTCTGCGGCTGCTGGTGCTGTGGCGACTGGTTCTGCGGCTGCTTCTGCTTCGCCTCCTGCGTCAGCAAACCGTAGATTTCCTCCGCCGACTTGCCCGTGTAGCGCGGATCGACGAGCGCCCCCTTCGGCAGAACCATGCCCGAGGACAGCACGATCGGGTTGATCGCGTAGTCACAGGCGTCGTTCCATCGATCCGGGTCACGCGCGCCCTGCCGCCAGCAATGGCCGTTGGCTACGTGCAGCACTTCGTGCGCGACGACACCCCTGACTTCAAGGTCGCTGAGCGATTCCATGTACGTCGGGTTATATCCGAGCGTTTCGCCATCCACCCAGAACGTCTTGGCAGTTGGATCCTCGCGCACATTCAAACGGAGCGCGAGCGCCCCGAAAAATGGTTGCGAGAGGACGAGCTCGGTCCGCTGCCGGGCAATGCGCGGATGGACCGCGCTACTGCCCAACACCACATCGTTGCGGTCCATGACGCCCCCTTATGCGACGAGGCGCAGTTGGCTCGAGTGCGCCGATTCAACTTCCATCGGCTCCGGCTGCATGCCCATGAACGCGGCCATCAGCCCTTCAATCTCCTGTGCCTTGCTGGCCACCTGGGAGCGAAGCACGCGCGAGTCCTTCAATTCCGCGCCCGTGTGCACGGCCAGATGCGCCTTGGCCTGCTCGAGGATGTGCGTGAGCTGCGGGTCGTTCGCGAAGTTGAGCTTTGGCAGCAACGCGCAGAGCTCCCGCACGTTATTGGCGACGTCGAGCCGCACGTTGCCCGTCGCATACAGCCGGTTGGCCATCTGCGACACGGCTTCGTACAAACGCCGCACCAAGTCCTCGTTCGCAGTCGCGATCGAGGCCAGAACGTGCTGGTCCAACTCGCTCTTGAGCGTGTTGAGCACGTTCGCCGGAAGCTCGACGCCGAACTGACTTGCGTCGGGAAACGGCAGAACGGCCATCTTCACGCCGAACTTCGTGGACAGTTCAGCGAGGGTCGGATAGTCCGCCTCGTTGAAAAGCCCGTTCAGTTCCTCGCGAGCCGCCTCCTTCAGGTTCAGATAATCGGTCAGGAACACGGAGACCGCCAAGTCGAACTCGTCTTTTAACGAGCGCATCTTTTCGGCGAAGTCCATGTAGACCATCGTGGGCAGCAGCCGCACGCCCAACTGGTCGTACTTCAGGGTGTGGTCATAGAAGTACGAGCGGATACGGCCGGCGAGCGTCACGACTTCCGCAAAGCTCGGCGCGTGCTCGGGCAACAGGCGTTTATTGAATCTGCCGATGCCCTTCGCGTGGTGCTTGCTCTCGACTTCCTGCGTCACCTTGCCGTCAAAACGGCGGGCAACCCAGGTGGAAATCGTGACGGAGCAAAGCATGACCTTCGATTGAATGGAAGTGATGTCCATGAGAAAACCTCGTAGAAATAGAATGGATGAAGCAAAGAAAAAGGCCCTGTGCGTCCGAAGACACGACAGGGCCAACATGGGTAATGCTGAGAAAAGTGGAGTGCTTGGTTACTCGCCGCGGATGATCTTTCCGATCTCTCCGCCTTGCGCGCCAATGAAGGCATACGAGTTCTGGATCTGCGGCGAGCGCTGGACAGCGTCTCGTACCAGCAGCGCCGCGAACTCGCGGTGCCCTTCACCGATCAGACGCTCGGCGTAGCGCACGACGCGATCGAAGTTGTTTTCGCTCGCGCGTGCCGCAAGCGCTGCCGCGATCGCGTACAACGCCGAAGGCGTCGTCGGGATCATGGCCGTGTCGGGCGCGAGAAGAATCGCGTCCGGATTCGGCAGCTCGCGGAAGATCTGGAGGAACGCGACGAGTTCGGTCGCGGCACCCTCTCCCACCGAACCGGCGTAGGAGATGTGCTCCAGGTGCTTGGGGACTACATCCATGGTTTTCGCCACGAAGCCCCAGCTACGCGGGCTCGGTGCGTTTTCGATGTCGCGCGACGTCTTCTGCACGGACAGCAAGTCCGGACGGAAGCGCAGGAACGCGATGAGCGCGGGCGCGATGTTTCCGCGCACGGCCCACTGCGTCCAGTCGTCGATGGTCGGTTCAAGCTCGACCACGGTGGCGAAACGGGAAATCACCGGATCGAGAATCCCGGAGACACCGGCGTTGTCCGTGCGGCGATTCGTGGCCGCGAGGAACGTGACCTGCGGTGGCAGGACGTGCTCCCCGACGCGCCGCGCGAGCAGCAACTGCATCTTCGCGGCTTGCACGGCGGGCGAGGCCTGCCCGAGGTCGTCCAGAAACCAGATCAGCGGGCGTCTGGCCGTCATCGCGCGTTCCAAATCCCCGAACGGCAGGAACTTGGCGGTCGTGCCATCGGGCGAGGGAAACGGCAACCCTTTCGAGTCGGTCGGATCCTCGACAACCGGGTGGCTGATGAGCAGTTCGTGATCAGTCGCATGCGCGGTCTGTTCAACGATATCGCTCTTGCCGATGCCGGGGCGGCCTGTGATGAGCACCGGCAGACGCTTCGGCACGTACAGCGAGAGGAGTTCGGTGAGTTGAGCGGGCGTGACTTTCATGATGGCTTCAAAGAGAAGCCCCATAAAGACTACGCCCGTAGGGACGTGGTCCCTGTGGGGCAAGATATGAAAAAGCCGGCTCGTAGCCGGCTGGGTCGATGCGTCAGTGACGCGGCTGATAGATGGAGTGTAGGGGTCGGGCTCTCGGGCAATCGGTGGAAAGGTCACTAATTCAGGGTGCCTTAAGCCATCTCGACGGCCAGCGTGGCTAAAAAAAACCCGGCACGCAGCCGGGTTCGTCGAAAGTGAATCAGCTTGCTCGCTGTTCAAGCGCCACGCGCGCGTACCGTCGCTTGCGCGAAGCGATACCTGTAACTGCCGGACGGGGTCTGCGAGCGCGTAACGCACGCTAGTGCCCTGCCGCATGCTAACGATCTCGGAGAAGCCTTCGGCGATCGTGCT
>NZ_FCOG02000392.1 GCF_001544975.2 Caballeronia arationis | reverse complement strand
CAAAGCTCTGGCCCAGCAGTCTGTTCGTTATCACATTCGACGAGCACGGAGGCTTTTTCGACCATGTGCGGCCTCCGCCTGCGGTTCCGCCCGGCGCGGCTGAAAACAAGAAGCTAAACACGCACAACTTTGCCTTTGACCGCTTCGGCGTGCGGGTTCCAGCCCTCGTGATTTCGCCCTACGTCTCGGCCGGCACTATCGACCATGCGCTTTACGACCATACGTCAATTCTGAAGACTACCGACAAGTTGCTCGGGCTGAACGGCTTGCTCAATCTGACAGCGCGCGTGCGTGCTGCCGATGACATTTCAAAGATGCTCGCTTTAGCGACCGCGCGCCCGGACATTCCGGTGTGTCCTGCGGCCCTTCCCACTGGGACTCTCCGACCTACGAGCGAGGGTTCTCCCCGCTCCAAAGACCCGTTCCTTCCACTCTACGCACATCGTTGATAGAAAAACTGCACCTTTGCGCCACCGATTGCGACCTCAAACCCGAGACGTCGGACGAGATTCCGCCACGGCGAGCCCGACACCGCTACCAGTTACAACAAGCCCGCGACCATGAAGGGTGAAAGAGGACCCCAGCAGAGTCTTGGCGAGAGGCGTCTTTACGGCGAACAGTGCGGCTGCAAGTAGCGCGGTGAATGCTGCGTTGTGACTTGCGTTCAAGCATCAGCAACCGAACTCGCAGGTCGGTGCATTAACCGCACGGTGCAAGCGCATCGCCGCATCTGACTTGCGCGGGCCATTCCTGCGCAGCAGAAGATAGCGATGCTGTATGAATGTGCTGGCTCGGATTCATGTTTGGCTGCCTTTCCCGGTGCTTGCCGCGCAAAGCGACGAGCGCGAACAATTCGCGCTTCCGATCGCGATTCCACGCCTTAAGTCGCAACGGGACGCTTGAGCAGCTGCACGCCTTCGAGACGCAGCGTTAAGGCCATGGCTGCCGCAACTGATGTTTCGACGGCAAGCGCCGTCGCAGCGGCGCCTTGCTCGCCAAATAACTTCGCGAGCACCGCGAGCAAACCGAAATTCAGCGCCGCCGATGCGATCAGCACACGGTTGAATGCCGAGTTCATGCCAAGCGGAAGCATCATTTGAACGCCGAACAGATCGGACAAACTCGACATCAGCGGTACAAACGCCATCCAACGCAGCACGTCGGCGGTGGGTCCGTATTGCGGGCCATAGAGCAGCTTCACCGCGAGCGGCGCGCTAAGGAAAATGCCTAGCGAGATGAGCGAGGCAATGCCGCCCTGCAACACGAACATCTTACGCAGAAAGGCGAACGCATCGTCCGCGCGCGTGATGCATCAAAAAACTCACGCGCGGATAAGCTGCGGTTCTCACTGGCTGCAACATGCCGAGCGCGGCGCGAATGAGCTTGTCGCCCGCAGCGAAGTAGCCGCCCGCTATATTGCCCGCCATGAGTGTTAGCAGCACGATGTTGCTCGACGCATAGATCTCGACGAGTGAGGTGGCGATGAACACGCTCCATCCTTCCCTGAGCCGCCCGAGCGCGGTTCCGATGGAGACAGGCACGAAGTCGATCTCGCGGCGGAAATACAGGAGCGTGCAGGTTGCGATGCCAGACAACAGCGGCACCAGCATGTTGACCAGCATTGCGATGTAGACATCGTCGCGGTGACGCACGAACAGATACATGGCGGGTACACTAAGCGCACGGCCAGCAAACACGAAACCGCCGATCGGCGCAAGGTCTTCCACGCCCTGGAAGTACCACGTCGGAATGAGCATTGCACCGACGGCCATGCCGAAGCCTGTAAGCAGCAACTCACGGTTCCCGGCGAGCTGCGGCACGATGAGCGTCA
>NZ_FCOG02000250.1 GCF_001544975.2 Caballeronia arationis | reverse complement strand
AACGGCGATCAATACCTTCATCGCGAGTCGCCCGAGTACCGCGACGCCGTCAAGCGCAAGACCCACGCCTATCACGTCTTCATTCAGGCTGGCATCGTCTGCCAGGGACTGCTTCAGTACCTGGCAGCGGTATTCCCTTCACTCGTCTGGAGTTCCTTTGGATCCTGGCTGCGCACCATCCGTCCCGGCATCGCTCCATCGGAGTTGGTTGTCGCCAGTGCACTACGACAATGCCTGCCCGAATTTCTCGTGAATAGCGCCAAAACCAATTTCTTCGCGAAATTCATCGCCGAAAGGCAGGACCCTGACACCTTCGAGATGTTCCGACTGGCCACATAACCCCAAGACTGTGCCGAACTCGGCACTCTTGAGGTTCCGAGCAACCTCATCCTCGAACGCATCGGCGCGCGCAAGACGTTGATCCGGATCATGCTTCTTTGGGGATTGACCTCCGCGGGCATGATGTTCGTCAAGTCGCCCGTCGCGTTCTACGTGATGCGCTTCATGCTCGGCGTATTCGAAGCCGGGTTCTTTCCGGGCATGATCTTCTACCTCACGTACTGGTATCCATCCGCGCGGCGCGGCCGCGTCATGGCGCTGTTTCTCACGGCGGTCGCGATGGCCGGCGTCCTGGGCGGCCCGGTGTCCGGCTGGGCGCTTAATCATCTCGATGGCGTGCATGGACTGCAGGGCTGGCAGTGGCTGTTCCTCGTGGAGGGGCTGCCTTCGTGCGTGCTCGGGATCATCGCGTTCTTCTATCTCGACGACAACCCGCGACAGGCACGCTGGCTGACCGACACCGAGAAAGCCGTCGTCGTGCATCAACTGCAAAGGGATCGCGATGCTTCGTCGCTCTTCGGTCAGAACACGTTCGGCAGCGCGCTCAGGAGCGCACGCGTCTACTCGCTCGCGTTCGTCTGGTTCACATTCATCTGCGGCGTCTATGCGATCAGTTTCTGGCTGCCGACGCTGATCCGCGCGGCAGGCGTGACCGATGCCTATTCGGTCGGCATGCTGTCGGCCATTCCGTACGGCGTTGCGGCGCTCACGATGGTTCTCGTCAGCCGTCACTCAGACCGATCGCGTGAGCGCAGATGGCACACCGCGAGTTGCGCGATCATCGGGGCGATCGCAATCTCCGCGATTTCGCTGGCGGGCAACGATCTCAAGCTGGCACTCGTTTTGATCAGCGTGGCGACCGCGGCGATCTTCACGTTGCAGCCGCTTTTTTGGGCGATCACAACCGATTTCCTGGCCGGCACGCGAGCGGCTGCGGGAACGATCGCGTTCATCAACAGCCTCGGCCTGCTCGGCGGATTTGCGAGTCCCAGCATGCTCGGCTTCGTCAAGACGATGACGGGCAGTTTGACAAACGGCCTGTACGTCGTGTCGGCGCTGCTGGTGGTGGGCGCACTCGTCACGCTCCGGTCGGGTAAAGCACCGGTAAGATGAAGGTTCGTCCCCGATCGATTTGGGCGACGCCAACTCACGAGGACACGGCGGCGGCACATGCGAATCGACGTTCATCACATTCGGGCTTTCTTGGCGGTCGCCGAGGCGCTGCAGTTCAGCGTGGCCGCCGACCGCCTGCACATGACCCAGCCGGCGTTGAGCCGCATCATCAAGGCGCTCGAGGAATCGGTGGGCGCGGCGCTCCTCGCGCGCACGACGCGACGCGTCGAATTGACCAATGCGGGCCGTGTATTCGCTGAGCATTGCCAACTCGCGCTGACACATATCGATCAGGCCGTGACGCTCGCGCGGCGCGCAGAGGCGGGCAACATCGGGCATCTGCGCATCGCCTACATGGACTTTGCAATCAACGGTACGTTGCCGGGCATCATCGAGTCGTTCGGCAAGAAGTTTCCGTCGATCAGCATCGATCTCGTGCACATGCCGAGCACAGTGCAGAAGGAAGCGATACTCGACTCGACCATCGACGTCGGGTTCATGATCGGACCGTTTTCGGCACCCAACGTCGAGACGCGCATCTTCGGCCGCGAGCCGATGGTGGCACTTTTGCCGGCCGCTCATCCGCTGGCTGCGAGAAAGACACTGCGGTTGGCCGACCTCGCTGAAGAGCGTTTCGTGCTTGGCGCGCCGCATTCGTGGGAAGCGTTTCGCCATCACTTTTTTTCGATCTGCCATCGCGCGGGATTTTCTCCGACGATCGCGCAGGAGGCATCCACTAGCGACGGGATCATCGGCCTCGTTGCCGCGAACACGGGCTTGAGCATCTATCCTGAATGCATCCGGAACATTCAGCGCAACGGACTGTGTATCCGGCCACTCGCGGACAAGGACACGGAGATCGACATGGTCGCCTGCTGGCGGGCGGATACGCGCAATCCGTCGGTCGAAACGTTCGTCAGCGAGTTGACATTGTCAGCGCCACGTCGAAACGCCGGTGCGCCTGTTCCGTCTCGTCGCCGTGACGAACCACGTTGACCTTAGTGGTCGGCCATTTGAATTCGAGGTGCGAGCCACGCTTTGGCGACGCATGCGCTTCGAAGCACCGTGTGCAAAATACATTTGACATAAATAGTATGATCGTTCGTTTCAGGTCCTGTCAAATCACAATGCCCACGAGGGCGCGGTGGATTCGAGCGGGCGTCGAGCGAGAAAAGTTGGGAACCATTGACTGCGCATACCGGCAGTGGAGGCGGGTAGGCGTGGACTCCGATGACCCCGCTGCAGGATGTCTCCGCTGCGGCGCGCGCCGCAGCGTTGACCGAAGTACGCAAATTAAGTATAATGCGTACTTTCTCGACCCGGAGGAACTCATGGCTACTGTCACCGCCACCGATCTCGCCCGGCGCACGAATCAGGTGCTCGACGCCTTGGCTCGCGGCGAATCGGTGACGATCACCCGCAATAGCACCGTGCTGGGTACGATCAGTCCTCCGGTGCGCACTGTCACGCTTCGCGACGCCTTCGATCGGTTGCCGAAGATCTCGCGTGATGCGGCCGAGCGCTACAAGGCTGACATTCGCGAGGCCGATTTCGACGACGAGGTGCGGGATCCGTGGCAGCGCTAATAGTCGACACATGCGTCTGGATCGATGCCGCGCATGGCGCCATCGATCTGGACTCGATCTACAACATCGCCGAGTCGGAACTCATCTACGTTTCCGCGATCACGCTTGGCGAATTGGAATTCGGCGCCCAGATCCCAAATGACCCGCGCGAGCGCGCCGAACGCACGATGTTGCTTCGCGCGGTCGAACGGATGCCGGTGCTGGAAGTGACGCGGGGAACGGCTCAATCGTTTGGCTTGCTCGCCATCATGATGAAGCACGCTGGCCGCAATCCCCGTCCGCGCTATAACGATCTTTGGATTGCTGCACAGGCGCATGAACATCGTCTCGCGCTGCTCACAAGCAACCCGGACGACTTCCGCGCGCTTGATGTGATCGAGATCATCCAAGCGCCCAAAAAGGCCCATTGAACGCTGGCGCCGTGGCAGTGCCCGACGTGTCAGATGAGGACGAGCTGCGCGAGGGCTCTGCTACACTAAACGGGTTACCAGTGATACCTCCCTGATCGTTTTTTAGATGTCTACGCGTCACGCGAACCGAAAATCCGTCCGCATGTCCGTCCGGAAAACCCGCGGCCCCATCAGCAAAACGATGCTCCTGCCAATGCCGGAAAGTGCGGCACGCGAGGTCTCGTTCGCTCAGCATCGCACGTGGGCGGCTTGCAAGGGGGAAGCCGGTAGCGCTTATTTGATTAATGAGCTCGTGCGGCGGGGGCTTCCCACATGCGCGTATGTTCCGCGGGAAAGGCACGCGAGCAGGCAGTAGTGATCCTCCAACGGGCGGAGGACGCCGACACAGGTCCGGATGCACATGCGCTCCAGGCTCAATACGTCGAGCTTGTCGAAGGCGAAGCGGTTTTTCACCGCCAGCGTCCTCGCGTAGTCCATGGCCGCAATGCGCTCACGGTCACCCCGTGACTGGAGCACGGCCGCGACCGCTACCTGCCCGAGTGCGACACCGGCGGAGCTGGCTTTGGCGGTCGCCACGGCGGCCTTGATCGAAGTCGATGAGCCCGGTCACCGGCTCGCTTCAGCACCTATAACGCTGAGACGTCGGCGGCGGCTGGAACGTCTGGCGAAGATCCGCGCTGCTTTGCAGGACGACCTGTTGGAGTAACAGGAATGCGATATATCCCCTTAATGCTGAAAGGCACGTCCATTCGCTTAGATCGTCCGGCGTATTTTACGCACGAAATCATGCTGCAATCCTGAAGGTCGGAAGGTAAATGGGATCTGCATGGCGATGGATAGTTGCTCTTGGGGCGCATATAAGGCTTGAAGTTCGGCCGAATTAAATCTATATCATGTAAGATCCAGGCCGCACTACTGAAAAACAAGCGGTCGTTCAGTTGCGGCGGTATGTAGTTGCTGTGCCCAAGCGGCAAATACCGCGCCAGTGGCGTAACAATGTGGGCTCTAAACAAAGGATAGGAGCGCCTAATGTGTGAGTGCGAAGCGTCGTACGTTGGCGCATCATTTCTAATGAACACTTGTCGCAAAAAGGTTCCTAATGAATAACCGCCTTAATTTAGAAATTCAGTCCGCAAAAAGCAGATTAAACGCAAAGCACACAGGAGAAAAAGTTCTCTCGGTTCTTGCGTTCGTCACCGCGCTAGGGATAGCAAGCCCGGCATCTGCTGACGTTATTAGCTACGATCTCGCTGCCGGTGAAGGCTGCGCGTTCCCACTGCACATTGACCAAGAGGGATCGCAACCGGTTCATCGAGAATTCAAGGATAAAAATGGAAAAGTTGTGCGCTTGTTGGCCGCTGGCAAAGGAGTAAACAATACCTTCACTAATGTAGACAATGGCTCTGTCCTAACCCTTAAACCGAGTGGCGGCTCAGTATTGCACACCACGGTCAACCCTGACGGCTCAACGACGAACGTAGCTACGGGATATTATTCTCTCGTTCTATTCCCGACCGATATTCCGGCTGGACCATCGACCACGCTTTATGTAGGCAGACTTGTTTTTACAGTATCCAAGGTCGGAGTTTTTACTCTGCTAGGATCTAGTGGGAAACAGACCGACATCTGCGCGGCCCTAACGTCGCCGACTCCTTAGCCTGCTGAGCATGCATTGTGAAAGATCGCGGCGTTGACGTCGACCGACCATTAATGGCGAAGCTACCGAGTCGGTCTTGCAGAATCGCGCGAAGCCAAGCGCAGCGTGCGGATAGGTGCAGATAAGCAGTTGCGAAACTCCCAGTT
>NZ_FCOG02000385.1 GCF_001544975.2 Caballeronia arationis | reverse complement strand
GGAATCTCGGCCTGACGAACGAAGCCGAACTCCTCTGGCTCGTCCCATATCGAATCGAATGTCTCGTTGAGGATTTGCTGCATATAGGCGACGTCCTCAAGACGCATCGACCACCAGCGACGGCGAATGCGGTCTTCGCCGGCGATCACAGTGCGCGACTCCAGATCGAGCACGAACCGGTGCTTCATGTAAGGGTCGCTGCTCCACAGGGAGTCCCATTCGCCGACCGCATATCGGTGCATCATTCTTCCCAGAGGTGTCCCCATTGGTGTCGTTCCGGCGCCTCAACGGCTAGCGCCATGATCTCACCCAGACCGAACAGAGGGTTCTTTCGCTTCACAGCGACGAACCCGTCAACCAGTGACGGTGTCGCTCTCAGCAGGCACATCGCCTTGAGCTCGTGATAGTCAAACAGCCTACTCATCATCGGGCGATTCGCGACCAACCCACTGATCTCGTGGCTCAACACGGCTTCGCGAACGCCCGGCAAATTGTGCTTCGCCACTGCGTCGGCCAACACCGCTCGACGCGCAGTTTTGCGGTCGCCGTCGGTCGAAAATTCCTTGGAATCGGTCTGCAGCAGCGCGAGGTTGATTTCGTCACCGGCAGCGATAAATTCCGACAGCACAGGTGGTTCGTAGGCCATTAGGGGTCGAGCGTCATAAAAGTGAATCTGATTAGCGGCTCGAATCAGCCATTCTTAAGAGTTCGCCTACTGGCGCACGCCTCTAATCAGTCGCGCAACAGTTCCGTGAGCCACGCCTCAGCGGGGCGCCCGGCATCGACGTCCACGAATAGCGCAACGCGGCCGCCTACGATGTCGCGTGACCGCAGCTCGGCAGCATCCAGAGGCTGGATGTTTGTTCGCCGGGCCGGGATGTCTGCTGCGTTGAAATCCAGCGGATATTCGATAGACGACTGGTCGGACTCAACCACAAGGCGCATGGAATCGACGCGTACGCCGCGAAGCTCCGTGTTCACGATCCGATTAACGACGACGTCGAATTCACGCTCGCTGCCGAACTGATAGCGGGCTGGTCGATCCTCGCGACGCAGATGGATGACGGCGGAAACGCGCAGGTTCATTTCAATGAGAACGAGACGATAGCGGGCGACACGCGCCTCCCGATCGGCGCTAGGGAAGACGGCATCTTTGAAGTCGCCTTTGTAGGTCATGCAGGCTCCGGTGTATATCCACGACCCCACGTCATGGTGCAGATCGAGCCTACGTATCGGTTCCCGAAGTCAAGTCACGGGGGCAGAGCGACGAGCAAAGCAGCGATAATGAAAGCTGCGATAGCTCAGCACCCCTCGCACGGAACCCAACGAGATAAGACAGAGACCGATCTGAAGATTGTGAAGCGAGACCCCGAAGGCACGCGGCGCCGGATCCTCGAGGCGGCGAGCGAGCAATTCGCCACGCTCGGCCTCGCCGGCGCACGCGTAGATGCGATAGCAAAGGCTGCAGCGACGAACGAGCGCATGCTGTACTACTACTTCGGCAGCAAAGAGCAGCTCTATGTCGCCGTGCTGGAGTCCATGTACGCGGAGTTTGCCGAGAAGGAAAGCCACCTTGACCTTTCTGGACTTGAACCGCGCGACGCGATCGCTGCTCTTGCGAAATCAATCTGGGCACACCTTTGGGACAGCCCCCGTTGGCTGGGACTGATCAACGGTGAAAATTTGCATCAAGGTCGATACCTGCAGACTTCGGAAAAGCTGCGCGCGACGATCTCACCGGTAATCGACCTCATCAGGACGGTCCTCGAACGCGGGGCGGCGACAGGGCAGATTCGCAGCGGCGTCGATCCGCTCGACTTCTACGTGACGCTCGTTGGAATGGGCTACTACATTGCCTCGAACCGATTCACGATCAGCGCATTCACCGGCCGCGACTA
>NZ_FCOG02000384.1 GCF_001544975.2 Caballeronia arationis | reverse complement strand
CAAGAAGTACGCACGTTGAAAGAGATGGTCGCGTTACGAGACCTCGGGCATCACATCGAGTTGGTGTGCCCTTGCGATGCGCGCATCGGCGCCCGCAGTGCAGAACTCGGATTTTCGGTGCATCACGCCGCTATGCGCGGCGGTGGAGATGTCCGGTCGATGGTATCGATCAAGACGCTCCTAAAGCGCAGAGCGTTCGACGTGCTCAACACGCACAGCGGTCATGACAGCATCGTCGCGGGGACGGCCGGGCGGCTCGTGCGTACGCCGCTTGTCGTGCGCACTCGACATCTCGCGCTGCCGATCACTTCGCTCGCCACCTATACGTGGATCCCGCATCGCGGTAATCGCGGTGAGCCGTTACGTGCGCGAGTACCTGATCTCGGCCGGTGTCGAGGCAGAACGCGTGCAGACAATCTACGACGGGGTTCCGAAGCCCGACACCACCGGCCCATCGAGCCTGCGCGCGGAACTAGGGCTCGACGCGGAAGCGGTGATCGGGTGCATGGTCGCTATCATGCGAGACAAGAAGGGGCACGAAGACCTTATCGAGGCCGCAGAACCGCTGCTGGCGAAACGGCCGAACCTGCACTTCGTGATGGCAAGCAACGGCGATACCTTCGCGCGGGTATCTGAGACGGTCGAGAGCCGCGGCCTCGGCCGGCGCATCCATCTGCTCGGCTTTCGCAGTGACATTACTAACGTGCTGCGCGGATGCGATTTTTTTGTCCTGCCCACACATCAGGAAGCGCTCGGCCAGTCGTTTATTGAGGCGATGGCGGTTGGCTTACGGGTGATCGGCACAAGCGTCGACGGTGTGCCCGAATTGATCGAAAACGATGTGAACGGCCTGCTTGTGCCGCCAAAGGACCCGTTGGCGTTGCGCGCCGTCCTTCTGAAGCTGATCGACGATCCGGATTTGCGTGCGCGCCTTGGCGCCAAAGGGCGCAACATCATCGAGCGCGGTTTCTCCATCGGTGATATGGCGGGCGCCACGGTCGAATTGTATCTGCGCGGCCTGCACGAGCGGCGGCACGCATGAGGCACACCGCTCGTTCGGTGCCCGTGCTGATGTATCACCACGTCAGCACATCGCCCGGTATGATCACCGTGACGCCGGCGAACTTCGCGGCCCAGATGGCCTATGTGGCGAGCGCCGGCTACCGGACCCTCAGTGCGGCGGAACTTGCTCGTTTTCTGGCCGGCGAGCCGGTTCCCCCAAAATCGATCGTCGTGACGTTCGACGATGGCTATCTCGACAACTGGGTCCACGCGCATCCGGTGTTGCAACGTCATGGATTGAATGCCATTTGTTTTCTAGTGAGCGGCTGGCCGGGCGAGGGCGCCCCGCGTGCAACGGCAGCACATGCGTCCGACGGAACTGTGAACGAGTTACCGCACCTTTTGAATCACCGGGAAGGCGAACTGGCGATCGAAGCAGGCTGCGCCGACGATGCAGTTCTGCGGTGGTCCGAAATCGACGCAACGCGTCGCGCGGGCACTTTCGAATTCCATAGTCACACCCATTGCCATGTGCGCTGGGATCAGGTTGCGGGCAACCGTTCAGAAAAGCGCGCGAAGCTGCGAGACGATCTGCTTGTCGCGCGCACGACCCTTCAGGAGAGGCTCGGCGGAGTGTCGGATCATCTATGCTGGCCGCAAGGATATTACGACGACGACTATCGCGAGGTTGCACGCGAGACCGGATTTCGGCATTTCTACACCTGCCACCCGGGTGGGAATCCAAGCTCGAAGCGAACTCAAACCCACGCCGAACGGTCGATCAATCGGCTGGAAGTGCGCGATCGTCCGGCATTGTGGCTCGCGAGTCGTCTCTGGATTCACAGCCGCCCCGCGGTCAGCCGCGCGTATTTGCGCATCAAGCGCTGAAGTCGCGCGCCGGGGATCGAT
>NZ_FCOG02000380.1 GCF_001544975.2 Caballeronia arationis | reverse complement strand
AGCCGCTCAGCGGCACGGCCCGGCTTGAGCTGCCGCTCGACGACAGCCTGAATGACCTTGAGGCGATCCACTTCGCGAAGAGTCACAAGAAGCAGCATTACGTTCCGGCTTCCTATCTGAAGGCCTGGTGCGATCTCGATCGACCGCCCCATCATGAACCTTACGTGTGGGTATTTGAGCGGGATGGCTCAGCCCGCTTTCGCCGCGCGCCTCACAAGTTATTCACGGAAACGGACCTCTACACCATCGAGAAGGCCGATGGAACTCGGGATCTGCGCATAGAAACGACGCTATCAACGATTGAGGACCGTTTTTCTCGCATGCGTAGTAGCAAGTTCAACCACCACGGTGGCCTCACGGCCGAAGAACACGTTTTTTTGTGCATGTTCGTCGCGGCCGCGCAAATACGCACCACGGCATCGCGAGACCATCATGCGGCGCAATGGGCCGCGGTCCTTAAAAAGGCTGATGACCTCGCTGCGAGCATGGCGAAGGCGAGTCCTCAGCAGCGCAGGGCCGCAGCGCAGACAGCCTCAATATCCAATGCGAGTTTCGACTCGCGATCACTCGATCACAACCAAGTGAGGGAACTCGCTGCGAAGCCTCTGCAGCATATGATGGCACCGGCACTGCGCCACACTGTCCCGGTCCTTCGGCAGATGGACCTGGCCGTCTTATGTACCGACGATCCGCTAGGTTTTATCACATCGGATCATCCGTGTACGTGATTTGACCCCGACGCCTATAAGCTGCCACCGTTTTATCGATCTCCGGGGCTTGGGGTAAAGACTATCGAGGTGACCTTGCCGATCTCCCCTCGCCAATGCTTACTGCTAAGTTGGCAAGGATTGACAGGCTACATTGAAGCGACGCAGCTCCAGGTTGATGAGTTGAACCGACGGCACAGGCTCCACTGTAAATCTCAGTATGTTGCTTGTCGGGGCGAGGATCGCTCGTACTGGTATCACGCGGGCTCGATGCCAGCCGACGCCTGGGAGGCGACACAGGCTCGGTCGGATAGCTAGCCGCGTCAGCGTCAAGTAGAGCAGCTTCGCGCTACTGTGCCTCGTTCCCGGCGCTTTCACCGCCACCCAGCGACTGGTGCCAGCAACGCAAGGCCATTACGATATGCCGGCGCCCTCGACCGCTTCAGAGTTCGGTGAAAGCCGACACTACGCCTGGGGCACCAATGTTGTCTGATGTGACACGCGTCTTCCGCGGGCGTGTCGTGTTTGGGCATTCTCACTACCGCATTTGATAACAGTTGATAAGCGATGTACAATGAGGGTTACTTGCGTGGAGGGCAGAACCATGATCAGTGCAGACCTTGGACAACAGCTTGAGCGGTACATTACGAAGCTGGTCGAGACCGGACGCTACGGCTCGAAAAGCGAAGTGCTGCGCGAAGGCGTGCGATTGATTCAGGACCGTGAGACGCAGCTTGCCGCCCTTGATGCCGTGATCGAGCGAGGTATCGCCGATTCAGATGCGGGTCGAGGAAAGCCCGCCCAAGAAGTGTTCGACCGGCTGGAGGCCAAGTATCAGGCGATGGTGAACGGCAAGGCATGATTGTTCGCATCCTGCCGGCCGCCGAGGCCGAGCTTGAGGCCATCGGCGACTACATCGCCCGCGACAATCCACGCCGCGCCTTGAGCTTCGTTCGTGAGTTGCATGACAAGTGCATGAGCCTTGCAGACATGCCCCTCGCCTACCCACTCGTGCCTCGCTACGAAGATCGCCCCGGCGGTCGGTCAAATTCCCCCATGTATGGTCACCTCAAAATCCCCCAGGTAACGATCGCCGGCTGAGCGGTCCCTAGCGGTGCTGCAGGACATTTATTGTTGTCTCCTTCAGAGAAGAAGGAGACAAGGGAGTGAATGTCTTGAAGCAGCATCTACAAAGCGCGATATTCACGCTGCTTGAGCGCGGCGTGAGCCAGCACAGGATCCATG
>NZ_FCOG02000379.1 GCF_001544975.2 Caballeronia arationis | reverse complement strand
TTCTCTGACCGCGCAACACCAACTTCCATACTGATCACGTTCACCGAAACGGCTGATCACCATCGCCGAAATCCGCAATTCGAGTACGCCCGGTAAGGGCGTTACCCAATACGGACGGGCCTTGTACGAGCTCAACGTGGATACGCTATGCGCCAACAGCAGTCAAGCGAAGGGGCGCGTGGAACGGGCCAATCTGACCTTGCAGGATCGGCTTGTCAAGGAATTGCGCTTGCGCAAGATCGACACGTGGGAGACGGCGAATGCTTATGCGCCCCACTTCATCGCTGACTTCAATGGTCGTTTTGGGAAGGTGCCCAAGAGCGGCTTCGATGCCCATCGCGCGCTGCGCGAGGACGAGAATCTCGATCTGATTCTGACGCATCGTGTGTCGCGTTGCGTGTCGAATAGTTTGACGTTGCAATACGACCTATAAGGACTTTCCTTTTTTGCAAGCTCGGGGTTTATTCATCCATTCGTTTGACTCCGATGCGATCGGGCAGACATTCGGCATTCAGCGGCGAGACAGACTGCATACCTATAAGCGGCCTTGTTGAGCACTGTCATTGCGGTGCCCGGGCCAGGATAGTAACCGCGCAGCAGGACTCCATCCGGGTGACGGCGAATACATCCTATGTAGCGCCTTGTCGTACTTCGAGTTCGCCCGCTGCCGGTCTGACCTGTCGCTATCCATGCCTGTTGAATCCTTGTGTGCGGAGTCCTCTGTTGAGCTGTACAGCTGTACGCGTTATCACTTATCTATCAGAGTATGCGCCTGTGTCCTCACGGCCCCGTGGGGGGGGCCGCGCGAGTCGGCACATACGACGGATCGAAGCGCTCGCCCTTGGCGAGAATCGCCCACAGGATGCGCGCGTGCTTGTTGGCGACGGCCACCAGCGTCCGATACCAGCCCACGCGTGCCTGGAGCCCAACGATCCAGCGCGAAAGCCGGTCGGTTCGTCGTTGGGCAGCCATTACGGCCGAGCGCGCACCCTGGAACAGCAGCGTGCGCAGATATGTGTTGCCCTGTTTGGTGATGCGGCCCAGCCGGGTCTTGCCGCCGCTGCTCGCCTGTTTGGGCACCGTGCCGAGCCACGCGGCAAATTGGCGACCATTCTTGAACACGCGCGCGTCGCCGACGGTGCTCACTGCGGCCGACGCGGTGAGCGGCCCGATGCCGATGACCGCCATCACGCGCTGCGCGTTGCTGTCATGCTTCACGTGCATGGCGACCTGAGCGTCGCACCAGGCGATTTGCTGATCAAGGGCCTCCAGGTGCTCCCAGCCTCGCTCCAGCGCAGTGCGCGCAACACCGTTCAGTTCAGTGGTCCCGTCCTCCAGTGACTCGATGAAATGGGCGCGAAATGCGTCGATGCCTTGCGGCAGGAACACGCCGAATTCGACCAGCTCACCGCGCAGCCGGTTGACGAGCGCGGTACGCTCCTCGACGGAACCATTCCTGATCCGGTGCAGCAACAACACGTTTTGCTGGTCTGCCGTTTTGACGGCCACGAAGCGCATATGCGGCCGCCCCGCGGCCTCGCAGATCGCCTCGGCATCCAGCCTGTCGTTCTTCACGTGTTTGCCGCCCTTGCGGTATGGCGCGGCGAGCTGCGGCGCGATCAGGCGTACCTCGTGTCCTAGCGCGCGCAGCTTGCGCCCCCAGTAGTGGGCTGCGCTGCACGCTTCCATTGCGACTAGACACGGCTCAAGGTTGGCAAACCATTCGAGAAACTTCTGCCGTGAGATGGCTTTCCTGACCACCACGCGTTCCATGCTGTCTACGCCGTGCAACTGGATCAGGTTCTTGGCCAGATCCACGCCGGTACGAGTAATCTTTTCCATGACTTTCCCCTTCTCAGATGGGTTGCCCAGCACCAACCATCCTGGCATATCGCCATGCCACGAGGTCGGGAAAGTCCTTACTTATTCGGGTGATCTACATGCTGGACGATACGCCGCAGACACGCGCCCTCACCCATCGCTATATCGACGTGTACGAATACCC
>NZ_FCOG02000377.1 GCF_001544975.2 Caballeronia arationis | reverse complement strand
CAGATGCCCGTCCTCATGGAACGCCAGCCACTCGCCTTCGCTTCCCTCCCACTACCGCTTCAGCGGTTTAGTACAAGACATGTAACGGAGTGCACTCCGTTACATGTCGCAATAGGCATTGCCCCAAGTGTCAATCGCTCGCAAGGGCGCAATGGCTCGAGCATCGTCAGGCCGACCTACTTCCCGTCCCATACTTTCACGTCGTTTTCACAGTGCCCGATGAGATCGGAGCCATCGCCTTCCAGAATAAACGCACCGTCTCGACCACCGGCATCTCGGAGCCATTGTTGGATTCATCGCTATCCTCCACACATGGGGGCAGAACCTGATGCATCATCCTCACCTGCACTGTGTGGTGCCAGGCGGCGGATTGTCATTGGACTCCGCCCGCTGGGTGGCCTGCAGGCCGGGCTTCTTCCTCCCCGTGCGGGTACTATCTCGACTCTTTCGGCGACTGTTCCTCGAGCGATTGCGAGACGCCTACGACGCGGGAGCCCTACAATTTTTTTTCTCGCTGGCGCCCCTGTCGGATCGAAGCGAGTTCGCACGCTATTTGAGTCATCCGAGAACGATCGACTGGGTTGTCTACGCCAAAGAGCCCTTTGGCGGTCCGCAACAAGTGCTCGACTACCTGGGACGTTACACCCATCGCGTCGCGATATCCAACAAGCTACCGCTCGGACTTCAGCGGATTCGTCACTATGGCTTGCTCAGTAATCGTCTCCGCGCGTCGCGCCTTGCGGAGTGCCGTCGACTGTTGCACGCACCGCCAGCCGCCCAAGCCGCGACGAAGTCACAAGCCGGCTACCGTGAACGCTATGAGGTTCTAACGAGTCGATCGCTGTATCGTTGTCCTGTTTGCGCTCAAGGCCACATGGTATGCGTGGAATGTCTGTCTGCCGGGGCGTTGCCACGAGCACCGCCACTGGGCCCGGCATGACACCCGCCTTTGCGCTTACAGATCATCAGAACTGGACCGTATCGTCCTGTCCAGCGCACCTACCTTTGTCCGTGCGCCTGTCGGCGGTGCGAATGGAGTCGCTAAGGCCGGTGAATTGGCGCTCAAGTCATTGTCGCTTCCGCCGCTTACCCCGATGCTCGCAACTTCAATGCAAGTATTGCGGCCACACCATCTCTCGGGCGACACCCGCAAGCATCTAATGCCCATAGGGAACACGCTTGGTGGAGCGGTTTAGCTCACAGACTTTTATGCGGAACGGAGACGGCCTGCTCAGCCGTCCTGCCGGCGCGGTAGCCGTCTCCGCTCCGCATAAAATACTCTGCTTTATCACCATTGAGTTTAATGGTCGAACTACATCCCTGCCCTTGCTTCACTTGACAGATCGCATTGATCTAACGTCGCTTTCGACTTTTAGGCAACGCGTCGCTTGGAACCTGCGACACCTCCTTTGTCTCGTTCAGCGAGTGCCTCAACACGGCGCTCCAGCGCCGAAACCTGAGCCAGTTGAGTTGGTAGTAACGCGTAGCCAGCGCGCAGTTCTTGAAGACGTGCTATCCAATAAGGAGGGGGCCAGCGGGGAGGCGACCCCCTGGAATAAACTCAGTAGTCCTATACGTCGTATTATATGAGTAAGCTCGCGATCAGCTTCGCGCGACGTACGCTTTGGAACGTCGCGCGGTGCCTCGTTGATTTTTTGACTTTGTTTTCTGCTCAAGAGTGCCGAGTTCGGCACAGTCTTGGGGTTATGTGGCCAGTCGGAACATCTCGAAGGTGTCAGGGTCCTGCCTTTCGGCGATGAATTTCGCGAAGAAATTGGTTTTGGCGCTATTCACGAGAAATTCGGGCAGGCATTGTCGTAGTGCACTGGCGACAACCAACTCCGATGGAGGGATGCCGGGACGGATGGTGCGCAGCCAGGATCCAAAGGAACTCCAGACGAGTGAAGGGAATACCGCTGCCAGGTACTGAAGCAGTCCCTGGCAGACGATGCCAGCCTGAATGAAGACGTGATAGGCGTGGGTCTTGCGCTTGACGGCGTCGCGGTACTCGGGCGACTCGCGATGAAGGTATTGATCGCCGTT
>NZ_FCOG02000398.1 GCF_001544975.2 Caballeronia arationis | reverse complement strand
CTCCCTCTACGTTGGATCGAACCTCTTATCCTAGGACGATCGCAGGGATCGGGCTGGCCATTTCATTATGTCGTGTTTTGCCTTCAAGGTGATTCAAGCCGTGATAGACGGCATGCCGAAGCCCGGGCGTGCCGCGCAACGGTTGCAACTGCACCGGCAAAACTTTTTGGCGATTCGCCGGCGACAGCCCGCGCAGGTGCATCCCGCCATGACCTGGCTACTCCTCTGAACGCGGCGCGATCTCGACGTGATGGGTCGCGGCGGGTTAGTCTGCCTGCAGGGACAGTCGTAAAAGGTACACAACAAACACAGAGGGAGACGGCATGCGCAAACTTCGCTCGCAGAGCTGGTTCGGCAGGAACGGTAAGGACAGTTTCATTCACCGTTCGTGGATGAAGAACCAGGGTATCCCACACGACGAATTCGACGGGCGCCCCGTAATCGGCATCTGCAATACGTGGTCGGAACTGACGCCGTGCAATGCGCATTTTCGCGAGCTCGCCGAGTACGTGAAAAAAGGCGTGCACGAAGCGGGCGGCTTGCCGCTCGAGTTTCCGGTCATGTCGCTCGGCGAGTCAAATCTGCGCCCCACCGCGATGCTGTTCCGCAACCTCGCTTCAATGGACGTCGAGGAATCGATTCGCGGCAATCCGATGGACGGCGTGATCCTGCTGGTCGGTTGCGACAAGACCACGCCCGCGCTGCTGATGGGCGCGGCGTCGTGCAATCTGCCCGCGCTGGCCGTGTCCGGCGGCCCGATGCTCAATGGCCGCTTTCGCGGCAAGAATATCGGCTCGGGCACGGGCGTCTGGCAGATGTCCGAGGAAGTGCGCGCCGGCACGATGACGCAGGAGGAATTCACCGAAGCCGAGTCGTGCATGAACCGTTCGCGCGGCCACTGCATGACGATGGGCACGGCCTCCACGATGGCCTCGATGGTCGAATCGCTCGGCATGAGTTTGCCGCATAACGCGGCGATTCTCGCAGTGGATGCACGCCGGCAGGTGCTCGCGCATCTCGCCGGGCGGCGCATCGTCGACATGGTTCGCGAGGACCTGACGATGGACAAGATCCTCACGCGCCAGGCCTTCGAAAACGCGATCCGCACGAATGCGGCGATCGGCGGCTCGACCAACGCCGTGGTGCATCTGATCGCGCTGGCCAAGCGCATCGGCGTCGAACTCTCGCTGGAAGACTGGGAGCTCGGGTCGAACGTGCCGTGTCTCGTGAATCTGCAACCGTCAGGCGAATATCTGATGGAAGACTTTTACTACGCGGGCGGTTTGCCGGCGGTGTTGAAGCAACTCGGCGAGCAAGGGCTGTTGCATAAAGAAGCGCTGACGGTGAACGGCAAGTCCATCTGGGACAACGTGCGCAACGCGCCCAACCACGACGAGAAGGTCATCACGACCTTCGCCGAGCCGTTCAAGCCGAAGGCCGGCATCGCCGTGCTCAAGGGCAACCTAGCGCCGAATGGCGCGGTGATCAAGCCGTCGGCGGCCACCGCGCATCTGCTGAAACATCGCGGCCGCGCGGTCGTGTTCGAGAACGTCGAGGAACTGCACGCGAAGATCGACGACGAGTCGCTCGACATCGACGAGCATTGCATCATGGTGCTCAAGGGCGCGGGGCCGAAGGGTTATCCGGGCTTTGCCGAAGTCGGCAACATGCCGCTGCCGAAGAAAGTGCTGCAAAAAGTGTACCGGCTCGGATTGTCTGTTGGAGTAGGAATGACAGTCGCCTATCACCCCCTCCGCAGATCCGTACGTGCGCT
>NZ_FCOG02000376.1 GCF_001544975.2 Caballeronia arationis | reverse complement strand
CCATCTCGCTCTATGCGACTTGCAAGAGGCTCGAAGCGGGTGGCGCGGACATCATCGCCATCCCGTGCAATACCGCCCATGCATTCGTCGAGCGCATTCAACCGTATCTCGCCGTTCCTATCGTGAACATGCTGACCGTGACGGTCCGATATCTTCGCGAGACGTTTCCAGCGCTGCGCGCAGTGGGCGTGCTGGCGACGTCGGGTACGGTCGCGAGCGGTGTCTACGAGAAAGCGCTCGGGTCGCAGGGCTTGCGGCAGATCGTTCCGGGGCCCGCCTTGCAGGCTCGCGTGATGGAGGCGATCTACGGCAAGGAGGGCGTGAAGGCCGGCTTCACGACCGGACAGTGCCAGGAGGATATCGTCGCCGCGATCAATGGGTTGATCGCCGAGGGCGTCGAGGTGATCATCCTCGGATGTACCGAATTGCCGCTCTTGTTTCCGCAGACTGATTTCACCGGGCGAAACGGCGCGCGCGTGCGACCGATCGACCCGACCGACGTGCTTGCAAGACAGTGCGTCGCGTATGCGAGCGCGGCGCCTGCGCCAACCGCATCCCCGCTGCTCGAAGCAACCTGAATCGACTGATCCAACCCAATCGATACTGCCGACCGGCCTGCGCACGACGTGCGCCGGATGACTCCGTTCGTCAGCTTCATCCGCATATTTAAAGGAAGAGAAATCATGCTCACGCTTATCGAACGTATCGAACACGACCTTCTCGGCGACCTCGCCGTGCCTGCCGCAGCCTACTATGGCGTCCACACGCTGCGGGCACTCGAAAATTTCCCGATCACGGGTATTCCCATCTCGGTCTATCCGAATCTCGTCAACGCATTGGCGAGCGTGAAGGAAGCGGCCGCGCTCGCCAACTACGATCTTGGATTACTGAGCGAACTCAAGATGCAGGCGATTGTCCAGGCATGCAGGCAAGTCCGCTCGGGCACGGCGCATGATCACTTCGTCGTCGATGTCATCCAGGGCGGCGCGGGGACTTCGACCAACATGAACGCGAACGAGGTCATCGCGAACCTCGCGCTCGAACATCTCGGCCATCAGCGGGGCGAATACGGCGTTCTGCATCCGAACGAGGACGTGAATCTCGGGCAAAGCACGAACGATGTCTACCCGACCGCCCTGAAGATCGCCACCTATGCGGGCATCATGCAACTGGTCGAGGCGATGGGCGTGCTGCGCGCATCTTTCGAGCGCAAGGCGCAAGAGTTCAGAAACGACCTCAAAATGGGCCGCACACAGCTTCAGGACGCGGTGCCAATGACGCTCGGGCAGGAATTCAGCACGTTCGCGGTCATGCTCGGCGAAGACGAAGAGCGGCTCAAGGAAGCCGCGAAGCTGATCTGCGAGATCAACCTGGGCGCGACGGCGATCGGGACCGGTATCAATACGCATCCCGAGTATGCGCAGCTCGCGTGCCGGCATCTGAGCGATGTAACCGGCATTGCGCTCACGACGTCGCCGAACCTGGTCGAAGCGACGCAGGACGTCGGCTCGTTCGTGCAGCTTTCCGGTGTGTTGAAGCGTGTCGCGGTCAAGCTCTCGAAGACCTGCAACGACCTTCGACTCCTTTCGAGCGGCCCGCGCGCCGGCCTCGGAGAAATCAACCTGCCGCCGGTGCAGGCCGGCTCCAGCATCATGCCGGGAAAGGTGAATCCGGTCATTCCGGAAGTCGTCAACCAGATCGCGTTCGAAGTCATCGGCAACGATGTGACGGTCAGCTTCGCAGCGGAGGCGGGCCAGCTTCAGCTCAACGCGTTCGAGCCGATCATCGCCCATAGCCTCTTCAAGAGCGTCGCCCATCTGCGGGCGGGGTGCCTCACGCTCGCCTCGAAATGCGTCGACGGCATCACGGCCAATCGGGACCGGCTGCGCGCGATCGTCGAGCAGTCGATAGGGATCGTGACCGCGCTCAATCCCTACATCGGCTACACGCACTCGACGGAAGTCGCGAAGGAAGCGCTCGCGTCGGGCCGAAGCGTCGCGGAGATCGTGGTCGAGAAGGGGCTTTTGAGCCAGTTGCAACTCGACGAGAT
>NZ_FCOG02000401.1 GCF_001544975.2 Caballeronia arationis | reverse complement strand
CTGGCTTGTTGCAATGGTTGAGCGACGGCCGTGGCGATCATCAAGTATTTCGAGCAGATCACGCCGAGCGCTGTCGGGCATTGGCGCCATCGCGAAGTCATCCATCAGCAGTACATCCGTCTTGGCCCACTGCGCGAGCGCTCGCGCATATCGACCGCTGCCGTGCGCGATAGCGAGCTCCTCGGCGAGTCTGGGCATCTTGAGATAGGCCACTGTGTAGCCTAGACGGCAGGCCTGATTGGCGAGCGCGCATCCAAGCCAGGTCTTACCTAGGCCGGTCGCGCCAATAATGAGCGTGTTGTGCTTTTCCCGGATCCAATCGCCAGTTAGCAAGCGGCTCATGAGTGCACGATCAAGCCCGCGCGGGGTTCGGTAGTCGATGTCTTCGGCCACGGCATCGGAGAACTTCAGTTTGGCACGCCGAAGGCGCGATGATGTCTGCCTGGATTCGCGTTCGCTTGCTTCGCGCTCAACAAGCAAGCCTAAACGCTCCTCGAAGCCCAGCGCTTCGATATCAGGATTGTTCTGCTGTTGCGTCAAGGCGGATGCCATGCCGCTCAGCCTCAGCGCGTGAAGCTTGTCGATTGTTGGATGTTTGAGCATATGGCCTCTTCAATGATAGTAGTCCGGGCCGCGCACATTGGGATGTGTGAGCGGTAAGCTGGCCTGATCCGCTTCTGTCTGAGGCGACTGGTCCAGGCCGTTCTTAAGCGTCGAGCTAATGAAGCGGTAGCTTGGCGCCTTCAGATCGATGGCACGGCAGCACGCGGCCTCCAGCCGTGCATTGCCGTGGTCTTTGCCCAGGCGAAGGACGCCAAGGCAAGCGCGGTAGGCTTGTTGGGGATGCTGGCGGCCGCCAAGCAGGTGCTGGATCACGGCGGCGGTGTGCGGCCCGATGCGTATGGCCCAGTCGTACAGCCGCTGCGGCCCCCACCCACTGACCTCTTGATGATGAGGCGGCATGTGCGCATTAACCGTACTGTGGTGACCGCGCCGAGTGCTTCGCGCGTGGGCGGCGATACGCGTGCCTCGGTGGAAGATCTCGACTGTCCCGTTCGTATATCGAACGTCGACCTGTTGACGCGCGAAGCGGTGCGGTACAGAGTAATAGTGAACGTCGATGTCGACGTGGTAATCAGGCCCCACGCGCGCTACCTTCCAATCAGCATATTGATAGCGCTGTGACGGAAGCGCCTTCAGCGATGAGCGCTCGAAATCATCGAAAGTGCTGCGGCGAGATCCCGGCAGCTTCTTGAAGGCTTTGTTGTTCAAGTCGACCAGGAGTGTCGCGATCGCGGAGTTTGCCTCGGTCAGGCTAAAGAAGCGGTGCTTGCGAAGTCGGGCGAGAATGTAGCGCTGGACAAGGAGCACGCCTTGCTCGACCTTGGCTTTATCACGGGGCTTTTTACTGCGGGCTGGGATGACCGCCACAGAATAATGCGAGGCCATTTCTCCGTATGTCCGATTGATAATGGGATCGTAGAAGCTCGGCTTGTGCACGCCCGATTTGAGGTTGTCAGGCGTGACGATCTCAGGACAACCGCCCATAAATTCGAATGTTCGAATGTGAGAGCCAATCCAATCAGAACTCTGCTGGGTCCAGGTTGCTTCCGCATAGGTGTAGTTCGACGCCCCCAGTACGGCCACGAACAACTCGGCCTCCCGGATCTCACCCGTTTGCGCATTGATGATCGCTATCTTGTCGCCTGAGTAGTCGACGAATAACTT
>NZ_FCOG02000373.1 GCF_001544975.2 Caballeronia arationis | reverse complement strand
ACCGAACGAGCCGGTCGATGAGCTTCAGGTATCTCAGCCGTGTCGTTGTGCCCGGCGAGCAATCTCTCGCGAGTTCTTCAAAAAATCCATCGATGTGATCTGATCCGAACGTCGTCAGCGTCTGCGCATGGGCGACAAGGAATCGATTAAAGCGCGCAAACATCGCACAGTGTTGAACGATGGATCGTTCGGCGAAAGCTCGGCGATCAGCGCCGGCGGCTTCGGTGCGCTGCCACTGCGCATACGCGGCTTCAGGATCAATCGTCCAGAGTGCCAGGGTCATAAATCGATATACTGAATTGGCAATCTCGTCAGGATACCCGAAGCTGACGCTTCGCAAATACAGATTCGCTGTCAAGGTACGCGTAGTCAGGCGATCAAGACCGGAACGCCTACTAGCATCGTTTAAGACGGGCGTTTTGGAACGACTACTTTGTGCGCGAGAGCTCATCGGAGCGGCTCGATTGCGCTGCATTCTTTGCTTGGCGAGGAGACGAGGGGAACCTTGAACGGGACGTACGCCCTGCGTTCATTGCCGAGGTGTCAGCTGCAACGTCTCGTCCAAGGAGTGAACTCGTCACCGTGCCAACCTTGCTTTACAGCGTGTGGAGACCAGCGATCAGCAATCAGCAATGGACTTAGCGACGATATTCTGAGAACTGTGAGCCACTCTAGCACCGCGGTGGGGCTTTCCGGTGGCGGCCCTTCGCTAGGAAGCCCATTCGAGGACCCCGAAACCAGTGTGTGTGGCATCTCGACGATCGCAGCCGAGGAACTCAAGGAAGATGCAGAAGAGCTTTTCGGCCTAAAACTAACGAAGATTGATCGTGCTGGAGCGCAGGCGGCGTGAGGTCACCTCGTTCGGAACGTCGGCGCATCCGAGTTCCACACGGAGATCTTGCTTACTACGCTCGAGGATGAACGCCACACCGACGACACGGGCGACTCGCGCTTCAATCGGGGTATTGTCTGCGGGGCAAGCGCCGTGCTAACGTTTGGGACTGTTCCAGTAACGTCAGTTTGCCTCGATATCATCTTGCTCGACGACTTGCACACTTTTGGCGACCCTGCTCTGCAGCGAGATGTCTTTGTGATCGATGCCTCAGGTAATGCCCTCGCCATGTGCACTCGGATTCGGGCGCAACAACTGCTTGAACGCGACCGCGCGAGCCTCGTGCAGATCGATCCGTTCACGATTCGCATCGAGCGAGCGAGTTCCACTTTGCCGAGCGCAGCGGATGATGGGAACACTGCGCCCACGCTTCAAGCGTCTAAGAAGCGGAAGAAACGGCAAGCCACCATACGTCGGCTTTTGCGACGCGATGGCAATAATTGTTTTTACTGCGGACTCAAGATGAGCGAAGAGGAGGCAACTATCGAGCATTTTGTCGCCCTTGCTTCGGGCGGACCGGACCATCCGGACAAATTGGCGCTCGCACACGCAAATTGCAATCTCCGCGCTGGGAGTTTGAGCGCCGTTGCAAAGGTGCGGCTTCGCTCACGAATCCTGCGCCAGTTTGCAGAAAACGACTCGCAATTCGGAGAACATTGAGACCAGCGATGCCGCGTGGCAGGCGCCCGCGATTCAGCTTCAATCTGTATCCGGGGTGACCCGGGTGCGTCGAGGACTGTGACGATGCGACGTTATTCCAACTAGAGAAGTTTCCGATTGAGAGTCGGGGCGGCGGCATGCTAAAACATTGCTGCGGTGATGAAGCTGGACCGTCGTCGCGCAATTCCATTCAGCGTGATTCGTTACCTGTACTCAAGAGTGCCGAGTTCGGCACAGTCTTGGGGTTATGTGGCCAGTCGGAACATCTCGAAGGTGTCAGGGTCCTGCCTTTCGGCGATGAATTTCGCGAAGAAATTGGTTTTGGCGCTATTCACGAGAAATTCGGGCAGGCATTGTCGTAGTGCACTGGCGACAACCAACTCCGATGGAGGGATGCCGGGACGGATGGTGCGCAGCCAGGATCCAAAGGAACTCCAGACGAGTGAAGGGAATACCGCTGCCAGGTACTGAAGCAGTCCCTGGCAGACGATGCCAGCCTGAATGAAGACGTGATAGGCGTGGGTCTTGCGCTTGACGGCGTCGCGGTACTCGGGCGACTCGCGATGAAGGTATTGATCGCCGTT
>NZ_FCOG02000072.1 GCF_001544975.2 Caballeronia arationis | reverse complement strand
GTGGCGGGGCCGAACATGCCCCGCCACAGGCGCTCGCGCAGCAGGGCGTTCGGCCGGCCGAATTCGAGCGTGTAGTGGATCCGGCGCGTGAACGCGCTATCCAGATTCTTCGGCAAGTTGCTGGCGAGGATGGCCACGCCGTCGTGCTCTTCGAGTTTCTGTAACAGGTACGCGACTTCGAGGTTGGCGTAGCGGTCGTGCGCGTCCTTGACTTCGGAGCGCTTGCCCATCAGCGCGTCGGCTTCGTCGAACAGCAGGATCGCGTTGGAGCCGTGCGCCGCCGAGAAGATGCGATCGAGGTTCTGTTCCGTCTCGCCGATGTATTTCGAGACCACCGAGGCGAGGTCGATCCGGTAGAGGTCGAGGCCCGCCGCGTTCGCGACGACCGAGGCGGCCATCGTCTTGCCGGTACCGGACGATCCGGTGAACAGGATCGCCAGGCCGGCGCTTTGTCCGGTGCGTTCGAGCATCCGCCAGTCGTGATAGACACGTTCGCGTTGCCCGATCGCGTCCGCGATTTCGTGGAGTTGCCTGAGCGTGTTGTCGGGCAGCACGATTCGCGACCAGTCGTGCTGGCGCACGACGCGCGTCGCAAGTCGCCCGAGCGCCTCGTCCGCGCGCAGCCCCGCCTGCGCCGCGAGTTGCCCGGCGCGCGCGAGGCAGTCGGTATCGGCGGGGTGCTCGCCCGGAGTTGGCATGGCGTCGCGTTCGGGCGGCATCAGCGAGGCGACGACGGCGGCGATGCGCGCCGGGCCGATCGCGAAGCGTCGCGCGAGCGCCCGGGCAAGGAGCGAGCACGCGTCGGCCGCGCGCGACGCTTCGGCCGGCTTTAGCGGCCCCTGGCTCGCGAGCAGGGCGCTCTGCCACAGGCGGCGGCGTTCCTCGACGTCCGGCAGCGCGAGTTCGACGCGCACATACGGCAGATCGGCGAGCCGCTGCGCCCAGGTGCCGAGCGCACTCGTCGCGATCGCGACGGGCGCGGGCGCATCGATCAGCGCCTGCGCGAGCGGCCGGGCATGGGCGGCGCGCTCGATGTGCCCGGCGTCGGCGGGACTATCGTCGTCGATCACGATTTGCGCGCACGCGAGCCGCGCCGCGAGCAGCGCGCCGCGCACGCATGCCATGTCGCGTTCCGCCGCGAGCGCGGACACCGGCACGCGCAGTGACGCCCGGTCGTGCATGTGCGCCCAGTGCAGCGCGGCCGCGATGCGATCGCACGAATCGTCGCCGACGAGCAACGCCACGCGCACGTTCGACGCTTGCATGAGCGCCTCGCGCGTCGCCGCGCTCACGTGCGCGGCGGTTTCCGGCGTCAGCCAGTGGAGATTCGGCGCCCAGCGCGGATCTGCGAGCGGCTGGCCGGTCAGCGCCTGCGCCACCAGCGGCGTCAGGACGAAACCCTGCTGCAGCGAGGAGCGGGGCGTGGCATCGTCGAGCCATTCGAGCGCGCCGCTCGCCGTGAGTGGCGCGCAGCGCGCGAACCAGCGGCGCTGCGCCGGCGCGCCCGCCCGCGCGCCGGACAAAAGACGCAGCGCGAGATCGGTCGTCAGATGCTTGCGGGCGACGTCGTTGTTCAGGTAGGCGTAGAGCGCCTCGTAGCGCAGGTCGAGTTCCGGCGCGAGCGCGAGCAGGATAATGTCGAGTTGTGCGTCTTCGATGCCGAGGCGCGCGCCGAGCCGGGCGAGCGGGCCGTCGGGTTCGATGCGGGGCGCGAGCGCCCGGGCCTGCGCGCCAAGCTCGGCGGCCGGGTCGCCATTGCCGTTGGCGAGCCGCGTGCTCAGCAGCGCGTCGACTTGCTGGTCGGAAATGTAGATGCCCCGCAACTCGTCGAGCGAAAGTTCGTAGCGCGCCCGCAGCCGCAGGATTTCTCGCTCGATGAGGCAGTCGAGCCACGCCAGAGCGGGCTGCTGGTCGATTTCCAGTCCGGCGGTGACGGAGTCGGAGCGGGACATCAGATCCACTCCAGGTCGATGCGGATCTCGTCCGAGCGCGCGTCGTTTCGTTCGGATTGCCCGCGCAACCGGATGTCGCGCGCGATACCGGTCATCGCGATGAGGACGTGAAGAGGCGGCCGCACGACTTGCCAGTGCCAGCGTCCGGCTGCCGGGGACGACATGCTGCCGCGCCGGCCGAGCAGGTTGGCGCGCAGGTAGGGCAGGCTCGCGCCGCGCATGCCCGGCACGCGCTGGGCGATGCGCCGCCACGCGAATTGCGCGCATGCGATGAAGACCGCCCGCCAGGCGGGCGGGCAGCCGTCGTGCAGCAGCGCATGATCGAGGGCGCGCCAGTCACGCAATGCCTGGCGCGCGGCCGGCAGCGTGACCGCGAGGCCGTCGCGAGGCGCACCGTTCGAGGCCGGCTCGGCGGGCCCTTCGTCCGCCGCCATAAGATGCAGACCCGTTGCGGCGTCGCGGATGGGCGGCTCGACGCGGGTCAGCGCGCACCACATGCCTGTCGAGCGCTCGCTTTCGACGACGATCCGTGGCCGCATGGCCGCCGTCTCCGGGGCGCCGCATGAGGTCGGCGGTTCGCGAAACCGCAGGTGCAACGTCGTGTCGCGCAAGTGCCGGGCGGCGTGGGTTTCGTGCGCGACGCGTGCCTGCGCCGCGTGCGGGTCGTCGCGCAGGCGGGCGGTGAAGGCCTCCCATGTGAACCGTGCGTCGACGCCCAGCACCGCGCGCCACGCCGCGTCATGCCAGACCGGCGCGGCGTGTTCCGGTCCCGCCGCGCACGCGAGCACGGCGAGCAGGCAGGCGGAGTCGAGGCCCGCAGCGCCGGTGAAAAGCGCCGCGAGCTCGTCGAGAAGGATCACGAGACCCGGGGCGCAACTCACGTGCGCGACAGGCGTGCTTTCCGCGCACGCTGCCTCGGCCGCCGCCGATGCGCCGCCATCGAGTGCCGCGCGCGCAGCCTGCGCGAGCGCGCGCAGGCTGCGCCCGTCCACGCCGCTCAGATGAACGAAGACGCGCGCGCCGGCGGCGTCGCGGGAGAGCGGCGGCTCCGCCGCGCCCGGCCTGCCGGTCAGCGCATCGAAAAGCGCGTGCTCGCCGCGCCGATGCGCCTGGACGGCCAGCGCGACGACTTCGGCGGCCGCCAGCGCGTACGCATCGAGCGCCGCACCCGCGCGCGCGCACGAAGCCGCGAGCGCGAGTGCGAGGGCCGGCGTGCGGTCGATGCCGCGAAACCGCTCGTCGCGCACGGCATCGAGAAGGGCTTCGCCGGGCGCCGCCGTGCCGTCGCACGGAGCGCCGACGGGCAGTTCGTCGAGGACCCGCCGCAGTTCCGTATCGTCGAGCGCATCGAGAAGCGCTGGCCATTGCTCCGGCGCGATGGCGGCGAGCGTCGCCACGCCGTCATCGAACGTCAGGACGGTGCGGATCGCGGCGGCTGTCGGCAGCATCCGCAAGCCGTCGAAGGCGGCGTAATACCAGCAGCCCCATGCGCGGCCTGCCGCCAGATCGACTACGAAGCGCGCCGCATAAGCCGCCTGCGACGCGAATCGCAGCACTTGCGGCTCAGTCGATTCGATGCTTTCGACGAGCCGCCGCGTGACGCGCCGCGCCAGCGCGCGTGCCGCCAGCGTCGTGTCGCAGGCCAGGTCGAGATCCAGTTCGATCTCCAGCGAGCGGATCAGAAAGACCTCGCCGCGGTGGCGTTCCAGATAGGGTTCGACCGCGAGCGCCAGTTCGGCCTGAACGGCGCGCGTGATGGCGTCCACCTGCGCCTCGACCGCGTGCGGCGCGGGATGATCGCGCGCCACGCGGATCTCGTTGCGCCAGAGTTCGATCGCGAGGGTCGGGGCGTTCATCGCTCGTCCTTGCCCGGCCGGCGTTCAGGGCCGCGCGCCGACGGCGATGAAATGGAAGGCGCAATCCTGCGGGGTCGTGCCGGCGGAGGCTGACGGGTCGATGTCCCGGCTTTGCACGTCGAAGCCCGCGGCCGTGACGTTGCGCACGCAGATGACGTTGTCGTCGTTCGGCGGATCGACGAGCGTTACGGTCACGACAGGCGACGCGGCGAACGACGGCGAGAAGTTCACGTGATAGGCGCCCGAATCGGCAAGGCCCACGTGCACCGCGTTCCAGCCCGCGCCGGAGGCGGAATTCGCCGCTGGCACGCCGCCCGCGACGAGCCGGAGATTGTCGAGTCCGCCGACGGCGAAGTCGCTGCCGGTTGCGCCGAGCTTGATGTTGCCCCGGACATCGAGCCGCTCGGCCGGCGTGATCGTGCCGATGCCGAGATTGCCCGCGGGCGTGACGCCGAGCTTGTCGTTGCCCGACCACAGCCGCGCCGCGCCGCCGGCCGCGTACCAGACCCAGCGCTCGCCGGCGCCCGGCTGCTCGACGAACGCGCCGGTATCGCGGTTGGCGAACGAAAAGCCGCCGCCGCCGCCGCCGCAATGGATCTCGCTCGGCTCGACATGCAGATTGCGGTTCGGCGTGAAGGTGCCGATGCCGACGTTGCCGCCGAACATCGCGATATCGCTGGACAGGCTGCGCGCATGGCCGATCCAGCTCTGGAATTGCGGCGCGCTTTCACTGCCCGCGCCCGTCTGCTGGAACTGCAGGCGCGAAGGGTCGTCCTTGTCGCTCATGACGGCGAGCGGCGCCAGCTGGCTGCCGTACTGCCACCAGACGCGCCCCGAATCGTCGCCCGGGCCGAGTTGGAGCCACTTGTTGCCGCCGAGCGGATTGCCTTGCGTTACGGGCGGCGGCAGCACGTCGAGGCGCGCGCCCGGCGTGGCCGTGCCGATGCCGACGTTGCCGGCCGCGTCGATGAACACGTCGCTCGTGGCGGGGTCGCCGTGCGTGACGTTGAAGCCGTTGCCGGCCGGCCCGTAATTGATGCGCCAGGCGAGGCTCTTGCCGTCGGTGCTCTGCAATCCGACGACTTCCCCCGTGGCGCCGAGCGGGCGGATCGTGAGCGGCTCGGTGAGCGCGCTCGCGCCCGTGCCGATGCCGACCTTGGCGTCGTCCTGGACGACGACGCCGTCGGTGAAATCGAATTCGAGCTGGCACGGATCGGTCTGCGCGGCCTGCAAAACCGCGCTGCCGATGACGAACCGGTTCGGGCCGTCCACCGCCGCGCCGATCAGCAACTGCAGGTCCTGTCCCTTGAGCGGGTTCACGTCCGCCCGGCGGCGCAGGGCGAACGCCACGCCCTTGCTGCGGTAGTCGGTGCCGTCCGCCGCCTGCCATTCGACACGCTTGCCGAACATCCGCAGGTCGCCTGTCATCCGCGTGGCTTCTTCGAGCCAGATCGGTTCGGTCGGTTCGATGCGGCCGTGGCACGTTTGCAGGTCGCGCTCGGCGAGTGCGAGGCGCTGGACGATTTCGTCGTTGGACTTGCCGGTTTCGCGTTCCAGCCACCGCGTGCGCAGGCGCAGCAGCCCGTTTGCCGCGATGATCGACTCCGCGACGAGACCCGCCTGGCGCCGGAACAGCGTCGACTGGATGGCGGTCGGTTCGTCGAAAGCGCCGAGGCTGCCGGGATTGCCTTGCAGCCAGGCGACGCGCCCGACCGGAATCAGCCAGCGGCCCGGTTCGTCGTCGTTCGGAAAGAGCTGCGCCGCGACCGAGCCGTCGGGCGCGAGCGGGCCGCCCGGCACGGGGGCGTCGTCGGGCAGGAACTGGCCGGGCGCGTCGCGGGCGTCGGTGAAGTTCGTGTCGTCAACAGTCACGCCGCTCTCGCGCTGGTTGACGTTGTTGCGAAGTCCGACCTCCACGGAAACCGATTCGCTCACGCGCGTGAACGCATCGACGGCGTCGCAGGTTTCGAATCCCGGCCGCACGCCGCCCGCCGATGCCTCGGCGTAGCGCAGCCAGACGTTCACCAGTCCGGACGGCTGCGCCGCGAACAGTCCGGCGTCGAGCTTGAACGGCGACAGCACGGCCATCAGGCGCCCGTATCCGTCGACCGCGATGCCCGGCGTGAGGAACAGTTCGACGCTGCCGTCGGAGGCGGTGCGGCTCGCGATCTCGATACCGGTGACGATTCCCCAGGTATGCGCGCCGAGCCGGTAGCGCCGCGCCTGCTCTCGCAGATAGGCGAGCAGGGTCTGCAAGTCGTCGGCGCCGAGATACTGGCCTTCGAAGAAATGCGGGCGTTCCGCGAATACGGTATCCATGACTTACCTCTTGTCGCGTTTGGGCGCGACGGGCTTTGCGCCTTTGGGAGGCGTCGGTTGCAGTTTCGCGATCAACTTCGATTGCGAATCGACTTGCGCCTTGAGCGCGTCGAGCTCCTTGCGCAGCGCGTCGAGGGCGGCGGGGGGCGGTTCGCTGGCGGCCGCGGCTTCGGCGGCGCTCGTGGCGGCGCTGCTCGCCGCCGCGCCATTTGTGGCGCCGCTCGCCGCCGCGCCATTTGTGGCGCCGCTCGCCGCGGACGTGCCGCCGAACAGGCTCGCCGCGATCATGTGCTGAATGACCGCGCCGCTCGCTGCATCGCTGACGGGCTTGACGAGCTGTTGCAGCATCAGGAACTGCGGCAACTGCGCGGCTTCGAGCGTCGAGAGCCGGTCCGCGCTTTCGCGCTGCAGCGTGGCCGCGCCGAGCAGCGACCCCGCGATGGCCTGCGGCGTGAGCGCGGCGCGATTGCTGAAGAGTGTTTGCGCTATGAGCGCCGAGGCGTCGTGGACCGGCGCGGGATCGGCGAGCGCGGGGTTCAGCCGCAGCAGCATGCGCTCCTGCAGCGTGTTGCCTGCTGTCGTGCCGCCTGCTGTCGTGCCGCCCGAGGCGGTTGCGTCCGCGGCTGTGCCGCTGGCGCCCGTCGCGGCGAGATCGGTGGTAAACATGCGCGTTGTGCGCTGGTTCGCGGCTTCGGTCGCACGCTCATTCGCTAAGAGGTCGGCGAGGTCGAAGCAGCAAAGCTGTTCGAGCAGCTTGCGCACGTTGCGCATGACTGGCGTGACGGAAAGCCAGTATTGCAGGGCGGGGAACGTCGTCGCGAATTTGCGGCGGGTGCTCCAGTTGCACACGCGCAGCACGCTGCACGGACTGTTGCTGACGTGAAGCACGGCGAGCGGCACGCGCTGGTCCTGGCTCGGCTCGGGGCAGGGCGGCAGGAGCGCCGCGCACAGGCAGGCGAGCAGCGCATCGACATAGACGACGAACAGCACCTGCAACGCCTGCTGGAACGCTGCGGCGTTGTTGCCGTTCGCCGGATCGGGAATTGCGAGCGTCTGCAGGCGCGCGATCAGCTCGCACTGATAGCCCGGCCTGCCCTGCAAGTAGCGCAGCAGGAAGTCCTTGACGCGCAGCGCCCATAGATAGAACGCGTGCGCGTCTCCTTGTGCGGGCGCCTGCGGGGTCTTGCTGACCAGATCCTGCACGCAGCATTCGAAACGTTGCAGCAAGGGCGAATCGGCGGCGCTCGGCCTCTGATCACTGGAGCCTTCGGGCGGCACACGATACACCTCGAACTCGAAGCCCTCGCAGATGACCGTTGCTTCGCACTGTGCGCTCGCCCCACGCGGTGCGCGGGCGGTGCTGCCCGAGCGTGCGCCTGTCGAAGCGCAGCCGCAGCCGCTGGCGACACCTCCCGACTTGCACGTGCAGCCGCTTCCTCCGTTGCCGCCGCAGCCGCAGCCGCAACTCGCGGCGCTCGAACTGTACAGGGGCTTGATACCGCGCGCGGGGGCCTCGGCATAGCGGATCGCCAGTACCCAGTCTTCTTCGGCCGCGTCGCACGGACCCTGGGTTTTGCCGGGCACGTACTGGCTGGGCGGATCGCACGGCGCAAGCAGGCGTTCCGCGTCCTTGCAGCGCTGGATCAGCGTGCAGACATCGACCTGCGTCGCATCGCAGACGACGATGTCCTCCCCGCACGGGCTGAGCGCATAGCCACAACTGACGGTGACGCCGGCGCCGCACGGATTGCACGTCACTTCGAGCCCGTTGACCACGCCCCAGCCGTGCAACTGGCGATTGTGCAGCCGGTTTTTTGCCCGAATGTACGCATCGAGCCGGTTGAGGTCGTCGGCGTTGAGTAGCTGGCCCGCGAAAAAGCGCGGCCGGCACACGCACTCGAGCATGCCGCAAGTCGTGCAGACAAGAGGCGGCGGCGCGCAGGACGCCACGCTCGCGGCCTGGCGCTGGCGCTGGCGGTAGAGGTCAGTGATGCTGTTCATCGCGGTGCTCCCGTCTCGCCTACCTTGCCAATCCGAAAATGCTCTCGAACGTTCCGCCTTCGATGCCGTCGCCCGTGAAGCGGTGGTCGCCGGACTGCATCCACGTGGGCGCGACGCCGGGCTGCGGCGCCCCGGGCGGCGAGGGCGGATCGAGTTTCGGCAGATGATCGGCGTCGAGCGCGCGCAGTTGCTTGCTCTTGTGATGGACGCCGCGTATGAAATCGCCATTGATGAGCACGCGCAGCGCGACCGGCCCGTCAATGGAGCTGGCGATCTTCGGCAAGCCCGGCAGCGCGATCTCGACAGCAGTCGCCATCTCGCCCGGCTGCAGCGGCGAAAAGCCGCTGGCGGGAACGCAGCTCTCCTTGAGCCTGCCGGGCGTGATCGTGCCGACGCGCTCCGAGTCGAGGTCCAGGTCGCACCAGCACTGGAGCAGGTTGCCGAATTTTTCGTCCGGCGTGCGGAGCTGGACATGGATCGACTTCGTGTCGAGGTCTTCGGGGGTCACGTCGGTGTCGAACGCGACGATCAGCGCCAGCTTTCCCTGCGGCGGCTTCTGGTTCATGTCGCCGTGTATCCAGTTGAACGAGCAGATGTGCGGCAGGTCCCAGTCGAGGCCCGCGCCGGGCTCGCCGTCGCAACCCTTCGGGATGACGAGGTCCAGCGTGCTGCCGGAGAGCGTCGCCGAGCCCGGCTGGTTGCAGGGCACGAACTGCGCCGTGACGGCGTCGATGCCCGCGCCTGGGGCGCCGGGCCCGCCCGGCTTGCCGTCCTGTCCCGGCGGGCCTTGCGGACCCACGCCGCCTTCGCCCCGTTCGAGCAGGCATGTCACGGCGGCGGCCAGGTCGGCCACACTCGGCACGACGACGCGGCCGAGCAGATTGTCGATGCGGGCGATCTGCGCCGCGCTGTCCGTCATCGGATCGGACGGCGGCACCAACGGATCGTCGAGCGCGAAGCCCGGCTGGTAGCCGTTGACGGTGGCGAGCACGATGCAATCGGCGCTCGCGCATTGCGGGCAGCCGTGCGGGCCGAGCGTCGCGCCGCAGTCCGCTGCGTCTATGCCCAGCACGGCCACGCCGTCGAGATAGCTCGCGAAGAGCTTGTCGTCGAGCGCGATGAGGGAGCGGCCGATACCGGTGCTGGCGGTCGTCGCGTTCGCGCCTGTCGCGAGCGCCGGCCCGAGCACCGGCGTCTCGCCGAGCGCGAGGCGATGCAAGTCGACGCTCTGCACGCTTTCGTTCGTTGTGCCCTGCGTGAGCACGAAGGCAGTGCGCGCGCCGTCGCCGAGCACGAGCGCGGCCGGGGTGTCGGCGAGCGGCGCGCTTTTCGCGCCGCTGCCGTCGAGCTTGGCCTGCTGGATCAGCTTGCCCGCGCCTTCGATCCAGACGAGCACGTCGGGCCCGGTGCTCGTGCCGAGCGTGAAGCCGACGACGTCGTTCGAAGCCACCGCGATCGACTTCGGATCGAGGCCGTCGACCGCCGGATCGAAATGCGCGATGCTGCCGTTCGGCGCGGCGGCATACAGGCGGCCGTCGCTGCCGAAAGCGGCGCCGACGAGCGCGCTGAGCGCGCTCGCGGCGCGCGCGACGATGACGCCCGGCGTGGCCGCGCTCGTGTCCCAGATCTGCACGGCGGCCGGCGTGGCGCCCGCCGTCACGGCGATGCTCGCGAGGCCGCCGCCGGGTACTGCCGCAAGCTGGACGCTGCTTGCGCCGGCGCTCGCCGGGATATCGACGGGCTGGGTCGCGCCACTGGAAAAGGCGGTCGCCGTCGTCGTGTCGATCGTGTGCAGCTGCGCCGGGTCGGCGGCGGTGGCGCCCGCCACTGCCGCGAACAGGCGCTTCGCGTCGGCGTCGAGCGCGATGCCGAGCACGCGCGTGGTGAAGGTGCGTGGCGCGAGCGGTGCCAGTGTCGCGATCTGGTATTGCTGAATCAGGCCGCCGCTCGGCTGCGGGTCCGCGACCGCGTAGAGCCGCAGCGTCGCGCGATCCGATGCGAGCGCCTGCGCCCCGGCGAGCGCGATGGTGGCATTCCAGGCCACGACCGGTGCGTTCGGAATCGCGGGCGCGGGCAACACCGGGTCGACAAGGACGTCGAATTCGTATGTTTCCAGGATGCGGTTCGGCGCGCAGCGCGTGTCGTCGCAGCCGCATTCGTCGTAGAGGACCGGCACCTCCTCGGTCGGGCATTCGCGGTAGCGAATGCAGAGCTGGAGCACGTGGGCCGGGCTCGCGTTGCCCGCCGCGGCGGGCGTCGCGCTCAGCGCCTTGACGGCGGGAAAGCATTGCAGCTCGACGGTTTCGTCGTCGAGAACCAGGATCTCGTCGCCGCAGCAATCGAGTGCCGAGCCGGGCCTGACGATCACGTAACGGTCGCGGCAGGCCGGGTTCGGATGCTGCACGACCTCAAGCCCGCAGACGACACCCGCACCATGCAGGCGCGCGTGGTGCCGCTTGAACTTCTCGACGACGTACGCCTGCTCGACGTCGAAGTCGGGCACGTCCATCAGCTTGCCGAAGAAGTAGTGATTGCGCAGCGGCGTATGCGTTTCGCACGGCGGACACGCCGCGTGCAATGTCGAGCCGCAGGTTGCGCAGCGTCCGTTGAGGGAGTGATGGTCTGAATGGCCCATGGTCGTCTCGCTGTTGGCATCTACTTCACGATCGTCGTCATGCCGATGCGCGTCGCGCCCGCGTGACGCGGCGGTTGCGGCGGACCGCCGCCTCCGGCGAGCACGGTGGCGCGGCCGAGGCGCGCGCTGTCGAGCGTGACCGGCGCGGTTCGCACGCCGATCACGGCGTCGAGCCCCAGCATCGCCTGCACGCCGACGCGAAAGCGCGGCTCGACGAGCACGAGCTGCGCATCTACATGCGCGGGCTTTTCGGCCTCGATGAACTGTGCGAGCGCGCGCGCCAGGCCCGGCGTGCGCGCGCAGGCGGCGGGCACGAACACCGAAAGGCGGTGCGCGGTCACGTAAAACGGGTCGCGCTCCGGGTCCTGCGACGTATTCAGCTGCGTCACGCCCAGTTGCGCGCCATCGCTGCGTCCGGTGCGCGCGAGGTCGAGATCGCTTTCGAGCCGGCTGCGGTTGACGATGCGCTCGCCCCAGAGGCGTGCCGCGTCGGAGAGTCGCGCGCGGTCGAGCGCGATCCAGCGCCGCAACTGGAAGTGTTCGAGCAGCAGGCGCGGCGCGCGCCAGTTGCGCATCAGGCCGGCGTTGCCCCGTTCGCGTACGACGCAAGGCACGCAGCCTGCCTGCGGCGGGCTGCATCCGTCGAGGAGATCGAGCCCGAGGAACGCGTGCAGGGCGGCGCGCAGCCCGCCGAGCGTGCCGCGCCACGGGTAGAGCCGCGGCATCTGCATGACGAAGCGGCGCTTGCGGGCGAGCGGCCAGGACGCGACGAGCGTCACGCCGACCCACGCCGCGAGCAGCTTCAGGAAGTCGCGGCGCGCGGGCACGTCGGGCGCGGCCGGCGCCGACATCGGGCCGAACAGGCGCGCCTGCTCGTCGATCTGCGTTTCGATCTCGCGCAGGCCGCGGTCGAAGATGGCGAGCCAGCGGTCAGTGAATTCGGCGGCGACCGGGTCGGTGCCGAATACCGCCGGCAGATAGCGGCGCAGGCTCACGCGCGGAAAATCGAGCTGCACACAGCCGATGCCGGGCGTCGCATGCGTATCGCCGCTGAGCGTGAGCCTGAGCCACAGATAGCGGCCGGGCGGCGATTGCAGCAGGTAGTCGGAGACGGCGCACACAGCCGGCACGTTCGCGCTGCCGGTGCCGGCACGCCATAGGCCCGCGCGGCGCCACTGCTGCGGATCGGCGAGTTCGTCGTCGGTGAGCAGCGTGCCGGCGCTGCGCGTCGCGATGTCGATGCCGGTGCCGGCCGGCAGGCGAGCCGTGAGCACGATGCGATCCCACACGCAGGCGGCTATTGCACTGTCGAGCGGCGCGCTGATCCAGACGCCGCTCGCCGTATAAGCCAGCGCGGCGTCCGCATGGCCGGACGGCAGCGGGTTGCCGCTCGTATCGACGATGAGCGGCTCGCCGGGCGCTGTCTCGCAAAGCGGCCCGAGGTCGATCGCGCCGTCGGCGAACACATGCACGAGCAAGCGCCCGAAACAGGCCGCGACCTCTTCCGGGAGCGTAGCGTGTCCTGACACTCGGCCGGGCATCACGTCCACGATCGTCACTGCGCTCGCACCGGCGCTGCGCACGTACAGGCGGCCCGCGCAATCGACGGCCAGTGCGTCGACGGCGCCGAGGCCGCCGATGAAGCGCAGGCTGCGGCCACTGCGCGAACACAGATGGACGCCTCCGTTGGCGGGATCGGCTACCGCGACCAGCCCGTGCGCGAGGCCCGCGCAAGCGCTAGGCATCCATGCGGTGACGGCGGCTTCGCCACGGGCGCCGTGCGCCGGCCGGCCGGGCGCGTGCAGCGCGTCCGGCGCGTTCCACACGCCGCGCGTGGCGCCGGTGCCGACGTCGAGCACGATGACCCGGTGCGCCCCGGGGACACAAAGGAACAACTGCTGGCCGATCACCGCGATGCCCGCCACGCCGGGCGGCAGGCGCGGATCGCCCGCGCCGACGCACGCGAACGGCACGAACGCGCAGGCGCACGGATCGAACACGCGCAGCCGAACGCCCGCTGCATCGAAAAGGAGTATCCGGCCGTCTGGCAGCCACGCCGCGTGACGCGGCAGCGTTAGTCCGCCAAACGCGCCGCTCGCTTCAGCGAGCGTTCGGCCACTGCCGGGCACCGGCTGCAAGGCAAGCATGCCGTCCGGGCCCGCGGCGACGTCGTGGCTCACGCCGGCGAGCGAACCGGCGCGCCAGCCGAGGCGCGCGTCCAGCGCCATGCGAAGCGGGTCGTGCGGCGGGCGGGCGACGGGAGGCAGGAAGGAGGCGTTCATGGCGTGTTCACGCTTCGTATTGGACGGTGATGCGATGCGCGCCGCTTTTGACGAGCGCGAGCGGTTCGATCGTCACGTCGCTGCAGGGCGGCATGGGCTCGCTGTCGATCGTGAAGAGCACGTCGCTCACGCGGCGCACGCCGGGCAGCAGGAGGCGCTGGACGATGGAGGCGTAATAGATGTCACCGCCGAAGGGCCAGCCGCTGCCGTTTTCGGTGGCGCTCGCGTCCTCGCCGCCCACGAGCGGATGCAGATAGCGCTGGAGCAGCGCGAGCGCCTGCTGCTTGACGCTGGCGAGGTCGCTGTCGGCCTTCACCGTCAACTTCGCGCTGACGGCAACTTCGCGATAGCGCGGAGCGATCGCGTAGAGTTCGGTCGTCGCGAGGCGGCGCGGGTCCAGCACCGCGCACACGTTGCGCAGCGTGGCTTCGGTCGGCACCGGCGCCGGGTCGTCGAGCGGATCGGCGGTGGCTGCCTGCGGAACGACTATCACGCTGACGACGCCCGGCACGGCGATGCCCTCGAATTGCGGATGGTAGAGCGGCAGCGCCTTCGCCCGCGCCACGCCGCCCGCCTCAAGCGCGTGCAGCTCGAAATCGCCTGCGGTCACGGCGCGCTCGTGGCTCTTGAGCGTCTGCTGGGCGCGCGTCTGCGCCGCGTCGAGCGTTTCCTCGTCGGCGCCGCCATCGGCCGCGAGCAGGTTCACGACGCCATCGGCATCGATGCCCGCCACGGGTTCGCGCAGGTCGGCGATGCGCCCGGCCGCGACGTTGCCGGCCGTGCCGCCGCCGAAGCGATAGCTGCGCGCGATGACGTTGGCCGGCTGATTCGGATTGGCGATCGGCACTCGCAACCGGGCGCCGCGGCCGAAGCGCACCTCGCCGGTGGAACGGTCGAGCACGTAGTGCCGGTCGTCGGGGCCCGAGGCGAAGAAATCCGGCACTTCCGTCCACGCCTCTTCGCCGCGGCCTTCATCGATCGCGAGATCGAGCGTGCCGGCGAGCACCGGCCGGTTCGCGAGCGTGAAGACCTGGTCGTCGAGACCGGTCGCGCGGCCGAGCACTTCGGCGTCGACGGTCTGGGCGTTGAGGACGGCCACGGTATTGATGCGTGCGGCGAGCAGCATGGGCGCGATCTGGTACGCGCCCGAGACGAGCCGCGCGCGAATCCAGTAGCGCGGAGCCGTGAAGTTGCCGAGCACCGCGCGTTGCAGCGGGCCGTCGACGTCGTCGGGGGCGGGCGTCTGCAGCAGCACATGACCGCTGCGCGTGAAGGCCGCGGTCTCGTCCTTGAGCGAATCGAGCGCGATCCATTCCTTGCCGTTCCAGTACTCCCACGCGAACACAGCCGGCGGCGGCGTGGCCGCACCGCTCGCGACGAAGAGTACCGAGCCCTTCGCCGGTGGCCTCGTCCAGATCATCAGGTCCAGTTGCGTGGCCGGGAAGTCGAGCGTCGAGTCGAAGCCGAGCATCAGGGCCGCCCCGATGCGCGCCGTACTGCCAAAGGGCGCGAAGCCGTCGCGCGCGTCGGCGTTGACGGTGCTCACGTCCGTGTGCTGGAACCCGCTGTCGAGTTGTACCCCGTCGAGCCGCGCGGCAAGCGCGATGAGCGCGCGCTCGGTTTCGAACACAAGGGGCGTATCGGCGCCGGGCACGTCGGCCGCGACCTGCGTGTGCAGCGGCACGATTACCGTCGGCTCCGGCCAGGTGGGCAGCACCGCGAAGCTGACCTCGGCGCTCGCCGGCTGGGCGGGAGTGAGTTCGATGCCGAGCAATTCCAGGAACTTGATCGTGTTCAGGAGCGGCACCTGCCCGAGCCGGTAAATCAGCATTTCGGCAAGCCACGCCAGCAATTGCACGACCGCCATGCCCGGCTCGTTGTCGTTGAGATCGGTCCATTCGGGCGCGTAGCGCGGAATCCGCGTGCGCGCCTCTGCGACCAGATCGGAGTAGCGCCGGTCGTCGATCACGGGCAGGTTGTCGAGGAGTGGCATGGGATCGGCTCCGCGCGCTCAAGCCGGTTCGAGCAGGAAGAACGGATAGACGAGATTGCCTATCGCGTTGTTCGCGCGCTGCCGGTAGTCGACGCGCAACAACAGCAGGTTCGGCTCGGCGGGCGCGCTCTGGGCCGACACTTCGAGCACGTCGATGCGCGGCTCGAGCAGGACGAGCGCGCGCCGCACGGCGTCGATCGCGCGCGTGTGCGTCGCGGCGTTGTTGGGCGCGAACACCAGATCGTGGATCGAGCAGCCGAAGTTCGGCTGCATCACGCGCTCGCCGAGCCGGGTGCCGAGGATCAGTGCGATCGATTCCTCCACGCGCCGGTCGCCGCTCGCAAGCGCGAGCCGGCCCTGCGGCGTCACTTGCAGCGGGAAGCGCAGGCCGGTACCGAGAAAGTCAGCTTGCATGAGGGGCTCCCAGGCCTTCGGCGACGAGTTGCAGCGTCTTGGCGATTTCATCGAGCACATCGATCACCGACTGCAGCCCTTCGAGGCTCGAATCCGAACCGATCTGCGGCGTCTTGATCGGGTCCACGCCGGCAAGGCCGAACAGCGGCTCGGCGAGCGACAGCAGCACCATGATCGGCTCGATAGCCGACATCGAATGCTGGGCGGAAGTCTCCGCATTGCGTTGCGCGCACTCGAGGGTCGCGAGCAGTTCCGTGTTTCCCTCGCTCTTGGCCGAGGTGATCTGCAGCGCGAGGCCGCTCATGACGTTGAGGATGCTGCGCAACTGCGCGACGATGCAGCGCAAGAGCTTGGCGATCAGCGCGAGCAGATCCCGCAGGAAAAACGGCACGCCGACAAAGAACTTCGTGATGCATTCGACGAGCGGCACGACCGCCGGCAGCAGCTTTTCCATCGCGCTCGCGATCTTGAAGGGATCGAGCGTCGCGAGCGCCTTGATGGTGTCGATGAGCGGCCCGATCACCTTCAGCGCCTCGATCAGGCATTTCATGTTTGCGAGGAGCGGCGCGATCTGCAGCGCGAGCGAGAACGAGAGCGAGCAATCGTCGGGGATGCCCTTGCTGATGTCGTTGAAGGCCTTGATCGTCGCGCCGCCGAAAGGCAGTGTGATCTCCACGCTGCCCGGCTTCGGCAACGGGATGCACACCGGCGTCTGCAACGCTTTCGTGAGCGATTCGGGCAGCGGAATGTCGATGGTCTGGGTCGGCATGGTCGGGTCTCGGGTCGGTCGATTGCCGGGCGCTCAGATCGGCGGTCCGACCTTGCGGACCACGCGACCGCTGATCACCACGCTCGCGCCGTCGAGCACGAGCGCGCCGCGCGCCGTGATCGTGGTGTGCGAGTTGGTCATGACGATCGTGTTGCCATGTGCGTCCTCGATGATCAGCGCGCCCTTGTTGCCGGCGTTCGGCGTAGAATCGACGAAACGTACCGTGTGGCCGTTCTTCGAGCGGATCATGCGCTGGCGCTCGTCCGGCGACGGCGGCTTTTGCCGGGCGTTCCACAGGAATCCGATCACGTAGGGGTGATCGAACATGCCCTGGTCGAAGGCGAGCATCACTTCGTCGTCGATATTGGGCATGAAGAACACACCCGCGTCGCCGCCCGCCATCGGCGCGGCCACCGGCACCATGCGCTGCACCGGGCCGTTGAGCCACGGGTACGTCACCTCGATGCGACCGAGCTGTTCCTTGTCCTTCACGCCCGTGACCTTGCCGATCACGATGCCGCCTACACGTTCGGAGCTCATGGTGTTCCTCCCCCTGGGAGCGATGCGCCGGTGTCGGGGTCCTCGCGCCGCGCGGTGAAACGCGTGATGTAGCCGCTGCCGCCGAGCGTATGCGTGGTTTCCGTGACGAAGTACTCGCCGCTCAGCCGGCTGCCGATGCCGTCGATCAGCACGCGCGACCCGGCCCGCAGGCGCGGCAGGCCGACCACCGATCCCTTCACGGTGACGAGTTCCTGCGCGTGCCCAAGCAGAATGTCGCGCGCCGCCTTGCGCGCTTCGTCGCGCGTGAAGACGGGCCGCGTGATCACGCGCTCCTCGCGCGGATCGCAACGCTCGACTATCTCGCGCAGTTCCGGGTTCAGGCGCTTGAGCTTGGGATCGCTCCAGTCCGCGCTTTCGACGATCGGCTTTTGCTTTGTGCGGTCCCAGCCGTGCACGGTCACCTTCTTCACCTGGTTCGCGGTGGTCAGCGTCGGCTTGAGATCCATGAGGCCTGCGCCCCAGCTCAGGCGATAGGGCGCGATGGCCCCGGTCGTGGACGGTCCGAAATACAGGTATTCCTTCGGATGCCGCGGATCGGGCGGCTTGACCTCGACGACGTAGCCGCGCAACCGCGCGCGGCGCCAGAGGAAGTCGATGTCGTATTCGTTCTTTTGCGCGACGTAGGCGAGGCGCGGCTCGTTTTTTACTGCGTTCGGGTCGGTCACGACGGGCATCGGAATGCGCCGCGCGTCGTTGCCGTTGCCTTTCCATTTCGGATCGACGATCCCGTCGAAGCTCTTCGCGATCTCGCTGTCCGTGAACTCGCGATTGGCCTTGCTGTTCGGCCATTGCCCGTCGTACTTCGCGCGCCGCATGCGGTGCAGGCGGTTGAGGCCGCGCACCGTGAGCGTATGCGGGCCGTTCGACGTGAAGTTCGGCTCCATCGTCGTGAAATTGCCGGACAGCATGGTCTGCAACTCGTCGAGGTAGCCGAGCTTGAGCGTGACGATCTTGTTGCACGGTTCGAAGAGGGTTTCGAGTTCGTGCAACGCCGCGTCGGCTCGACTTTGCGCGTTCTCCGAGCCCATGTACCGGAAGCGGCGGCGCTCGGCGTCCCAGTTCGACACGACGATCTCGAAGCTGTCGATTTCCTCGAGCTTGTCGTGATACGTCACTTCGAGAATGTCGCGCACCACCCGATTGCGCAGGCTTACCCCGTCGATGTCCAGTTCGAAGCGCGGAGTCCAGAATTGCGCGCCGCGCTGCATGGATTCCTGGCGCAAGGTCTGGTATTCGGTCGTGCTCATGGTGCGGGCCCTTTGCTCGGCAAGTCAGTGCAGGGACGGAATGGTCAGCGTGCTGCCGGGCGCGAGCCGGCGCGGATCTTCGATGCCGTTGCTCCCGGCGATCGCGCGCCAGTCGCCGGGCCGCTCGTAGTAGCGCGCCGCAAGCGCGCTCAGCGTTTCACCGCTGCCCAGCTGATGCCAATGTGTGCGATCCGGCGACTCGAGCTTCAGCTCGAACAACTGCTCTTCGAGCGGGCGCCATTCGCGCAGGGTGAGCGTGACGGTCGCGCGCAGCGGAACGCCTTCGGGGCTGAACATCGTGAAGCGCTGGCGCACGCTTTCCGCCACGCCGGTGAAGCTGTTGCGGCGATTGTTGCCCCAGTCCTCGTGGACGCGGTTGCCCGAAAACTCGTGATGCCAGTAGAACGTGACAACGGGCGGCGCGTGCAGCGCCGGGACCACCTTCACGAGCTGGTAGAACTTGTCGGTTTCGCGCGTGACCGAGGTGGCGTTGATGCCGGTGCCCTGGTCGGTCGTGTCGCAGAACAGTTCGAGCGTCAGCTTCTCGGCGCCGCCGCGCACGAATTGCTGGATCGGCGCGTCGAGTCCGGGAATGCCGATTTCCGCGAACTGCGCGCCCTTGTCGAAGGTCAGCTCGGTCGGGTTGTACTGGATCTCATAGTCCTCGTAGGCGTTCGGCGCCACCTGCACGAGCATGCTTCCCTTGACCGGAATCGTCATAGCGACCCCCGTTCGATGCGATCGACATAACCGTTGCGCAGCGAGCCTTCGTTGCGCACGCGCTCGTCGTGATCGAACATGTCGCGCACGAGCGGCAGGATGACTTCGGCGAGCGCGCGTACGGTCTCGGGCGCGATTGCCGCGTTGCCGTCGACCGCGCGCACGCGATTGACGACCTGGCTGATCAGCACTTGCGTGTTCATCGCGGTGCTCCGGTGAAGGGGTCGGCGAGCGCGTACATCAGAAGAGACTCCCGATCGCGGAAGCAGCCGCGCCGACGGCCGCCGCGAGCCCCGATGCGCCGGCCAGTTGAAAGAGCCCTTCGTGCACGATCGTGATGCTCTCGATCGCGACCGCCGATTGCTGCGCGTTGAGGCTCGGGCCGCTGTACTTGGTCGGCAGGCCGCGCCGGAAGCCCCACGCCATGTACGGTTTGTGCGAGGCGTCCTGCAGCGTGATCACGCCGTCCTTGCGCTGGGCGATGCCTTGCGAGAAGCCGTAGCACCAGTCGAAGAGATCGGTGCGCCGGGTGAGGCCCTTGCGCAGCGTGATTTCCCCGTATTTCATGCGCTTCGGGAACTTGAGCACCGTGCCGTTGTTGCCGCCTTCGTTGAAATCTTCGGTTTCGAGCGTCAGTTCGAGTCCCGAACACTCGCTGAAACCCGCGAGCGGATTGGCGATCAGCGGCGCGAGCGCGATCGACGTGACGAGCTTGCCGGTGCCCGCCGCCGAATCGGTCAGCGCAATCTGGAAGTTGTAGCCGAGCACCGGATCGCGGCGTGTGTCGAGGCTCATGATCGTCCCTCCAGTACCGCGTCGAACAGGGCGACCGCGGGCGTGTCGAACCGGCGGCCGATGCGCAGCACGATGAACTCGGCCGGCGTCGCGGGCGCGAAGCCGACGAGCGCCACGAGTTCGCCCGCATCGCGTGCGGCGGGCGGGTTCAGCACGTCGTCGCAGCGCACGAAGAAAGAGCTCGCTTCGGTTTCGCCCGCGAACGCCCCGCGCGCATGAAAGAGTCGCAGGATCGCGAGCAGGGTCGAGCGCACGGTGGCGCGCAGTGCTTCGTCGTTGGGCTCAAATACGACCCAGCGCAATGCGAGGTCGGCGGCTTTCTTGATCGTGAGCATGAGCCGCACGATGTTGATGTAACGCCATTGCGCGTCGCGTGCGAGCGTGCGCGCGCCGCCGAAGAGCGGATCGCGGCCGAAGTCCGCGCGCAGCACGTCGATGCCGGCATCGTTCCACTGGGCATGCAGCGCGTCGTCGATCGTGCGTTCGGTGCCGATCACTCCGTTGAGCGTGACGTTGCCGGGCGCCTGCTGCACGCCCGACTTCAGGTCGGTGCGCGCGATGGCGCCCAGCACGTGGCCGCACGCGGGAATCAGGCGCGTGGCGTCGCCACCGTAGACCGGATCGTCGACCCGCAGCCAGGGCGCGGCGAGCGCGGCGCAGCGTGCGTCGAACTGGTCGCGCCACGCGAGTGCGTCCTCGCGCGCGCGTTCCATTGCCGTGGCGATGTCGAACGGCAGCCCGAGCAGCGCGAAGCGGTCGCCGGCCGCGTCGCACGCGTCGATGAGCGCGGCCTGGACACGCGCGATCTGCGCATGCGTGAAGAGCGGCGGCAACTCGCCTGCCACGACGGGAGCGGCGCGGCGCAACGGCGCGGGCGGCGGCGGGCAGTCGAGGCACGGATTGCGCGGCGGAACCGCGCGAGGCCGCGTTTCGGGCGGCTGCTGCGGCTGGATCAGCACATCGGGCAGCGCGACGAGGGCGATCTCGTCGATGAGCGCCAGGGCCTGCAGGCCGCGCGATTTGCGGGCGCGCGTGAAGTCGTCGTCGTGGGCATCCCACGGCTCGCCGATGAACTCGTCGGGCGTGAGGCCGCTCAGGCCGTCGGCGCCGCCGGCGAGCGGCTGGGTCGCGTCGAAGCGCACGTCGAGCGGCAGCGGAATGGTCCCGGCGGTCGCGCCGGCGCCGAACGCGGGCACGCCGATGATCGGCTGGGGCGCGCGCGGCAAGGCGCGGGCCGCCGCGTCGTCGCGCGCGGCGCCGCTTGCGGACGCAGCCGCGCCGCCCGGGTCGAGCGCGCTCTGGCCGAGCGCGGCGCTCCAGTAAGCGGTCGGTTTCAGCATGAAGCCGAGGTAGCGCGGGTGCGCGGGCACGAGATGCAGATCGCGATACGACGCGACGACGCTGCCGCGCTCGCGGACGATCAGCGCATACGCAATGCGCACGATGCGCAGCGGCTGCGTGACATCGAAGCCGCCGAGCGCGCGGTCTGTCGCGCGCTGCATCTGCGGGTCGGGATGCTGCCAGTAGAGGAGGCCGAGTACCGCATCGATGTCGGCGATGACCCGGTAAGCCACCGTGCTGCCTTGTTCGATGCGTACGAGTTCATCCTGCGCGAAACCCGCGGTCGAGCTGACGCGGCTAGCCTGCGGCGTGCTCGCCGCAGGCAGGCTGTCGGTGACGACCTGGCCCGACACGGCCCAGGCGAGGTCGAGCGCATTGCCCCAGTTGCCCGGTGAACTGGCCTCGATACGCAGCACCGGTTGGCCCGAGATCTCGGCGAGCACGACGCCGGCCGCGAGCGCACCTGAGCGCGGCGTCTCGCCGGGTGCGGCCGAGAAGTCGCGCGTGGCCACCCGCACGACCCAGCAGCGCAGGCCGCCGTTGTCGAAAAAGCCGCGCACCGCATAAGCCAGATAACCGCCGCCGATGAAGTCGCCGAACTGCGCGCTGAACTGGCGCATCGATTCGACCGGCACCGGCGTGTCGAGCGGACCGCGTTGCGCGATGCCGACGAACGCCGCCACGTCGGTGCGCAGCACGACGGGCGGTACGCGCGCCGCATCCGCGTGTTCGATGTAGACACCGGGCTTCATGGCTGGCATGCACGCGCCCGCTTCAGGCGGCCGGCGCCGGTTCGAGTTCGATCATGATGCCCTCGTGCACGATCTCCATGCCCTCGATCGCCAGTTCGTTGCCCGCGGCCTTGAGGCTCGGCCCTTCGATCTTGTTGATCCAGGCGTTCTCGAAGTTCCAGCGCATCACGTCCTTGTGGGCTTCGTTCATCAGCACGACGCTGCCGTCATAGCGCTCGTCGGCCCCGCCCGCGATGCGCGCGTACCACTTCCACAGCGTGTCGTCCGGGGTATAGCCACGCTTGAAAACCAGGTTCGGATACTTGCGCAGGCCGTGGAGCTTGCGCACGCTGTTCACCGGATCAGTCCCTTCGCGGTAGTCGGCCATGTCGCCGTCGCCGTTCAGGCCGCTGACCTCGCTGAACGACGCCACGGCCAGCCCGATGAATTCGACCCGGAAGTTGAAGGCGCGAAACGGATCTATACGCTTGTCGATTGGCATGTCGTCCTCGCTGACGGGTAAGGGGTGCCGGGGCGCATCACTGGTCGGCGTCGGCCGTCCACAGGCCGATGCGGATGATCACGAATTCGGCTGGCTTCACGGGCGCCACGCCGATCACGCAAACGAGGCGGCCATTGTCGATGTCGTCGCGGGTCATGGTGGTGCGGTCGCACTTGACGAAGAAACCCTGATCGGGCGTCGTGCCTTCGAGCGCGCCATTGCGCCAGACCGTCGTGAGGAACTGGGTCGCGCTGCGCCGCACGCTTGCCCAAAGCGGCTCCGCGTTCGGCTCGAAGACGACCCATTGCAGCCCGCGATCGATCGAGTCTTCGAGAAAGATCAGGACCCGCCGGACGTTGACGTACTTGTACTCGTTGTCGCTCGTGATGCAGCGCGCGCCCCAGACGCGCAGGGCGCGATTGTTCGGCCTGAAGTCGCGAATCAGATTGATGTTGACCGGGTACGGATTGACGATGTCCTGCTCGCCCTTCGTGAAGTAGCGCGTGAGGCCCGCGATGCCGCGCACCACTTCGTTCGCCGGCGCCTTGTGCACGCCGCGCTCGTTGTCCACACGCGCCATGATGCCGAGCACATGTCCGGCCGGCGGCACCGGGAACTGCCGCACGAGCGCCGGGCTGGTGGGGAACGGATCGGCGATGGTCAGCCACGGGTGATAGAGCGCGGCGTAGTGGGAGTCGAACTGCTGGCGCAGGTCCTGAACATCGGCGAGCGTGTCGTCGGGCGGCGGCGGGCCGTCGAGCACGGCGAAGCGATAACGCAGTTCCTCGCAATGGTCGATCACTGATTGCTGAAGAAGCGGCGCGGTCTGCCCGGGAATCGATACCAGCGACACGTTGAGCAGGTTCTTCAGGGAGAAGAGGCCGGTGCGATGCGCGGGTTCGTTGCTGTCGGCCCCGCGATACATGGCGTCGTCCATTCCGGCGACATTGTCGTCGCCGCCCGACAGCGGCAGGCGGGCGGGACGCGTAAGACCCGAAGGCAGCACATCGACGAGTGTTTCCGGCCCGAGCCGGATCGCGAACGGGTCGAGCGCGCTGCCCGTGTCGCTGCGCGGATCGCGTACGCGCACGTAGACCGAGGCGCCTTCCGAGCGACGGTCCGAGCGCCGCACGGCCTCGTCCCGGTCGTCGGTGTCGCTGCCGGGCGTATAGGTCACGCCGACCATGCGCTCGACGTAACGGCTGTGGCGCGGGTCCATCGACAGATTGCGGAAGATTTCCTGATCGAGCAGATTGTCGTCGCGCGACGGCGTCGTCGGGTCCGGGCGCCGGCGCAGCAGCACCATCAAGCTGAATTCCCGTGAGCGGACCCGTACGAACTGGCCGAGCAGCGCGGCATTGGCGACCGCCGCCATGTGAGTCGCCGTGAGGCCCGGCGCGTCGAGCAGGACGAGGCGGCTGGTGCGGTCGACCGCGCGGACCTTGAGCAGGCCGGGCACGAGACTGCCGTCGGGGTTGCTCATTGCGAGCACGCTGCCGGGCTCGGCGCCCGTGCTGGACGCGACTTGCAGTGACGAGAACATGCCCGGCCCGGGCGGCGGATTCGCGTTGAGCACCGCCGTATTGCCGACGAGTCCGGCCGGTTCGTCGCGCGCGGCGATCTGGAGCCGATTGCCCCAGCTGCCGGCATCGATGGCGCGCACTTCGAACAGAACCTCGCGTTCGACGAGAGGCACGCCTGCCGGGTGGCTGAACGCGAGCGGCGTGTCGATTTCGATTTCGCGCGGCGCGGCAGGCACCGGCGCGCCGCCCAGACGTTGCAGAATCCGCGTGCCGTCCGGCAGGTCCAGTTGCAGCACCTCGCCGCTGGCAAACCCCGTGATGTCGGAGACGAGCAGGCCAGGGCTGCCGGGCGCGCTCGCGAGCGCGGTGAAGACGGCCTGGCGCGCCGTGTCGACGGTCGTGACCTGCCGGCGCACGGGTTCGCCCGCGAGGCCGCCCGCGTGCGAAGCGGTGAGCGGTTGCGTGAGGAGCACGACGCCGGGATCAGGAGCCGGGCCGCCCGCGCCGGGCACGCTGCGGATGGTCGCGAGCTCGTCCGGGCCGATGCGAATCACGTCGGATGCGGCGAGGCCGAGCCGGTCGTCGAGCGCGATCGATACGCTGCCGGCGTTGGCGGGGCCGGTGAGATGTTTCGGCGTCAGTTTGACGGCGCCAGCCGGCGTCCACGGCAGGTCGTTGCGCAACGTGACGGTTGCGGCGGTCGGGTCCACAGCATCGATGAGGTCGTCCTGAGTCGCCGCGCCGTTGGTGAACGTGAGCGTCATGCCGGCGGCGAGGTGACCGACGTCGTCGAGCTGGATCACGCGATGCGCGGTGATTTCCGCGACCACGTTGCGATCGTCGTCGGCGACGCTCACATGATGGCCGAGACTGCCCGCCGGAATCGCGAGCGGGCCTGGCATGGTGAGAGGCAGGCTGCCGAGCGCGCCGATCGAGATTGCTTCCTGCGCATCGGTGCCGGGGGCGACGATCGCGACATGCGCGTTGTTCGTGAAATCCGCGGGCGGCGGAGACGTCTGCAGGAAGGCGAGCGTGTCGCCAGCGTTCGCCGGCAAGGCGAGCGTGTCGTCGGTGCCGCCCGTGGTCTCGATCACGGTGGCGGGCGCGGCCGCCGCGTAGTCGAAGGTGACCGCACGCGAGAGGAATACCCGCACCTGCGTGGTGCCGACCGCCTCGGCGCGCGTCGCGAAGACGTATTCGGCAACCGCCGTCGCGCCGAGTTCGAGCAGGCGCCAGCCGGCGGATGCAGTGCCTGGTGGAAGTGCGGCCGCGAGGCCCGCCACATTGCCGGTATCGAGCAGCAGCTCGGTGGCGCCGGCCGCCACCGCTTCGGCCAGCTTGAACTGGGGCGGCGCGAGCGACGGATCGGTCGACGCCGCGACGGCGAGCGCGCGGATCGTCGTACCGGCGGGATGGCCCGCGCCCAGCGGAACGTCGAAGCCGACGTGGCGTGCCTGCGCACCCGGATTCGCGATCAGCCGTCGGTATTCCGCGCGGCCGCCGTCGCCGATCCTCACCCAGTCGCCGAGTGCGAGATTGGCGGGGTCGAGCGCGTAGAGCAACGGCGGCGCGGCCGTGGTGCCGCTGCCCTGTTGCGCCGGGCGCAGCAGCACGGTGTCGCCGGGCGAAGCCACGCCGGGATCGTTGAAGAACATGTCGCGCGTCGCGGGCGTCGCTTCGTCCGGCAGCACGCGCGTGATGTAGGCGCGTTTGCCGCCGTTGACAAAGAAGCCTTCGACGGCATGGGGCAGATAGCAGTGCGCGCGGCCGCCGTCGGTGAATTCGTCGATGGGCAGTGCGCCGCCGAAGGTCCGCGTGTATTCGCCGAAGCTCGTCACGAGTTGCGGCACGTCGACCGGGCCGCGCTCGGTCACGCCGACGAGCCCCGCGGTGCTCGTGCTCACGCCCTCAATGGGCTTGTTCCCCGAGGGCGTTTCCTCGACGTAGACGCCGGGTGACAGGTATTCGGGCATGGGGTCTCTCCTCTCGGTTCGATCGAGTCATTCCAGCGAAACAGTCAGTTCCTGGATGGCGTTGCGGTAATCCAGCGTGACGATGGGCTGCGCATCGGTCAGGCCGGCCGACTGCACACGAAGCCGTACGAGCGCAACGCGCGCGATCGCCGGCAGCCGAAAGTAGCCGTTCGCGTCCGTCGTCGTTTCATACGGGGACACGCGCTGCCATTCGTGCGGCCCCGTTCCGTCGTCGAGTTCGAGAAAGGCGCCATCCGTGAAGGCCGGCAGTGCCGCGGTGACGCCAACCCGGTCGCCCGCGATCGCCGCGCGAGCGAGCGTCGTCGAATTGCTCGCGGCCTGCGGTGTCACGGCTGCGCATACCGCGCCGTCCCGATGCAGCGAGGCGCACGGATATTCCAGCGTGATCCAGGTGGGCAGGTCAGGCGCGGGCGTGGCCTCGACGGCCGCGATCTTCACGACCTCGGTGCGTGCAGCGTCGTCGCGGTCGATCAGCAGGTCGGCGCCGGCGGCAAGGGCCTGGCGATTACTGAGACGCAGCTTTTGTGCGCCAGGATCGGCGGTATTGAGCAGCGTCTGCGTCGCGGCGTTGGGCGTGAGCGCACGCTCGCGCATGGCCGTCGTGGTCGCACGCGCGGCGTACAGGCCCGGCGTGAGCGCGACGATGCGCGGTGCTTCTGCCAGGGCCGGCGGTGTCCAGTTCGCGGGCGGGAGCACCGACCACAGCGCGTCGATACGCACGGCGGCGCCAGCAAGCGGCGGCGGCGACACCGGCACGCGCCGGATCACGCGCCCTTCAAGCGCGACGCCGATGCGATGCATCAGCACGTCGCCGAAATCCAGCGGCGCGAACGCTTGCGGAAAATTCAGGATCGGCCCGAGCTTGTCCGTCAGCCGCAAGGGCAGATAGCCCTGGCTCGAGATGCGCATGTCCAGCGTCGCGGCGGTGCTGCCGAGCGCTGGCAGCGAGCGCGCCGGCTGGCCGACGAGTCCCGCGATGCCATCGCGCGAAACACGCGGAAAGAGGTCGTCGCGGCCGCTGGTGACGTGAAGATCCTGGCGGACTGGCTCGAGCGTGATTTCGTCGACGACGCGAGCGCGCAGCACCGCACGCACGCGATCGGCCGGCGCGGGGGCGGGATCGGGGAAATAGCGCCAGGCAAGACCGGCCGCGGTTTCGATACGCTCTGCCATCACGCATCCTCCAGCGCGCGCGCTACGCCGGTTTCCGGCATCGAGACATCGACGGGCACGATCATCGCGGCTTCGGCTGCGGAATCGATCGGCACCACGCTGACCTCGTACGACACGCACAACTGATAAGGACGGTCGAGTGCTTCCCAGACCCGCGTGATCTGTTCGAGTGACAACGGCTCGAGCCGCACGAAGAATTCGAGCGGCTGGCCGCTAAGCGTATTGACGAGGCGCGCACCTGACAGGCTCGCTTCGTCGTGGAACAGTTGCAGGACTTTGCCGAGGATCAACTGCTCAAGTTCACCGGCCTGCTCGCGGGTCTTGTGATTCACCTGCGGCGTGACGAGATAGTGCAGGCGCAGCGGCAGCGGGCGCCGCAACAGCCGGTCGCGCGCGATGCGGCGCGGCGGCTGGTTCAGCGTCTCCGCGTCGCGCTCCACCAGATACAGCCAGAGCGACACGCCTTCATGGTCCGTCTCCGCCAGTTCTTCCGGATTGTTGAGCGTGACGATCATCGTTCCGATCGCGTCGGGCGAAGGATCGAAGGGATCGAAATAGGGCGAGAGATCGACATCATCCTGCAACTCGCGTTCGATCAGCGCGCGCAGGCTGCCGCTGCAGTCACGGATAGCGGTTTTCATCGCCGTCCCGCCTGCACTTGACGTGCGTTATCACCGCAGGCCGCCGATGGCGTCGGTGCATGAGAGGCTTGCCCCTTTTGCCGCTCGGGCGTCGCCCGGTCATGAGTCGTTTGTGTCATCGCATGGGTACAGTGATGTACGGTCGGCCGATTCGATTCGATTCGACGCCTCCCCGTCATGCCGGCAAGCAATTGCAAGTGCCGGGCCAATCGGAAGGCCGCGCGGCGCAGTCGATTGCGCGCGGGGGCACCTGGTGGCGTGGACATTTTTGACCGTGTGCGGTCGCGAAACGGCGCAGCCGCTGTCTCGTCGTGTGAATGGTCGGCAAGGAACGAGGGAGGACAAATTTGTCCGCCGGCATGCGCGAACTTGTCCACGCGACGCATGACGCATAGCCGCGCGCTTTCGCCGTGCTGGCCGATGCCTGGTCGATTGAACGAAGGGGGGAGAAAACGCGCCGCGGGCGCGCCTTAACGGATTGCTTCCCTGAACGACTCGGGAGCGATGTTGTGCTTGCGGATCAGCTCGAAGAGCGCGCGCCGGTTCTTGCCTGCCGCGCGAGCCGCATTGGCGATGTTGCCGTTCGTGCTGCGCAGCACGTTTTCGAGGTAGCCGCGCTCAAAGCTCTCCACCACGCGCGCCTTCATGCTCTGGAAGGATTCACGCTCGATGGCGTCCTGCATTGGATCAGGCAGGTCGATGTCCGATTCCGTGAGAATCTGCCTGGGCGCGAGCAGCACCGCGCGCTCCAGCACGTGCCCGAGTTCGCGGACGTTGCCCGGCCAGTCATGGCGCAGCAGCTTGTTCAGCGCCGCAGCGCAGAGGCGGCACTCGGGACGTTGGTCGCGCAGCGAGAACTGGCTGAGGAAGTGCCGCGCCAGGGCGCCGATGTCCTCTTTGCGTTCGCGCAGCGGAGGAAGATCGATGGGCAGGACGTTGAGGCGATAGAACAGGTCCTGCCGGAACGAACTGCGCTTGGTGAGTTCCGCGAGGTCGCGGTTCGACGCCGCGACGACGCGAACGTCCGCATGCCGGACCGTATTCGATCCGAGGACGCGGTACTCGCGCTCTTGGAGAAACCGCAGCAGCTTGGCTTGCGCCGACAACGACACGCAATCGACGTCGTCGAGAAAAAGCGTGCCACCTTCCGCTTCGCTGACGAGCCCCGTGCGCGAGATGTGCGCGCCGGTGTACGCGCCCTTTACATGGCCGAACAGCTCGGCTTCCATCAACTCGGTCGGTACTGCACCGCAGTTGAGCGCGACGAGCGGATGTCCCGCCCGTTTCGACGCGTGGTGGATTGCCTGGGCGAACACCTCCTTGCCCGTGCCGGTTTCGCCGAGAATGAGCACGCTGGCGTCGCAGGCGGCGTAGCGCCTGACCTTCGCGATCTCCTTCGCGAGCGCGGGACTGCTTCCGGTGATGATGTCATCAAGCGCGACGTCCGGCGTGCCGAGCCGCCGGCACGAAGTCAGATGCGAGCGCATCAGCAGCCGGCGAGCGCGGAACACCAGCTCGTCGACGCCGAACGGGCGGAACACGAAGTCAGCCGCATCGGCTTCGATCATGCGTTCCAGCGCCGCGCCATCGGACGCATCCGCGATCATGATGAGTGGGCATGCAAGCGGCGCGTCTGCGAGGGCCGCAATGGTTCGTTGCTCGAAATCGTGCGCGGGTGCGGCGTTCCAGATCGCGAGTTGCGCGTCGCCGAGCGATCCGGCGGACCACGGCGTGCTCGCGCGATGCACCGAGCACGCGAACGCGGCTTCCAGCGCGGCGATCATGCCTGCGCAAGCGTGTTCGCTCGCGGACTCCGTCACCAACGCGACATGAGGCTTCAGAGCCCGCGCGTCGAAATACTTGTCCGCGACGGCTAGGGAAGAGCGCATGGATCGGTCTCCCGGTCACTGGCGGCGCGGCGCGTTGCGCAGGCCGGCGAAGCGGCGGGCAATGCCCCGCGTGTGCAGCGCCGGCAAAACGGTGCGGCGTCACAAGCCTTCTCACCGATGCCACGGAGGGCACCACCGCCTTTGGGAAGCGTCAGTGCAGGAGCGCTGACGCCGGATGCCTTGCCAGACGCATTCCCTTCATCTTCACGTAGTTTCTGAAGATTGGCCAAAGAACCCACGAAGCGTCTACGTTTTCGTGGTTCTAAGGCCCGCGATCCCAAAGATACGTGCGTCTTAACCTATGTCCTTTCCAAAGTAAATGCAACGGAAAGTATTGAAACAGCGCTGTCCATTTATAGTTGACGAATACCGCCCTGGCAAGGAGCTAGCACTGGCCTCCGGGATGCGGGGAACAGTGACACGCAAAGTGCCGTTCGGCCAATGACAAACGTCCGCGTTCGGCCACGACGAGGCCTCCGCCAGCGCCATCCCGGTCGGTCAAGCGGCGGATCAAGCTCGGACCGAGCCGTTCGGAATCCCTTCGCCTTAGGTTGCGAAGCTGGCTTTCTGGTCAACTGGTATCCCCGGGATGAGATTGGTGGCGCTTTGTCGCGTCAGATGTCATCCTGTCAGTCAGAGATCAGTTCCGCGCTCAACTACGACAGGAGAAATCGAAATGGCGCGACTACGCATTACTGCAGCAGGTCAGGTGTTCGAAGCCGAGACGCATCCGGATGCGCCGGAAACCGTCAAGGCGTTTTTGTCAATGCTGCCGTATAAACAAAAGCTGATTCACGTCCGATGGAGCGGCGAAGGATGCTGGGTCCCGCTCGGTGAATTTCGGCTCGAAAACGATGGCAAGCCCGTCGGATTCGAAAACCATACGAGTCATCCGTCCGTTGGCGACGTGTTGTTCTATCCGGGCGGCTATAGCGAGACGGAAATCATCATGGCGTATGGCTCGTGCTCCTTCTCTAGCAAGATGGGGCAACTCGCGGGCAATCACTTTCTCACGATCGTCAAAGGCAACGAACAGCTTCGCCCGCTCGGCGTCAAGGTCCTGTGGGAAGGTGCACAGGATGTGTTGTTCGAGTTGATCTGACTCTCTTCATCGGCCCGCGTAGCCATTTCACGCGCAGGCAATCAGGCCGCTGGATGAACACTAGTCATGCAGCGCGCGTGAAGTCCTGCGGCAACTGCGAAATGCCCGGCGTGCGAGCGTGCTGACGACGTTGCCCGCCTAGGATGGCTTCGAGGGAGTCAGATTTTCGTGGAGGTCGCGCGTCAGCGTCTCGATACGTTCGGCAAGCTGGCGCGTGAGCTCAGTGAGTGCGGTGTTCTGCTTGAGCAACTCGGCCATTTGCAGGGTTTGACGCGCGAGTTCGGTTTCGCGTGTCTGGCAGGCGAGTGCGATGTCTTCCCGGTGATGGGCGTCGGCTTCCGCAAGCGCCTTGTCGCGATCGGCCTGCCGGGTTTGCGCAAGCAGGATAAGTGGCGCGGCGTAGGCGGCCTGAAGGCTGAATGCGAGATTCAGCAGAATGAACGGATACGGATCGAACCGGGTAAGGCCAAGCAGGTTGACCGCGATCCAGCCGCTGACAATTACGGTCTGCACGACGAGAAAAGCAGGCGTGCCGAAGAAGCGGGCAAAGGACTCGGCTTTCAGCGCGAACCAGTCGTTGCCGAACACCCGCGACAGATGCAGACAGGTGATGGTGTGCCGGCGGCCCCGCGTCGGCTCGATGATATTCGATTCCGTTAGCCATATTCGTCTCTCCAAGCGAACTACAGTGGGATACCGCGATCGACGGCGCTCAACTGCCCACCAACGACATGCGGACCGTGGGACAGGATTTGCCGGTGGCGGCTGCGTGCTTGTCTTCGCGCAGATCGGAGTAGCGATCGTCGCGCTGCTGCCAGCGGTGCCGGATCGCGCTGCGCAACTCTGCGGCGGAGACGGACGCGTCCAGCTAGATTCCTTGACTGAATTGATCTTGTAGCAGTCGAGTCAAGTTTCTACGCGGCGATTTTGACCTGATCGCACCAGGTGTTAACGGCCTTCTCAGCGGTGCGGAAGCTGCGCTGCAAAG
>NZ_FCOG02000372.1 GCF_001544975.2 Caballeronia arationis | reverse complement strand
GGAGCATCAGGCAACGCCAGCACCCCCGTCTACTGCCAGGTCATTGCACGTCCCAGCCTTGGCGGCTTGCGGCTCGTGGCGACGGGGCGCACCCGACCCACAGCCGCCGTTCAACTTTCTCGACAGCGGACGTTCGTGAGCGGCGCTTCGCGCCCCATCTGATACGTTTGTGATCGCGAGCAGATTGGCGCACCCACGGTCGGCATGTGGGTCAGCTGGCGCCAATGCCCGCGTTATTACTTTATTCCATCATATGGCCCCGACGACTCTTTTTCAGCGCAACTCATCGATAGCGCGGGTCTTTACAGTTGCCCGAATCTGAAAACGTGGCTGGCTCGCGCTCTTTGCCCCATATTTTTCTACCCGCTCGTCGGGGATGCTTCCGAAATTGAAAATTTCGTTCATCAAAGTACCGATCGATGGATTTTTTGGCATCATCAAGCGACGGATAATCACTATTCTGAATGATCGCACGAGACATGCCGCTGAAGACCGACTCAATGACGTTGAGGAACTGTGCACCGGCCGGTAATGGAGCGGTTTCTACAACAACTGCTCTGCTGTTGGCGACAGCGGCATTATGTTCTTGAATATTTTGGTTCAACCGTTTGGCGACGTGCCAAGATGCCGCGTCCCAGGAGAGATAAATTTTTCGGCGATCGGCGTACTCGGCAATCAAAACTTTCATCATCCTGATCATTTCATCGGTGTTCTTGTGGTCGCTGTAGAAGTGAGTAACCTGGTTGCTAGAAAGTTCGAGCGCTGCGGTCACGATTAGGCTACCGCGCGATTTTTGCCATTGTGGGACAACCGGTTGTTCGCCAGGAAAGGCCAGTTTGCGTCCGCTGCACATCTTTACAGCGAAGGGGCCATATTCGTCGATGGAGAAGAAAGCTTCGTCCGATTGCAGACTGGCTAGGATCGAGTGAATGCGATCGAGTTTTTCTGAATAGGCAGGGTCAGCGGACGTCAGCACAATGCGCGCTTTGCGCCAACGATACCCCGCAGCCCGTGTGATTGCTCTGATAACCTCGGGGCATGCGGCGTTACCATTCTCGCCCAGAACCTTCCTCAGCAGCGGCATCGTCCAGGTGGTACGGTTAATGCCGTAGTTGCTCGGCGGCTCATGAAGCACCTTGAAAATCGCGTTCTTCAGTGTCTCGTCATCACTTTTTCTATGGGACGGCTTTCGCGAAAACAGCGCCGGGCTCCCACCTTCAGCAAAGGTTCGCTTGTACGCGTTATACGTGTTACTGGATATTCCGAGGAAGGCACTGATTGTGCGCGCTGTTAGGCCGCGTCGCCATGCAATGATCGCGAGTGACTTATTTCTATCTGATAGCTTTCCAGAGTAAAGCCGATTGAGAAGAACTTCTAAACCAGGAAGGTCATCCATTTGGTATTTCAGGTCTTCCACGGCGATCTTCTTCTGAAGCACCGCAAGCATCCACTCGAACGGATCGAATCGCGGACGCTGACATGCGATTAGATAACGGAAGTGATGCGAACTACCCCGATAACCTCGTTCGCACACCATCGCATAGAGACGACTGGCGGCGAGTGTTGGGAACCTCGTCAGCGTTTGGTGGATGAATGGCAGGTAGGCATCGATCTGCGAAGGCCGCTGCAATGCACCGATCCTAGGTAGCCCAGCTTGCGCGAGTACGCGCTGGACCGTGCCACGGTGGATATGCAATTGGCGGCCGATGGTGCCTGCGCGCCACTTCTCGACGTGGTAGTAACGCAGGATCTGCGCTTCGAGTTCAGAGGACAAGGCCATGTGTGCGCCCTCAGTTGGCGTGGACACCCGGTCATTATCGGTCGTTCATCCGGGTTCGCGCCCGTGGAGCCATCAACCTGTTACATCAATGTCAACGATTGTCGACAATATAAGGGAGGCTGTCGAACGACCGAAAGTGGCCGGGTCTTGCCTGTTGGGTATCCGCAGGACACCACCCGTCCGAGTCAGCCCCGTTTCGCAAAATCTCACCCTCCGCTACGAGCCAATTATCTCGGCGGAGTGGCAACTTCGTGTCGACAGCAACCCGCATTTGTAAGGTTGCTGGACGCGGGTTGTCGCGGCATGGCAAAACGCCTATAATGAGCGGGCATTTTGCCGATATGGAGCATCGATGGAA
>NZ_FCOG02000307.1 GCF_001544975.2 Caballeronia arationis | reverse complement strand
ACGGTTCGCAGTACACGGCCGATGACTTCCTCAACCAGGTCAGGTTCTGGGGCGTCACGCCGAGCTTCGCCTTCGTCGCCGAACCGCAAACGAATGGCGTCGCTGAGCGCTTCAACCGGACGCTGAAGGAACAAGCCATTCACGGTCGCATCTTCAGGAACCTGGAGGAAGTTCGGGCCGCGGCCGTCGAGTTCAAAGATCGTTACAACCGTCATTGGCGTCTCGAAAAACTGGGCTTTATGTCACCCCATGAAGCCCGTCAGGCAGCCACCATGAAAGAGGCCGCCTGAGTTGCAAACCCGTGTCCAGACAATCCGAGCCGGTACACGCTGGCCTGCACTTGACGCTGCGCGGTAAGCGGGCTGTGCTACTGAAAACGGAATCAATCGGTGGAGTGGTACCAATATGAGTATGGCAATGCTGGCTGCCGCAGTACTGCGGTACCGTCCATGCCCATCCTCACAGTCAAGTTCGACGGGTAGTCATACGCCGCGCCCGTGCCGACGTCTACGCCAGCGCCGACCGGCCCGCCGGCCAAAATGTTCCCGAAGGCCATACCCTTAGTGGATGACTTGACCGTCAGCGTGCCGCCTGCAAGTCCGCTCTTGTCGCACGCTACGCGGAGGTCATCATAGGCACGCGGCACAGTAACCGTGCCCGGAGAAGTGGTGAACCAATTACCCTTGCTGTTCGTCAGTTTGCAAGATGCTCCCGTGACGTTCCATCCATCCATTGACGTTCGAATGGTTATCTGCTGGTTCTCACCTTCTACGATTGAAGCGCATCCCGAGATCACGGCGAGCGTCGCCAACGCGGCCGCTAGTTTGGGGCACTTCATGACGGGTTCGCTGTCGCTGCGACGGTGCGAGACTCGACCGGGTCGCGTTTTCCGCCATCGAATGATGTCGGCGTCACTTTCGTGTCGCCTCCCTTGGGAGCAAGCGCCGCAGTCCCGGGCGCGTTGTTTGTCGGCGGAGCAATGGTCGCCGTGGCGCCTAGTTGGACAGTAATGAGCGTGGGATAGTCGTACGCCGCGCCTGTGGCTACATCGACGCCAGCGCCAATCACGCCGCCGAACAGGATATTCCCGAACGCCATGCCCTTCGTTGAAGACTTAACTGTTGCAATGCCCGGCTGCTCTCCAGCTTTGGTGCAGTAAATCGAGAGATCGTCATATGCGCGATGTATCGTGACGCTACCGGGAGTCGTGACGAACCATGTTCCTTTCGGATTTTCAAGTTTGCAATTGACACCGGCAATCTGCTCACCAGTGCTCGTCCGCGTTTCGAGTGAAATCGACTGGTTCGCGCCGCCCACGATGGACGCACAGCCGGTCGTAACAACAATCCCAAGCAACATTCCCGCGAGGGAGAGCGACTTCGCGACTTTTCTCGTATTTCTCATTCTTGGTCTCATTGACTTTTTTAGGGGAACGGCTTTCAACGTGCAAACAATCGCTGCATGGCTAATACGCCTCCGCGCGATCGTGCCTGGTTATCGGCTCGTTGGCCCAATTCTTTAGAAGGCGCGCGCGGAAAAGATGGCGACGCTTGTTATCCCCGGAACGCCCGGCGTCACGACCACACAAATAGAGGCAGTAAGCCGACGTTCGAGCGTACGAAGGCACGCGTTGGCGAACGGCTGATCGTTCGCCGAAACCCGGTCGACATGGGGGGCCGCCGTGGTCATGCCGTTGATCCGCCACGTGGGGCAGCAGTCGACTCATTTGAGCCCGTCGGGAGCCGTCACAGGAACTTGACGTTATAGAACGCCCAACGGCCGTTCGCTTGTCACCGTTCTGGATGCGCCGACAGCCCGTTGACCAGCGTCGCTTGGATGTCGGGTGCGCGCTGATGCGTCGAGAGCAAGTCTGTGCTCGTGTCGACGTCCAGCGCCTTGTACACGTACGCGGGCTGTACGATGGAACGCGAGACGGCTAGAGTTCCGTCTTGCTATTTTCAACGTCGGGTCTTTGGGCTTACAATCGCGCAACAAAAAAAGTCGGTCGACAGCGCCGACCGATTAATAGAAGGGGTAGTCGTCTGTGAAAGTCGCATTTGTCTATGCAATCTCGGCTGTCATTTGCAGCATTATCCTTGCAGAAGCCTTCAAGGATGGAACGGACAAGCTCCGATTCCTCCCCACCCAAGGTAACTGGACCGTCCAATGTCAGGACAGCGAGGGCTGGCTTCTCTTCGACAAGGGAACGGGTCAGATGTGCTACGTGCGAGCAGGCTCCAATGGCCGGGCCGACTGTACAAAGTTGACGACGTACTAACGACGCGTTACGACATGGAGCTCAGCCGCTGTCGGGCCGGATCCGCATCCGCATCCGCCAAAATCTCGGCGTAGAGCGCTTCGAGTAATTCATCGATGTTCAGTGCTCGGGGGATCTCTCATCGTTTGCTCGGGCCATTGTCAATGGTTGGTGCACTTTTGCTTTACGCGCTTATCAGGCACACGAGTCACGCTATCATGCTGCCCCAGCATTCGGACTGAAAACGCACAACATGATTTTCGTTATTCTCATCGCGCTTACCCTCGCCATTCTCTACGGCGGATACATTCTCGCCGGGATGCTCCTCCTGAGTGTGATGAGCACGGCGATTTCGCTTGTTACCCTGCTCGTCCTGCTGGTTGTCATCCCCGTTCTCTGGTTCCGGGAGGAGATCGCCCAGGCGCGCGCGAAGGCAAGGTACGAAAAGCTCGCAGCGAACGCGGCCGCGGTCGCAGAGAGACTGGAACACGAATACGAACTCCGGCACGCAATTACGCCGCAGGACAGGAGAGAGCAGACACGTGAGGACGCGCGCAAGCACGCCCTATTCGACAAGATGCGACGGATCGAGGAATTGGAGCGCGCGCGCCAGCGATGAAGAGCATCATTGATAACTGCGGATACCGGATAAGGCGAACACTTCTGGTGCGCGCCGTGCTTGCCGTGAGCGCGTCCAATCTGATCGCTACTCCTGCCGCCTCAAAAAGCGGTCCTGATGCTCGACACGCACCGCCACGCCTTCAAAGCTGCTTGGGAGAATTTAGCGCGGCCGGATGGCGTAGCGTCGTCAGGTCTGGCCGGAAACGAACTTGAAGGAGCCACTCCAGCGTTCATTCTGCGACGAAGGCCGGAGTCCGTTCATGGCCGAATCCTGAAGAGTCGGAGCGGCTCGTACAGTTGCGATTTTCAGCGCAAACACCGGGTTATTTCTACGCTTCGTAGTTTCTTACTCGAGAGTGCCGAGTTCTTGCGCCTTTCTCACGGTCTCATCTTGGCGTTCGTGAGCGCCGATCCAGTTCTCGGTAA
>NZ_FCOG02000370.1 GCF_001544975.2 Caballeronia arationis | reverse complement strand
CACACACTCTGTGATAACGTCATGATTGGCTCCGGTCGTCCACGGGTCTTCGGACCCATTGAGCTTCGAGCTCGTACATCGCTGGGCACGTCCCAGCCGGCTCGACCGGAGCCACCTTACACCGCCAGCGCTCCGCAGTCACCCGTACAACTCGTCGGTCTGAGGCGGAGCCTCGTTAGTGTTAAAGGCGAATGGAATCAAAAAAATTGTTGTCGTCGGGAACATGAGCCACATGTGCATTGATGCGGTGACTCGCCATTCAATGGACTTGGGCTATGCGACGACCGTGATTCACGATGCCTGCGCCACGCAGGACCTCGAATTCAACGGAGTGCATGTCCCGGCAGCGCAGGTGCACGCGGCATTCATGGCAGCACTGCGTTTTGGGTATGCGAAGTTGATTTCGGCGAAAGAGTTTACAGGCTAACATCGCAACCTCGGCGCTGATTCAAAAGAATGCCCCAAAATGTCCTCCACCTTCATTTTGCAAGCCGAAGCGACGTTGCTTTTTTGTCGTTGTCTCAGGCACTTGCGTCGATGGTCCGCCTAAGCTGCTCGTTCCGGCAAATTGAGCCAGTCCGCTTGCCGGTCGATGTTGGTCATGAAATCGTCCAGTGCCGCTCGTGAGAGCGACACGCTCGCATTGCTCTCGAGGGGATGGAACAGAAACGCTTGTTCGTCCGCAAGGTCGAGGTCTACTACGAGCCGCACACGTCTTCCTTCATCGTTGACCAACGCTAGCGGACTCAATGAGCCGGCACGAACCCCAAGCAACTCGAGAAGGTTTTCTGCCGACGCAAACGAAAGACGCCCACTGCTCATAGATTTAGCGACTGCCAGCAGGTCGAGTGATTTTGACGAGGTCGTCACCACGAGATAGTAGTTACCCTTCTTGTCTTGCAGAAGCAGATTCTTGCAGCGCGTGCCGGCGAGTGACAGCGCGCCAGCGCCCCTGATTCCACCATATTGAGCACGGACTCATGCTCCTCCGAAGTGTGCGGAATATCCTTCTCCATCAAAAGCTTCAGTACTTCGATTTTTCCGAACATGCTGTTGTCTATCTGAAATAGCAAATGTGCCGACCTGGACGTGTTCCAGGTCGATGTCCGCTCATCTGCAGGTTACATATCAAACACGGGGTACGATGCCTTTTGAATTGCCGCGATGGTGTCGTCTGACGAAAGCACTCCCGACTCGTCAAGAATCGAGACCAACGAACGGCCTTCGGTCACGGACTGGCGCGCCAGCATGCTTACACGAGCATAGCCAATCTTCGGAACCAGTGCCGTCGCAACAGCCATCGATTCCATCAGGTGCTTCTCGTTGCGCACGACATCAGCTTCGATGCCTGTGACGCACTTTTGAGCGAATCGCTGGACGCCATTATTGAGCAGCGCGATGCTGTCGAAAACGCGCGATGCGACCACGGGCTCGAAGTGATTGATTTCCAGCTCGCCGTATTGCACGGCCTGTGCAACCGCGACATCATTTCCGACTACGGCGAAGCTCAACTGAATCATCGCCATCGGCAAGACCGGATTGACCTTGCCCGGCATGATTGATGAACCGGCTTGCGCCTCGGGCAGCTTCAGGTCTCCGAGTCCGCCAACAGGGCCGGAGGATAGTACAGTCAGGTCGGACGCGATTTTCGCCAGAGAGACGGCGCACGTCCGAAGCTCTGCAGAGACACGCGCGAACACATCCATGTTCTGCATTGCATCGAACGGATTTGCAGGCGGCTCGTACATCACTCCGGTGATGTCACGGAGATGCGTGTAGACGGCAGAACGGTACCCCGCTGGCGCGCCGAAGCCCGTGCCGATGGCCGTTCCACCGAGCGGGAGGGCCCGGAGTTTGTCGCGACCCCCCCACGAGTTCCTCCGCAAGGCGCTTCGTCAGAGATGCGTAACCACCGAAAAGCTGCCCAAGCCGCATCGGTTGAGCGTCTTGCAGGCAGGTGCGGCCCAGGTGCAACAAGTCGGCGAATTCGATAGCCTTCCCTTCGAACAGCGCAGCAAGTTGCTTGACCTCGTCGATTAAAGGAGGGCAAGCTCCTCGTGGGTGCGCAGCACGAGGTTGGCCAGCACGCGAACAAGCGCAAGTTATTCGTCGACTACTCAGGCGACAAGATAGCGATCATCAATGCGCAAACGGGTGAGATCCGGGAGGCCGAGTT
>NZ_FCOG02000343.1 GCF_001544975.2 Caballeronia arationis | reverse complement strand
CCATGGCCCGAATGCTCACGTCCTGCAGTCGTAGGCTTGCGATGGCGAGGCGTTCTTCAGGTTGAAGGTGCTGGTATGAAGTAGTTTTGTCGGGCATTGCAACACCTTATACGAAATAAGTGTTGCACCTCACTTTTGAGGCCGCCCAACCAAATAGAACAGGTCATGCTGCCTTAACACGAGCCTGACCTGTTTCGGTTCGGTTTCGCGTTCGAACAAAGGGTCGCATGCGCGGCGAGCGCCAGATCTGGAAGCGCTGTCAGTATCGTGTATCGTCCGCCCGGGCAGCCTGGAGCGCTCCTTCGAACGACAACATGGCCGCGTGGCGCCTGAGCAGGCGCGTTGCGTTGTTTCTGTCCGGTGCGTCGACCCACGGTGCCGCATCGATCGGGCGGCCCGACAATTGCGCCTCGTAAGCGGCGATCAGCGCACCGGCCGCAGAAGCGTCATCGTCTGAAGGCGTGAGCGCCCGATTGATCACATCGACCTGTTCAGCGAACACCGCGCACTTCGAGGTGAAGCCAAGCTGAGTCGATTTGTCGAGGTCGCCCGCGAGCACAGTCGCGGAGCGATATGTGCACGGCAAGTCGATCGGCACGAGTCGGCCGCGATGCACTCGATCAGAAAGCGGCTACGCGCATAGAGTAATTCCTTACCGCCCGGCGTGCGATGGGCGTTAAGGTTCGCCGCCAGATCTTCCACCGCCAACATGCAGCAGAGAATGCGTGGACTCGACTTCAGTATCGCTCCGAGAGCGACCAGACCCTTTGCGGATTCGATAGTCGGGACAATCTCCGTCGTTCCCACTTCGATGCCGTGGATGCCTTCCAGCCCAGCGAGGGCCTCGTCAAGTGCGGCGAGCTGCGCCGGGGATTCGGCGTGGGGCAGGAACACAGCACGCGGTGCACCGGACATGATGCCTTGCAGGTCGGCATGGCCGTCGTTCTCCAGCTTGTTGATACGCACCGCGCCGATGGCTCCGCGCCGTTCGGATTCTCGCAGCATCGAAACGATCAGCGCGCGTGCCGAAGGCCGATCAGCGGCAGCGGTCATTTCCTCTAGATCTGCGACGATCGCGTCCGCGCCGCTAGTGAGCGCTTGCGCGTGGCTGGCGGCGTCGGCGCCGGGGACGAAGAGCCACGCCCGCCGCAGTGCGGGCGGGCGCAGGGGCAACGTTCTAGGCCCCATGATTCGCTCCCGGTCGCTGTGCAGTCGCACGTCCTGCGCGCTCCAGCATCGCGTGCAGAAGCACGTCCGCGCCACGTGTGACGTCCTCCGGCAATGCATCTTCCGCTTCGTTGTGGCTCAAGCCGCCAACACACGGAATGAAGATCATCGCGGTAGGGCAGTAGCGCGCCATGTGAATCGCGTCGTGTCCGGCCCCGCTCACGATCCGCTGATGCGGATAGTCGAGCGCGTCGACAGCGCGCGCGACCGCCGCGACGCAACCGTCATCGAAGGGCGTCGCGGGGCTGACCCAATGACGCGCGATCTCGACCGTCAGTGCGCGCTTCGCCGCGATTGCCGCAAAGCGCTCGTGCAACGCGCCTTCCATCGCCTCGATGCGCGCATCGTCGGGATGACGCAGATCGACGGCAAATGACAGATCGGCTGCGATCGTGTTGCGCGACGAGTTGCAGATCGACAACTCTCCGATCGTCACGAGCCCTTGCGGCGCGAATTCGACGGCTATGGCTTCGAGCGCGGACGCCATCTCGGCGCTGCCGAAGAGCGCATCGCGCCGAAAAGCCATCGGGGTGGTGCCCGCGTGAGCCGCCTGCCCAAGCACGCGCACGTCGAGCCAGCGGATCGCCTGGCCACCGGTCACGATGCCGATGGGCACGCCGCTTTCCTCAGCAACGGCCCTTGTTCGATGTGTGCTTCGAAGTAGGCGTCGAAAGCCGTGCCGGGGATCGCCCGCTCGCCCGCGTACGAAGTTGCCGCGAGCGCATCGGCCACCGAAACGCCCTGGGTGTCCCGCGAGTCGAGCGCGGCATCGAGCGGCATCGCGCCGGTAAATGCCGCCGAGCCGAGCATTGCCGGCGTAAAGCGCGCGCCTTCCTCGTTCGTCCATACGACGATCTCGATAGGTTTGTCCGTTTCGATGCCCGCATCGTTCAGAGTCCGCACGACTTCGAGCGCCGCCAGCACGCCATAGACGCCGTCGAAACGCCCGCCTTCGGGCTGCGTGTCGAGGTGGCTGCCGCTTGCCACAGCGGCCCGAGAATCGAACCGGCCCGCGCGTCGCGCGAACAGATTGCCGACCTGGTCGACACTCAACGTGAGCCCCGCGTCGACGCACCATTGAGAGAACAGCGCGCGGCCCGCCGCATCTTCCTGCGTGAGCGCCAGGCGCCGGACACCGCCCTTTGCCGTCGCACCGACCGCCGCCATTTCCATCAGGCTCGACCAGAGCCTCTTTCCGTCGATCTTCAACATCGCTTCGCTTCCTAGTGTTGTTTTGTCGTGCCGCACCGCGCAGCTACGCATGACGTCTTTATCGGAAATCCAAAATCATTAGTCCAATTTCGAATGCTAATTTTCAAGGCGCTATCAAAAGCGAAGTGCAACACCTATGTCGTATAAGGTGTCGCAATGCCCGACAAAACTTCGTATCAGCAAC
>NZ_FCOG02000122.1 GCF_001544975.2 Caballeronia arationis | reverse complement strand
TTCATCCAGTTCACGTTCCCATGCTTTAGCAATCTCTTTCATAGTCCTATACAAAGTAGTTGTACTAACGTAGTATATGAAAAAATAACTACGGCTGTAGTGTTAGACATGCCCAGAGTCATTGCGCCAATAAGCACTGCCCCGGGTAGGGGCAGCGCTAAGAACCAGAAGAAAAGAGATTCGACCGCACCTTGCCTCGAAAAATATAATACTGGTAGAGGTTATACCCAATCATGACAGGAAAAATCAAACCAATACCGATCAGCATGAACACAAGCGTCGCCGAATCAGACGCTGCCTCTACAACGCCGAGCTTCCCCGGAACGAAGTCAGGGAACAGGCTTATCGCCAGCCCGGCGAACGACAGCACGAACAAAGTAACCGAAGCACGAAACGGCCCGCGCGAGCTGCCCAGATACAGCGATGCCATGATGAAAGCAAAAGCGATCGCGGCAGCCGCACCAAGCGCGATCAACAGATGAAACACTCCGGGCTGCGTCCACCGATCGTGCCCGACCTCGCTGATCAACCACGTCGCGGCAGTCAGCACCACGGCCGCCGCCACGGTGACGAAAGCACTCAGCAACGCCAGACGCCGTGCCCATTGCTCGATCGTTCCCACCGTCTCATCGCGCCATTCGTACGCGAATCTGACCGCGATGCGATTGTCCGTGAAGGCCCAAAGCTCCTTGATCAGGCGATATTCCAGTTCGCGGTCCCACTTGCGCCGCAGGAACGGAACGATTCGGGTCATTGGTTCCGGTCGTTCGGCAACGAGAACTGGCAGTTCGGCGAAAACGGTCTGATGGCTGTCCGTCACGCATGCATTAACGACATGCCGATTCAGGAGAGCGAACGCAAATTCTTTTGGGCACTCGGTCCGCGCCCCGACGATCATCCGGGACTCAGCAGTTTCGGGTTCTGAGGGGCAAGTTGTCGATCGGGTTGCACCTCGCATGCAGTGCGCCACGCCGCATTCGCGGCGTGGCGTCGAATCAGGGCGAGCTACGGTGTCGGCTTGCGCCTCCAAGTCAGGACTATCGCGTATCTACGCTTCGTCGGAACCGTCGGCTTACTGTGTTTCTGCAGTCGGCGTGCTCGAACGTATCCACACTCGGTTCTGCTAGCATCGGTCTGAAGTCCTGGTCGAAGTGGCACGATCTGCGGGACTCGATTCAGCGCAGGCGTGACGTATTGCAAAGCGGCGACGATGCCGATGACGTTCATGCCGAAGAACAAAGGGCCCCTAGCTTGGCATCGATTTCTGCCAGTGTGCTAGTGCCGAACCGAACCCGATAGCGCTTGCCCCAATATTGCAATTGATGCCGCGGAGCATCAGCATCGTTTTCACGCGTAGCTCCGTTGCACGTTCAATCCAGCGGCACGGTAAGCCGATCTATCGCGGTCCGTGTCTCGGGCCGAACACCGCGCCACCAATCGAAGGCTTCCGCTGCCTGTTCCACCAGCATGCCCACGCCGTCCGCGATGATGCGCACGCCCGCATTGCGCGCGAGCCGCAGGAAGGGCGTCAATCGCTTACCGTAAGCGAGTTCATAGGCCGCGCCTTCCGGGCTGAATACGCTGGGCGGAACCGAGGGCAGCTCGCCGGTGAGACTGGCCGAGGTTGCATTGACCACCAGGTCGAAGCGTCCCATCGCTTCGAGATCCCCGTAAGCGCAGGCAAGAAGGGGGCCGCGTCCTTCGATCCTGGCCGCGAGCGCCTTCGCTTTCTCGACGTCGCGATTGACGATCACCATTTCCTGCGGCCCCGCCGCCAGGAATGGCAGCAACGCCCCGCGCGCGGCGCCGCCGGCACCGAGCATCAGCACCCGCTTGCCAGCCATCGGGAAGCCAAGGTTCACTTCGATGTCGCGCACGAGTCCGATCCCGTCGAAATTCTCGGCGATGATGCGGCCGCCTTCGAATTTCATCGCGTTGACGGCCCCGGCCAGTTCGGCGCGCTCGCTGCGTTCGTCTGCCATCGCGAACGCCTGCAGCTTGAACGGCGCGGTTACGTTCATCCCTTTGCCGCCGTTGGCGATGAACGCGCGCACGGTCTCAGCGAACGCGCCCTGCGGCTCCTGCGGACCTTCGATCGCCGTGTACGACAAGTCCTGCCGTGTCTCTTCCGCGAAGAGGCCATGAATCAGGGGAGATTTCGTGTGTCCGATCGGGTTGCCGATCACTGCGTACAGATCGCTCATCATGGCCTCACTTTCGAGTACAGCACACCGTCGGTTTGCATCGCGTCGATTTCGGCGGCATCGAAGCCCAGCGACTTCGCGACTTCCGCGTTGTGCTGGCCGAGGTCCGGGCCGACTTCGCGGATGGTGGTGTCGCAGTCGGAAAAACGGAACGGCAGGTTCGGCAGACGCAACGTACCGAAGCGCGGGTGTTCCTGCTCGACCACCATACCCCGCGCGATGATCTGCGGATCGGCGAGCACTTCGTCGATCCGTTGCACCTTGGCGCAAGGCACATCGATGCTGTCGAGCAGACTCAGCACGTCGGCGACCGGCCGCGCGGCGACCCAGGGTTTCGCCACCGACAGGATGTCCAGGCGATTCGAATTGCGACCGTTGAGGGTGTGGAATCGCGTGTCGGTACCGAAGCCAGCCGGGCCGCCATGCGCCTCGACCAAAGCGGCGAAACGCTTCCACGCGTCGTCCACCTGTGCGGCGATCACGAGATCGCCGTCCGCCGCACGAAACACGCCGTAGAGCGTCGACGTCGGCATATCGTGACCTGTCTGCTCAGGGACGATGCCCTGCATCGTGTAGCACTGCACCGCGTATTCATGCATCGAAACGAGCGTGTCGTACAGCGCCATGTCGATATGCTGTCCCCGGCCGCTCTTCACGCGACCGAGCAGCGCCGCGTTGATCGCCGCGACGGCGTGAATGCCGGTGTACATGTCGCCGAGGGATATGCGCATCAGGGGCGGCGGCTCCCCCGGTGTGCCGATCATCTGCATGATCCCGCTCTTCGCTTCGGCGATCAGACCGAAGCCGGCGCGATGCGCATCGGGTCCGGTATGGCCGTATGCCGAGATCGAGCAGTAGATGAGACCCGGATTGCGCGCGGACAGTTCGTCGTAACCGAGCCCGAGCTTCTTCAGCGCACCCGGCCGATAGTTCTCGACGAACACGTCCGCCGAGTCGCACAGGCGCTGCATGAACTCCTTGCCGCGCGGATCGCGCATATTGACGCTGACACCGCGCTTGCCCATGTTGAGTTGCAGGAAGTAGGCGCTCTGTTCATCGTCGAGCACGGTGGCGTGCTGACGGCCCGCGTCGCCGCTGCCAGGACGTTCGACCTTGATGACTTCGGCGCCGAGCGCCGCGAGACAGCGCCCGACATACGGACCCGCCAGAAAGTGGCTGTAGTCGACGACGCGAATTCCTTCGAGAGGACGTGCTTGCATCAGAATGCTCCCGGACGGCGCGGCACCATCAGACGATGCTCGCCATGCTGGACGACCTGGCCGTCCCGATTGATCAGATCCGACGGCAGCACGACGATGCCCCAGTCAGGACGGCTCTTGCTCGCGCGCATCGAACCGACGCGGAACTTCACGTGCAGCACGTCGTTCACCTTGATCGGCAGGTTGAAGTCCCACGTCCAGCCGAGCGACATGCCGGGCAGGAAGCGGTAGTCGCTCTGGGTCTTGAGCCCATCGGCGATGGACAGGCCAAACAGACCGTGCGCAACGATCGAACCGAAGTGGCTCGCGTTCGCGTATTCCTCGTCCACGTGCACAGGCGTGTGATCGCCGGTGAGGTCCGCATAAGCCAGAATCCGTTCCTTGGTGACCGTGTAAGTCGGGCTCACGCACTCGTCGCCTTCGTGGGCGTCGTCCCAGTATTTATCGATAATCGTCATGTCATGCCTCCGCACGCGGGTTGATCGACAGCGCCTGTGCCACGCACGAGGCGGGCTTCGCCTGAATCAGTTCGACGGCGAGGCCGTCCGGCAGGCGAATCCAGTTGCGTCCCTGCTGCATTTCGGTGACCTCATACCGTTGCGCCGCAGCGAGCGCTGCTTCCAGGTCTTCACACATCACGCCCAGATGCGCGAGCCGTCCTTCGGGACTCTCGTAGTCCGGCTTGTGAATGAATTGAACACCGCCGAGCGTCCAGTACTGCCGGGGTTCGTCGGCGGTGCCGTCGACTTCGCGCATCGTCATGCCGAGCACGTCTTCGAAGAAGCGAATGTGCCAGTGGATGTCCTTCACCCAGATGGCGACGTGCTCCAGATAGGCCTTGCTGCCGTTCATGCGGTTGTCTCCCTATGTTGTCGGTCAGTCATGGCGCGCTCGATGCCCTTGATGCAAGCGACCAGCGTCGTGTTGACGGGAGTCGGCACGCCGTGCCGTTGTCCCCAGCGCACGACAGCGCCGTTGATAAAGTCGATTTCGGTGATGGAGCCTTTTTCGAGGCTTTGCAGCATCGAAGTCTTGAAGGCGGGGGAAAGGCCTTCGCCAGCGAGTGTCCACGCGCGCTCGGGATCGGTGGTGGAGAGGGTCACGCCAGCGGCTTGGGCAACCGCCATCGCTTCGGCGACTGCCGCGAGCGCAGCATTCTTCAGAAGCGGCTCATCGTAGAGCTGGCCGTAGGTCAGTCCGGTGGTGCCTGTCAGCGCGCCTGTCGCGACATTGACGAGCAACTTGTCCCACATCGTGCCGACGATGTTGTCGCTGACAGTGGTGACCAGTCCGGCGGCGTTAAAGGTTTCGGCGATCGCGGTCACGCGAGCGCTGATCCGGCCGTCGAGTTCACCGATGTAAGTCGCCTTGCCGGTGACGCCAGATTCGATGTGGCCCGGGTCTCGCATCACTCCGCCGACGTAGGTCTTGCCGGCCAGCACGCGCCCGCGACCGACGATGTCCGCCAGTACATCTTCGTGCCCAAGGCCGTTTTGCAACGACAGGACAATAGTGTCGGGTCCGATCAGTTCCAGGGCGCCGCGCATCGCCGCGTAGGTGTGGAACGACTTGACCAGCACGACAACCAGATCGACGGCGCCAGCGTCGGCGGCTCGCGTCGTTGCCTGTACTTTCACGCGACGCGAGCCATTCGCATCGTCCACCCGCAGACCGTGACGCCGCATGGCTTCCACGTGCTCCGCCGAGCGGTTCAGCAGCCAGACCTGGTTGCCGCCTTCCGTGAGCGCTGCGCCGATGGCGCAGCCCAGAGCACCCGCACCTAGAATCGCAATCTTCACTGTCGTCTCCTTAATCTGGAGATCAAGATACGATTCGGTGCTCATATTGACAATGCAATGGATACAATGACGTCATTGCGACAGACAATATCGCTATGAATCCAGCGGAACTGCCCGATCTGAAACTACTGCAGCTTTTCGATCTTCTCTACGACGTTCGCAGTGTCACGCGCGTTGCGGAGCAACTCGGACAGAGTCAGCCGACAGTCAGCATCTGGCTGGGACGTTTGCGGGAGCATCTGCGAGACCCACTGTTCATACGAACGCCTGGCGGCATGGCACCGACGCCGCAAGCCGATGCGCTGATCGGTCCGTGCCGGGAGATTCTCGAATCGCTGCGGCGCTTTGCTGCGTGGGAAATTGCCTTCGATCCCACCACCGCGAAGCGGCGGTTCCGCATCTGCATGACCGACGCGAGCCACATCACGCTTCTTCCTCGAATGCTGGCGCACGTGCGCGCGCAGGCGCCGGGGATCCGCCTCGAAGCCGCCAGGATTGACGGCAATACGGAACGCGCGCTGGAATCGGGTGAGGCAGACCTTGCAATCGGTCACGTGCCCTGGCTCGGCGGCGGCATCTACCAGCAGCAGCTATACACGCAGGACTGGGTGTGTCTCATGAACAGGCATCATCCGCGCGTGCGTGGAGAGCTTGGGCTTAAGCAGTACCGCACGGAAGGCCATGTCGCCATCGCGGCAGGAACCGGGGCGCAACTGCTGGAGCAGGCGCTAGTGCGCGAGCACGTTGAGCGGGATGTCGTACTTGAGCTGCCGGGTTTTCTGGGGCTCGGGGCCATCATCAAGAGCACCGATCTGATAGCCACGTTGCCGCGGCATATTGGCGATACGCTGGCGAAGGTCAACGACCTGTCGGTGCATCCGTGTCCGATATTGGTGGAGGGATTTGCGGTGCGGCAGTACTGGCACGCCCGCTATCACCACGAAGCGGGAAATCGCTGGCTGCGCGATCTGGTGGCTCAGTTGTTCAGCAGTTTGCGGTGACCTTGCGCGTGGCTGCGGTTGTCGTAGCGCGCGGGGAGGCTCTAACCGCCGGGCTTCGCCTAGGACGCCGCGCGGGTCGCCTGACTATCTGTACGGCGCGGAGCTTGGGAACGCATCGCGCCTTTTGCATTCGACTTGGGCAATTTCGCGTTGCGGGTGGCAGTTGCCGAGGCGCCCAATACCGAATCGCTGGATCCCGGGCTCTCGACAATGACGCGTGCGTCGAATCCTGATTTCGGAGCCCGGTTGACTGTGTTAGATGCCCCACGCCGGAGCGTCTAACCTTATGCTGTGCGCTTTATCTTAAGTCGGCTGAAATGGTGGCAGGGGAAGAACATCACCATCGATAAAAGCGGTCGCGCATCGGACCGCGAACTGGAGCGCCCCGTCTGCGTTTGCAAATATGCCTAACTTCCCCAAGGACGTCGCGTGACCGTCCTCTTCCAATATCAATGCGGATGCAACGAAGGCGTTGCCCAGAGGCGTGACAGACAGTTCCAACGGTACTCCACGGTGATAGAAGTTCATACGGTCCCCTCCAAGGATCGTGGGTGTGGCACGGCTTATAGCGCGAGCATGTGCGTGATGGACGCGCAAACCGTACGTCAACCAGTTCGGCGTCGGCGGTCGGGCAGTGGAAAGTGTGGCTCGCAAATAGGCTAGCGAGGCATCATTCGGAAGGCGGCGTTTTCCGATGATCGATTTCGGCCATGCCATAAGCGAATGCATAGCGCACAGCGCCTATCGAGCTCGCGAATGTTCCCAGCGCCCCACTGCGGCGTTGCACACCGCTCGGATCGCGGACGACAAGCGTCGCCGAGAAGACCTCGCGGTCCGTTACCGCGATCGCGCTAAGCAAATGTCCCTTGTACGTGACATTGTTCATATGATGCATTGTTGTTCTCTCTCAGGTTCTGTGGCTGCCAGTAAGTGCTCTGCGGCACTTCGGTGCGCGGTAGCGATGCCATGCACACGGCAGGTAAGAGTAACTGCTCAGTTTTTGTCCGACTCGTATTTTTAACTTTATTACAGTTATTCTGAGACCGCTTAAAACAGACAAAACTTCGCAAATGTCCCGCACTGCTGGGGACATAGTAAAAATGACGGGGCAGCTGTGCGGTACTTGGCACGAGGTATTTGTGGCGCAGGCACAGGCCGAGCTGCGCGCGCGAGGTCGAAGCCGCCGATGGAATCGGACGGCGAGCAGGACTGCAATGACAGAGCGCCAGCGTCTCTCGAACGATGCCGGCCCGGAAACGCTCACTACCGAGCGCGGTTATACGACCAAGGATTTCACGGCCTGCGCGCGCATGTGCAGCGCTGGCGACTGCGAGCGTCCGCGAATGATCGGCCCCCGCCAGGCACTTACTACTAGCCCGCACCCATGCGCGTCTTATCGACGAACCTCTCTGTCGCATCGTCAATCTTGCGGCCTTTGCGGCCGGCTGGCCGATGCACGTACAGCACTTTCACGTCGGTTTGCTCAGACGACGCCACGGGCGGTGTCATCGAGTAACGCACTTCGCGCGCGTGGTCGCTCAATTGCAGGTTCGGATTGAACACCGAGTTGAAACGCCACAACATTCGCACGAAGTTGGTTTGACCGCGCATCAACAGATGGGCCGCCTCGCCGACTGCGCCACGCAGCGCAGTCCAACCGAGATGTTTGCGGTTGAGCACCTGCTGCGTGCGTACCAGTTCTGTGTAGAACTCGGGCAGCGGCAACTTCGTCGGCAGGACCGCGTGCTGGATGTCGTAAAGCCGGTAGTCGAGGCTCGTCAGTTGACGATGCTCGCGCAGCCAGATTTCGGTGCCCGGATACGGCGTGTTCACGCTGATGTTGACGATTTCGGGAATCTCCAGACACCACTGCCGGATTGCTTCGAAACGGTCGTGATCCCAGTCGGGATCGGCGATCAGATTGATGGCGACCGTGATGCCGAGCGAGCGCGCGAACGCAAGCGCTTCGAAGTTCTTGTCGAGATCGATGCGCTTGCGAAATGCCTTGAGCCCTTCGGCATCGATCGCCTCCATACCGATGAACATGTATTGCAGACCCAGCTTGCGCCAGTACTCGAAGACTTCCTTGTTGCGCAACAACACGTCGCCGCGCGTCTCGAGGTAGTACTTCTTGCGGATGCCCCGGCGTTCGATCTCGCGTCCAATCGCCATTCCGTGATCGGCATGCACGAACGCGACATCGTCGACAATGAACACGCCCGGCTCGCGAATCGACGCCAGTTCGTCGGCGACCACTTCAGGGCTGCGTGAGCGATAGCTGCGTCCGTAGAACGTCCATGCGCTGCAGAATGTGCAATCCCAGGGGCAACCGCGCGCGAATTCGATCGACGCGCATGGATCCAGCACGCCGATAAAGTACTTGCGCCGATGCCTCAGCAGATCGCGCGCGGGCCGAATCTGATCGAGGCTCTCGGCGAAGCTCGCTGGCGGCCCTTCGCCGTCGCGCGTGACCACGCCCGGTGTCGCCAGTAGTTCGCCGCGACGCGTGACGGCATCGAGCAGTTCGACAACCTTTGCCTCGCCTTCGCCTTTCAGCACGCAATCGATCGCCCCGTCGGCGTGCTTCAGCAAATCGGGGGCCGTGAACGACGCGCTATGCCCACCGACGAAAACGAAGCAATCTGGCCATTGCGCCTTGATCGACTTCGATAGATCGATGATTTCAGGGATGTTGGCAAGGTAGTTGCAGGAGAAGCAGACGGCGTCGGGGCGCCATCTGCGCATCAGCTTGTCAAGATCGCGATGCGATTCAACCTGCAGGTCGATCAGCCGAACTTCGTGGCCGGCTTCGCGAATGACGGCTGCGACCGTCTCCAGCCCGAGCGGTTCGAGACGCAGGAACACGCGCGTGTACATCAGGCCACTGGGGTGAACAGCGAGCACCTTCATGCGATCTCCTTGCAGAGACGGCGCGTCCATCTGATGACCGAACGAGCCGGGCTTTCAACCTATGCATTCCTCTGATGCCACCGCAGGGTGGCTCATGAGGATTCTACTTTCGATTTCTTCCATGCGCTCATGAACGCTCCGTGGCTCGATGGTGAAGATTTCTGGGAGCACCGGGGAGGGTCACGCGTCTGACATTTTCGCCGTCTCTGATGTCTGTCACGCCGTTCTTCGCGGATCTACGCTGGCACACGCACAAGCGCCCTGTCTCTCGTGCGAGTGCGTCCCTGTAGCAGGCACACCGTTAGCGCCAGGCTCCTATTGCGGGTTTGTCATCGATCGCCATCTCCTCCACAGGATAATCGGCAACTTGGAACTATACTGGTGCACTTGGAGGCTTCAATGGCCGATCACGACAGACTGCATCCGCTACGTCCGCTCCTGAAAAACTGGGTTTGGGAGCATGGTCGAATCGGGACTCGCTATTTGGACTGCGTCGATGGCATAGTCAAATTTGACGAAGGCAAGAAATCGCATTTCGCAGCCGAAAAATACATCTACGTGCCCCTTGGTAAAGACGCTCAAGACGTAGTATCTGAGGATGGTCCTGCGATCCACGAGACGGGACTTGCCCGGTTTTTGCGCGCTGCGCAGCTGGGCGTGCCAGAGGAAGCGGGTTCTGCAGCGGAGGTTCAACGCGCAGTGCAGGACTGCGTTGAACTCGCTCTGTTCAGCGAGTATCAATTGGAGGCTAGAGAGGCATTTGCCCGCTACGAGCAGGAACCAATGTTCGAGGACGAGATCCGCGCGGCGGTCGTCGACGACATCCGGCGTATTTACGCCGGCAAGCCGGAACAACTGGCGCTGTGCGATTTCAGTGTGCTTTACGGCTTGCCCATACCGCTGCTCATCAGCGAGACGCCCTTCATCGACTGGCGCGTGCGCGCCAGCCCGGCACTTCCGTTTGTATCGCTTCCGCTGGGACCTTACTGCCTTCTGGTTGGTGCGCCGTCGGGCAGGCGAAGCCGAATCGGGCCGGTGGTCTGGAAGGCTGCTACCGCGATGGGTCCGTTGAAGGACCACAACCGACGGATTGCGGAGCGGGCACGTCTGTGGCTGGTGGCGACTACTGATGACCAACTCGTCGCTGCACAAAGCCACATTGCTGCGGCGAGGGGCCCCAGGCAAGAGGATGCGAAGCGCTAACCGTGACGGGAAGCAGACGGTCGGCGGCGGGTGAAACTTGAGCAGTAGCCCGTTTGCTCGTCGGGTCGCTGCTGGTCTATAAGTGTCGCGGGATCGCCTGCGTACGTGGCGATGCGGCAACATCTCCGTGCGGCCATGAGGCGTCGTTCATCGATCGCAATGCACGGACATTCAGACGGTGGATGCCGCCCAGTTAGCGGCCATTCGATCGTGGTTATCGACCGTGCACTCATGCGATGCGTGCAAAGCCGCACGCCGTTCGCGCCTGTCGCCTGCTGCCATAGCGTGAGCGAAGAAAAATCTTATCTGCCATCGACCGGTTCCCTCCGCGCATTCCGGCGCAGCACGTCCGCAGGCACACCGAAAGTCCGGAGAAATGCGCGGCGCATGCGCTCTCGGTCCGCAAAGCCCGATTCTTCTGCCACCACATTGATGGTGTGGCGTCCCTGTTCAATCATGAACCTGGCCGCTTCAAGCCTGAGTTGCTCCACGGCTTTGGCCGGCGGCAGACCGGTTTCGGCGAGAAACGCGCGGCTGAATTGACGGGGGCTGAGATTTGCCACAGCCGCAAGCTCCTCGACGGTCAGGGCATCGCGTAGATTCCGACGGATGTGCGCTAAGACCAATTCGATGCGATCAGACTTCGGCGTCATGTCGAGCAACGCAGAATGTTGCTTTTGCCCTCCTAGCCGGCGTTGATTCATGACGAGAAGCCTGGCAACCATCTTTGCGGCGTCGGGGCCCAGGTCGTGGTCGATCAATGCCAGAGCGAGGTCGATACCAGCCGTCATTCCCGCCGAGGTCCAGTACGGACCATCGTTGACGAAGATCCGGTCTTCGTCCGTCGTGACTTGCGGAAAGCGGACCCTGAATTCGGCCGCATGGGCCCAGTGCATCGTTGCCCGTCGGCCATTCAGAAGCCCGGCTTCGGCGAGAACGAATGCGCCGCTGCAGATGGAGGCAGTCCGTCTCGATGCTTTGGCGGCTTCCTGCACGAACGCAATCAAGGTGGGACCGAAAGGAGGCATCTTCACTTCGGTGATGGAACCGACGATGATCGTGTCGAAAGAGGGGTCACCGAACTTTTCGGTTTCCAACGTCATGCCGGCCGACGACTGAACCGGACCGCCATGTTCCGACAGCAAATGAATGTCATAGCACGGGCCCGTTGGGGGGAGATTTGCTAACTCGAACGCCGTCAGGGCCGCGAGACTCATCAACTGAAACCTTTCCGGCACGATGAAACCGATCCGATGCATGCCTGACTCCTGCGGTCTGGAATTTCACAGCCAGCGAACGCGGGTACCATCGCGCGCGTCGCCCTCCCGAGGACGCGGTTCCAGCGTCACGGAGTGAACGTCATAAATGGTGGCAATAACGACATACATGCTAACGGCCCCAGGCGGTAAGGTACAAGCGCTTTCCTTTACCACCTCGTGCCGAGCGTAAGGATCACCGCCATGTCGAAAATCATCCGTGCCGCAGCCGTTCAGATAGCGCCAGTCCTCTACAGTCGGGAAGGCACCGTCGATAAGGTCGTCCAGAAAATATTGGACCTAGGCAAGCAGGGGGTTCAGTTCGCGACTTTTCCGGAAACCGTTGTCCCTTATTACCCATACTTTTCTTTCGTCGAGGCGCCCTACGCCATGGGAGCCGAGCATTACAGGCTGCTCGAGCAGGCAGTCGTGGTGCCGTCGGATACGACCGCTGCGATTGGTGAGGCGGCCCGTCAGGCGAGAATGGTGGTGTCGATCGGCGTGAACGAACGCGACGGCGGAACGCTTTACAACACCCAACTTCTGTTCGACGCTGACGGCAGGCTGGTGCAGCGCCGCCGCAAGCTCTCGCCGACCTATCACGAGCGCATGGTCTGGGGAATGGGCGACGGATCGGGCTTGCGCGCAATCGATACAGCCGTGGGCCGCGTTGGTCAGCTCGCCTGCTGGGAGCACTACAACCCGCTTGCGCGCTACGCGCTGATGGCCGATGGAGAGGAAATCCATTCAGCGATGTATCCGGGTTCGTTCGCCGGCGACCTCTTCTCCGAGCAAATCTCCGTCAACATCCGTCAGCATGCCCTGGAGGCCGGCGCTTTCGTCGTCAACGCGACGGCCTGGCTCACTCCCGAACAGCAGCAGCGGATTCTGCAGGACACCAATACGACCGACCTCGGCCCGATCTCCAGTGGCTGTTTTACTGCCATCGTTTCGCCCGAGGGAGAATACATGGGTGGGCAGCCGTTGCGAGAGGGCGAGGGCGAGATCATCGCGGATCTCGATTTTTGGCAGATCGACAAACGCAAGCGCATGATGGACTCGCGCGGCCATTACAGCCGGCCTGACGTGCTCGCGCTCGTGATTGACCGTACCCCGAGGACGCACGTCGTGGAGCGATCGCAGCTCACGTCGGCCGAAGAGGCAGTCAAGGATCTGGAAGTACTCGGCTAGGCGGGGCATCGAACCACCGTGCCGTTCCCAAACTGAACGCCTCTCTACCGTGACCTTTTCGACCCTGTTCATCGCTTATCTCGTGGCGGTTGCCGCCGCGACCGCGATCGTGGCCCGGACGTGGCTTGACTCCCGCGAAGCGATCACGACGCTCAGCGTCCTGGCGGTCTGGCTCGCGTTTACTGGCTGGCTGGGCTTTACAGGTATTGTCGGGCAGCGTGTCGACAAGTTTCCTCCTGGAATCGCTCTGCTCACGGTTCCGGTCCTGATCGTGATGCTTGCTCTCGTGCTGACCCATAGCGGCGCCGTACTCGCGCGGAGGATTCCGCTCAGCATGCTCATTGGTTTTCAGGTCTACCGTGTCGGCGTGGAATTCTCTTTGCACCATCTTTCGAGTCTCGGTCTTGCGCCGCGATTGATGACCCTCGAGGGCGGCAACATCGAGATTCTCGTGGCCGTCACCGCGCCCGTAGCGGCGTGGCTCGTTTCACGCGGCACACCCGGTCGTCGGATCGCCTGGCTTTGGAACGTGATCGGAATACTATCGCTCGCGAACATCGTCGCGCGTGCGGTGTTGACGGCGCCGGGCCCGCTTCGACTCATCGATGCGGAACCACCCGGCACCGCGATCCTGATATTTCCGTTCACGTTCATCCCGGGGTTCATGGCGCCCCTTGCGCTGGCGCTACATATCCTCGCATTCCGGGCGTTTCCGGCCTCGATTTTTCCCTCATCACGCAGGAACAGAGAGAATGGACTTCCATGAGGTGATGCTCGAACGCAACGCCAACTTCGCCAGGACCGAATTCGCGCCGGAACTCAAGATGATGCCATCGACGGGAACGATCGTAGTCGGGTGCGTCGACCCCCGCGTCGATCCTGCGAACGTGCTGGGGCTGAAGCTAGGAGAAGCGGCAGTGATCCGTAACGTCGGTGGCCGGGTCAGCCACGCGTTGCTCGAAACGCTGGCAGTGTTGAGCGTCGTCGGCGCAGCAGCCGGACGTCCTGGTGGCCCACGCAATCTCGTTCTGCTTCAGCATACCGATTGCGGCATCATCGGCTGTCACCGGCATGATCCTGCGCTGCTTGCAAGATATCTTGGTGTCGAGAAAGTCGCTCTGGACGACCTGGCGATCACCGATCCCTACAAGGCTGTCGCGTTCGATGTCGCAGCGCTCAGGTCGAACTCCGATTTGGCCGACGGCGTGATGGTGTCCGGCTTGGTCTACGACGTGAAAACCGGTCGGGTTCAAATCGTGGTGCCTCTGGCGCCTCTTCGGGCAACCGTCGTGTGACGACGAGAGCAGGACTTTGGTCTCTCTATCTGGTTATTGGTGCCACCGGTGTCACCGGCGACACGGGCAGCGCCGCCATTGTTGGGGCACTGATGTTCAGCATTAAAAGGCCGAGCTCGTTTCAGCCTGAATGAAGTCACCAGGCTACCTTAGCTGATGGAATCGCATTTCAGAATCCGAGCGGTACAACTGATGGCTCAAGCGTTTGCCGCAGTCGTGCAGAGGTGCGATGACTGGAGAGGCCCAGTAAATTGGCTACCTCCTCGTCAGTCTTGCCCGCTTGGAGATGTCGGCGCGCGTAGGTGTTTCTCAAAAGTCGCGGACTCATGTCTGCGGCCGTCATGTTCACCGAAAGCATCGCGATCCGCACGCATTTTCCGAGCGTGTCATCCTTCATCGGCTTTCCGGCAGCGGTCGCCAGAAACAACCACTCACTTTGACAGGGCAGCGTCGCTCGTGCGTCGTAGTACTCCCGCAGGACGTCGAGCGCGAAAGGTTCGAGTGGAACCCTGCGAGCGATCCTCGGACCGCGCTTTTGCACCAGCACGTCTGGCCGGATTCCGTAGATATCGAGGTCGGAAAGGCGGAGGTAACGGCACTCGGCAGCAGTGATGCCGGCGCCCAAAAACGTCGCAACTATGGCCGTGTTGCGCAGCGACTTGAAGTCCGTCTCCGGTCGCAGCACGCAAGCCGATTGCAACCGACGATCATCCGCGAGCGAAAGGTAGATTGGCGTGGGTTCGTCCTCGGGCCACGTCTCTGAAGCAAGCATTTGGGCCGCAGGGTTAGCCAAGCGTAGTTCCATGGCGACCAGATGTCGAACGAGCCGATCGATGAGCTTCAGATACCTCAGCCGTGTCGTTGTGCCCGGGGCGCAGTCCCTTGCGAGTTCTTCAAAAAAACCGTTGATATGATCTGATCCGAACGTCGTCAGAGCCTGGCCATGGGCGATGAGGAATCGATTGAAGCGCGCAAACATCGCGCAGTGTTGAACGATTGATTGTTCGGCGAAAGCTCGGCGGTCGGCGCCGGCTGCTTCGGTGCGCTGCCACTGCGCATATGCTGCTTCGGGATCGCTCGTCCAGAGTGCCAGGGTCATAAATCAATATACTGAATTGGCAATATCGTCAGGATACGCGAAGCTGACGCTTCGTCAAAAACCAGTTTTCAAATGATAGTCTCGTCACCCTGCGCTCCTCTGCCCTCCGTCTCAATTAGCTTGAGAGCAATAATCTCGTCTGCGTGACCATGAAATTGCTCTGCAACGATCATCGTGAGATGGACAAGCTCGCCCGTCGCTGCCGATGCGCTGTTGGTGCGCCGCTGCCAGCACGTCGTTGCTTTGGAAAGTCAATATGCCGGAACTGACCATTGAGATGAACCTGCGCTTCCAACTCTCTTGCCGTAGCGCAAACCGGCGACTGCGCACCTACCGCGAAATGTTCTCCGAAAGCGGCCGTCACATGAACTGCGCCTTTCGGTGAAGGGCAGGTTGCGGTGCCAGCAACTACGGACAGGAGTCGGCCATAAACCGGCGATCACCCCTGCGAATTGAACGACCATTGGGGAGCCTTAACGAGACGCCCGTAGCCCGTATTTACCGCAGCGAATGTGTGCTGATGCGTCGCGAACTGTTAGCGTCAGCACCGGCCAATCCCGATTCGCTGAATTGCATCGATGCGGTCCGAGAACTGTGCCGTTTCGGTCTTCGTCTGCTGCGGTTGGCAGGCCCGCAACGCAGGTCAAGCCGCAAGCAGATAACCGGTCATCGACGGTCGTGCGATCCGGGGCGGAAATACGCACCAGCGGCCGTCATCGTGCCGAAAGAAAAAGATTGAACGCGAGCCGCTTGGAGCAGATGCCTCGACATGGACGTAAGGCCGCTTGTCTCCCTGCATACGACCAAACTGGACTACATGGATCCGCGCGGTTGGAGCAGGGGCAAGCCACTTTTCTACCAGATAATGCAGGGACGTCTCGGTGGTGTTCATGACCCTCTCCTTCGACCGCGCCCTCGGTCACGCTGTCGGTAGCTCAAGTGCGGCGACAGAAGCACGGTGCGAGGGGATGACTGCAGAGTAGAGCGGACATACTATCTATGATAGTTAATGTTTTTAACAGTCACGATAGACCAAACGTTATGTATATCGGGGTCCATTAGCTTGGGTAGTGGTAGCTGTTCCGGCTCCGCATGTATGTCAGATGCGCTGAGATGGATAAGGCCGCACGAAGTCTAGCGCTCGCAACCTCGCCGTGAAACAAGTTAGTACTCTCGAAGCAGGGGCGGCCTTTCGGCGATAACCCTCCATTACCGCGGCAACCTTCAACTCGGTTGCCGCTGACTTCGGTTGGTTTAGCGCTGGCCATATTCGTGCGCACAACGCTGGAGAGTATTGCTGCGGTGCCGAAGCGCTCGTGCGCGACGCAGTCTGCCTCGACTCATCAGGCCGCAGGCGGTCACAAGCTGTCGTTCACTCTTCATGCCTCACGACGGACATTGGAAAGATTCGCCAGGCGAATATAAATGCCTCGCGGGATGCCCGTTAGTTCACCCGCAGCACTGGCGGCGGCGTCCATGTTCCATCGAGAATGGCCGCTTTAGGCCAATAGGCGCGGATGTAAAGCGAAAACTCATCCTTGGGCGCCGGCACCCAGTTCGATTCTTTGTCGCTTCCTGGGGACTCGTTCTGAAAGTACAGCGTGAGCGAGCCGTCCGGATTGTATTTCAGCGACTTGTTTTTAGTGCCGAGCGAGAAGCGGTTCAGTCTGTTCGCCTCGAAAAGATGTTCCTTGTTGTACACCGTCAACGACCAGAAGCCATTGACGGGCGGTACAACGGGCGGTACAGCGCCTTTTGCGAAAGTGACCGTATAGCGGCTTACGCCTGAAAGGCGCTGACCCGTCGAATCGAAATCGGTGTAGATGTAGCGCGTTTCTTCTGGCGCGTTATCGTACATAGTCGGTCTTGCAGAATCGCGCGAAGCCAAGCGCAGCGTGCGGATAGGTGCAGATAAGCAGTTGCGAAACTCCCAGTT
>NZ_FCOG02000369.1 GCF_001544975.2 Caballeronia arationis | reverse complement strand
CAAATCCTCAACGAGACATTCGATTCGATATGGGACGAGCCAGAGGAGTTCGGCTTCGTTCGTCAGGCCGAGATTCCCGCATGGGCGACTAAAGCTTGGCCGTGGCCGCCGTTGCCAGAGGTGGAGGACGTCGAAAATATGCTGGACAATCCTGACGTTCCGCTCCAGCGCGATGACTTGGGCCGTCTTGTCTTTCCACCCCGCTTCGTAGCGGACGGACGGAAGTAGCCGCCGCGACCACTGCGCTGCCCGTCAGTCCGACTTGCGGCACACTGCTTCTTTTCGTTGAAGGGCGATCGGTGGACAATGCATATAAACCGACGGCAGAACAGGAAGCCGTCGTCGAAGCCGCGAAAGGCGGCGGCGATCTGAAAGTCAAAGCGTATGCGGGCGCAGGTAAGACTTCGACGCTTCGGCTCGTCGCTCAGCAGCTCACTGGCCAGCGCGGTAGCTATCTGGCCTTCAACAAGGAGATCGCGGACTCAGCGCGACGCGGCTTTCCGGCTAACGTCTCAGCCCGCACGGTGCACTCGCTGGCCTATGCAAGCGCGCCCGCATGGCTGACCGCACGTATCAATGTGCCGTCCGAGCCACCGCACGAACTGGCCGCCCGATATGGCTTCGGCCCCATCGAAGTGCCGACCATCACGGGAAAGAACGCGGAGGTCGCGCCCTTCGAGATCGGCCGGATGATCGCAGACGGTCTCGGCCGCTTCTGCCGGTCCGCCGACGACACGCCGCAGCCGTTCCACATCCCGGTCGACGAAAAGATTCGCGATGATGCCGCCGACTGGCTGCGCGAGCAGCTCGCGCCCAGCATTGCGCGTCTGTGGGCGGAGAGCGTGAACCCGCGCGGGCTGAAGGCGATACAGCCGGACGTGTACTTGAAAGTATGGGCGCAATCGAATCCGCGTATCAACGCGGACTTTATCTTGTTCGATGAGGCGCAGGACAGCGACGGCATCATGCTGTCTGTCCTCTCCCGACAACGGCACGCGCAGACGATCTACGTGGGCGACCCCTATCAGCAAATCTACGAGTGGCGCGGTGCGGTCAACGCGATGGCGCAGATCGAAGCGCCGGAGCGGCCGCTGACTGAATCGTTTCGTTTCGGGCCGACCTTCGCGGGACTCGCGAGCTGCGTGCTTGCGCTCCTTGGAGAGACCACCCCGATCCGAGGCCAGGCGAGCATCGGCTCGATCATGGTCGAAGATCCGTCAGTGCAGCCGCCCGTGGACGCAGTGCTTTGCCGCAAAAACGCCACCGCAATCTGGCAGTTCGCAGCGGGCTTGGAAATGGGGCATCGGCCGGCGCTTCGCATGAACCCCAGTGAGATCATCGCCTTTGCGGACGGCGCGGATCAGTTGCGCAACGGAAGGCGGGCTTTCCGACCAACCGCGCTGTCGCTGTTCGAAAACTGGAAAGAAGCGCAAGCCTTCGCGCGCAGCGCAGTTGGCCGCGACCTGCTGCCGGTGGTCGAGATCGTCGACGATCGCGGCACCGACTACTTGCGGGCGCTCGCTCAGCGTCAGACGCCCGAGGGCCAAGCCGACTACGTCATTTCGACCATCCACCGGGCGAAGGGACTCGAATGGAAACGCGTGCGGATCGTCAATGACTTCCGCTTCAAGATGGTCGACGGTCGGCTGACGTTAGATGAGGACGAGATGCGGCTGCTGTACGTGGCGCTCACGCGCGCTCAGCACGTGCTCGACATCTCGGATGTGCGCGATGAGTTGCTGCGGCTCTTTAACGTGCCAAAGGCGGCACGCGGATAGGCGGTCAGGCCGCCTGTGCCAATGCCACACTGCGCTCGAGCGCTGCTTTGGCCGGCCGCCTTGGTCTTGCCTGCGCGGGACGGCGGCCGGCAAATGCCACAGACCATTGAGTGGGACGGCTCATGCGCGTGGGCGACGAACTTGCCGCGGCAGCGTGTGCAGCCCGCAAGACGAAGGATCCCGGCGTCCCTGAAGCGGATAAACGTCCAGGCACGCGTCAAATCCATTTGCAGCAGTTCGCCTTGCATCTGGAAATGCTCTGCATAGAGCCCGTACGCGCGAGTCAGCAAGTCAACTCGATCAAGGCCGTCGCTGTACGTTTCAAGAAACGCATAGACGTTGGCAAACATCGACGTATGGATGTTCGGCGCCCACGTCAGATACCAGTCCTCCGAGAACGGGAGCAT
>NZ_FCOG02000020.1 GCF_001544975.2 Caballeronia arationis | reverse complement strand
GACGAAGTGACGCAGCAGAACGCGGCGCTCGTCGAGGAAGCGGCTGCGGCGGCGCAGTCGCTGGAAGATCAGGCGGGCGCTCTGCGAACGGCAGTTGCCACGTTTCAACTGAACGACGAAGCGTCATCCGGCGCAAGTCCCGTAGCCATGCCGAAAGCAAAAGCACGTGGCACGGTGGCAAAGCGAGTCGAGCCGGGCAAGCCGAAGGCGTCCGTCCGCACAGCGGCTGACGCGCCGAAGCGGGTCGCAGCAGGCGGCGATTGGGAAACCTTCTGAGCAGGCAGTGCCGCCGCGGCGTGCCGACTCACCGCGGTGAACGGATCGCAAGGGTGCTGTGGTGCCAAGCAGAATCGAACCATGAAATTCGACTTGCACCGAAGCGCCCGGCTCGCTCACAGAACTTCGAACACGCTACACACGGGTCCGTCGGCTAACCGATGCATGTTTCACCTCGAGAATGAAGCCGCTCGAAGATGGGTGCCCTGCGTGGCTCCTCTTCAAAGCAGCATAATGGCGTTTCGCCCTTGCGAACCGATCATCCGAGGAGAATGCCGATGTACGACGACAAGTTCATGGATCGCGCGCTTGCGCTGTCCGCGCAGGCGCTGACGAAACCCGGCACCGAACCGTTCGGGGCAGTGGTCGTTCGGGATGGCGTCGTGGTCGGCGAAGGAATCAATCATTCCGTCGCACACTGGGACCCGACATCGCATGGGGAGACAGAGGCGATCCGCGATGCCTGCCGCCGCCTTGAAACCGTCGATCTCAGCGGCTGTGAACTCTACACTTCGTGTGAGCCTTGCGCGCTTTGCGTCGCGGCGATGAAGATATGCGGGATCGGCAAGCTCTATTACGGGGCGTCGCTGGCGCAGTCGGGCAAGGCATTCGCGAACGTATCGCGGACTGCGCGCCGTCCAATCGACATCGACGAGTTGCGGGACGAAGCGGGCGGGACGCTCGAAACACGATCCCAGCCGTCGGAGCAAAAACGCGATGCGGAGGCTGTGCGGATTCTGGAGGAATGGGCCGCGTCGCGGAGTTCATAGGCGCTCGGTGGAACGTCCGTCGAACGGATACGGATATGGCGGCGGCCAGCAACCAGCCGGTCGCACGCATGCGACGGCGGGCCGTTCAGACGAGCCGTCGCTACTCCACCGGCGCGATCCAGCCTCAGGACTTCGTGCCCGCCTCCTGGTTCCGGAACGCCGCTTCCCCGGCATCCGAGACTTCGACCCACTTCTTGTCGGGCGGCGCATCCGCGACGTAGCTGTCGTGCCAGTTCCACCACTTGTAGGTCGGCGTCTGAGGATAGCCCTCGGGCGAATCCTCCCAGACCTCCTGCCGGCCGAGCGGTGTGACGTCGAGGTAGTTCCAGGTGCCGCCCATCTGTTCGTCGCCTCGATTGTTCACGAAGTAGGTGCGAAACACGCGGTCGCCGTCGCGATAGAACACGTTCGTGCCGTGCCACTCGTCCACGCCGAAGTCTTTGTCGAAGCTGTCCGTGACGGTGAACCACGGTATCTCCCATCCCATCCGCGCCTTCAGCCGCTCGATGTCGGCCTGAGGCGCACGCGAAACGAAGACGAGCGTGGTGTCGCGGGCATTCAGGTGGGCGACGTGAGCGACCTGATCGGCCACCATCGAGCAGCCCCGGCAAGCGTGGTCGGGCCAGCCGAACACGCCCGGCTCGAAAAAGGCGCGGTACACGATCAGCTGACGCCGGCCGCCGAACAGGTCGAGCAGGCTGACCTTTCCCGCCGGTCCGTCGAAGGAATAGGTCGTGTCCACGGCCATCCACGGCATTCGACGGCGCTCGGCTGCCAGCGCGTCACGGGCGCGGGCGTGGGCCTTCTCCTTCACTAGCAGTTGCTCGCGGGCCGCCTCCCACTCCTGCGGCGACACGACCGGTGGCGTCTGCATGGCGGGCTGTCCGTCTTTCTGTCCGTTCGCGGCTGATGTAGTCATGGCTTTCGCAATCTCCTGAGATGGGCGATTCGCATGCCTCGTGAATGAAGCGCGATTCGACTCGCTGCTCATCGCTCGTGGTGGGCCGTGAGATAGTTTCGCACCGCACCTCTCATGTCGGGAGTAACAAGTGTGGCGGTATTCCGATGGAGTTGCTGACTACAGTCGCGTCGCGCTGGCTCGGAGCGGCGAGCGCTCCGGCGCGCCTCAAAGATCTGCTTGGGGGGCGTTGCGGCACGCGAACCAGCGTCGCTGCGTTGCGGGCGCTCGCACGATCCCGGCCGTCTCTCGCCACCACCGCTCGCCGCGGTGCGGCGCGGCCAGATCGAGTCGCTCGCCCATTCGCGGAGTCGCGAGCGGAATGCCGTGCGCGGCGGCGAGTCCGGTCACGCGTTCGAACGGCTCCTGCCAGCGATGCATCGCCAGATCGAACGTTCCGTTGTGGATCGGCATCAGCCATTTCCCGCGCAGGTCGACGTGAGCCTGCACGGTTTCGTCGGGCTGCATGTGCACGTACGGCCATTGGGCGTCGTAGGCGCCCGTTTCCAGCAGCGTCACATCGAATGGACCGAGCCGCTCGCCGATCGCCCTGAAGCCGTCGAAGTATCCCGTGTCGCCGCTGAAAAATACCCGCAGATCGCCGTCGTCGATGACCCACGAAGCCCACAAGGTGCTGTTGCCATCGAAGAGACTGCGGCCGGAGAAATGCTGGGCCGGTGTCGCCGTGAATTCCAGTTCATCGATCTCCACGCCCTGCCACCAGTCGAACTGGCGCACCTTCGAGGCATCGATACCCCACTCGATCAAACGGTCGCCCACACCCAGCGGCGTCAGGAACACGCTCGTCGTCCGGGCGAGAGCGAGTACGGTCTCGCGGTCAAGGTGGTCGTAGTGGTCATGCGAGAGAATCACGCCGCGCAGTGGCGGCAGATCTGCGAGCGCAATGGGCGGGGCATGAAAACGCTTCGGACCGAAGCGCCGAAATGGCGATGCCCGTTCGGCAAAGACCGGATCGGTCAGCCAGAACTGGCCGCGAAGTTTCAGCAGCATGGTCGAGTGCCCCAGGCGATACAGGCTGCGGTCAGGCGCTGCATCGAGTTCTGCGCGGCTCAGCGCATCGACGGGCAGGGCGCCTGCCGGCGCGGTGCCATCCGGCTTCCTGAACAGCACATTCCACGCGATCCTCAAGGTCTTGCCGATACCTTCGACGGGACGCGGCTTGACGTTTCGAAAGCGTTCGCCGTCGTGCTGGGCGGAGGTGTCGAACGATTCGCGCCCGCGTTGTGCTGTCGTCAAGCCCAAAGCGCGGCGGATCGAACCGGTGCGAGATGTCATGTGAGTTCCTTGCAATAAAGTACACCGACCAGTGTAGTTTAACCGGAAAAAAAGTAAACTGCCTGGTGTAAGATTTATTGCATGATTACCATCGACACCCCGCGCCGGATGACCGATCGCAAGCGTGCTGCCGTGATCGGAGCGGCCATCGAAGAATTTCTTGCCGCTGGCTACGATGCGACCAGCATGGACCGCATCGCAGCGCGCGCAAGCGTCTCGAAACGTACGGTCTACAACCATTTTCCGAGCAAGGAGGCGCTGTTCGCCGCGATCCTGCAGCAGTTGTGGGAGTCGAGTGAGGCGGGCGAAGCGCCTGTCTATGCCGCCGACGCGCCGTTGCGGGACCAGCTTCTTCATCATCTGTCAAAAAAACTGACGCTTTTGAATGACGAGGCGTTCCTGTCGCTCGCGCGCGTTGCTATTGCCGCGGGCATCCATTCGCCGGAACGCGCACGCGACATGGTGGCTCGCATGGGAGAGCGGGAGGAAGATCTGACGGTGTGGATACGCGCCGCCACCGAGGATGGTCGCCTCAGGACATCGGACCCGGTATTTGCCTCGCAACAGTTGCAGGGTCTTGTGAAAGCGTTCGCTTTCTGGCCCCAGGTGACGATGGGGCAGCCGCCTCTCACCGAAGATGAACAGAGAAAAGTGGCGGAATCTGCCGCCGACATGTTTCTTGCCCGCTATGCATGAACGGTGCGCGGGATTCGCATGCGCGCGCTCCTTGCATCTCTATGGCGGATCAGGCAGACACCTTGGCGTTTGCATACCCTAAAGCTTCAGCCGGATTTCCCGATAAGACATGAAACAACGATCGGGAAATTGCGATGCAGCGCGGAACCATCGGCATTCTGTGTGTCTCGGCGGTAATTGGCCTTGGTACTGCGGTCGTGCCGCCCATCATCAATGATCGCGACTGCCAGGCCCGGGTTGCCACGTGGGCGAGCGAGCACGATGCAGGTCGCAAGCAAGCTGACCGGCTGTCCGACGGCGCCCGAACGCCGTTAGCGAAAGGTACGCAGGACGGGCCGCAGTGGAAGCCCGTTTGCCACAGAAGCCAGGACTCGTTCAACTTCGGGATCCTCGGGCTTTCCTTGTTCCTGACGCTATCCACCGCAAGCTACGCCTGCTGGCTTTTCAGTCGAGTCTGCAAGAAGACAGTGCGGCGGCTTGCAGGTGGCCCGACGCAAGTCGAAGTGCAAAACGATCGCGCTGTCATCGTATGGAGCGTGCGGGATGCCGGCATGCTGCGGATCGATATCCCCTGCGAGCGAGCCGTATTGGCTACCGGCCGTAAAACAAGCCTGGCATCCGGCGCGCGCTATCACCGCTGAAGTTCCCTGCCCGATGCGCCCCGGCAGGAAGGCGCAGCAGAGCAGAACGCCCTTCCATGCCGCAAGGGTATGGAGCGAGACTCGATCGGTATTGGACGGCGTGCAATTGGTTCACCTATTCTGGCCCGGCAATGAACACTGCCAGACCAACCAGAACAGAGTGCCAATCGCACGGAGACACCATGAGCACACCACTCGACATTTCGTCGCTGATCGACCGGGAGCCCATTCGCCCTTTCCAGTGGATGATTTTTATCCTGTGCTTCGCCACCGCGCTATTCGACGGTTTCGATACGCAGGCGATCGCCTATACCGGGCCCGCGATCATCGCGGCGTTCGGCCTGCGCCCCGGCGATCTCGCGCCGATTCTCATAGCAGGCACGCTAGGCATGACGATAGGCGCAATGACGCTAGGCCTGTTCGGTGACCGGGCGGGAAGGCGTCCGGCGCTTCTCGGCGGCGTGGCGATCTTCAGCGCGGCGTCCCTGCTCACGGCGTTCGCCGGCAGCACCAGCCAGATCCTGGCCCTGCGTTTCATCGCCGGTTTGGGCATGGGCGGCTGCACGCCCGTGCTGCTCGCACTCGCCTCCGAATTCGGTCCCGCGCGGCATCGCGGCGCGATCATGACGGGCGTTCTGCTCGGGCTTCCCGCCGGTGCGATGCTCGGCGGATTGCTTGCGGCGCGCATGATGCCCGTCATCGGCTGGCAGGGCGTGTTCATCGTCGGCGGCGCGGTGCCGCTGGTGTTGCTCGCCGTGCTCTACTTCCTGCTGCCCGAGTCGCTCAACTATCGAATCAGCAGGTCGCGCGGCAATGGCATCGAGTCCGTACGCAAGACGCTGAACCGCATCGTGCCGGCCGCACTGCCCGCCGACGTCGTATTCATGACACCGGAGACGGCAGCGCGCGCGAGCGTTGCAGCACTGTTCGCCAACGGCAATGCGCGCAACACCATCGCCATCTGGGGCGTGTATCTGTTCAACTGGATCGCATGGTTCATGCTGCTTTCGTGGTTGCCGACGGTGCTCAAGACCGCCGGACTGCCCGCGACGCAGGCGCCGATGGGAACGGTCGTCGTCAACGCGGTCTTCATCGTCTGCGCGATACCGCTTTCGATCCTGCTTCCGAAAGTCAACACGCAGCGCCTTCTGATTGCGCTGCTCACGCTTGGCATTGCGATCGCGGTCGGGCTCGCCTATGCGGGCACGTCGTGGGGGCTCGTGTTCGTGCTTGCGGGCGCGGCGGGACTTGGCATCGGCGGCCAGCAGATCGCGCTCAACTATCTCGTGGTCGGCGCCTATCCGACGACACTGCGCGCCACCGCGACCGGATGGGCAATCGGCATGGGCCGTGTCGGAGCGATCGCGGGTTCGGCGGTCGGCGGCAGCGTTCTGGCAATGAGCGGTCCCGCCGGCTTCTACATGGCCCTGGCATTGCCGCTTGCTGCCGCACTGCTCGCGGTCACGGCGATCCGCACGAAGCATAGTGTCGTCGATGCGAATCTTGCAGCGGCGCACTGACACTCACACGCAGACCGGGCAAGCGATACGCACAGTCGCGGGCGGCATCGTCCGCGACATCAAAAGCCCGGCGACCATAAAAAGAAACGGCTCGCGCCGTCCACCGACCGCGCAGTAAAGAAGCCGAACCCATCCACCTCGACAGCACCCGTTTTTCGATCGAGCGCGAGACATCGACACTCGCGCCCGTCGCATCGTCACGTGCACGGGGCTTGCGCCCAAGGGCGCATCAGAACGACAGCGAAGGAGATATCGCATGCGTCAAATCGATGTTCATCAACTTGCCGACGACGCCCGCTTCAGGGGCTTTCACGCACTCGTGCTTTTCTGGTGCGCGCTCATCATCATATTCGACGGCTACGATCTCGCCGTGGCCGGAATAGCGTTGCCGTCGATCATGAAGGACATGGGCGTCAATCCGACGAGCGCGGGCTTCATGGTCAGTTCAGCGCTGTTCGGCATGATGTTCGGTGCCGTATTCCTCGGGACGATAGCGGACCGCATCGGCCGCCGGCGCGCCATCGCCATCTGCATCCTGCTCTTTAGCGTGTTTACCGCCGTAGCGGGCCTGACCAGCGATCCGGTGATGTTCAGCGTCACGCGCTTCCTGGCGGGCCTCGGCATCGGCGGGGTCATGCCGAACGTCGTTGCGCAGATGACCGAATATTCGCCGCGCAGAATGCGCAGCACGATGGTGACGCTGATGTTCAGCGGCTACTCGATCGGCGGCATGCTTGCGGCCTTGCTCGGCAAGGGCTTGATCGAACGCTTCGGATGGCAGTCGGTGTTCATTGCCGCGGGCTTGCCGATCCTGCTCCTGCCCGCCATCCTGAAGTGGATGCCCGAGTCGATGCCCTATCTCATCAGGACGGGCCGCATTCCGGCGCTCAAGAACATCGTTTCGCGCATCGAACCGGGTTACGTGCCCGAGGAAAGCGACCGGTTCGCGTTGCCCGGCGAAGACGTCGCGCACGCGCCTCCCATCGGCAAGCTGTTCACGGATGGCCGTGGCTTCAGCACGGCGATGCTGTGGATCGCGTTCTTCATGTGTCTCTTCATGGTGTATGCGTTGAGCTCGTGGCTGACGAAGCTGATGGCAAATGCAGGTCACAGCCTCGGCTCGGCGCTGACCTTCGTGCTCGTGCTTAACTTCGGCGCGATGATCGGCGCGATAGGCGGCGGATGGATGGCCGATCGCTTCAACATCAAGTACGTGCTGATCGCGATGTACGCGCTCGCAGCGATCTCGATCAGCCTGCTCGGGTTCAAGGTGCCTACGTGGGCGCTCTTCATGCTCGTCGGTCTTGCGGGAGCATCGACCATTGGGACGCAGATCGTGACGTACGCCTTTACCGGGCAGTTTTATCCGATGGCGGTTCGCGCGACGGGAATCGGCTGGGCATCGGGCGTCGGACGCAGCGGGGCGATCCTCGCACCGATCGTGATCGGTTTGCTGGTCAGCATGGCGCTGCCGCTTCAGCAGAATTTCATGGCGATCGCGGTGCCGGGCGTGATCGCGGTGCTTGCCGTATCGCTCATCAACCAGCGTCGATCGGATGCAGCCGTCGGAAACGACACTGCAGATCGCGCGCTGGCTGAGACGGCCTGAATCGAAGATCCGTGCATTTGCGTCGATGCGCGCCGACGAAAACTATGGCAATCTCGTCAGGCTTTTGCATTGCCATGGTTGTCGAATACCCGTCGCATCAGACCCAAAGGGAGAAATCATGCAAAGAACGCGAATCACATTAGTCGCAATGGCTGCTGCTCTCGGTGCCCTCAACTTCGCGCCGGTTGCGATGGCGCAGACAGCTGACGCCGGAGCATCGGCTACGGGCCAGGCGAGCAAGGCCGACCAGAAGGCGCAGAAAAAGGCTTCTCATCAGGCGACCAAAGCAAAACGAACGGCCGATCTAAAGGAAGCAGAGAAGAACGGCTACAAGCCGACTGGCGAGGAAGCGAACTATCCGCAGAACGTTCAGGGCAAGTCGGGGCAGAAGGCGCCCTGACACTCGCGCTGATGTGCGAGTCCGAGCCTGTCGCCGTCGCGTGTCAGAAGATACGCGACGGCGAACGACCGTTTGCCTTGGCGGTCGCGTCAGCTACGCGCACGCGCTTCAATCTCTCAGACGACACTCGCTGTCCACCATCACCCTTTGCGCCGGCCAACCTTCCCGCGCTTGCCCGCTTGTTTGACTTCGGGCGTGCGAAACATCGGCATTCGCTCCTGAATCCACCTGAGCATTTCGAGCGGTCCCGGGGCGAGCGGTCTGTCGGTTTTCACCAGCACTCTTGCCTGCGCGCCTTCGAACAGATGGTGCGCAATGGGGATGGTCGTCAGCTCGCCGGATGCAAGTTCCTTGTAAGCGGCGAATTCGCCGATCAGCGTCACGAAGTTCTCCGCCGACACGAATCGCTTTAGCGCGCGTAGCGAGTTGGTCGTCATCGTCGGGCGAATCGTGATGTTCTCGGCCAGTTCCAGCATCTTCACGACATGACCAATCCCGAACGTCGGTGGCATGAGCGCGAGCGGATACGCGCGAAGATCGTCGATGCTCGCAGGTCCCTTTCTCCTGGCGAGAGGATGATCGCTGCGCAATAACAGAACCACGGGTTGAGGCGAACTCGCACGATATTCGATGCGCGGATGCGGCGGCGGGTTGTACGCAAGCCCGATATGCGCCCGGCTCTCCGCCACTTCGTCCAGTATCGCGTCGACTGCGAGCGTCTCCATGCCGATCTCCAGATTCGGATACTGGGCGCAGAACGGCGCAAGAACGTCGTCGACGAGCATGTCCACATAACCCTCGCTGACTGCGAGCTGGATATGCCCTCGCTGAAGGCCCTTCAACGCATGAAGCTGGTCTTCGAGCTTTTCCTGCTGCGAACGGTAGCCCTGCCAGAACTCCAGCAGGTGAGCCGCCGCTTCCGTGGGCCTGACGCCGCGCGCCTGTCGTTCGAACAGCGTGGCACCCAGCTCGTCTTCGAGCAGCCTGATCTGCCGCGTGATGACGGACGGCGACGTATTGATGTTGTCGGCGGCACCGCGAATGGAGCCGTGCGTCAGGACTTCGTGAAAATATCGAAGGCGCTGATGGTTGATCTCTCGCATCCCGTCTCTCCAGGAGTTCTATAGCGTTGCTCACAGGGCAACGATATGTGAACTTAGTTGCTCTTGCTAGTGGGGTTTGGCCCTGCCACCATGAAGTAACCCCAGAGACGGGCCGAGTGAAGGGAACCAGGAGACACCCATGTCAGCAATCCATCCATCGACGGCCGGCGATGCCGCCTCGACGCTCTACAGCAAGCTCAACTGGCGGCTCTTGCCGTTTCTTGTCGTCTGCTACATGTTCGCGTATCTGGACCGCGTGAATGTCGGCTTCGCGAAAATCCAGATGCAGCACGATCTCGGCCTCTCCGATGCAGCCTACGGCGTCGGTGCCGGCATCTTCTTTCTCGGCTACGTGCTGTTCGAGTTGCCCAGCAACCTGATGCTGCCGAAGATAGGCGCACGCCGTACGTTCAGCCGCATCCTCGTGCTCTGGGGCATCACATCGGCGTGCATGCTGTTCGTGCGCAACGTGCCGACCTTCTATGCGATGCGATTCCTGCTCGGCGTCTTCGAAGCGGGATTCGCGCCGGGGATGATCTATTACCTGTCGTGCTGGTACGGGCCGGCGCGCATGGCGCGCGCCATCGCGCTGGTGTTCGTCGCGGGGCCGCTGGGCGGCATCATCGGAGGACCGGTGTCGGCGTGGCTCATCACGGAGCTGTCCGGCGTCGGCGGCCTGACCGGCTGGCAATGGATGTTCCTTGTCGAGGGGCTGCCCTGCATCGCGCTCGGGCTTCTTACGCTGCGCGTTCTGTCCGATCGGCCCGCGGACGCCCGCTGGCTGAGCGACGACGAGAAGCGCCTGCTGGATCGCGAGACCGCTCCCAGCCTGCATCGGGCGGATTCGTTCAGGGAAGTGCTGAAAAGCCCGAGAGTCTATGTGCTCGCGATCGCCTACTTCAGCATCATCTTCCCGATCTATGCGCTGAGCTTCTGGCTGCCGACGCTGCTGAAGGATCAAGGAGTGAACGACACGATCCGTCTTGGCTGGTACGCCGCGATTCCCTACGTGGCAGCGGCGATCAGCATGTACCTGGCGGGCCGGCGCTCCGACAGGCTGGGCGAAAGACGCTATCACTGCGCGATACCGGCGCTTGCCGGCGCAGCTTGCCTGATCGCCACGATCTTCGCCGACGGACACCTGACGCTGACGCTCGTCGCCCTCACGTGTGCAACCGCAGGTCTCTGGATGGCTTACACGGTGTTCTGGGCAATCCCTTCCGAGCTCGTCGAGGGCAGCGCAGCGGCGGGCGGCATCGCGCTCATCAATACGGTCGGATTGTCGGGGGGATTCTGGGGACCGGCTGTGTTCGGCTGGACCAAGACCTGGACGGGGAACGTGCACGCGGGACTGCTCGTCATGGCTTGCGTATCGGCGACGGCGGCGATCCTGATCCTGACAGCCAAGCTGACGCTCAAGAAAGACCGGGTCGGCGAACCGGTTGCGGGAAGCAGTTCCGTCGTCTGATCAAAACCCGGCATGGCGTCTCCTGAAGTGCCGGAGTCGCAATGTCCAATCGCCTGGAGAGTGAAAACATGAACATCCTGATCGCCGGTTTCCAGCATGAAACCAATACGTTCGCACCGACGAAGGCCTCTTATACGAGCTTCATTCAAGGCGAGGGTTTCCCGCCGATGGCGCGCGGCGCCGATGTGCTCGCGCTGCGCAACGTCAACGTTCCGATCGGCGGATTCATCAAGGCCGCGCAGTCTTGCGGCCATGACCTGACGCCGGTGATCTGGGCGGGCGCGAGTGCCTCTGCACACGTCACGACCGATGCATTCGAGCGGATCTGCGGCGAGATCATCGCTGCCGTCAGCGAAGGCGGATTCGATGCGATCTATCTCGACCTGCACGGAGCGATGGTGACCGAACAGCTCGACGACGGCGAGGGCGAAATTCTCGAACGCGTGCGCCGGATCGTCGGCGATCGCATGCCGGTGGTCGTCTCGCTGGATCTTCATGCGAACGTGACTGAACGAATGATCAGGCACGCAAGCGCGCTGGTGGCGTACAGGACCTACCCTCACGTCGACATGGCGGAGACCGGCGAGCGCGCCGCGCAGATTCTCGAACGCCTCGTATCCGGGCAGCGCCCGTTGCACTGCGCGTTTCGCCGCGTTCCGTTCCTCATTCCCGTGAATGGCATGTGCACGCTCGTCGCGCCGGCGAACGACATGTACCGCATGCTGGCGACACTCGAAGACGAGCCGGTTGTATCGGTGTCGTTTGCACCGGGCTTTCCCGCCGCCGACTTTGCGGAGTGCGGACCCACGATCTGGGCCTACGCGTTCAGCAAGGATGCCGCGGAACGAGCGGCCGATGCGTTGTATTCGAAGCTTGTCGATGAAGAGTCGCGCTGGGACGTGCCATTCCTTACGCCCGACGAAGCCGCGGTGGAAGCGATCAGATTGAGCCGCGCGGCAGGCAAGCCCGTCATCATCGCGGATACGCAGGATAACCCGGGCGTCGGAGGCGACTCGAACACAATGGGCATGGTGCGGGCGTTGCTGCGCCATGGCGCGAGCGATGCGGCAGTGGGCGTGATCTGGGACGCCGATGCCGCGGCCGCCGCACACCGGGCGGGCGTCGGTGCGCACATCCGGATCGCGTTGGGAGGCCGCTCCGCCGTACCAGGGGATGCGCCGCTCGAAGCCGTGTTCGAGGTCGAACATCTCTCGGATGGACGCTTCCGTTTCGATGGCCCGATGCTCAACGGAATGCATGGGGAACTGGGACCGGTTGCATGCTTGCGGGTGGAAGGCGTCAGAATCGCGGTGAGCTCGGTCAAGATGCAGGTCTTCGATCGCAACCTGTTCCGGGTTGCAGGTATCGAACCCGAGCGGATGAAGATACTCGTGAACAAAAGCTCGGTGCATTTCCGGGCGGATTTCGAGGCGATCGCCGAAGCGATCCTCGTGGCGAAGGCGCCCGGACCGATGGCCGCCGATCCGGCCGACCTGCCTTGGGAGCATCTCGATCCGGACATGCGCGTAAGGCCGATGGGTCAGCCGTTCCGTTCATTGCGCCCCGTCGTCGCCTGATTCTCAACCTGTCGTTACCGACACATCGCAAAGGAGAAAAACCATGCCGGATCAAGTCAACGCTCGGCGTCGTCGCTTGCTGCAGACGACCGTCGCGGGCATCAGCCTGATGGAACTGGGATTCAGCGGGCTCGTTCAAGCGCAATCGAAGGACGGCACGGGCAGCACGAAGGCGGGCGCGCACCGCGCCGGGTTTGCGGCCATTCGCCAGGTCAATGCCGGCACGCTCGATATCGGCTATGCGGAAGCGGGTCCCTCGAACGGCCCGGTCGTGATCCTGCTGCACGGATGGCCCTACGACATCTACAGCTTCGCCGACGTCACGCCATTGCTTGCGGCCGCCGGATATCGCGTCATCGTCCCGTACCTGCGAGGCTACGGATCGACGCGCTTCCTCTCTGCCGATACGCCTCGCAACGGGCAGCAGGCCGTCGTCGCCGTCGACATCATCGCGTTGATGGATGCGCTGAAGATCGACAAGGCCGTGCTCGGAGCCTTCGACTGGGGTGCGCGCACGGCGAACATCATGGCCGCGCTCTGGCCGGAACGGTGCAAGGCGATGGTGTCGGTGAGCGGGTATCTGATCGGCAGTCAGCAGGCCAACAAGGCGCCGCTGCCGCCGCAGGCCGAGCTCGCGTGGTGGTATCAGTTCTATTTCGCCACCGAGCGCGGTCGTGCGGGCTACGAAGCCAATCGCCACGACTTCAACAAGCTGATCTGGCGTCTCGCCTCACCGAAATGGAACTTCGACGATGCGACCTACGATCGCTCGGCTGAGTCGTTCAACAATCCGGACCACGTTGCGGTCGTGATCCACAATTATCGCTGGCGGCTGGGGCTCGTCGAGGGCGAGCCGCAATACGACGCGCTCGAACAGCGTCTGGCGATGGCGCCGACCATCTCCGTTCCGACCATCACGATGGAAGGCGATGCAAACGGCGCGCCGCATCCCGATCCGGCGGTGTACGCAAAAAAGTTCGCGGGCAAGTATCTGCATCGAACGATTGGCGGCGGTATCGGGCACAACCTGCCGCAAGAGGCGCCGAAAGCATTCGCCGATGCGGTCGTCGATGCTGCGCGCCTTGCCTGACCGACGCCGGCCGCAGCCGCGCATTCGTCAGAGGGAAAACCCCTCGGCGAATGCCTGGCGCAGATAGGTGACGAAGACTGCCACGGCACGCGGCACGTGCGGCGCATAGGGCCGCACCACATATAGCTGGTCGGCAAATCCGCCGACGGGGCGCCATTCCGGCAGGAGCGCGATCAGCCGGCCCGAGCGGATCGCCGCCTGAGCCGTGAAATCGGGCAGCAGCGCGACCCCCAGGTCATCGAGCGCGGCATCCCTCAGTACCTCACTATTGTTGGCCGAGAACGGGCCGTTCACCGTCACCGTGACGGGACCCGCGCTCGGCTTGCGGCCCGCCTTGCGCTCGAACGACCAGATGCCGGCGTTCATGCCGCGCGGATAAAACAGGCAGTCGTGCGCGGCGAGATCGGCGGGCGTCTCCGGCATGCCGCGCCGCTTGATGTACGCACGCGTCGCCGCGATCACCGAGCGCGTCTCGCACAATTTCCACGCGACGTGCGTCTCGGGCACCTGCGCGCTGTGCCGAAGCGCCAGATCAAAGCCTTCGGTCGCAATGGAACTGAGGCGGTCGGACGCTTCCAGTTGAACGCTGACTTGCGGATTGGCGCGCAGGAATTCGGCCATTCTCGGGATGAGTTGCTGCCGCGCGAATGCAACCGGAGCCGTGACCCGCACAAGGCCGCGCGCGACGCCCGCCAACTCGCGGACAGTGGCGAAGCTCGTCGCGATCTGGTCGTACTGCGGCCGCGTATTTTCGACGAGACGTTGTCCCGCCTCGGTGAAGCGCACGCTGCGCGTGGTGCGCTGAACCAGTTGAACACCCGCGACACGCTCCAGTTCCGCGATGCGCTGGCTCATCGCCGCCTTGCTGACGCCGAGGCGCGCTGCGGCGGCGGTATACGTGCCTTGCTCGGCGAGCACCGTCAGCCAGTGGAGATGCGTCCACAGGCCCTCGATATTTTGCGTATCCATTTCCTATTGTTCGCCATGGAAAACAATGATTTCAATCATAGCGTCTTTGCAGGACGCAGGGAGCTTCCTACACTTGCGTCACGCCAATCATACGTAGAGGAGTCGAAATGCAAGCCTTCAGCGACAACGCCGACGTCACCCATTTCATCCACGGGGAACCTGTCCGCGGATCGGGTACGCGCACGCAGCCGGTATTCAACCCCGCGACGGGCCAGCGCGCGCGCCAGCTCGTGCTGGGCGAGGCGGCAGACGTGGACGCGGCGGTCGCGAGCGCGAAGGCTGCGTTTCCGAAGTGGAGCGACACGCCTCCCATTCGCCGTGCCCGCGTGATGCTGCGCTTCCTCGAACTGATGAACAGGCATCGCGACGAACTCGCCGCCATCATCACGGCCGAGCATGGCAAGGTGTTTTCAGACGCGCAGGGCGAAGTCTCGCGCGGCATCGACATCATCGAATTCGCATGCGGCATTCCGCAGTTGCTCAAGGGCGATTACACGGAGCAGGTCTCGACCGGCATGGACAACTGGACGGTGCGGCAGGCGCTGGGCGTCGTGGCTGGCATCACGCCGTTCAACTTCCCGTGCATGGTGCCGTGCTGGATGTTCCCGGTAGCGATCGCGGCGGGCAACACGTTCATCCTCAAGCCAAGCGAGCGGGACCCGTCGGCGTCGCTCTTCATGGCGCGCCTTCTGAAGGAAGCCGGAGTCCCGGACGGCGTGTTCAACGTGGTGCAGGGCGACAAGACCGTCGTCGATGCAATCCTCACGCATCCCGTCATCAAGGCGGTGAGTTTCGTGGGTTCGACGCCGATTGCCAACTACATCTACGAAACCGGCGCGAAGCACGGCAAGCGCGTGCAGGCGCTCGGCGGCGCGAAGAACCACATGGTCGTGATGCCGGATGCGGACCTCGATCAGGCGGTCGATGCGCTGATCGGTGCGGGCTACGGCTCGGCGGGCGAGCGCTGCATGGCGATCTCGGTGGCCGTGCTGGTTGGCGATGTCGCGGACAAGATCGTTCCCCGCCTCGCAGAGCGCGCGCGCAGCCTGGTCATCGGGAACGGCATGGAAGCCGCTGCGGAGATGGGCCCGATCGTCACGCGGCAGGCGCTGGAGCGCATTGAAGGCTACATCGCGATGGGCGTCGACGAAGGGGCGTCGCTGGTCGTGGACGGTCGCGGTTTGAAGGTGACGGGTCATGAGGATGGCTTCTTCACGGGCGGCACGCTGTTCGATCATGTGACGCCGGAGATGCGCATCTACAAGGAAGAGATTTTCGGGCCGGTGCTGGCCTGCGTGCGCGTGAAGGACTTCACCGAAGCGGTCGATCTCGTGAATGCACATGAATTCGGCAATGGCGTGGCCTGCTATACGCGCGACGGTCACGTAGCGCGCGAATTCGGCCGCCGCATCGAAGTGGGCATGGTCGGCATCAACGTGCCGATTCCGGTTCCGATGGCGTGGCACGGCTTCGGCGGCTGGAAGCGCAGCCTGTTCGGCGATACGCACGCCTATGGCGAGGAAGGCGTGCGCTTCTACACGAAGCAGAAGTCGATCATGCAGCGCTGGCCGGAAAGCACGGAGAAGGGCGCAGAATTCGCGATGCCGACGTCGAAGTAAAGCTGCCGCAGTTTCAGGTCGATGAAGGGCGTCGTGCGAGGAATCGCGCGGCGCCTTTTTTGCATTGCGGCCTGGGTGTTCTGTTCCCATGTGTAAAGAATGTTGTTCCCGTCGACGGCTTGACCCGCCGATCGTTGAAATTGAATATGCTTCGGTGTATTCATTTTTGAGCGAGAATCGACCGCGGGGATGGAATGGATCGGCCATCGCCGGACACGTCGCATGCGGCAGTGCGTCATCCGGCGAGCGCTGCCAACGACGCATTTCAGGAACGCCAGCATGCAGCGACAATTCGACGACCTGGTTCTAGGCAGCATCGAACTGTTTTGCCTTGCAGCCGAACTGGGGAGCTTCACGCTTGCCGCAACATCGGCGAGCGTCACGCCGGCCGCGGTGAGCCGTGCGGTCGCGCGACTCGAGGAGCGGCTGGGCGTAAGGCTCTTCGTGCGAACGACACGCCAGATTCGCCTAACCGATGCCGGACGCAGCTACTTCGAACATTGCCGCCAGGCACTAACTCAGCTCGCGGACGCCGAACGGGAGGCGACGGGCCAGCAGACGACACCGGCCGGCGTCTTGCGCATCAGCATGCCGACGCCGTACGGCCACGGTCGCGTGCTGCCCCTGATGGCCGAGTACCGGACGCGATACCCGGACGTGACTGTCGAAGTACATCTGAGCAACCGGAATATCGATTTCGCCGAGGAAGGCTTCGATCTGGCGATTCGCGGCCGCGCGCCCCGGGACTCAGGCCTGATCGCCCGCAAGCTGGAGGACGCGGAACTTGTCGTCGTCGCGTCGCCCGCGTATCTGAAGAAAGCCGGTACGCCCGCGACGCCCGACGATCTCGTCAGGCACGATTGCGTCCAGTACGAATTGCCGAGCAACGGCCGGAATATCGCGTGGGAATTCATGATGGACGGCGAGAGCGTCGAGGTGATGACGGGTGGCGGCTATGGCTCCTCGGGGGACGTGCTGGGGGGCGTGACGCTGGCTCGCCACGGCGCCGGGCTTTTTCAGACCTACCGTTTCACCGCCGCGGAGGATCTTAAGAACGGAACGCTGGTCGAGGTCCTGCGGGAGTTCGGTGGCTGCACGCGACCGTTCATCCTGTTGTATCCGCACGCGCGACACTTGTCCTCGAGAGTGAGAACGTTTGTGGATTTCCTCATCGAAGAACTGCATGCATGAACGCAGCGCGCGATTCGCGCATGCTCGACAAACCCCAATGAAGAGACGTTACATGAACAGTCGTACTGGACACACTCCGCTGTTGCAACTGCTCGGCATCGACAAGCCGATCATCCAGGCGCCGATGGCGGGCGTGAGCACGCCTGCGCTTGCCGCGGCGGTTTCGAATGCGGGCGGACTAGGCTCGCTCGGCGTGGGCGCGATGAACGCCGAAGGCGCGCGCAAGGTGATTCGCGACACGCGCGCGCTCACGCACAAGCCCTTCAACATCAATGTCTTCTGCCACGAACCGGCGGTCCTCGACGAGGCGACCGAGCGCGAATGGCTGAACTGGCTCAGGCCGCATTTCGACCGCTTCGGCGTTGCCCCGCCCGAGACGCTGAGCGAGATCTATACGAGCTTCAGGCGCGACGAGGCGATGGTGAAGGTGTTTCTCGAAGAGAAGCCGCCCATCGTCAGCTTTCACTTCGGGCTGCCTTCGACGCAAGTGATTTCGTCGCTGAAGGAGGCGGGAATCAAGCTGCTTGCGTCGGCGACGAACGTTGCCGAAGCCGGCCAGCTGGCAAAAGCGGGAGTCGATGCGATCGTCGCTCAAGGCATCGAAGCGGGCGGCCATCGGGGCATGTTCGATCTTGAGGCATTCGATGACGGACTGGGCACGTTTGCCCTGACGCGATTGCTCGCGCGCAGTTTCGATCTGCCGGTAATCGCCGCCGGCGGCATCATGGATGGCGCGGGTATCGCGGCGGCGCTCGCACTCGGCGCGCAGGCTGCGCAGCTCGGAACCGCGTTTGTCGCGTGTCCGGAGACGTCGATCGACGACGGATACCGGCGCGCGCTTCTGAGCGACGCGGCGCGTCATACCATTCTCACGTCGGCCATCTCGGGCCGCCTTGCACGCAGCATGGTGAACCGTTTCACCGAACTGGGGCGCTCGGCGGGCTCGCCGAAAACGCCGGATTATCCCGTTGCCTACGATGCGGGAAAGGCGCTGCACGCGGCCGCCAAGGCGCAAGGTGACTTCGGCTATGGCGCGCAATGGGCGGGGCAGGCCGCTGCGCTTGCACGCCACTTGCCAGCCGCCGAACTGATGACGCAGCTGGAAGCGGAGTTCGACGAATGCGTGAAAGGACTGCGACGCTTTGGCACGTGAGGTTGGTTGCGATGCCGATTTTTTCGTCCGCGCGCTGGGTGCTGATCGGGCAGGACGGCGAGCGCTATTTTCATTTGCCGGCGGCGCGCTTCAGGGTAAACGTGCCCGATGCGATGGCCGCCGCGCTTCAGATGCGCGAGCGTCCTTGACGAGCAGCGGCAGACAGGTTGCGGTGTGGCATCGATCACATTGGTTTTGACCGTTCCCGTCTTTCAAGTGGCAGACGTGGGTTCAACGTCCCTGCAGTAAATAGTCCTTTCACCGCACAAGCAGCGTTCCCCTCGACGGCCCGAATAATCATTGGCGTCGGCGGATTTGCGGACATTGTGCGTTTTCGGCCTGAATGAACGACCGTGCCGAGAACGCCATCATTGCTATTCATCTGACTTAATTTAAACGACGCCCTCTGCAATGCCGGGAATGGCATCTGCTCGCGTTTCGAACGCCCCATTTCAAGAACATATTTCCGACACAACTTCCAAAGACGCGAAAATGGTGTTTTTTACCGTGTCATTTATACATTCTTAGTACGGGTTCATTAATATGATTAGGAATATGTACCGAATATTTTAAACATCGATGGGTGTATTTTCCTTCATACGATATTAGTTAAGGACATTTCTTTCTATCTTCAAAGAGTTACATTGTGTTACGAGTGCGGTAGTTTTTTGCCAAATATACTCAAGCCTCCTGAGTACTAACGCACATACTACCGATGCGACACGCCATTTCTCCCGCCGCTAAAGTCGAAACTGCCGATTCGAATCGTTTCGAACTCAATACGTCTTCCGTATCACGTCGAAATTTCCTGTCCATGTTGATGGCCGGTGCGGGCAGCGCCGCGCTCGCCGCTTGCGGTGGTGGAGGCGATATTGCCGAATCCGGCGCGGACGTCACAGGTGTTGCAAAGGCCGCTACCACTTCGGCATCGCCGGACGGAACGGTCATTCCCTCGGCAACTTCGATCGTCGACGCTTCCGGAAATACGTGGACGCTGGTCAGCAGCCGCGTAACGAAGAACGGTGCGGGAGTCGCAACGGGTTCGTCCAGCCCGCTTTCCCTGATCCTCTGGTACGGCGGCGTGATCTACGCGAAGAACTCGGCGGGCACGTGGTACAAGAACGGCAGTACGTGGACCTCGATCGGAACGGTCGACCCGCGCACGACGGCGGCAGCGGCTCCTGCCGCAGCGGCGCCGCTTTTCTACGGCATGAACGGTCACATGGCGTACGGCACCGGCATCTACAAGACGCTGGGCCCGGCCGCCCAGCTCGCGATGCTCAAGGACCTCGGCGTCACCAACTATCGTGCGGACGTCGCAAGCGATGGCATGGCGCAAGTGATCGCCGACGCGCTGCGTGGTCCGTTCGCGAACAGCGGCGTGTCGATCCTTCCGGTTCTCAATCCGCTCTCGTGCGGCTGGAGTCCCAATGCTTCCGAATCCACGTCCTATACGCTCGGCTACAACCTTGCTGTCGGTAGCACGAAGGTGCTGAAGGGACTTGTCAAGTACATCGAGTGCGGCAACGAACTCGACGTCGCGCTCAAGATCAGCGGCAACGGCAGCGAGTACAACCACTGGAGCCCGACGATGTGGGGCTCGTTCCGTGGCGTGATCCGCGGCATGATCGACGGCGTGAAGGCAATCGATCCCACCATCAACTGCGGCGTGAACGTCGGCATCCCGATGGCGTATGGCGCGTTGCAGATGCTATGGCGTGGCGTCACCCCGAACGGCACGACGGCAGGCCTCTCGAACGCGGCAGCCATTCGCTGGGACTTCACGACGTACCACTGGTATCACAGCTCGGGCGACATCCTGTGCGGCTGGAACAACAACGCGTGCCAGGACGTTCTGCAGGTGCTCAAGGACTCGTTCGGCAAGCCGATCTGGTTGACGGAATGGGGCTGGACCGGTGGCGTCGATCAGGGCCAGACGGCCGCTGACTATGTCACGAAGACGCTCACCGAATATCGCTCGATCAAGGACAAGTACAACCTGCAGTCGGTGATGATGTACTGCATGATCGATTCAAGCTATGGATTGATTCAGGCAGACGGCGCGACGAAGAACCCGGCCTACGCCGCGTTCAAGAACTTCGTCGCTGCAAACCCGGTTTCCTGATTGATCGCTTCACGGAAAACCGTCTGCCGTGCCGGTGACGCCGCGCCTCTTGTAGCAGGCGGGCGTACCGCACGGATCGATTTCGGCCCCTCACCGCACCCGCGACGCGATCGCGTTCAGGGACCGACCAACCAACGAAGGACCGGCTCGTTATAACCCGGCGGCAAGGCCCAGGTGCCGGTGGGGCTGAAGTCCCATCTCGGACCGTAGCTTGCCGGGTCGCTCATCTGCGCGGTCGTCATCCGGCTGGAGGCAGGGGCGGCCGTGCCGGCTCCGGCGCCGACAAGCGCGCCGGACGTGTCGGCGTTCCAGTAGACATCGCGGGCGATCGTGCCGGTGTTATTGCCGGCGATGCCGCCCGGCCGCTGCGTTCCCGCGCCGACAGGCGTCACCGATGACGTGGTGTACGACTGCTCGATCGTGCCGCCGTTATTACCCACCAGCCCGCCAAGATAGTTGCCCCCATCGACGGAGCCGCTCGAATACGACTGTCTGATCGTGCCGCGATTGGCGCCCACCAGTCCGCCGACCTGGCTGCGCGCATCGCCGCTCGCGTAGCCGAGCGAATACGACTGCGCGATGATCCCGTCGTTCTCGCCGACCAGGCCGCCCATCTCGCCCTGACCGGAAGTCGCCGCGCCGCTCCACGCGCGTTCGATTGACCCGCGGTTGACGCCGACGAGCCCGCCGGTTGCCGCGCCCGTTGCGGCGCTCGTCGTCACGGAGCCCGTGGTGCCGACGTTGACCACACGCCCGTCGTTCACACCTGCGAGCAGCCCGACCGGCCCTTGCGAGGACGATGCGGTACTGCCTGCAATCACGAATTTGCGCACGACACCTGTCTTGCCGATGACCGCGAACAGCCCCGTTCCGGCGGTCGTGGGTTGTGACGACGTGTCGGACACGTTCAGGCTGCTGAGCAGATGTCCCATGCCATCGAACTGTCCGGTGAACGGTCTCGCCGCACTGCCGATCGCCGGTACCGCGTTCGGCGCGTAGCCGAGATCGAAGCTCGTGCCGAGCGCATAGTTGCCGCCCAGGTTGTTGTTGACCGCGTTCAGGTCCGCGGCCGAGTTGACGAGCCGATAGCCGGTGACCTGCGTGACGAGTCCGCTGAAGGGCGCCGGGGTCCATGACGCATTCGTGACGATGGTGCCCGGCTTGTAGCTGCCGTTCATGTCGTAAAGCGCCGTCACGATTCCGGTGCTGCGCGACCAGTCGAACGTGCCGTTGTTCGTTACGCTGCCGCGGTTGTCGATCGAGTTTGCGTCGGCGCGCACCGTCAGGCTGCCGGCGCCGGTGTTGGCGATCGTCGTGTTCGGCGCGACGCTCACCGAGCGATAGGCATTGAGCGTGAGCGACGATGCGCCTTGCCATCTGATAGACGATCCCACGCCGATATCGCCGCTTGCGTCGTTGGCGCCTGTCGCGTCGATCGCAACCGACGTTCCGTGCGACAGGCTGGCTGCGAGCGTGTCTGCAGTCGGCTTGTCGATCGTGAACTCGGGCGACGTGAGGTTCCACTGCGCCGCGCTGACTTTCGCACCGGCCACCTTTAACGTATCGGCGTTCATGTCGACCGTGCCGCCGCTGCCGTCCGCGTTCCGTGCGGCGATGTTCGCACCGCGTGCATCGACGGTGCCGCCATCGGCGACCAGCCACACGTGGCCTTCGCGCGTCTCGGTTCCGGTCGCGCGCAGCGCGCTGTTCTTGCCCGCGAGCGCATAGATGTTGCCGTCGGCGGCCTGCAGGTTGATCTGCGCGGCCTGCACCGCGCCGACGTTGATGACCCGACCGTGGTGGCTTGGCATCTCCACCGACACCTGTGGTCCGTAGACGTAGTCGGACAGAAGCACCTGGCTGCCGGTGACGAGTTCGGCGGTGCCGTTGGGTGCATCGATGGTGCCTGCGTTCACGACACCGCGACGCGCAACGAGGAACACATCGCCGCCGCTCGAACTGATCTTGCCGAGATTGACGACTGCGCTATTGGAAGTGCCCTGCAGCGACAGATAGTCGAAGCCGCTCATGAAGGCGTTGTTGTCGGCGTCCAGCGTCGAGGCGACGAAGCGTCCGCCGGTCGTGATCACGCCGCTGCGGCCGATGAGCACGCCATGCGGGTTGATGAGATAGACGCTGCCGGTGGCCTTGAGTGTGCCGTCGATCGTCGACATCGCATTGCCGGTGACGCGATTGAGCGTCGCGCCCGAGCCGTTGTCGATCGACACCGTGCGTCCCGCACCGATCGAGAAACTCTTCCAGTCGATGATGCCGCGTGCGCCTGACTGTGTGATGTCGAGATTCGCGCCATTGCGCGCGATCGTGCCCGTGTCGCCGACGAACTGGCCGTTCTGCGGCAAGGGCGGAGCGGCGAACACATCTGCAACATCGATGCCGATGCCCATGCTCAGGGCCACGAGGGCCGTTAAGGGTCGAAGCCTCAAAGGCCGCGTGCGACCCACGACGAAGCCGAGCGCCTTGGCGCTCTCAGGACGGTAATTGGAATGCCGCATGTACTCCTCCAGTGCGCGGATGTCCCCGTTGACTATTCTTTAAGTTGTTATCCATCACCGTCGAACGCAGTGTAGCAGAGCAAATTCGAATTTCCAGAGGGGAAAAGGAGGGCACGCACGTGGCACGCTTAGCGGACTTGGCGAGACGATAAGTCGGCGTAACGGGTGGCCGACGCGGCTTGCGACGGCGCTGCTAAAGTGCAAGCGCCGTGCACCGCATGGTCGAAGGGGGGGCTGGCTGGATATGACGATATTTAGGCGTGCAATCACGATTGCCTTGTCTTTGACGCCTTCTGCGCACGATAAGCATCGACGGGCAATCCGCCCCAGCCCCAGTTTTCCTTCTCGACTTCCTGTATTACAACGAAGGTGGCTTCGAGTGGCTTGTTCAGCACATCGCGCAGCAACTCGCTGACGCCCTTGATGAGCTGCGCTTTTTCATCCGCCGTGACGGCATCGGTGCCGGGCTTGTTCCCTTCGCGGGTAACCTGGATTGTGACGATAGGCATGTTGCGCTCCTTCGAAAGAGGGGCACCCGCACGGATGCCCCGACTGGATTTAATGGCCAGCGCTTTGACCGCCGTCGACGTGCAGGATTTCTCCGGTGACGAACGGTGCGGAGTCGAGATACAGGACCGCGTTCACGATGTCGCTCATCTCGCCCATATGGCCTACGGGATGGAGCGCACCCAGAGCCTCGTGCGTGTCGGGCGCATGCATCGGCGATTTGATGATGCCGGGCGACACTGCGTTAGCCCGAATTCCGGCCTTGGCATATTCGATAGCGATCGATTTCGTCGCCGAGTTGAGGCCACCCTTGGTGAGCGATGCGAGCACCGAGGGTACGCCGCTGACCGCGTGGTCGACAAGACTCGTCGTGATCTGGACGACATGGCCGCTGGCACGCTTTTCCATCTCGGCGATGGCCAGTTGCGTCACATGGAAGAACCCGTTCACGTTGACGTTGAGAATGGCGGCGTAGTCTTCCGCCGTGTATTGCGTGAACGGCTTCGCGATGAAGATGCCCGCGTTGTTGACGAGCGTGTCGATGCGGCCGAAGCGTTCGATGGCCTCGTCGATGACGCGCTGTGCGACCTGGCGATCGCCGATGTCGCCGGCAATCGCCAGGACATTCGGATCCGTGGACGGCTTGATCGAACGCGCTGTGGCGACCACGCGATAGCCGCGTTCGCGGAAAGCCTTGACCAGTTCGGCGCCGATACCTTGCGATGCGCCCGTGACGACGACGACTTTCTGTGAGTTGCTCATGATGCGTAACCTCGAATAAGTAGTTTGGCTGTGTTGCCGATCGGGCCAACGGCGCCGATGGATGCCAATCTAGGCTTATTGAGGCGTGTTGCGTACACCCGCCACGGACAAACAGTTTTGAGTCGCGAGAACAAATGGAATTGCTTCCCGGCCGGAAACGACGGCGGCGATCGCTTTCAGTTCGATTTGTGAGCGCACGAAACACGACGCGACGCAGCCGGGGGGCCGCGCCGCAGTGCCCGGCTTTATTGCTCCGCGTGTCTCGCTGCGTCTTCGATGACGGCGGCAACCTGCTTCGGGCGCGACTCGTACACCGAATGACTCGCGCCGGGAATGACGGTGGTGTGGCTGTGCGCGCGCGCGTAGTACCAGCGCTCCAGGTCCGGGCTGATGATCTTGTCGTCGGCCGCGACGATGCCCCAACTCGGCTTCGAGGTCCAGGCAGCCGCGGTCAGCGGCGCCGAGAAGACCTTCGCGGCGGTCAGGATCTGCGCGCGCGATTCGAACTGGGCTTGCTTGAGCGGCAGGTCGGCGGCGAAGTCCTTCGGAAAAACGGCGGGATTCAGGTATGTAAAGCCGTCATTGGTCTTTTCGACTGCGCCTGTCTGCGTGGATGTATAGCTAGGTTTGCCCTTGCCGAGCGCGGCCTCGTCTTCGCCGACATTCGGCGCATGAGCGGCGACATAGACCAGGCCCACGACGTTCGAATGAACCCCGGCTTCCGTGATGACGGAGCCGCCATAGCTATGGCCTACGAGGATCGTCGGACCGGATTGCAGGTCGAGGACACGCTTTGTCGCCGCGACGTCGTCTTCAAGCGAGGTCAAAGGTTCCTGCACGATGCTGACATGGAAGCCATCGCGCGTGAGGATGTCATAGACGGGCTTCCAGCCGGAACCATCTACCCATGCGCCATGGACCAAAACGATATTCCTGACTGTCGTGGCGTTGTGCTGGGCGTCCTGCGCCATCGCACCCGCCGATGAAAAAATGGAAGCAGACAAGGCGAGGACCGAAGCCGCGCGCGACAAAGTATTCACTGGGAACTCCATGGATCGATTGCAGAGATAAGACATGCAGGGATGGCCGACCGACCTTTGGAACTGCGGGATGGCGTGCCTGCGGCCGTCGGCACGACATCCCGTCCGGGGTGCTCAGCTGCCGAAGTAGAGCTTGCAGAAGCTTGCCGGGCCGACGCACGCCGAATTCATCGCGGTGTGCGACGCCTTGCCGGAACTGGACGTGCCGTTTTGCGCGACGCCGCCATAGCCAAGCTTCGCCTGGGTCTGATCATGTTGGGCGGCGACCTTCGCTTCGGCCGCCTGGATGTCCGCGGGATAGTCCGCGTCGCTGGCGACCGCCGGGTTGTATCCGGCCTTCTCCAGTTGCACGAGGTCGGCGCGAACTTCGGCGCGTGTCACCGGGCCATTTGATTGAGCAAAGCTCAGAGCGGGAAGAGCGAATGCGCCGGCAGCGAAGGCGAGACTGACGAGAAGCTTTTTCATGACGTGATACTCCTTGGAAAGATGTGATTGGAACGTTCTGGCAATGCATGAAAACGGTCATGCAGATTTAGGATTATGGTTAGTCATCCGTATTGATGTAAGTTGGAATAGACGCTTGACATCGCCTTTGCCTATCCCAACATTGAAAAGACTTGCCTTGCGGCAGTCATACTTACGTGAACACGGTTAGCGGCGAATTAATCCACTGTCCCGAAGTTATTTTTTTGCTGGCTGAACGTTGGATCGATTGCAGGTTCTGCCATGGACGTAATGTAGTCCGGCTTCCGGCCCGAACCTAGACCTACAAAGGGCCGTCGAGAGCGAACGATCGTGGTATGCGCGGATACATCCGGATGAGCCCGGGCGAGGGTGGGATGTTCGTCTGCGTGAAGAAACTCGGCCCTTGGGATGAGCGGGTGAGCCGTACGGTTTATCGGGTCATACGCAGGTATGAGGGCGGATCGGTTCAACGCGCCGTCTCCCGTACTCGGGTATTCATGCTTTGCAGTTCGATCTCGTCTGGTTATGATGCAATTTCAAGATGACGCACCGTGGGGCGAAAAGCGCCTTGCGGGAAGCGCGCCGTTCGCCACGAATCCCTGCATTGCCGAGTCGCCGATGACTTCATCACCTTCGACCCCCTCCCTCGTCTATATCGTCGACGACGATGCGGGCATGCGCACCTCGCTGTCGTGGCTGCTGGACTCGGTGGGAATCAAGTCACTCTGCTTCGCGAGCGCCGCCGAGTTTCTTGCCGCGTTCGATCCCGCGATTGCAGCGTGTCTTGTGCTAGACGTGCGCATGCCGCAGGCGAGTGGCTTCGACGTGCAGGGCGCGTTGAACGAACAGGGCGCGACCTTGCCGATCATCTTCGTGAGCGGTCATGGCGACATACCGATGTCGGTGCGCGCATTGCAGAACGGCGCGATCGATTTCGTGGAGAAGCCCTACAACTCGCAGCAGATGCTCGACCGCGTGCAGCGGGCGTTGAAGCTCGCGGCACAGCGTCATGCAGCCGGTCAGAAGCGGCGTGAATTAAAGAAGCGGATCGCCTCGCTGACGGCACGCGAGCGGGAGGTGCTGCGCGGTGTGGTCGATGGAAAAGGCAGCAAGCGCATTGCCGCCGATCTCTCGATCAGCGTGAAGACCGTGGACGTCCATCGCGCGAGCATCAAGGAGAAGCTTGGCGCGTCGTCCATCGCCGCGCTGGTGCGCGACGTGATGGCCGTGTGGGACGAGAATGCGCAATCGGAAACGCCGCAGCGCTGAGCGGCGCGCACTTGACGCATGAAGCGGCCGCCGTTGACGTCCCAGCCGAGGCGTGAGCCGGTCGAAGTACGCGCCGGCTTGTGCGACGTGCTTCGCTGGCGCATCGGGCGGTGTTAGACGACCACCGCCGAGCGCCAGCGATTTTCACTTCGCGGCTTGCGTCGACTTGCGCAACTTCGCGACATCCTCGACCGACACCGCAGCCGCGCCGTTATTCCACCCCCCACGAATGAACGTGAGCACATCGGCGATCTGCTTGTCCGAGAGCGTCGGTGCGTACTTCGGCATCGGATACGCCGACGGCAATCCCTGAATCACCAGATCCTGCGTGCCATTCAGCGTCACGTTGATGAGCGACGACGCGTCCTTCTCCATCACGTTCGGATTGCCCGCAAGGGGCGCTAGCATCGGCGCAAAGCCCATCCCGTCGACGCCGTGGCAATGCATGCAGTACGCGGTATAAACCCTGGCGCCCGCATCGACCGCAGGATGCGCGAGCGACACCTTCGTCACGTTCGGATCGTACGCATAGCGTGGCGCATTCGTGCCGCCGGACGCGGGCAGCGACTTCAGATAGCGCGACATCGCCGTGATGTCCTCGTCGCTCATGCCCTGCGTGCTGTGGTTGATCACGTCCGTCATCGAGCCGAATGCGGATGCATGCTTGTTCGCACCGGTCTTCAGGAACTGCGAGACATCGCCTTCCGACCAGCGGCCAAGCCCGACGTTGTATTCGCCGGTCAGGTTCGACGCGAACCAGCCGTCGAGCAGGCCGCCCGTCAGGAACGCGCTGCCGCTCTCGTCGAGCGCCTTCTCCTGGAACGCGATGCCGCGCGCAGTGTGGCACGAGCCGCAATGACCGAGTCCCTGAATGAGATACGCACCGCGATTGCAGGCGACGTCCTTGCCGCTCTTGTCCTGATACACGGCCTTCCCGAGAAAGACGACGTTCCAGAGCTTGAGCGGCCAGCGCATGTTGAGCGGGAACGGAATGTCCGACTCGCGATTTGCCTGCTTGACGGGCGCCACGCCTTTCATGAAGTACGTATAGAGCGCCTTCACGTCGTCGTCGCGGACCTTCGCGTAGGACGGGTAAGGCATCGCCGGATAGAGGTTGTGGCCGTCCTTCGCGACGCCGCGTCGCAGCGCGCCGTCGAACTCCTCTTCGCTCCAGTTGCCGATGCCCGTCTCCGGATCGGGCGTGATGTTGGTCGTATAGATGCGTCCCATCGGCGTGTTCATCGGCAGGCCGCCGGCGAACGGCTTGCCGCGTGGCGCCGAGTGACACGCAATGCAATCGCCGGCCTTCGCGAGATACGCGCCGCGTGCGACGAGCGCATCGTCGGCGGTGGCCGCGCTGGCGCTCGACGAAGCCGCAAGAGAGAAGGCAAGGCCGATGCCTGCAAGGATTTTTCTTGGCATGTCGGTTCCCCTCACGCGGTGTGCAGTTGACGGCCGACCGGCAACTGCTTCAGGCGCTTGCCCGTCGCGGCGTAGATCGCGTTGGTGAGCGCGGGCGCGAGCGCCGCCGTGCCCGGTTCGCCGATCCCGCCGGGCGCCTCCGTGCTCTTCACGATATGCACTTCGATCGGCGGCGTCTGCGAGAGGCGCAGCATGCGGTAGTCGGTGAAGTTGCTCTGCTCGACGCGGCCATCCTTGATCGTGACTTCGCCGTAAAGCGCCGCCGTGATCGCGAAGATGATGCCGCCCTGGATCTGCGCCTCGACCGTGTTCGGGTTCACGACCATTCCGCAATCGACCGCGCACACGATGCGGTTCACGGCGACCTCGCCGTTGTCGACGCTCACGTCCGCGACGATCGAGAAGAAGCTGCCGAACGCATGCATCACCGATATGCCGCGCCCCTGTCCTTGCGGCGGCGTGTTGCCCCAGTTCGCCGCCTTCGTCGCGACGTCGAGCACGCCCCGTGCACGCGGCGTCTTGCCGAGCAGGTTGCGACGGTACGTGGCGGGATCGATCTTCGCCTGAACCGCGAGTTCGTCGATGAAGCTCTCCACGACGAACGTGCCGCGCGTCGGTCCGACGCCGCGCCAGAACGCCGTGGGAATGTCGCGTGGCTCCTGCCGCACATAATCGACCAGCTGGTTCGGCAGGTCGTAGGGCAGGTCGGATGCGACTTCAACGGCATCGGGATCGAGCCCGTTCTTGAAGGCGGGCGGCGCGAAGCGCGCCATCACCGACGAGCCGACAATGCGATGCTTCCACGCCACCGGCTTCCCGTTCGCGTCGAGCCCGGCCGAGATGACGTCGTAGTAGTACGGCCGGTACATGTCGTGCTGGATGTCTTCCTCGCGCGAGTAGGTGACCTTCACCGGCGCATCGACCTGCTTGCCGATCTTGAGCGCATTCGCGATGAAGTCGGTCTCCAGCCGCCGCCCGAAGCCGCCGCCAAGCAGGTGATTGTGGATCGTGATCTTCTCGGCGGGCAGGCCCGTGACGCTCTTCGCGGTATCGACGGCGCGCGTCGGTACCTGCGTGCCGACCCAGACGTCGCACGCATCGGCGCGCACGTGGACCGTGCAGTTGACCGGCTCCATCGTCGCGTGCGCGAGGAACGGCTGCTGATAGACCGAATCGACGCGCGTCTTGGCATCCTTGAACGCGCCGTCGATGTCGCCTTCCTTGCGCGCCACCGCGCCGTCGCGCTTCGCGGCGTTCGCAAGGTCGTCGATCAGGTGCTGCATCTGCAGGTTCGCACCCTTGCCCTCGTTCCACGCGATGACGAGCGCCGACGCGCCGCGTTTCGCGGCCCACGTGTGGTCGCCGACCACGGCCACCGCGTTGTCTAGCTTCACGACCTGCGTGACGCCCGGAACCTTCTTCGCGACCGTGTCGTCGACGCTCGCGAGCGTGCCGCCGAACACCGGGCAGTTCACGATGGCCGCGTACTTCATGCCGGGCAGGCGCACGTCGAGTCCGAACACGGCGGTGCCGTCGACTTTCTCCGGCGAGTCGATGCGCTTCGCCTGCGTGCCGACGAGCTTGAAATCCTTCGGGTCCTTGAGCGCGACGTTCTGCGGAGCCGGCAGCTTCGCGGCGGCCTCGACGAGATCGCCGTATGCGATCGACCGGCTGCTCGCGGCGTGCTTCACCTGACCGCTTTCCGCGTGACAGGTGGCCGGGTCGACCTGCCACTGCTGTGCCGCCGCCGTGACCAGTAACACGCGGGCAGTCGCGCCGGCGCGGCGCATCGGTTCCCACGCGTAGCGGATCGACGTCGATCCGCCCGTCAGCTGGCCGCCGAGCAGCGGGTCCGTGAACAGCGCATCGTTCGGCGGCGCGTGCGCGACCGCCACGCTGTCGAGCGGCACTTCGAGTTCCTCGGCGATCAGCATCGGGATCGACGTGTAGACGCCTTGTCCCATCTCGACCTTCGGTATCACGAGCGTGACCTTGCCCGCACGGTCGATCTGCACGAACGCGTTCGGCTGGAACACGCCGTCCTGCGGTGCTTCGTTGCCGTCGCCGCTGACGACCGACTTGACGCCGGGCGCGGGCTGGCCCACGGCGGAGAAGCTGAAGCCGAGCAGCAGGCCGCCGCCCGCCGTGGCGCCGACTGATACGCCGAACTTCAGGAACGTTCGGCGCGTCAGGCCGGATTTGGGCGCGTCAGGTGCGCGGCCGTTTTGCGCATCGATCAGTCCTTGCGACATGTCACGCCCCCTTCGCGGCGTGCTTGATCGCCGCGCGGATGCGGTTGTACGTGCCGCAGCGGCAGACGTTGCCGTCCATCGCGGCGTCGATGTCCGCGTCGCTCGGATTCGGGTTTGCCGCGATCAATGCCGCCGCCGACATCACCTGCCCGGACTGGCAGTAGCCGCACTGGACGACGTCGAGTGCCTTCCAGGCGTCCTGCACTTTCTTGCCGGCGGGCGTGCCGCTGACGGCTTCGATCGTCGTGATCTTGCGGCCGCCCACTGCCGCGACGGGCAGCACGCACGAGCGCACGGCGGCGCCGTCGAGATGGACCGTGCACGCGCCGCATTGCGCGATGCCGCAGCCGAACTTCGTGCCGGTCAGCCCGACCAGATCGCGGATCGCCCAAAGCAGGGGCATGTCGGGAGGCGCGTCAATGTCGTGGCTCTCGCCATTGACGTTCAGCGTGATTGCCATGTTCAGCTCCGTTGTGGGGTTGTTTTTTGTGCGTTGCAGATCCTGCTCGGCGACGGCCGCCTTGCAGCGCGCGACGCCGTTTTCGGTCATGCTGGAGACGAATTAAGTCTTTGTAGCAGAAACCCGTTTTTTGCGCTTCGACGACGGAGGGAGCCGCACCCGGCGCGGTTTCGAGGCCAGCAACGCGCCGCGGACGCTAGTGCCGGCGGGCGAGAGGAGAGACACGATGGACGACAGATGGCAGTTTCAACTGAGACTCGATGCATCGGCGGAACTGGCCGCTGCGCTGCGCGAGGGTCTCGCACGGCCGGAGCACGAACCGCTCTTCGACGTGCTGCGCAAACACGGCGCAACGCTCAAGTGCCAGTTCTATGCCTTCATGGATTACGTCGACGAAGCGCAAGCTCGGGGCACGGACGGCTATCCGCTGTACGCATGGACGAAGGCGACCGTCGAGGATCCCGCGAAGAAGGCGAAGTATCTGCGTGTGTTTACCGTGTATGTCGACGGCGAAGAGGTCTACGGGAGGGGAGTTACCGACGCGCTCGAGAGCGAACTGCGGGCGCTGGGCGCGGGCGCAGGGATCGAGCGCATCGCGCGCTTCGACACCAATCCTGCGAACAACCCGCAGCCGCCCGAGCGTCCATCATCTCCCTAGCGGATCATGTCCCAGTTCGCATAGAACACGCGCCGCGCCGAAACGACCGTCGTGCGCACGCACCTCACGAGCAGGCACAGCACCGCGGGGAACGGGCTCGGGCGCAGCACGTCGAGGAAGATGCAGTAGCGCAGTCGGTCCGAGTCGTTGACGGACTGATGCACCAGGGTGTCGTCGAAGATGAAGAGCGGGTCGTCGCGCCAGTAGTGGCGCCTGCCCGCCACTTCGATGAACACGTCGTCGCCGCTTGCGGGATCGAGGTTGTAAAGGCAGCGCAGCGTCAGCCGCAACGGTCCGTAGTGAACGGAGGTGCGCTGGCGGCGGTTGAAGATTGAGCAGCCGATTGTCTGCACGTAGCGGAAGTCGCGCTGGAACGCCGGCATGGCGAGCGATCCGTCGAGCGGCTTGCCGTACCAGCGCGCGAAGCACATGCCGCGGCGCTTGCTCGTCATTTGCGGAGCGAGCTGTTCGACGAGCGGCAGGTTTTGCCGGAACGCGTCGATCACATACGCGATTTCTTCCCGATGGCCGGCGGGCAGATCGGCAAGCCGGTAGATGCGCAAGTTGCGCCGGCACAGGGCGTCGACGAGGAGATTCAGCGGCGCGAGCGCCCACGTCAGGAGTCCGTTGCCGAGGAAATAGCGGCGCCAACTGCGCGCGTCGAACTGGCGACTGCGCTGGAAATCGCAGATACCGATGGCGACGAGCACCGCGACGGGCAGCGCGGCCACCGGCTTGAGTGAGACTAGACCTCCGAGCAGCACCATCAAGACGAGATGTTTGGGCTTCAAAATGTCGTCTCCAACGAAAACCCGCCGTCGAGGGAGAATGATATTCGAGATGTCATGAAACTGACGGGTGCATGTCAAAAAAGCGTTGTGCGGCGGCAACCGGCAGGCGAGGGTCGCGAGCCGCCGCGTTCACATCGCCGTGACGGTCGAGGCGCCCGGTGATTCGAGCTTTCGGGGAGTGTCGCATGTGGGCCAACAGCCTCGTGTCCGGCTGTTGGGCCGCACGCGTCTGGAGGAACGTTCCGGGCAGCCTGGCTGACGGTTGATCGTGCAGGACAGGTCTTTGTTATCAATGGCTTACCAAGGATTGGCGGGTGTCGCAAAGCGCCTGGCATACCCGATGCAATAAGCCTGACGAGCACGTCAATACATGCTCACTACGAAGTCCAACCCTAGCTCGATAACCGTTTCATCAGGAGAACCGTCATGACGAACATGAAGATCGACGATCTGCAGCGCACCGAAGAACTCGCTTCCTCCGATATGGTCCGTATCGTCGGTGGCTCGCCGAAGGAGCCAGCCGGCAAGCCGACTCACATCGACGCCCTTAACGGTGTCCTCACGTTCGGCGATGGCTCGAAGTGGTCGATGGATCTCGATGGGAAGCTGCATCCGCTCTGATCCGAAGCAAGGCCAGCGGTCGTCCGGCGAGATGTCGATGCGAGTGCGGCATCTCGCCGGTGACGGGTCCCTTTCTTTGCACTCAGGTTTGCAGTTGCGACGCCTGCTGCGCACGCAGGTCGAGTTCCAGATAGAGCGTGTCTTCGACCGGGTTGAACACATAAGCTCCAATTGGCCCGAAGCCGAGCGACGCGTAGAGGCGCTGCGCCGTCTTCATGACCGGCAGCGTGTCGAGACGCATGCGCTCATAGCCCGACTCGCGCGCCATTTCGATGATGGCCTGCGCAAGCCGTTTGCCGAGTTGCTGTCCGCGGCCCGCCTCGCGCACGTACAGGCGTTTCATCTCGCAGATGCCGGCGTCGAGCGGGCGCAACGCCACGCAGCCCGTCAATCGTTCACCGTCCCATGCAAGCAGAACGCGGCCACCTGGCGCGGCATATTTGCCGGGCAGCGTCGCGAGTTCCGTATCGAAGTCCTGAAAGCACAAGTCGACGCCCAGCCCATCCGCATATTCGCGGAAGATCTCTCGAACGCGTTCGGCGTCTTCGGGGAACTGCGCGGCGCGGATCTCTGTCATTCGATGGCTCATGTTTGTTGCTCCGTCGGCGCAGTTCGCTCCTTTGTGCGCTCTTTCGGAGTCTAATGGCATCGCGCGATGGCGTGATTGCGCCATTGCCCGTTGCGGAACGTCCCTTGCTGATCCCTGTGGCAAGTCACACTCGCATTCATACGAATACGTACGACAAGGAGCATCACATGGAAAAGGGCGGATCGAAGCATTCCGGCGCCGAGGCAATCAGGCTGATCGACGAGCAACTTCGCGTGTTGACGATCTCGCTCGGCGGCGCGGGTGTGGTGCTACCGGCCGAAGGGGTCGAGCTGGCGCGCAAGCAAGCGCCGGCGTTCGTCCTTGGCGCGCAGGCGCCGGCCGGCGCTGCAAGCGAGCCGCCCTCGCGCGCGACGGTGCAGCGCGTGCTCGTGACGAACGCGCTGCTTGCGGTGGGCGGCTTTCTCTTCGATCACGACATTGCCAATTCGCGCGCGCCCGAGATCCAGTTCCTGAGCCGCGTCCGCGATGCGATCAGAAACGGCAACGTGCTGACGCTGCGCCCGGGCGAATCGGTGCCGGAGACCCATCTGGGCGATCTGACGATCCGCGCATCCGACGCCGGCCGGCCGCTCTTTTGCGAAGACGACGAAGCCAACGGACTGATGTGCATCGGCGATGCGGTCGCGCTGCTGCAGCGTGTCGCCGACCATCTGCGCGGCATGCGGCATCTGTTCAGCGCGGGCGATGCGGGGTAATCAACCCTGCGCTTCGAGCTTCGCCTTAGGCCGTGACGGCTTTTTCGCCGCCGAGGGCGCGGCCTTCGGCTCGGCAGCCTTGCGCGGCCTGACGGTTTTTGCCGAAACGCTCGCGCCGGCGGGTTGTTCGGCAGATTTGGTGCGACGCTTGACGGCCTTCTTCGGCACACTTACCTCGGCTTGCGCGAGGCGCCAGAATTCTTCGGCGCGTCCGTCGGGGCGGCCGTCGGCTTCCCAGAGGTGATACGCGCGCACGCGGATTTGCGTTTCGAGGCTTTGCGATTCGATGTCGTTCATTGCGGTGTCGGATGAAAACGCTAGTCGGTTGGGTAATGGAAGGCGCGCGGGATCACGCCATGACGCCTTGCGCATCGACGTCCGCGGTGCCGAGGCGGCAGAAGATGTCGCAGACCGCAGACATCTCGGTGTCGTCCGCGATACTGACGATCACGCGCATGCATTGAAGGTCGTCGGCGTCTTCAGCTTCGAAGCGCGATGACGCCGGTTCGGCGTAGTCGTTTTCGAACAGGCTGTCGTGCCAGTCGACGACGCCGAGGTGTTCGCCGTGTCCTGCATATTCGGCGTTCATCCAGTGCATCGCGATGATCGCGTTCCGGGTCGCGTCAGCGCACGGATCGACGGCGAGACCTGCGGTGCCGTCTACCCGGATGCGATCGCCGCCGATGCCGAGCGCGCTTAGGTCGTCGAGTGCTTCGGCCAGCTTGCGGGCGCCGCGAAAGGCCCCGGTCACTTCACGCATCATGCTTGTCTCCTGTCGACCAGAGTTAGCGCTTTAGCGCTTACTCTGGTCCCATGCAATTCATTTGCGGTCGATCAGAGTTAGCGCTTTAGCGCCTACTCTGGTCCCATGCAAGATATTTGCTCCGCGCTTCGGTGCTGCGTGTCGAGTGCGATGCCGGGCACGAGTCAGGACGACGACCGGTCGTACGTGATTCCTTGCGGGAAGAGACGGCGACCATCGCGACGGGCGGGCAGGTGAGCCGCTCTGCGGTGGTTCGCGGGTCCGCGCGAATTCCGGGTCAAAAGGAACTGGCGGGCGCGATAAATCCGAAGCAGATCAGGAGGCTGAGCGCAGCGTTCGACTTCATGCGGTACATGAACTCTAACTCTCAACAATAAGATTTTCAACGGAATGTTTTACGGCAAATTGTCTGAAGTAAAGACGGCCTGGCGATGACGAACGCGTCCGAAACCAACGGCGAACCAGCGCGGCGAAGCGCCACGGACGCGCCCATGCGCGCGCTACAATGCCGCGGCACCGCTTTCCACCGATCCTCATTTGACCTCAATCATGACCGTCCCAGCCGGGCATTTCCTTCTCGGCCCGCTATTGAAGAGCGTCTCGCGCTCGTTCTATCTGACGCTGCGCATCCTGCCCGCCGGGATGCGAGATCCGGTCGGGCTCGCCTATCTGCTCGCCCGTGCCGCCGACACGATCGCCGATACGACACTGATCCCGCCCGGCCGACGCCTCGAATTGCTGCTCGGGCTGCGCGCGCAGGTCAACGGCGAACCGGGCGGCGGCGCCCTCGATGCCGCGATGATCGATGTCGCGAGCCAGCAGACGCAGGCGGACGAAAAGGTGCTGCTCGAATCGGTGCCGGCGGCGCTCGCGCTGCTGTCCCGTTTCGGCGATGCCGACCGGCGCGCCGTGCGCGGCATCGTGACGACGCTCACCGAAGGCATGGAATTCGATCTGCGCACGTTCCCCGACGAAACCTCGGGACAGGTTGCCGCGTTGACCGAATGGGACGAACTGGATCGTTACACGTATCTGGTGGCGGGCTGCGTCGGCGAATTCTGGACCGCGATGACCCTCGCGCACATGCCGGGCGTGCTGAAGGCGAGCCCGGAGATGATGACGGCACGCGGCATCCGCTTCGGCAAGGCGCTGCAGATGACGAATATCCTGCGCGATTGCGGCAAGGACTTGCGCATCGGGCGCTGCTATCTGCCGGCGGTGCTGCTCAGACGACAGGGATTGCGCGCAGAGGAACTGGCCGCGCCCGACGCATCGCAGCGGGCGGCGCCGGTCCTGCTCGAACTCACCCGCACGACGCTCGCTTACTTTCGCGATGCGATGGACTACACGCTCGCAATTCCGGCGCTTTCGCTGCGGCTGCGGCTCGCGTGCCTGTGGCCGATCATGATCGGACTGGAGACGATGTCGCTGCTCGTCTGCAACGACAGATGGCTCGATCCCGCGAGCGTGTCCAAGGTCCGTCGCGGCGATGTGTATCGCATCATCGCGCTGTCGTTGCCGATGGCGTTGTCGGACGCCATGCTCCGCGCGTGGTGCGAGCGCATGTTCAAGCGTATCGAAGCGCGGCTCGTCGCGGCACGCGTGAACACATGACCGACGCGGTCAACACCCATCGCTAAAGCTCAGGCCTCGAGCGCGGTGCATCGGCAAAACCGGCATTTTCTGCGGGTAACAATTACCCGCCTCTTCAGGCAGTTTCGTTAATACGCGCACATTATTCCGTTACGACGAAGCGCAAACGTTTTGCGTCTCCGATTTGATTTCCCGCCTTCCTTAACCGCTATATCATGTTGCCGGTTTAGCAAGCCAAGAACATAACTGGACTGGAGAAGCACTTGAGCGAACCGCACGGTTTGGCCGACATCATCGGCAAGCAGGAATCGAATATTTTGACGGGTTGGATCAACGAACAACTCGCAACCGCGCGCCAAGGCGTCATCTCCGAAGTCGAGCTCAAAGAAGCTTCGCGCGCGTTTCTCACGCAGTTCTCCCGGGCGGTGTCGAGTGACTATACCGAGCAGCTCGAAGGCCCGGCCTGGGACAGCGTGCGCGTGCATCTCGATGCGCTTTCGCGCGAGCGCGTGATACAGGGCTTTTCCGCGTCCGAAACGGCGGGCTTCATCTTCTCGCTGAAAAAGCCGCTCTTCAACGCATTGCAGACCGCCGCCGGCGCGGACGCCGAGAGCCTGCGCGAAGAATTCTGGAAGCTGAGCCAGGTGCTTGACCGCCTCGGACTCGTGACCGTCGATTCGTATCAGCGCGAGCGCCAGCAGGTCATCGAGCGGCAGCAGCAGGAACTGCTCGACCTAACCACGCCCGTCGTGAAGCTGTGGGATTCGATCGTGGCGCTGCCGCTCATCGGCACGCTTGACAGCGAGCGCACGCAAGTCGTGATGGAAGGGCTCCTCAACGCAATCGTCGAGAACGAAGCGGCCATCGCGATCATCGACATCACCGGCGTGCCGACCGTCGATACGCTCGTCGCGCAGCATTTGCTCAAGACCGTCGCGGCCGCCCGCCTGATGGGCGCGGAGTGCATCATCAGCGGCATTCGCCCGCAGATCGCGCAGACCATTGTCCATCTCGGCGTCGATCTGGGCGACGTGGTGACGAAGGCGACGCTCGCCGAGGCGCTCAAGATCGCACTGCGCCGTGTCAATCTCACCGTCAGCAAGCTGGGCGCCGTCCGAGCGGGTGATTGAAGATGGAGCAGATTCCGGTTCTCAAGCTTGGCGAATTCCTGCTGGTGTCGATCCAGGTCGAGCTGCATGACGAGCTCGTTCTCTCGCTGCAGGAAGACCTGACCTCGCGCATCGAATCGACCCGGGCCCGCGGCGTGCTGATCGATATCTCGGCGCTGGAAATCGTCGACTCGTTCATCGGCCGCACGCTCGGCCACATCGCGGCGATGGCGCGGGTGCTGGACGCAGAGACCGTTCTGGTCGGCATGCGGCCCGCTGTTGCGATCACGCTTGTGGAGCTCGGCATGACGCTCAAGGGAATTCGAACTGCTCTCGATGTCGACAAGGGTATGGCGATGCTGCGGTCCTCGGCCGGCTCGGGAGAATCTTCATCGTCACGCTAAATCAGGTCGTCCTGGAGATCCGCACGCCAGGCGAGGTGAACCTCGCGCGCAAGGTCGTGCAGGACTGGGCAACGCGCCTTTCCTTCGGCACGCTCGAGCGCACCAAGTTCGTCACGGCCGCGAGCGAACTCGCCCGCAATACGCTCGTGCACGGGCAGGGGGGCACGATCACGCTCGTCGAAGTCGAGAAGGACGGGCGTCAGGGCATTCAACTGATTTTCGAAGACAAGGGTCCAGGCATTCCCAACATCGAGAAGGCACTGGAAGACGGTTACAGCACGGCGAACAGCATGGGGCTCGGCCTCGGCGGCGCACGGCGGCTCGTCAACGAGTTCGAGATCGCATCGACGGTCGGAAGCGGTACACGCGTGAGCATCGTGCAATGGAAGCGACGGTAATTCTTTCGGACCAGAGCGGCGTCGCGCACGCCCGCCGGTCCGCTGTCGCGCTCGCGCAGTCGCTCGGTTTCTCCGAGCGCGTGCAGGCCGATGTTGCGCTCGTCGTCAGCGAGGCGGCCACCAACATTCTCAAGTACGCGAGAAGCGGCGAGATCCATCTCGCGCCATACTCGAATCACGCGGACCATTCGGTTAGCGGCATCGAGATCGTCGCGGTGGATCGCGGGCCCGGCATCGTCAACGTCGAGGCCGCCAGAAAGGACGGCTTTTCGACAGGCGGCAGCCTCGGCGCGGGACTCGGCACCATGGAGCGGCATTCGGCGCTGTTCGACTTCTATTCGCTCCCCGGTAGCGGGACGGTGCTGCTCGCGCGGGTCGCCAGCAAGGCTGCAAGCGACGCCGGCAAGCGTCTGTGGACGGTCGGCGCGAGATCGACGCCGAAGCTCGGCCAGCAGATCTGCGGCGACGCGTGGAGCATGTCGGACACGGGCGAGACGCTCTGGATCACGCTGCTCGACGGCCTCGGCCACGGCCCGCTCGCGTCCGAGGCGTCGCACCGCGCGGTCGGCGTCTTCAGCAGCCGCGCCCGCGACGATTCGCCCGGCGACGTCCTGCGCGCCGCGCACGCGGGGCTGCGTTCGACACGCGGCGCGGTAATGGCGGTGGCGAGGTTAGAGCCCGCGAAGAAATCGCTGACGTATGCGGGCGTCGGCAACATCGTGGCGATCGTGAACACGGGCGAGGTCAACCAGCATCTCGTGTCGACCGACGGAACCGTCGGCTACAACATGCGGCTCGTGCGCGAGAGCGCGGTGAACTGGAACGCGCGCAGCGTGTTCATCGCAACGACCGACGGGCTGTCCACGCGCTGGAACCTGAGCCGCCATCCCGACCTGCTTGCGCATCATCCGGTCGTGATCGCTCACGTGCTTCACCGCGACTTCGCTCGCGACAACGACGACGCGTCGATCGTCGTCGTCAAGGCGGCCTGACATGCAGCACCGAATCCTGTCCACGCCCATCGCGAGCAACCTGAGCCTCGTTGCGATCCGCGACCGGGCGCGGCAGATCGGCGAGCTGTTCGGACTCGACGACCTGCAACGCACGCGCTTCGTCACGGCGGTATCGGAAATAGCGCGCAATGCGGTTCAGTTCGCGGGCGGCGGCACGCTGACGTTCCTGGTCGGCGATTCGAGCGAGGCGGCCAACGTGCAGTGCATCGTCGCGCAGGTCGCCGACAAGGGGCCGGGCATCGCGAAACTGGATCAGATCCTGAGCGGCGTGCATCCCGAGGGCCGGCCCGGCATCGGCCTGCCCGGCAGCCGGCGCATGGCGGACGGCTTTTCCGTCAGCACCGAACTCGGCCGGGGCACGACCGTCACGCTGGAGATGTTCCTGCCGCGCGACAAGCCGCGCCTGACACTCGACAAGCTGAGCGTGCTGGTCGACCAGTTGACGCGGCGCAAGGCGCAGACGCCCGTCGAGGAACTCGAACAGCAGAACCGCGAGATGCTGATCACGCTCGGCGAGCTGCGCCGCAAGCAGACCGAGCTGGAAGAAGCCGATGTGCGCAAAAACGAGTTCCTCGCGATGCTCGCGCACGAGCTGAGAAATCCGCTCGCGGCGGTCAGCCTGGCGCTGGAACTGGCCGAACGCGGCGGCGCGGCGCGCAGCGAGCACGGCGAGACGCTCGCGCTGATCGGGCGGCAGACCGCGCAGCTCTCGCGCATGGTGAACGATCTGCTCGACGTGTCGCGGCTCACGCGCGGCAAGGTGGACCTGCTTACCGAAGTGACGCGCATCGACGAGCTGATCGTCGGCGCGCTCGAGATGACCGCGGCCGAACTCGAGCGCCGCGGCCATCGCGTGACGACAATCTATCCGCACGAAGTTGCGCTCGTGCGGGGCGATGTCGCGCGCCTGAAGCAGGTGTTCAGCAATATCCTGCACAACGCGGCGCGCTACACGTCCGAGCCCGACGAGATCGTCGTGACGGTCGGCGCAACGGAAACCGAAGTGACGGTCGAAGTATGCGATCGCGGCATCGGCATCGAGCCTGCGATGCTGCCACGCGTATTCGACCTGTTCGCGCAGGCTTCGACTGCAATCGGGCGGCAGGACGCGGGACTCGGCATCGGGCTCACGGTCGTGAAGCGGCTCGTGCAGGATCATGGCGGCTCGGTGTGCGTGGAAAGCGCGGGCATCGGCTGCGGAACGGCGTTCGTCGTCAGGCTGCCGCGCGTGTACGAGCCGCTGCCCGACGAAGTGGACCAGCTCGCTGCAACGCCGCATCAGCGCGCGCAGCGCATCCTGATCGTCGACGACAACCGCGACGCCGCCGAGGCGCTCGAAGCGCTGCTCACGATGAGCGGACACCAGTGCGAGGTGGCTTTCGACGGCGCGTCGGCGTTCGACGTGGCGGAGACCTTCATGCCTTCCGTGGCGGTGATCGACATCGGGCTGCCCGACATGACGGGCTTCGAGGTCGCGCGCGGGCTGCGCGAGAAGGCGCGGGGCCGGCCGCTCTGTCTGGTGGCGCTGAGCGGTTATACGACACCCGACTTCCGCCAGAGCGCCGACGAAGCGGGATTCGACCATTACTTCGCGAAGCCGATGCCGATCGACGATCTGTACGCGCGGCTGGCAGGGCTGGGCTAGAGAGCGGCGCGCGTGTTCGATCCGCCTGCCATGAATGCACCGCTTCAAGCCCCGCGCGAACATTTTCCGGAGTGCAAGGACGATGTCGTCCGTGACTAACGAATACGGCGCCGATGGCTGGAAAGGCCCGATGGCGCAATTGCTGCGCGACTTCGACTGGGCATCGACCACGCTCGGTCCGATCGACTGCTGGCCGCTCAGCCTGCGTTCGACCGTGCAGGTCATGCTTGCCAATCCGCTGCCGATGGCGGTCCTGTGGGGCGAGGACGGCATCCTGCTCTACAACGAGCACTACGCGGCGTTCTCCGGCGAAAAGCATCCTCGCATCCTCGGCGCGCGGATCGAGGAAGCGTGGCCCGAAGCCGCGTCCTTCAACCGGAACGTCGTCGATTCCTGCCTGCGCGGCGAGTCGCTTTCGTATCGCGACATCGTATTCGAGCTTGCGCGCAACGGATGCCCCGAAGAGACTGGCTGGACCTGCACTACAGCCCCGTCGATCTGCACGACGGGCAGCACGCGGGCGCGCTCGCCATCGTGATCGACACGACCGACCGGATCGTCTCCGAGCGCAAGCGGGCCACTGCGGAAGCGGCCTATCGCGCGACCAACGAGCGCATGCAGCTCGCGTTGAACTCGGGCGCCGTGCTCGGTTCCTTCGTCTGGGAGATTCCCGAGAATCGCGTGAAAGGGGACGAGCGGTTCGCGCGCACGTTCTCTTACCCGGTGGATCAGGCCGAGGAAGGCCTGCCGATCGAAGTGGCGACCGAAGTCATCCATCCGTCCGACCTGGACCGCGTGTACGAACTCATCAAGCGCACCGTCGAGAAAGGCGCGCCGTTTCGCGCGGAATACCGCATCCGCCGTCCCGGCGGAAGCTATACGTGGATCATGGCGAGCGGCCGCTGCGATTATCTGGCGGACGGAAAGCCGTTGCGCTTCCCGGGCGTGATCGTCGATATCCACGATCGCAAGGTCGCCGAAGAGGAGTTGCTCGACCTCACGCGCGATCTCGAACGGAAGGTCGATCAGGCGGTGGCGGCGCGCCTGTCCGCCGAGGAGCAGTTGCGTCAGTCGCAGAAGATGGAAGCGCTCGGCAGCATGACGGGCGGCGTCGCGCACGACTTCAACAACGTGCTGCAGATCATCGCCGCCAACGTGCAACTGCTCACGCTCCTGCCGCCCGCCGACAGCCGCCTGCACCAGCGCATCGGAGCGATTCTGGCCGGCGTCGAACGTGGCGCCAAGCTCACCTCGCAACTGCTGTCGTTCGCGCGTCGCCAGCCTCTGTTGCCCATGATCATCGGGCCACGACGACTTTTCGGCGAGATCGAGGAAATGCTGCGCCAGGCGACCGGCGACGGCGTCGCGATGGAGCTGCGCCTGCCGGAGCGTCAATGGAACGTGCGCGTCGACCGCAATCAACTGGAGAACGCGCTGCTCAATCTCGCGATCAATGCGCGCGACGCGGTGCGCGGCCACGGACGGGTCGCGGTCTCGTGTTCGAACGAGGTGCTGGACGCGCCCTTCTGCGAGGGCAAGGACGTGGTGCCGGGCGAGTACGTGCGTTTCGCGGTATCCGACGACGGCTGCGGCATGACGCCCGAGGTCCTCGGCCACGCGATCGAACCGTTCTTCACCACCAAGCCCGACGGGCATGGCACGGGGCTCGGCCTCAGCATGGTGTTCGGTTTCGTCAATCAGTCGGGCGGGCATCTCGGCCTGTCGAGCAGCGTCGGGGTCGGCACGACGGTCGAGATATTCTTTCCGCGCTGCTTCGAAGAGGAACTGCTGCAGCCTGAACCGACGGCCGCGCCCACGAGCGGCGGAGGCGAGACGATTCTCGCGGTCGAGGACGATCCGGCGCTTCTCGCCGCCACGGCGGCGATGCTTGAAGCGATGAACTACAGTGTGCTCAAGGCCGCAAGCGGCGACGCCGCGCTCAGCATTCTGGACGGCGGCGTCCACGTCGACCTGATCCTGACCGACGTCGTGATGCCCGGGGCCGTGAAAAGCTCGGATCTCGCGGAATGGGCGTTTGCGCAGCGCCGCTACGTGCCGGTGGTCTACGTGTCCGGCTACACGCGGGACATGATCGCGCAGAAGGGCGTGATCATGTCCCAACGTGAGGCTGCTGAACAAGCCCTATACGTCGGACGCCCTCGGCAAGGCGATCCGCTCGGCGCTCGAGAGCCGCTGAACCGGGCGGATCACGTCGCGCGCCGGGCGCGCGACGGCTTCAGCCCCACAGCGTGCGCCCGAAAAACGTCATTGTCCGGTCCCACGCCATCTGCGACCAGACCGGATCGAACTGGGTGCGGGCGATGCGGCCCGGCCCGGCGGCCGTTTCATTCGCGAACGCATGATGGGCGAGATAGCGATGGAACTCGACATCGACGTTCGCCTCGCGCAACTTCGCTTCGAGCTCATCGACCGTCTCGGCCGGGAAAAATGCGTCCTGCGCGGCCCAGTGGCCTTGCACGGGCACCTTGATCGCGGATGCATCGATGTATTCGAGCGGCGGGAAGCCGTACCATACGACGCCCGCGGACACGTCGGGAACCTGGCACAGCGCCAGCAGCGTGAGTGCGCCGCCCATGCAGTAGCCCGTCACGCCGACGCGGCCCGATCCTTCCTTCAGATACTGGACGGCGCCGCGAATGTCCTGCGAGGTGGCATCGCCGAAGTCGAGCGCGCCGAGCAGATGGCTCGCCTCTTCTTCTTCGACCGTCGACTTGCCGCGGAAGAGGTCGGGCACGAGCGCCCGATAGCCGCAGCGCGCGAAGCGGTCCGCGACGCCGCGGATCTGGTCGTTCAGCCCCCACCATTCCTGGATCACGACGATGGCGGGCGCGCCTTCGGCCTTGTCCGGCTGCGCGAGATAGCCCGCTACGTCCTGTCCGTCGGGGCGGCGAAAAGTCACCATGGATCCTGCAGTCTTTTGCATGAGACGGTCTCCTTGATCGGCGGGAAGTGGCGCGGGGCCTGGCCTCGCGGGAAGCGCTGCCTATGTTACGCCGAAGCCGTGCCGCGAGTAGTCACGCGATCCGTCAGTCCAATGCGGCTGTCACCGTCCACGCACAACCGCGCCGCAAGCGCACGATGAGTGCCGCCGTTTCCAGCGTCGCGAGCGTAGCGGCGTGCGCCCGTGCGGCCGCCGCGGTCGCTGCCTGCGTGCGGGTCGATCCGAGAACGGCGTCGCGGTCCTGCCGGGCGATGGCATCGACGAGCGCGGCGACGGCCTCGTCTTCCGCACGGTCGCGTCCGGTCGTCCGCGCGTTGTCGTCAAGGATGCGCGCCTTCGCGCGATGAACCATCTGACGGCAATGCGCGGGCGTCCGCCCGAGCGCCGCCGCGATGCTCGCGTAGTCCGCATCGAACGCTTCGTGCAGCAGGAGCGCCGCGCGTTCCTCGGGACCCAGCCGTTCGAACAGCAGGCGCACGCCATGCGCGACCTGCGACGCCCGCTCGATCCGTTCTTCCGCCGACGTAATCGATGCCTCTTCGCCCGGCGCGGGCAGGGCTTCGTCGAGTTTCTCGCGCTCGCGCCGCGCACGGCGGACGTGGTCGATCGCCAGACGCGTGGCGACCGTCGTGAACCATGCGGCGGGCACGCGGACGTCTTCCGCGGACGACGTGTACCACCTGACGAAGGTGTCCTGGACGATGTCCTCGGCGTCCGCCCGGTTGCCGACGATGCGCTGCGCGATCGAATGAATGCGCGCTCGCAGCGCTTCGAAGACCGCGGTCCGCGAGGTAATGGCGTCGTCCGGATCGGTTGTCATGCGCATGGCTCCTCTCTGCTCGATGGTTTGGCGCTTCAAGGCATGACGCGCGGCGCACGGCGAATGTGACAGCGCCGCGGAATTTTTTTGTGCGCGTCACGGCAAGGCTCGGCCAGTCGTCAAGTGGATGAGATCGCAACTCCGCGATCCAGCCACTTCATACGAAACGGAGCATCGATGAACCTGCACAAGCGCAATCCGACCAGCCTCAATCTCGTGCCGACCGTCATCGAGCAATCGGGACGCGGCGAGCGTGCCTACGACGTCTATTCGCGCCTTTTGCGCGAGCGCATCGTGTTTCTCGTCGGACCGGTCGACGACCAGACGGCGAGTCTCGTCGTGGCGCAACTGCTTTTTCTGGAGGCGGAGAATCCCGACAAGGATATCTCCCTTTACATCAACTCGCCGGGCGGCTCGGTCTACGACGGCATGGCGATCTACGACACGATGCAGTTCGTCCGCCCCGATGTCTCGACGCTTTGCACCGGCTTCGCGGCGAGCATGGGCACGTTCCTGCTGAACGCGGGTGCGAAGGGCAAGCGCTTCGCGCTGCCCAACGCGCGCATCATGATCCACCAGCCGTCGGGCGGCTCGCAGGGCACCGCCGCCGATGTCGCGATCCAGGCGCGGGAGGTGCTGTACCTGCGCCAGCGCCTGAACGCGATCACGGCGGAGCGCACCGGCAAGACGGTCGAAGAGATCGCCCGCGATACCGACCGCGACAACTTCATGTCCGCGATCGAGGCGCGAGACTACGGACTGATCGACGAAGTCCTCGCCGGCCGCCGCGACTGAGCGGTCGTGCGCCTTACGAGCGCAGCGGCGCGGGCCGCGGCGCGCCGGCGCCGGCCGGCTTGCGGCGCCCCGTGCCGTGCTGGATCGTGTCGGCGATCGTCTCGGCCGTCGCCGCCGACAGGGTCCAGCCGAGATGCCCGTGCCCGGTGTTGTAGAACACGCCCGGGAGTTTGCCGGCGCCCACACGCGGCAACATGCTCGGCAGCATCGGGCGCAGGCCGGCCCACGGAATCACGCGCGCGGTCGAGACTTGCGGAAAGAGGCGCCGCGTCCAGTCGACGAGCGGCGCGACGCGGTCCGCGCGAATGTCGCGATTGAAGCCGTTGATCTCGGCCGTGCCCGCCACGCGAAAGCGATCGACACCGAGCCGGCTCGTGACGATTTTCGCGTTGTCGTCGAGGAGGCTGACCCAGGGGGCCGCGTTCTGGCTCTGTTCGTCGTCGAGACAGACGGTGATCGAATAGCCCTTCACCGGATAGACGTTGACGTGATCGCCCAGCATGCCGGCGAACGCGCGGCTTTGCACGCCCGCGCACACGACGACCTGCTCGAAAACATCGGCGCGTCGTTCTCCATCGTGGCTGGCGTCGATGGAGAAGCGCGCGTCGCCACCTTGCCGGATCGACTCGATCTGGGTGTCGTAGCGGAATTCGACGCCGTGGCGTGCGCAGGCCTCGGCGAGACCGCGAGTGAACTTGTGGATGTCGCCGGTCGAATCCGACGGCGTGAAGAAGCCGCCATGAAACTCGCTCTGCAACGCGGGCTCGATGCGGCCGATTTCGTTCGCGCCGACCGCATGGCGGTCGAGCCCGCCTTCGCGAAGCAGCTCGTTGACCTTCGCGGCGGCGTCGTAGTCCTTGCGGTGCTTGTAGATGTGCAGGATGCCGCGCCGTTCCAGATCGAACTCGATGCCCTCGCGCTCGGCAATCGAAAAGAGATGTTCGCGCGCGGCGAGCGCGAGGCGCACGGTCTCGACGGTGTTCGCGCGGTAGTTCGGGATCTGGCGCAGGAATTCGCCCATCCACGAATACTTGTGCCACGAGGGCGACGGATTCATGAGGAGCGGGGCGTCGCGCGTGAGCATCCAGCGCAGGCCTTTCAGCACGGTGGCCGTGCGGTTCCAGACTTCGGCGTTGCTGACGGAGAGCTGGCCGCCGTTCGCGAACGATGTTTCCATCGCCGCATAGCGATGACGTTCGTAGACGGTAACCTGGAAGCCGCGGCGGGCGAGGGCGTAAGCGGTCGTGACGCCGGTAATCCCGGCGCCGATGATGGCGATTCGTGACATGACATGGTCCAGATCGAATTGAGCATCGCCGGATGCCTTCGACCGCGCTCACTGCGCGAGTCGGCTTCCGGCGCCGATGCCCCATCTGTCCATGTACCTGAGAGTTTCTCTTGCGCCAGTGAAGCGATGATGCGGCGGAAGATCCCCTTCGGTGGGCGCGAAACGCCTCTCTCCAGATCGTTCCTGCGGCGCGGTCCTTGTGCCTGAGAGTTTCCGGGGCGGTTGCTCCGTCGGCGTCGTCATCTTGCCTTGACGATCTCTCCCGCGCTGCATGTCGAGAACATGTGCACGGTAACGTCCGCGAATATTGTTGGCAAGTCTTTTCGGCTGACAGCGAAGCCGCCTGCCCGCAAACGTTCGCGTTCGTCGTGAAGCCTGAGGCCGCGCCAGGCGGCGCACGACCGTCCTCAAGTTTGTTCCGCGCGGGCCGAAAACTGGGCCATGGAACAAGACGAAGACCTCCCGCTCGGCCGCATGCATCCGCTCCGTGGCGAAGCATTTGCTCTCGCGCTCAGCATCGAGACTATTCGGCGCGCGCGCGGCCGGAGCAATCCGCGCGATTTCGCGCTCGGCTCGGCGCAGTGGGAGGAGGCAAGCCTCGATTTCGCACGCGACATCCGCTGGGCGCTCGGCATGAACGACGAGGACGACGAGGACGACGAGCCGCTGCCATAAGCAGGCCTGTTACAAACGGCACCGCGCCTGCGGATCGAACGCGCAATGGTTTGCGCAATACTTACCCGGAAATTCTTTCCATCCGAAAAAAACGTCCGAAAACCCATTGCTAATCGTTTGCGGCGACCTTAGACTCCGATCCATCCTGTTACGAAATGTAACGAATGTAACCGGAGACGGTTCAGACCGTCCGCCAAGTCAGACCGGAGAACGTCATGCAAACCGCCGAGACTTCAGAAGCGATTCGCGAGATCAACCTTTCGTACATCATGCTGGCCCAGCGCCTGTTGCGCGAAGACCGCGCGATCGGCATGTTCCGCCTCGGACTGTCGCGGGAGATCGCCGACATCCTGGCGAACCTGACGCTCGCGCAGGTCGTGAAGCTGGCCGCGTCGGATCAGTTGCTGTGCTTCTTCCGCTTCAACGATCAGGCGATGCTCACGGCGCTCACGCAGGCTCCGAAGAACTCCACCGTCGCACCGACGCACGCCGCGATCATCATGGCCGGCCTGCCGGCAGCCCAGTTCGCCTGAGCCCGAACGCAGTTCCGCATTCATGGACCAGGGCGAGCTATTCCCCTTTGGCGTCGACGCGGTGCTCCTCGCCGACGCGCGCCTTGTCGCCGCCCGCGTGAGCGCCATGCGCCGCGCGCAGGGGCAGGCCGTTCCGAGCGACTTCGCGGAGGGCTCGCCCGAAGCGGACGCCGTCGCACTCGACTTCCTGCGCGACATCGAACGCGCACTCGATAACACCAGCAAGTCGCTGACCGAGGGCCACTAGGCCCCCCGGTCGTCTTTCTCCTGCCTTTACGGCAACCTCGCCCTTACTGTGCCTCACTCGCCCACGTATAGGTCGGCAGCGTGCTGACCGGCGTGCCGATCTGCAGCGTGATCGAACGATGCGAGGTCAGTTCGATCGCGCGCATGTCGCCCATGTAGCGTCGCACGTCGCCGTTGTCGTTGATATAGGCGACCACGGTGCCCGTGATGCCCGCAACGTTCGTGGCGGTCAGCGGTTGTCCCCAGACATCGAAGAACTTGCCGAGCGTGAACGACTTGAGGTTCGGCGTCTCGATGTGGATGATGCCGGTCTGGTCGTGCGTGTGCATCTCGTAGTTGCACTGTCCCGGAAGGCCGATGTTCATGGGCAGCGCCAGCGATTGTCCGTCCTTGAAGATCGCGAGGTGCGTATGAACGTGATAGAGCTCGCTCATGCCCGACGCACAGACGATGTCGTCGACCGTGGCGCCCTTGCCGCCCGTCGCGGTGGAGCCGTTCGCCCAGAACGCACTGCCGACCACGCCGCCGTAAGTGAGCGTGATGGGCGAGGTGGCAAACGGCGGGGGGTCGGTCCACGTATACGTCGGGATCTGCGTGAGCGGCGTGCCGAGCACGATCGTCACTTCGCCGTGAGTCGGCAGCACGAGGCTCGCGAGATCGCCGGTGTATTGCGTGAGCACGCCGCCGCTCGTGACATAGGCCGTGATGGGCGTGTCCGTCAGGCCGGCAATGTTCGCCGACGAGAGCGGCTCACCCCAGATCGCGAAGAACTGGCCGAGCGTGTAGGACGCGTTCGTGCTGGCGTCCATGCGGATCTTGCCAGACGAATCGACTGTGTGAACGGGATAGACGCAGCCGGTTTGCGCGGTCATCGTCGGAGCGACCGTGCCGATGTTCGCCGGCAGCGCGAGAAGCTGCCCGTTCTGGTAGATCGACAAGTGCGAGTACGTGTATGCGTTGCTCGCAACGGCGCAGTTGAGGCCGCCGACGGCTTGCCCGAGTCCGCCCGTCGATGTCGAGCCTGCGCTCCATTTCGACGTGCCGAGCGCGGTGCCGTCGATCACGGGGGTGGCCGCGGCGAGGGTCGGTGCGGTGACGGCGGGCTGGCTGGCCCCCGCAGGCGGCTGCGCAGCGACATCGCTTGCGCCGGTGGACGGGGTTGCAGGGACATCGCTTGCGCCGGTGGATGGCTGCGCAGTGGTCTCGCTCGCGCCGCTTGCCGGGGTCGCGCCCTGGGTGGATCCGCTTCCCGTGGAGGTGCCTCCGCCACCGCCGCCTCCGCAGCTAGCTAGCCAAACAAGGCTGCTGATGACACAAAACCGCACAAGCAAGTCACGCGACATGTCTGTACTCCGCAAGATCGATTGAATGAAGAACCAGTCGAGCTAAAGAATGTCTTGTCTTGCGCTCGAGCGCAATCGCTTGCGTTACCTAAACACATCGCCGGCGGTCTTCTCCGGTTCATCGACAAGCGATGAAGCAGCGCATCGGGTAAATGCGTCAGCGATGCCCGCGTGAAGCGGGAAAAGTTGCCGCGTTCGGCTCCATGTGGGCGCTTACGTATGGTCTCGTATGATTGGTTCGTTCGCTTAACTATGCGACCTTGCAGTTTGCACGAAGCCGCACATGTGTGGTCTTGCGCACAAACATGCTCGCGCAACTAGGGCTGTGCGGGTAGCAGTATCTCCATTGGACCATCGATCAGATGCTGCGCGAGCAGTTCGGCATTCGGCGTGAGTCCAGCGAAGTTGCGCGCGCATAGGAAAGATCCGGATACGTCGACAGAAAGCGTTCGAGGCGCGGCGGAAGAAAGGCGGCCAGCGCGGCCGTGTTGGAGAGAAGGCGAATGCGCCCCTTGAGACCGGTCGCATAGGTTCGCAACTCGCCGCGCATCTGTTCGACCTGACCCAGGATCGAGCGGGCATGGCGAACGAGCGCGGCGCCCGCCGCCGTCACGCGCACGCCGCGGCGATTGCGTTCGAGCAGCGGCGCGCCGAGCGCAGCCTCCATCCCGGCGATGCGCTCGCTCACGGAAGCAAGCGCGAGATGCATCGCCTCGGCGCCACGCGTGAAGCTGCCGCGCTCGACGACAGTCAAGAAGAGCCGCATGTCGGTGAGATCGAAACGCATCGTGGTTCCCTTCGGTTTTGCCGAAGTCTAGCATTGGAAAAGCCAGATTGCCGCCCGAGCGCTTCGTCGCTACGATGCCTCTCATGCACTCCCTTTTTCTTGTCTTCGGCGCGGGATTATTGGCCGGCGCGATGAACGCGCTGGCGGGCGGCGGCTCGTTCGTCAGCCTGCCCGCGCTGATCGCCGCGGGTGTGCCACCGGTTCAGGCGAATTCATCGAGTACGGTCGCGCTGTTCCCGGGTGGCGTCGCCAGCGCGTGGGCGTATCGCGACGGACTCGGTCCGGTCGGCTCGGTGACGATGCGCTCGTTGCTCGTCGCCACCCTGATCGGCGGTTTTGCCGGCGCGATCCTGCTGCTGCGGACTTCGTCGGCGGCGTTCTCCATCGTGCTGCCGTGGCTGCTCTTGATCGCGAGCCTCGCGCTTGCATTCGGGCAGCGCGTCGGCGACGCGCTGCGAGCGCGCTTTCGCATCCGAGGCTCGGCGGTGCTCGCGATTCAGTTCGCGCTCGGCGTGTACGGCGGCTACTTCGGCGGCGCGGTCGGCATCATGATGATCGCGATGTGGGGCCTCCTCGACACGCGCGACATCAAGAGCCTGAACGCGCCGCGCACGCTGCTCGTCAGCGCGGCGAACGCGGTGGCCGTGCTCACCTTCGTGATCGCGAAGGCGGTCCACTGGCCGGAGACGCTTGCGATGCTGGTCGCGGCGGTCATCGGCGGCTATGGAGGCGCGCAAGTCGGGCGGCGCGCGTCGCCGGGCATCGTGCGCGCGTGCACGCTCGTGCTGACGTTTTGCATGACGCTCGCTTTTTTCGTTCGGACTTATGCACCGGCGTTGCCGGGCCGATGAACGATGGTCCGTTGTTCGTGCGCCGGGTTCATCAGAGGAGTGAGGAAGCCATGATGTCAGCATTGCTCCCGACGATCGGCTCGCTCGCCATTCTGGCGAGCATTGCCGCGCGTCTGAATGGTTCGCTGCATCGGGAGGCGCGCGCTGCCGGCCGTGCGCACTGGAAAATGCTTCTCGCGAGATGGCATTGGCGGCGGTGAGCCGCCTCAATGCCATGCGCAAACCATGATGTGACCGTGCTTTCTACATGCAACGAATCAGGAGCAGCGCGTCGCCCTTCATTTCTCCGGCGCATCGTTGAAGGCGACGGCCGTGCCCGGCACGCCCTGCGTCTCATGGCTGCGAGCGAGTTCGTCGCGCAGCGCGCGGGTCCGCGCGGCCGACACCACGGGCTTCTGCGAAGGCGTCAACGCAGGCAGGATGTAGTCGTTGACCATGCGCCGGTACAGGTTCAGGTAAGTCGCATCGCGCAGGCCGCCTTCGGTTGGCAGAAGGCTCGTCATCACGACGACCGCATGCTGGGCCGGCAGCACCGTGATGAATTGCCCCTTGAAGCCCATCGCGCCGAATTCCGGCTGACCCTTTTCGACGACGTGCTGGATCCAGCAGTAATAGCCATAATCGGCGGCGGCGGGCGAGGGCGTCGTCATCTGTTTGATCCACGCCTGCGGCACGACCTGCCTTCCTTGCCAGCGGCCGCCGTCGAGCATCAGCATGCCGATCTTCGCCATGTCGACCGGGCGCAGCCTCAGACCCCAGCCGCCCGCGACCGCGCCGGTCTCATCGACGCCGGTCCATCGGTAATGCGACATCCCGAGCGGCTTGAAGAGCTTCTCTTCCGCGAAGCGGTCCTCGCGTTCGTGCGCGGCCACGCTGACCGCCGTGCCAACCAGCACCGGATTCACGTCGATGTAGTCGAAATCGGTGCCGGGCGCCTTCGCGGCGCGGGCCGTCACTGCGACGCGCAAGCGATCCGGCGCGCCGTAATAGAGCGGATCGGTGCCTTCGCGTGTCTGATAACTGAGGCCGCTCGACATCGACATCAGATGGCGCAGTTCGATGTCCTGCTTGTCCGCGAGTTGCGAGGCGAGATCGGGCCGCGCCTTCGCGATGAGCGGCGCGACTCGGGTCGTCGGGTTCAGCTTGCCTTGACCTTCCAGCACCCCGACGAGCAGCGACGTGATCGTCTTCGTGACCGAATACAGCTCGTAGTTGTTGTCGCGCGTGAGGCCGTCGCCGTAGCGCTCGAACACGATCTTGCCGTCCTTCACGACGACGAGACTGCGCACGTCCATCTTGCCGCTGCGCAGCCACTCGGACATGCGCACGAGCGGCACCGAATCCACGCCGACCGATTCGGGCACGGCCGTGGGCATGTCCTTCGATGAATCGGCGGCGGCATGCGCGGCGATGCAGAAAAACGCCGCTGCCAATGAGGTCGAGACCCGTTTCATTTCGTGCACCCTCAATCGAGATTCGGTTTGCCGGCGGCGAGAAACTGCCCGCGTCCCGCTTGCGCGCTCAGGAGCCTGCCGTCTTCGACGAGCAGTTCGCCGCGCGAGAAACAGTGACGCGGCCATCCGCTCACTTCGATGCCTTCATAAGGCGTGTAATCGACCGCGTGATGCAGCGACGCATTGGCGATCGTCACGCGCTTTTCCGGATCCCACACGACGATGTCCGCATCCGCGCCGACCGCGATCGTGCCTTTCCTTGGATAGAGACCATAGAGCTTCGCGGGCTTGAGCGAGGTCAGTTCGACGAACTGATGCAGCGAAAGGCGCCCTTCCTTCACGCCTTTGAAAAGCAATGGCAAACGCGTTTCGAGCCCGGGAATGCCGTTCGGGATGTGATCGAACGACACTTCCTTGCCGCCCGGCTTCTTGCCTTGGCTGTCGTCGTAGTTGAAGGGCGCGTGGTCCGACGAGACGAGCGAGAACACGCCCTGGCGCAGCGCCTTCCACACCGCGCCCTGATTGGCGGGATCGCGCGGCGGCGGGCTGCACACGCATTTCGCGCCTTCGTATTCGCCGCAGCCGAGATCGTCGGCGGTCAGATACAGGTATTGCGGACACGTTTCCGCGAGAATCGGCAAGCCGCGCGACTGACCCCAGCGGATCTGCTCGATGGCCTCCGCGCCCGATACGTGCACGATGAGAATCGGCACGTCGACCAGTTCCGCGAACGCGATCGCGCGATGCGTCGCCTCGCGCTCCACCACGGCCGGTCGCGCGAGCGCGTGTGCGTGCGGCGCCTGAATGCCTTTGCCGAGGAGACGCTCCGTGAGCCAGCCGATGCAGTCCGAATTCTCCGCATGGACCATCACGAGCGCGCCGTGCTCGCGCGCGACGGAGAGCACGTCGAGCATCTGGCGATCGTTCAGCTTCAGGTCGTCATATGTCATGTACACCTTGAACGACGTGTAGCCGTTCGCGATCAGGCGCGGCAGTTCTTCGGCGAGCACGTGCGGCGTCGGATCGGCGACGATCAGGTGAAAGCCGTAGTCGATCAGCGCGCGTCCTTCCGCGCGGCGATGGTAATCGTCCACTGCCGCCTGCAGCGATTGCCCCTTCGCCTGCGCGGCGAACGGAATCACCGTGGTCGTGCCGCCGCAGAGCGCCGAGCGCGTCCCGGTGAAAAAGTCGTCGGCCATGCGCAAGCCGTCGGGCATCGGCTGATGGAGATGGCAGTGGCCGTCGACGCCGCCCGGCAGCACCAGCATGCCGCTCGCATCCAGTTCGCGCGGCGCTTCGGGCAAGCCTTGCCCGAGCATCGCCACGCGGCCGTCGCGAATGCCGATGTCGCATGAAAAGCGGTCCGACGCGGTGACGACATCGGCATGACGGATCACAAAATCCAGATCGTTGGGCATGGCCTTGTTCCTTAGATCACTTCGCTGAAGAGGCGGCCCCAGCCTTCGACTCGGCGCGTGTCGTAGTCCGCGAGCTGCAGCGACTTCCAGACGACGGTCGAGATCGTGTCGTAGATCGGGATGCCCGTTTCTTCTTCGAGTTCCGGCACGAGATGCGCCGCGTTCAGATTCGTGCAGAAGATCGAGATGGCGCGCGGCTTGTCCTTTGCCACTTCGCGCACCATGCGGCGGATTTCATCGGGCTGGACTTCGGAGAACGAGAAATTCACCTTGAGATTCAGATGCCGCTCGGCGATGCAGTTCAGTCCCTCGCTGCGGTAGTTGGCGATGATCTTCTCCTGCACGTCGTCGAGATACGGCGTGACGAGGCCGAACTCGCGCGCGTTCGTCTTCTTCAGGATCTCGTTGAGCGCGAGCACGGAGGTCGTCGCCGGAATGCCGGTCGCCTCGGTGATGCGGCGGCACAGGCGTTCGTCAGCCTCGAAGCCGAGCCAGCCGGAGGACGTGCCGTTCCAGGCGATCACGTCGACCTTCGCATCCGCGAGCAGCTCGGCGGCCTGGATGATCTTGGAGTCGTCGAACTGGCCGAGCGCCTTGTCCGAGAGCGAGATCTCGGTGACCGGGAAGCGCGCGAAGTGCGCCGACACGCCCGGGAGTCCCGCGACCATTGCGCTCGTGAGCGGTTCGAGCGACGTGTTCGACGAGGGCGTCAGCATGCCGAGGAGAGTGCGTTTTTTCATCGTAGTGCCTGTCTGTATATGTTGTGAGGGTCAAACCGGGATCTTCGTTTCGTAGTCGATGGAGCTCGAACAGACGAGGAGGCCAATGCCGGCGGCCGCGAAGAACATCAGGGCGAGGAAGTAGGAACCGGTGAACTGCACGATCGCGCCGACGATGATCGGCACCGCGATGCCGCCGATATTGCCGCCGAGATTCATGAAGCCGCCGAGAAAGCCGATCTTGTTGCGCGTGCCGAGCGAAGACGGAATGCACCAGTAAAGGCCGCACCAGCGCAGGAAGAAGAGCGTGCAGGAAAGGAGCGCTACCACGGCCACCGGGTTTGTCACGTACGCGACCGAGAAGATCGACGCCGTCGCGACGAGTGCGGCGATGCAAAAGAGCGTGCGCATCACGACGTTGGGCCTACCGCCTGCGGCCTTCCACTTGTCGGCGACCCAGCCGCCGATCAGCTCGCCGATGAAGCCGCTGAAAAAGATGATGAAGCTCGAGCCGCCCATCTGCTTGATGTCGAAGCCGTGCACCATGTGCAGGTAGTTCGGCATCCACGTGAGCAGGCCGTAGAACACCGTGTTGAAACACATCCAGCCGAAGAACATGCACCACACGGAGCGGTACTTGAAGAAATCGCGCGAGCGGCCGGAGAGCGACGCCGGTTCCATCGCGAGATCGCGTGCATGCGATTCCTCGATGTATTCGGCTTCCAGTTCATTCACGCCGGGGTGCTCGCGCGGCGTGTTGCGCACGTAGAACCACGCGAGAATGCCCGCCAGCACCGTGCCGACACCCGCCACCGCGAACGCGAGCCGCCACGAGCCGAGCATCGCGATCAGGCCGGTGATCAGGATCGCGCCGAGCGCCGCGCCGAGCGGAGCGCCGCCGTCGAGGAGCGTTGCGCCGCGGCCGCGTTCGGTCTGCGTCATCCAGATGGCGTTGAGCTTGCCGCCCGCCGGGTAGATCGGCGCTTCCGACGCGCCCAGCCCGAGGCGCGTGAGCAGGAGGCCCGGCGCGCTCGTGCAGAACGCCGCGATCGCCTGGAAAAAGCCCCAGAACACGGTCGCAGTGGCGATCACGATGCGCGGCTTGTAGCGGTCGGCAAGCATGCCGCCGGGAATCTGCATCAGCGCGTAGGTCCAGAAGAACGAACTGAGGATCAGGCCTTCCATCGCCGGACCGATGTTGAACTCCTTCGAAATGAGCGGCATGGCGACCGAGAGCGACGCGCGGTCGATGTAGTTGATCGCGATCAGGCTCAGCATGACGACGAATATCTTCCAGCGAACGGCGGACTTGCCCACCGTCATTGAGGCAACACCGGATGTTGATGACATGAACGGACTCCAGGATGGACGGATGTTTTCGTGACGTCGCGCAACGTTGGACAGAGTATAAGATTAGAAATTTATAATTACAAACAGTGTAAACACTTGGTTTTATTGAATTTATATGTGCGCTAACGTGGTGCAGGGTAAGCACCGATATCGTGATAAGCTTGGCACCATCATGAACCCCACCACCCGGACTCCGTTGCTTGTGCGTACCCGCGGCATGGCCGCGGAGATCGCCGCGCGCCTGCGCGTGATGATCGACGAGGGCGAATTGCCGCCCGGCGCGCGCATCGACGAAAAGGAACTGAGCATCGCCTTCGACGTTTCGAAGACGCCGCTGCGCGAAGCGCTGAAGGTGCTCGTCGCGGAAGGCGCGGTGACGCATCGCCAGTACATCGGCTATCGCGTGGCGCCAATCGATCTCGACGACCTCGCCGCCACCTTCGAACTGCTGCACGGCCTCGAAGCGATGGCGGGCGAGCTGGTGCGGCAGCGCGTCGATGCGTCCGAGGTCGCGGCGATCACCGCGAAGCATCGGCGGATGATCGAGTGTCACGAAGCGGGCAAGCGGGTGGAATACTTCCGTCTGAATCAGCAGATTCACCAGATGATTGTCGATGCCGGCGGCAATCCGGTGCTCTCGGGTATCTATGGGTCGCTGATGTCGAAGGTGCATCGCGCGCGCGGCGCGGCAAACGCCGATACGCTGCGCTGGGCGGAATCGCTCGCGGAGCACGAGGCGATTCTCGCCGCGCTCGTCGACCCCGCGCACGAAGGCCTTCCGCAGATTCTGCGCACGCATTCCGAGAACACGGCGCGCGAAGTCATGTCCGTGCTGGATCGCACGCGCGCGTCGGTGGGGTCGGGCGAGGCTGCTTCGGCCGAGGCATCGCGATAGTCGATGCTGTAGCCTCGGTGCGAGCGGCAGCAAAGTCTCTAACGAAGTTCCGGCGCCGCCGGGAACATCAGGGAGCGATCCATCATGCGATACACCCTCTTCGAGAACCGCAAGGACGAGCTGATCCTGATCGCCCGCATCCTGCTGATGGTCCTGTTCTTGATCTTCGGCTGGAGCAAGCTGACCGCTTACTCGGGCACCGTCGCCTACATGGCGAAGGAGGGCGCGCCGATCCCCGCGCTTTCTGCGGCTGTCGCGATCGTGATGGAGTTCTTTGCCGGCATTTCGATCGTGGTCGGGTTCTATACGCGGCCGCTGGCGCTGATCTTCGCGCTGTACACGCTCGGCACTGCGCTGATCGGCCATCCGTTCTGGACGATGGCAGACGGCGAACGCATGGCGAACATGATCAACTTCTACAAGAACGTGAGCATCATGGGCGGCCTGCTACTGCTGTGCGTCACGGGCGCGGGCCGGTATTCGGTCGACAGACGGTGACCGTCGCCCGGCCATTTCACTGGCTGCTGCACCCCGGCTTTTCGACCGCACGCTGCCGCATCGCACGATCCGGGAGAAACAGCAGCGCGAGCGCAATGCACGGCACGACGCCGAGCGCGACATAGGCGAACCCGAGGCTGCTGGTGCGGTCGGCGAGATAGCCGAAGGCGGGCGGACCCGCGACCACGCCGAAATACGTGAAGAACAGCGCGCCACCGGTGACCGAGGCGACCGCGCCGCGCGGCGCCAGCCGTGCCAGTTCGCCAAGGAACACGCCATTCCATCCGATTGCCGTCGCGCCGAAAACCGCGGACACGATGCACAGCGCTGCGATGCCCCAGTGCGACGAGAAAGATCCCGTCGCCACGCAACTCAGCGCCATGAGCACGCATACGGCCATCAGAACCCGTCGCGACGAGCCGATGCGATCGGCGAGATGACCCCACAGCAAGCGTCCGGCGATGCCCGCGCCCTGCGCGACAGCGTAGATCACACCCGCTTGCGCGAGCCCCATGCCGGCCTCGCGATGCAGGAACGCCATCAGGTAGCCGCTCACCGACAACTGGCACGCGGAGAACAGCAACGAGACGACGGCCATCGAGCGCAGTTGCGGATGGGCGAGGACCTCGGCGATCGGCCGGTACCAGGTCTTCGAGATGACGAGGCGTCCGGTCGCTTCGGCGTCGAGGGTCCGAAGCGGGCTGCTGATGAGCGAGACCGTCGCCGCGAGCACGGCGAGCCCTGCCAGCCCGGTCTTCCATGAAAAGAATGTCGCGATCAGCGGCAAGGCTACGCCGGTGAGCAATCCGCCGAGCGGCACGCCCGTCTGCTTGAGCGAGAAGGCGATGCCCATGCGCGCAGCAGGCGTGGTGCGCGCGAGGATCTGCGAGCTTGCCGGAGTGATCGGCCCGTAGCCGAGTCCGCAAAGGAGCGCTGCGACGAGCCGCAGACCGGGGTTGTCGACGGTCAGCAGCCCGAGCGCGAGCGCTTGCAGAAGGAGCGCCGCCTGCGACGCCCTCACGGGACCGAGCCCTGTCACGACCGCGCTGCCGATCACGCTGCCGATCATCGCGCCGAAGTAGACCACCGCGAGAAACACACCGACCGCGGCCGGCTGAACGCCCGGAATCACCGGCGCGAGGATCGGAAACGCGAGCGTGGCGGCGGTGGCGACGGCCTGTATCGCAAGCGTGCAGGCGAGCGTCACGACCTGGGCGCCGAGGCTTGCTTGCTGTAGCGGTGCGGTCTGCCGGTCGTTCATCGATACGTGTTCGGTGGGTTGGGCTTCGGGAGGCTGCGCGCTTGCGACGATTTGCGATGCTCAGCCGGCCGTTTGCAAGTGAGGACCGCGATACCACTTCGGATAAAACAGGCGGACCGCGTCGCCCTCGGTGCGCAGCGCGTGGCAGCCGTCGAGCTGAAACGGCTGGCGGTCGGTCGACGCGTTGATCTCTTCGCTCATGGTCTGAAAGGCCGCCGTCGCTACCGCGCCGATCAGTTCGGTCAGGTGCGAGCAGCCGTTCGCGCCGCCGAACAGTCCGCGCACCTCGCGCATGAATCCCGCTGAAATCGTCATGCCGATCAGCTTCCGGTAGTCGGGCGCGACGCGCTCACAAAATCCTGCGTACGGAACGACGGTGGATTCGGCGCGAGCGCCGACGATCAGGAAAGCGGTGCTGACCGTCAGACAGAGGGACATTTCGTGAATCGGATCGCCTGCGCTGCGCGTGACGCCGTGCGACACGCGGTCATAGGTCTTCGTATCGACGAGATGGCCTTCGATGTCGTACAGGCCATCCTTTCGCTTGTAGCCGCGCAATTCAACGCGTCGCGTGTGAAGCAGTTCGCGCTCGACGGTGGCGAGTCCCATCTGCCTCTCCTCGATCAGAGCGTGGCGGCAAGTTCCGGCACGACATTGAACAGATCGCCGACGAGGCCATAGTCGGCGACACCGAAGATCGGGGCTTCTGCGTCCTTGTTGATCGCGACGATGACCTTGCTGTCCTTCATGCCGTCCAAATGTTGAATGGCGCCCGAGATGCCGACTGCCACATACAACTGCGGCGCGACGATCTTGCCGGTTTGGCCGACCTGATAATCGTTCGGGACGAAGCCCGCATCGACTGCGGCACGCGATGCGCCGAGTGCCGCGCCGAGTTTATCGGCGAGCGGTTCGAGCACTTTCGTGTAGTTCTCGCCGTTGCCGAGACCGCGGCCACCCGACACGATGATGGTCGCGCTCGTCAGTTCCGGGCGATCGAGTTTAGTCAGTTTACGACTGACGAACTGCGAAATGCCTGCGTCCGCCGCCGCTTCGATCTTCTCGACCGATGCGCTGCCGCCTTCGGCTGCCACCGGATCGAAGCCGGTCGAACGCACCGTGATCACCTTGATCGGATCGCTCGATTGCACCGTTGCGATGGCGTTGCCGGCGTAGATGGGGCGCTCGAAGGTGTCGGCGCTGTGTACTGCCGTGATGTCGCTGATCTGGGCGACGTCCAGATGCGCGGCGATACGCGGCGCGATGTTTTTACCGTAGGCCGTAGCGGGCGCGAGGATGTGCGAATAATCCTTCGCAATATTCAGCACCGTGCCGTCGATGTTCTCGGCCAGCCCGTCGGCGAGTTGCGGCGCATCGGCGAGCAGCACTTTGGAAACACCCGCGATCCTCGCGGCAGCATCGGCTGCAGCCTGCGCGTTCGAACCTGCCACAAGCACATGAACGTCGCCACCGATCTTCGAAGCAGCTGCAACCGTATTCAGCGTCGCTGCCTTGATCGATGCGTTCTCATGTTCTGCGATTACCAGAATGGTCATGTCCTTTCCCTTTACAGCACTTTGGCTTCGGTCTTGAGCTTCTCGACCAGCGTCTTCACGTCCGGCACCATCACGCCGGCGGAGCGCTTGGGCGGCTCGGCGACTTTCAGGGTCTTCAGACGCGGCGCGACATCGACGCCGAGGTCCGCGGGCTTCAGCGTTTCCAAAGGCTTCTTCTTCGCCTTCATGATGTTGGGCAGCGTGACGTAGCGCGGTTCGTTCAGGCGCAGGTCGGTGGTGATGACTGCGGGCAACTTCAGCGAGAGCGTTTCCGATCCACCATCGACTTCGCGCGCAACGGTCGCTTTGCCGTCTGCGACAACCACTTTCGATGCAAACGTCGCCTGCGGCAATCCCGTCAGCGCAGCCAGCATCTGACCGGTCTGATTCGAATCGTCGTCGATGGCTTGCTTGCCGAGGATCACCAGTTGAGGCTGTTCCTTGTCCACAAGCGCCTTCAGAATCTTCGCGACGGCCAGCGGCTGCAATTCATCAGCCGATTCGACGAGAATCCCGCGATCCGCGCCGATCGCCATCGCCGTACGCAGCGTCTCCTGACATTGCGTCACGCCGCACGACACGGCTACGACTTCAGTCGCAATGCCCGCCTCGCGCAAACGCACCGCTTCTTCGACCGCAATCTCATCGAACGGATTCATCGACATCTTCACGTTCGCGATATCGACACCGCTTCCATCCGACTTCACGCGAACCTTGACGTTGTAGTCGACCACTCTCTTAACCGTCACCAGAATTTTCATGTTCAAACCCTTCCTTCAACAATAGCCCGAGCGAAGCAGGCCGCATCGAAATTTACTTGATGACCAGCACCTTCGAACGATCGAAAGCGACCGTCACCGCGACGATCAAGATCAGCCCGAACACGATCTGCTGCGCGAACACGCTGATGCCGACGAACGTCATGCCCACGCGCGCCACTGACACGAGGAGCGCACCGACCAGTGTCCGGCCGATGCCGCCTGCCCCACCCGTCAGCGCCGTGCCGCCGACAATCACCGCAGCAATCGCGGGAAGCAGGAACTGGTCCGCCAAAGTGGGCGATCCGCTTCCGAGGCGCCCTGCCATCACGACACCCGCGAGCCCGGCAAAGAACGACGATGTCCCGAACACGAGGCATTTGGTCACCGACACGCGCACGCCCGACGCGATTGCCGCTGGCTCGCCCGCGCCGATCGCATCCGTACGCCGACCGAACACCGTCGAGCGATGCAGGAACACACAGAATGCGAACACTGCAATGCCAAGCAGGATTTCGTGCGGCACACCGAACGAGGAGCCGGTGGTCCAGCCGAGCGATGCGTTGCGCATCTCGTCGCTGATACCGATGGAGCGGGTACCGGAGAGCGTCAGCGCAGCCGCCGACGCAATCCCGCCCACCGCAAGCGTCGCGATGAAAGACGGAATCCGCAGGACGGTCTGGATCACGCCGCTAAACAGGCCGATGCCGAACGATGCAGCGAGCGCGACGACCGCGGCCAGCGCCCCGTAACGCGGCAGCAGCATCGCGACGATCACGCTCGATAATGACGCGACCGCCTGCAGCGAAAGGTCGATGCTCCCGAGCAACACGACAAAGGTCGTGCCAGCCGCCATGATGAAGAGCGTCGAACTGTCGGCGAGCAAGCCGAGTTGCGTCGAAGGTGCCAGGAAGCTCGGCTGCGCGATCTCGATCAGCACGTACAGCACGATGAGAGCGAGAAAGGGCGCGTTGTCGCGCAGCTTGGCCGCGAGTGAAGCGTTCAGTTGTGGCATGTTGACCTCAGACCATGTGTTCGACGATTTCGACTTGCGAGGGCTTACAGCCCACCTCGCACGGCAGGACCTTTTCCGCGCGGCCGTCACGCATGACCATCACGCGATGGCTGAGCCCCAGGATCTCTTCGAGCGTATCGCCGGTGAGTACGACAGCGACACCTTCCGCCGTCAGTTCACGGATCAGCTGATAAACCTCCTCCTTCGCACCGACATCGAGGCCGCGCGTCGGATGATCGAGTACCAGGAACTGGCTGCCTGCGAAACGCCACTTCGCGAGCACCACCTTCTGCTGATTGCCGCCCGAGAGATTGCGGCACGATGCGTCGGGCCCCGGCGTCTTGATGTGCAGACGTTTGATCCACTCGTTGGCAAGCGCGCGTTCGCTTGACTTGCGCACGACGCCAGCACGGCTGACTGCGCCAAGGCGAGGCAGGGTGAGGTTTTGCGCAACGCTCATCTGGGTCACGAGCCCCTCCACCTTCCGCTCGCGCGGAACGTATCCGATGCCCAGCGCTACCGCGTGATTCGCCTGCGGCTTGAGGCGGGTCGCGCCTACCATTACTTCCCCCGCATCGAGCTTTTCCAGCCCGGCGATGACCCGGCACAGTTCCTCGCGCCCGGACCCGACCACGCCTGCCACGCCAAATACTTCGCCGCAGCGAACCTCGAAGGACACATCATCGAGCACATGACCCAGCGATGCATTGCGCACCGACAGGGCCACTTCCGCGCGGCAAGGCTTTTGCAGGTTCTCCCGGTAGTACTCGCTGTGCAGGGACCGGCCGACCATCAGTTCGTGGAGCTTCGCCACCGACGCAGTAGCTGAAGCCATTTCCGACACCACCTTGCCGTCCTTCATCACATACACCCGGTCGCTGAGCGACAGCAGTTCATCCAGGCGATGCGAAACGAACACGAACGACGCGCGCGACTTGAGTTCGCGCACAAGGCCGAACAGGATCTCGATCTCCCCGGCTTCGAGCACGGAGGTCGGCTCGTCTAGCAGGATGATCGGCGTGCCGCCGGTGCGGCTCGCGAGCGACAAGGCTCTCGCGAGTTCCACCATCTGTCGCTGGCCGAACGAGAGGTCCTCGCACGGCGTCAGCGGATCGACGTCCAGATGCACCGTGGCAAGTTCCTTCCTGGCTGCGCGCTTGAGCTTGGTCCAGTTCACACGGCCGAACGTGACAAACTCTTCTTCACGGCCGAGGAACAGATTTTCAGCGACCGTCAGGTTGGGCAAAATCGACTGCTCCTGATAGACCATCGCGATGCCCTTGGACGTAGCATCGCGCGGGTTACGGATCACGAGCGGCTTGCCGCCCAGCTCGATCTCGCCAGTGTCCTGGCGGTACGCACCAGTCAGCAGCTTCATCAGCGTGGACTTGCCCGCACCGTTCTCGCCGATCAGACCGACGATTTCATTCGGCCGGACTTCGATCGACACGTCGTCCAGGGCGAGTACACCCGGAAAGCGCTTGGTGACGTTCTTGAGTGAAAGCATGTCTGTTCTCCTCACACTCACTTGACGATGCGCCGGCGCGAGCGATTCAGCGCGAGCGTCACGGCAGCGATGATCAACACACCCTGGATGCCCTGTTGCACATAGGGCGGGACACCCAGCAGCACCATGCCGTTGCTCAGTACGATCACGATCAACGTGCCGATCAGCGTGTTCATCGGGCTGCCGTTGCCGCCTGCAAGCGAGGTCCCGCCCACCACGATCGCCGTGATTGCGACGAACAGCTGGCCGTCGGCGATGCGCGCATGGCCCTGCCCGTACTGCGCGACGGCGAGGATGCCCGCGACGCCATAGAAGGCCCCGGCCAGCGCGAACACTGCGATGCGCACGCGTGATACGCGCACCCCGCTCAGCCGCGCCAGATCCTCGCCGCCACCGATCGCAAGGGTGTGACGACCGAGCAGCGTGTGCTTGTGGATGAACCATGCGACCCCGAGCATCAGCACCGCGATCCAGACGGACAGTGGCACGCCCAGATAGCGCGTGATCGCGATGGCGCGCAGCGACGGGTCGCTCACGCGGATCGTGTTCCCCGACAGCCACGCGGTACCGATCCCCGTTGCAACGAAGCCGATCGCCAACGTCGTGATGAACGAGGGAATGCGCAGGAACACGTGCAGCACGCCATTGGCTAGACCCAGCGCGATTCCTGCGGCGATCGCCACGGCCAGCACCCATAGCCCGAAGTGGTTCTCGTTGTACGAGTTCTCGACCAGCATCGATACCGCAATCGCCGCGACCGCGACAATGCCTTCGGCCGACAGATCGATGCTGCCCAGCTGAATCACGAACGCGGCGCCGAGTGCGATGGTGAGGGGTATCGCGGAACCCACCGCGATCCGCGACAGGTTCATCGGATCGAAGAAGTCGTGGTTCAGCGCGCCGATGCAAAGACCGAGCGCCACCAGCACCAGGAGCGGTGCAAATCGTCGCACGAGTGCCTGCTTCGATACGATCGGAATTCCGGTTGTTCTTGTGGACATGGCCTGCCGGGTGGGCGCTATGGTCAGCTTGTTCATCGATACACCACGGGACCCGCGACGCGGGCATAGAGATTGTTCCAATCGACACCTGGCGCACTCGCACGCTTCATGACGTCCTGGACGTTCGCCTTGGTCACGAAAGTTGCCTTGCAATAGGACTCGCGACGGTCCTTGGGCAGGGTTGCCACATCGACCTTTTTCTCCTTCGCCTGCAGCCCCATCGACAGGCCGATGCCGCCCAGCCAGTACGGATCCCAGTCGACCGACGCGATCAGTTCACCCGCCTTGATCGCGCTGAGTCCGGGCGGCGTGCCGTCCATGCCGGTGACCGGCATCTGGCCGGCCAGGCCTTCCGCGCGAAGTGCCTCGATCGCGCCAAGCGCCATATCGTCGTTCGCGGCCCACACGCCCTTGATCTTCGCGTTGAAACGCGTCATCCAGGCCTGCATGATCGGAAACGCCTTTTGCGAGTTCCAGTCTGCGACCTGGAAGTCGAGCAACTGGATGTCGGGGAACTTCTTCAGCGCCGCGTCGAGACCGGCTTTACGTTCGATCGCCGGCACGTTGCTGAAAATGCCGCCGAGCGCGACGACCCCGCCCTTGCCGCCCATCGCCTTGAACAGTTGCGTGGCGGCTTCCTCGCCGTACGCGACGCCGTCGTACGAGAGATGCGCGACGTAGTTCGGATTTGCATCCCACGGATGCAGATCCTTAGGCTTGTTCCAGATGGTCGTGACGAAGGCGCCCGCCTTCGAGCACGCTTCGACGATCACGCGTGCATCGGCCGAATCGTTCGGATCGACGTTGAGCACGAGATTGCCGCCGGTCCTTTGCAGCAGAGCGCGAATGTCGGCGAGACCCTTCTCGGAACTTCCTTCGGTCGTCAACGGGACATACGGCAAGCCCGCGCTCGCCGCGAAACTCTGCGCACCCTTGTTGAAAGCCGCGTGATACGGATTGGTGAGCGAGCGGAAGGAACAGGCCAGCGTGGGCTGTCCCGCTCCGAGCGACAGGTTCGAAAATCCGCCGCCGGCCACGGCGAAAGCGGCCCCTGCGCCGAGCTTGATGAAGTCCCGGCGCGAAAGGGCCGAGCGTTGGTCTTGTCTGGACATGGTTGTCTCCTCCGAATGAATCGCTAGTAAGACGAATAAATATACGGATATTTACTTGCTGAACAGAGTGCTGGACTACCGGACCCTGACGGATCTCTTCTTGTTACGCCACCGTCGCTGGCGCGTCTCGCATCGGCCGGCCGGCGTAACCGGCCAGCTGACCGGCCACAGGCGCCTGCGCCCCCGCTCGCCCGCGAATCAGGTCCGAGGCTTTCTCCGCGATCATCAGCGTGGGCGCATTGGTGTTGGAGCTGACGATGCGCGGCATCACCGACGAATCTGCAACCCGCAACCCTTCGATGCCATGCACGCGCAATTGCGGATCGACCACGGACATCTCGTCCACACCCATCTTGCAGGTGCCGACCGGGTGATAGCCGGTGCGCCCGTACTGCTTCGCGTACTCCTCGTATTGCGCGTGCGTGCGCACGGCGCCTCCGGGAAAGTGCTCGCTCTTGATGTACCTGGAGAGCGCATGCTGGCTCATGATTTCGCGACTCTGACGAATGCCCTCGACGGCCACCTTCAGGTCGTACGGATCGCGAATGTAGGCGGGATCGATGACCGGTGCGTCCGCGGGGTCGGCGCTGTTGAGCGTGACGCTGCCACGGCTCTTCGGACGCAGGAAGTACGAGTTGAGCGTGCAGCCCGAGCCGGAAGGCACTGGAGGCACGCCCGCTTCCACCCCGGCGCCCGGCAGGAAGTGAAACTGCAGGTCGGGCGTCGGCACATCACTACTGGAATACCAGAACGCTCCACCCTCAGCGATGTTCGACGTCACCGGCCCCTTGTTGAAGATTTTGTATTCGAGGCCGGCGAGCAGCATCATGTGCTTCTTCGCATACTTGTCGAGGCTATAGGGGCCGTTGAGTTCGTACACGATGTCGATGTCGAAGTGATCCTGCAGGTTCGCGCCCACGCCGTCGAGCGCATGCAGCGGCTTGACGCCCACGCGTTCGAGATCGGCTGCGCGACCGATGCCGGAGAGCATCAGCAGCTTGGGCGAGCCGATCGCGCCCGCCGTCACGATGACTTCGCGTTCGGCCCGTGCAATGACCACGTTCGCGCGCGACTGCTGATCGGCATATTCGACGCCCACCGCGCGACCGTTCTCGATCACGATGCGCGACACGAGGCAATTCGTCTTCACGGTCAGGTTGTTGCGCGAGCGGGCCTGCTTGAGGTAGCCGACCGCCGCGCTGCAACGACGGCCGCCGCGCTGGGTCACCTGATAAACCCCGACGCCCTCTTGGTGCGCGCCGTTGAAATCGCTGTTGTACGGCAAGCCCGCTTCCTGGCCGGCCAGCACGAAAGCCTTCGTGAGTTCATTGACGCTGATGAGATCGGATACGCCGAGCGGGCCGCCGACGCCGTGATACTCATTGCACAGGCGCTCGTTGTCCTCCATGCGCCGCAGATAGGGGAGCACGCCATCGCGAAAGCCCCAGCCGGCACAGCCGTCGCGTTCCCAGCCATCGTAGTCGGCGGGCTGGCCGCGGGTGTAGACCATCGCATTGATCGAGCCGCCGCCGCCGAGCACGCGTGCCTGCGCAAACGGAATCTGCCTGCGTTGCGTTTCCGCTGCCGCCGCCGTGCGATAGCCCCAGGTCAACGGGCCGCCCGTCATCTTGAAGAAGCCGACCGGCATATGGATGTAGGGGTCGGTGTCGGCGGGACCGGCCTCGAGCAACAGCACACGGTTGCCGGCATCTTCGGTGAGACGCGCTGCCAGCGCGCAGCCCGCCGGGCCGCCGCCCACGATCACATAGTCATACATTGCTGTCTCCGATTCTGTGTTCCATGCGGTTCTTCACGACCGCTATGTTGATAAATTGTTCTTACGCAATCCAGCGCGGCCGGTTGCCGAGCTGGACGTGCACCGACTTGAGTTCCGTGTATTCCTCGACGCCATAGCGCCCCGTCTCGCGACCGATCCCCGATTGCTTGACACCGCCGATGGGCAGTTCAGGGCCGCCAGTGATCGTGCAATTCACCCAGATGCGTCCGGCCTGAACGTCGCGCAGGCTCTTGAACGCGCCTTGCAGATCGCGGGTCCAGATGCTCGCGGCGAGCCCGTACGGCACGCCGTTCGCCAGCTGGATCGCCTGCTCGAAGGTGTCGAACGTCGTGACCGCGAGCACCGGCCCGAAAATCTCTTCCTGCGCGAGTGCGCTGCCGGGCTGCACGTTGCGAAACACCGTCGGCTGGATGAAGAAGCGCTCGCCTTCGCTGCTGGCGGTGCCGCCGCAGACGAGTTGCGCACCGTCGCGCGTACCAGCGTCGATGAAGCCGCGAATCTTGTCGAACTGACGCGCCTCCACAATGGCGCCGACGTGGTTGGACGCATCGAGCGGGTCGCCGACGCGCACCTTTGCCAGCACCGCCTGCACGCGCTCGACGAGCTCCTGTTCGACCGACCGGTGCACGACGAGCCGGCTGCCCGACACGCAGCACTGGCCCGCGTTGAAGGCGATCCCGAACGCAATGGCATCGGCTGCGTCGTCGAGATCGGCGTCGGCGAAAACGATCTGAGGATTCTTGCCGCCCAGTTCGAGTCCGACCTTTTTCATGTTGCCGCCAGCGGCAGCGAGCACCGAACGCCCCACCGGCGTCGAACCGGTGAACGAGATCATGTCGACGTCCATGTGTTCCGCGAGTGCCTGGCCGACCACCGAGCCGAGTCCCGTCACCACGTTGACCACGCCATCGGGCAGGCCCGCTTCGGTGAGCAGCGCGGCAAGCCTGAGCGTCGTGGTCGACGTCAGTTCCGCGGGCTTGACGACCACCGTACATCCCGCCGTCAGAGCGAACGGCAGGCGCTCCGAAAGAATGAAGAACGGAAAATTCCACGGCGTGACGATGCCGACCACGCCGACCGGCTGCCGCACGACCAGTCCGAACATGTCCGGGCCGAGCGTGTCATGCGAGTCGCCGTGCACCACGCGGGCGAGCCCCGCCGCGTATTCCCAGATGCCTGCCGCCGCGGTGACTTCGCCGCGCGACTGGCCGATGGGCTTGCCGCTTTCGAGCGTCTCGAGATACGCCAGCGTCTCGACGTTGTCGCGGATCAACTGGGCCACCTTGAGCAGCACCGCCGCGCGTTGCTCGCCCGGCAGCCCCGACCAGCGGCCGTCATCGAACGCGCGCCGCGCGGCTGCGACCGCGAGGTCCAGGTCGCCCTTCGATGCCCGCAACGTGGCGGTCACCGGCATGCCGTGGCCGGGGCTCTTGCGCGTCACCCAGTCGCTTGCGCCAGCGAAGTCCTTGCCGTCGATGAACATGGGCGCGCGCACCGGCTCGGTGGGTAGGTGCAGCGCGGCTGCCAGTTCGCTCAAATCCGTCATTCCTGCCTCCAATTAAGCCTTTTACGACGACGCTCAAAATCCGCCGTCTCTTCAGGACAGCGACGCCGCCCCGCGTTGTCCGGAATCATTCTGCACCATCCGGTTACTTCCTAGCAACCACCATTTTGGTTTATAGTCAGCGACACGGCATCAGCCGGTTGCGTCCTCCGACTTCTTCTTTCGACAACCACATGACTCTTGCAACCACACCCCCAAGACGCGCATCAAAGCCTGCTGAAGCAGTTGTCGAGCGCCAGCCCAGGCAGCGGGATCCGGAGGTCACGCGGGCCCGCATCCTCGAAGCCGCGAAGAAAGAGTTCGCCAAGCTGGGGCTCGCCGGTGCCCGTGTCGAAGCAATCGCCACGCGCGCCAAAGCCAACAAGCGGATGATCTATCACTACTTCGGCAGCAAGGAGGGACTCTTTGTCGCCGTGCTCGAAGATGCCTACGCCGATATCCGCTCCGCCGAACTGAAGCTCGACCTCGACCATCTGTCGCCCGAAGACGCACTCGTCGCGCTCACCACGCATACCTGGAACTACTACCTCCGCAACCCCGAGTTCATGACGCTCGTGAACAGCGAGAACCTTCATAAGGCGCGTCACGTCAAGAAGTCCCAGCGGTTTAAGGAACTGCATCACGGCTTCATCTCGATGCTGCAGCGCATACTCGATCGCGGCGTCGAAGCAGGTGCATTTAGGAGCGGCGTCGATGCACGGCAACTGCACATCACGATGGCCGCCATCGGCTACTACTACCTGACGAACCGTTTCACGAGCGGCGTGATCTTCGACATCGACTTCATGGACAAGGCGGCCCTGAAAAACCGTCTTGAGTTCAATGTCGAGACCATCCTGCGACTCGTGCGCCCCTGACAGCCCGGGCGCGCGGGAGGCGCAACAATCCACGCGCCGGGGCGTCATGCTGCCTTTTCCCGCGTCGCGCACGCGCCCTGCTTCGTCCGCGTGAGCAATGTTTCATCTACGAGCGGGCGAAATGCCATGCGCGCCAGTACATCGCGCTCGACATCGATGCCTTCCGCAACTTCGATCAGGCGCACGCCGTCCGCATCGAGACGAAACACTGCGCGCTCCGTCACATACAGCACTTCCTGCTTGCTGAGGCGCGCCTGCTCGCCGCTGAACGTGATGTGCTGCACGCGTTCGACGAGCTTCGGCACGCTCCCTGACGACACGATGTTCAGGCGCGTCCCCACTTGTTCGACCTCCAGCCCCTTCGCTTCGAAACTCCCGCAAAACACGATCTTGCGTGCGCCCTGGGTGATGTCGATGAAGCCGCCAGGGCCGACCACCGTCGCGCCGAGCTTCGACACGTTGATGTTGCCTTCGCCATCCATCTCGCCCATGCCGAGAAACGTGACATCGACGCCTCCGCCGCTGTAGAAGTCGAACTGGTCGACGCTCGGCAGGATCGCCTCCGCATTGCGCGCTGTGCCGAACATCGGGCCATCGAGCATCGCGCCGTTGTGGATGCCCTGCTCGACCGATCCCCAGAACGTGCCGACCCGCCCCTGTTCCGCCAGCAAGGCCGGAATGCCGCCCGGAATCCCAAAGCCGAAATTCGCCGACTGTCCGGCATGCAACTCGTGCGCGGCCCGCGACGCGATGATGCGGCGAATGCCCGTCGGCACTTCGTAGAAGCCATCGCCGATTGCGCATAGCGCTTCGCCGCTCAACGCCGGATCGTAGTCGGACACGACGCATTGCACCTGCTCCGGTGTCTCGACCAGCGTGTCGACCAGGATGCCGGGTATGCGCACGAGCCGCGCCGGCACGTATCCCGCCGGCTCGCGCTCTTTCACCTGGACGAACACGTGGCCGCCGCAGTTATGGGCCGCGAGCGCTGCGGCGTAGACGTCGAGATCGGCTGGCTCGCGGCGCAGCGTGACGTTGCCGCTTTCATCCGCCGACGAGCCACGCAAGATCGCGAAATCCACCTGGAACGGCTTGTAGCGAAGGTATTCCTTCCCATCCAGTTCGATCAGTTCGACCAGATCCTCGGTCGCACGCTCGTTTATCTTTCCGCCATCGATGCGCGGATCGACGAAGGTGCGCAGGCCGACGTGCGTGACAAGACCAGGCCGGCCGGCGCCGATTTCGCGCAGCAGCGTGGAGATCGCGCCAGCCGGAAAGCTATATGCCTCGAAGGCGTTTTCGCTGGCCAGCTTCTGCATCGCGGGTGCCCAGCTCCAGTGTCCGCCGATCACGCGCCTGACCATGCCCGGGTGTGCAAAGCGCCCCAGTCCACTGCCCTTTCCGTCGCCGATTCCCAGCGCATGCACGAGCGTCAGGTCGCGCGGATGTCCGGTTGCGAGAAAGCGCTGCTCAAGCTGCGCGAGCAACGCGTCCGCTTCGAGCAGACCGCCTCCGGAACCTGCAAGCGCGATCGTCGCGCCGTCGAATATCTGCTCGACCGCATCAGCAGCCGCCTTCCACTTGTTCACTGCACCCTCCGTTCAGATCGGCCGCAAAACCCGTTGACAGCGGCCATTCGTTGGTCTTAAATAACCCACCAGATGGTTACTTGTTGCGAATGTTGGCACACGAAACCTCTGAATTCAAGGGGTATTACGCGGCGCTCGGGTTTACCTGAGCCGGCGCGTTGTACCGGAAAAATCAGGTATGACGATTACACAGGAGACAGCATGAAACTCTCGGAAACGCACGAGCAAATCCGCGACACAACGCGCCGTTTTGCGCATGCGGTGATCCGGCCCGTGGCCGAAGCGCTCGATCGCGAGGAGCGCTTTCCAGCGGAGATTTACAAGCAGATGGGCGAACTCGGCCTGTTCGGCATCACGGTGCCGGAGGCGTTCGGCGGTGCCGGGCTCGACGTCACCGCGTACGCGCTCGTGATGGAAGAGTTGTCGCGTGGTTACGCGTCGGTCGCGGACCAGTGCGGCCTGCTCGAACTGGTCGGCACGCTGCTAAGCGTGCACGGCAGCGACGACCAGCGCGCGAAGTACATGGAGCCGTTGTTGCGCGCCGAACTGCGGCCGGCTTACTGCATCACCGAATCGGACGCGGGCACCGACGTATCCGGCATTCGCACCACTGCTACGCGCACCGTTGACGGCTGGGAGCTCAGCGGCGCCAAGCTCTGGATCCATAACGCACCGGTCGCGGACCTGGCCTTCGTGCTCGCGCGCACCGACCCGTCGGCGGGCAAGCGCGGCATGAGCATATTCATCGTCGATTGTCATTCGGCGGGCGTATCCAAGGGCCCGAAGGAACACAAGATGGGCCAGCGTGCATCGCAGGTTGGCGAACTGCATTTCGATCGCGTGAAGCTCCCGCACGACGCCCTGCTCGGAAAGGAAGGCCGCGGCTTTCACATCATGATGAGCGTGCTCGACAAGGGCCGCGTGGGCATCGCGGCGCTGGCCGTCGGCATCGCGCAGGCAGGTCTCGAAGCGGCGCTGGAGTATGCACAGACGCGCAAGCAGTTCGGCGCTCACATCGCCGAATTTCAAGGAGTCCAGTGGATGCTCGCGGACATGGCGAAGGACATTCAGGCCGCGCGCCTGCTGGTGCGCGACGCGGCCGAACGTCTCGAAGCCGGCGACCGCGCGAGCATTGCGTGCTCGATGGCGAAGTGCTTCGCCGGCGACACGGCGGTCAAGCACAGCGCCAATGCCGTGCAGATTTTCGGCGGCAGTGGCTACATTCGCGGCTATGAAGTCGAGCGGCTCTATCGCGATGCGAAGATCACGCAGATCTATGAAGGCACGAATCAGATCCAGCGCACGATCATCGCCCGCGAGCTCATCGCCAATGGAGCGTCGTTATGAGCGGCCGCCCCGTTGCACTTGTCACTGGTAGCCGGCGCGGCATCGGCCGGGCGATTGCGGTCGAACTCGGCCGCGCCGGGTTCGACGTGGCGCTCACCGATGCAGTTGCATCCGATGAACTCGACCGGGCCGTCGCCGAAGTCGAGCAGACTGGCGTCAATGCGATCGCAGTCGTGTCCGACCTCGCCGACATCGACTCGCATCGGACCACGCTGCTCGATATCGAAGAGCGTCTCGGCGGCCCAATCGATTGTCTTGTGAACAACGCGGGCGTATCGGTGATGTCCCGCGGCGACCTGCTCGATGTGACGCCCGAGAGCTTCGACCGCTGTATCGCCGTCAATACGCGCGGCACGTTCTTCCTGACCCAGGCATTCGCCAAGCACTTCCTCGCCCGCGCGCGAACCAGCGTCGCGCCTCACCCGAGCGTCATCACGATCACGTCGTCGAACGCGGTCGCCGCTTCGCCTTTGCGTAGCGAATACTGCGTGTCGAAGGCCGGCTTGTCGATGGCGACCACACTCTTTTCGTTGCGGCTCGCCGAGCACGGCGTCGGCGTCTATGAGGTCCAGCCCGGCCTGATCGAGACAGAGATGACCGCACCCTCCCGCGCGCGCTACGACGTGCAGATGGAGCAAGGCCTCACGGCCATCAAGCGCTGGGGCACCCCTCAGGAAGTGGCGACGACTGTCCGCACGCTCGCGACGGGCGGCCTGCCTTACAGCGTTGGACAAGCCATCCGCGTCGACGGCGGCCTCCTCGTGACCAAATACTGACACGCATATGAACCTGACACTCAAACTTCCGACGGCGCTCGGCACGATGGACAGCTATCGCCTGCATGGCTCGCCGCTCGACGTTCGCACTCCCGCTCGGGCGTTCAACCGCATCGCCTACTCGGCCGCCCACGTAGTGGCCGATCCGCTGCGCGCGGGCGAGCTGAACGGGACGCCCGCAATCGACTGGGAGCGCACGCTCGAATATCGCCGCTATCTGCTCAAGCAAGGGCTCGGCATTGCCGAAGCGATGGACACCGCACAACGCGGCATGGGTCTGCCCTGGAACAGCGCGATCGAGTTGATCACCCGCACGGTTGAAGGCACGCGCGATATCCCCGGTGCGTTGATCGCTTCAGGCTGCGGCACAGACCACGTTGCACTGCATTCGATCACCAGCTGCGACCAGGTGATCCGTGCATATGCGGAGCAACTCGAAGCCGTCCAGCGCGTCGGCGGCCGCATCATCCTGATGGCGAGCCGCGCACTGGCCCGCGTGGCTCGCTCGCCGGACGACTATCGGCGCGTCTATCGCGAAGTGCTGGCTATGTGCGACAAGCCAGTGATTCTGCACTGGCTCGGCGAGATGTTCGACCCTGAACTCGCCGGCTACTGGGGCGTGCCGGACTACGAGAGCGCAGCGCGAGTCTGCCTTGATGTGATCGGCGACAGCGTCGATCGCGTCGACGGCATCAAGATATCGCTACTCGACGACGCAAAGGAAATCGCTTTCCGGCGACAACTGCCGCCCGCGGTAAAGATGTACACCGGCGACGATTTCAACTACCCCAACCTGATTGCGGGCGATGACGCGGGATATTCGCACGCGTTGCTCGGCATCTTCGATGCGATCGCTCCGGCCGCGTCGCAGGCTCTTGACGCGCTCGCCGCCGACGACCTCGACGCTTTCCACACGCTGCTGACGCCGACGGTGCCGTTGTCGCGCCACATCTTCCGGGCGCCGACGCAGTACTACAAGACCGGCGTCGTGTTCCTCGCATACCTGAACGGATTCCAGGACCACTTCTTCATGCTTGGCGGTCACCATGGGATGCGCCCGCCCGCCTATCTCGCGGACGTGTTCCGCCTTGCCGATCAGGCGGGCCTCCTGCGCGACCCTGAAGATGCCAGCGTGCGCGTGCGCAAGGTCATGGCATCGCTCGGCTGTGGAGACTGACCATGAACAGCTCAAAGGGGCCCGTGCGGCACATCGTGTTATGCCGATTCCGCAGCGAAGTGGCGGCTTCGAGTCGCCTCGCCTTCTTCGAGCAGATCAGACGGCTCGCGGAAATTCCGGGCATCGCGTTCACGAACTTCGAGTGCGGGCCCAATATCTCGCCGGAGGGATACGGTCTGAGCTTCGCCGATGGCTTCATGATGGATTTCGCGAGCCGCGACGAGTGCATTACCTACCTCGCGCATCCGACCCATCGCGCAATCGGTGCGCGACTCATCGAAGCGCTGGAAGGCGGCGTTCACGGACTGCTCGTCTTCGATATCAATCTGGACAATCATGAGAAACCTGAAGGAAAGACTCGACCTGTGCTCCATCAACACCGCGACGCTCGGTCACCGCGAACCGCTCAGCCGCACGATTGACCGGATCGCCAGCGCGGGGTTCGGCGGCATTGCGCCTTGGCGTCACGAAGTGGAGAAGGCGAACGTGGCGGAGATCGCAAGGCAAGTCAAAGCGCTCGATCTCACCGTCACCGGCTATTGTCGTTCGACGTATTTGCCGGCCGCAACGCATGCTCAATTCGTCGCGAACGTCGATGAGAGCAAGGCCGCGCTACGCGATGCCGCGACACTCGGCGCACGGTGCTTCGTGATGGTGGTCGGCGGTTTGCCGGAAGGCAGCCGCGATTTGAACGGCGCACGAGAACAAGTCGCCGATGGCATCGCGCAATTGCTCGAAACAGCGCGCGAATACGGCGTTCCGCTCGCGCTCGAACCGCTGCATCCGATGTACGCCGCCGATCGCGCCGTGCTCAACACGCTGGCGCGGGCACTGGATATCTGCGATGCACTCGATCCAGAACGCTCCGGCTTTCTCGGGGTCGCTGTCGACGTCTATCACTGCTGGTGGGATCCTGCGTTGCAGGCGTCGATCTCGGCGGCTGGTCTTAACGACAGGATTCTTGCCTACCACGTGTGCGACTGGCTGCGCGAAACCCGCGACATGCTGCTTGATCGCGGCATGATGGGCGATGGTGTCGTCGATCTGGCCGCGGTGCGCGAAAACATCGAGCGCGCCGGATATGAAGGGTTGATCGAGGTCGAGATATTTTCGAAAGAGAATTGGTGGCGTCGCGATCCGGATGAGGTGCTTTGCATCTGCTCGGAACGGCTCCAGACGGTATGTTGATGAACCTGTTGAACATCACGAGGAAACGTCCATGCGCGACATGATTTGTTGGGGCGTGCTCGGCGCGGCCAGAATCGCCGACAATTTCGTGGTGCCGGCCATCCAGCGATCGAGCAACGGTCGAGTAGTCTCTGTAGCGGCCCGCGATGGCGAGCGCGCCGCGCGTTTCGCTGCGAAGCACGGCATACCCGTCTGGCGGGCGAATTACGATGAAGTGATCGCGAGCGATGGGGTCGACGCCGTGTACATTCCATTGCCGACTGCCAGTCATTTCGAGTGGTGCAGGAAGGCGCTTCTCGCAGGCAAGCACGTGTTGTGCGAGAAGCCAATCGCGATGAACGCCTCTCAGGTTCGGGAACTCATTGCACTTCGCGACGCGACCGGGCTTTTGTGCGGCGAAGCGTTCATGGTGGCGCATCATCCGCAATGGGCCTTCGCGCGTGAACGGATCGCTGATGGCACGCTCGGCAATCTCGAACTCGTTGAAGGCTCTTTCACCTATTTCAATGACGACCCTGCGGCCCTCAAGAACGACCTCGCGCTTGGAGGCGGTGGCGTGCGGGACATCGGTGTCTACCCGGTCGTGACGACGCGCATCGCGACCGGCCTCGAACCGCTCTCGGTAGGCGCTGACATTACCATCGACCCGCGCTATGGCACCGACAAACTTGCAATCTGCAAGTTGGACTTCGCGGGCTTTCGGCTGAACTTCTACTGCGGAACCCAGCTCGCGCGGCGGCAGCACATGGTTTTCCATGGTTCCAAGGGTTGGCTTTCGCTGGAGGCGCCATTCAACCCAGGCGTGTATGCCGACGCGAAAATCAGTCTTCGCTCCGATGCCGGCGGCAGAGTTGAGACGTTCCATTTCGACGGAGGCGATCAGTATCAGTTGATGGTGGAGAATTTCGGCTCGGTGCTGAACGGACGAAGCAAGGCGATCGCATTCTCGCTTGAAAATTCGCTCGGCAACCAGCTCGTCATCGGCCAGATCCTGTCGCATGCGATCCGCTAACGTCTCCATGATGAAAATGCATACGATCGACCTCCACGGACTTCAAGAGGCTCGCGCACTCGCCGCCGCATCGGCCAATGCCGAGGACGCCTCCGTCTGGCGATGGTTCTCTGCCTTGCTGGAGAGCGGGAGGATCCGCTGGTGCCTGCGGGACACCGGATGGCTCGTCTCGGTGAATCATCGCCATGTGGCGACCGCCGCGTCTTTCGACGAAGCGATTCGAACAGCAAAGGCGCGGTCGGACTTCCTGTCCATGTGACGCCTTGATGTTTGTGGCGGCGTGTTGGTACGGACTCAAGCAGCCCGCACTCCAAAGCGCAAACGTTCGACCTGAACCGGTTGCGAAGTGTATGGCCTGCAAGCGGACAACAGAGAGCACCGACAGCGGATTTTAGCCCGAACCGGCACGATGGTTCGCCCCCCGCGCCACCTTCAGATGCTCGACCGCCGTGCGCAGCAGCAGCCGGAGATCCTGCGTCAGCGCTGTCTCAGCAGGGACCGGAATCCGATCTCGCGCAGGCGCAGATCGAGCTTTCGTTCGAGCCGCATCGCATGTGGGTCGATCTCAATCGCTCAGGTAGGCGCTATGCCGCACGTTGGCCGAGCAGAACACACGAAACTCGACGGGCTCCTCGCGCGGCGCCGCATCGACGACACCGCACGCATGCAGCACGTGCTGAAGCGCCGCGATGACCTGTCCGTCCGGGTCCTGATCGATCACGATATCCATGATGCCTGCTTCGATGTAGTCGCGATGCAGATCGAGCATTTCATGTCCGACCCACACGACATCGCGCGCCGCACCGGACTTGCGCAACGCTGCTTCGACGCCCGCCGAGCCATAGCCGCTGTTGTAAATCGCGCTAACGTCGCCCTTCCTGAGCGCGGCCGTCACCGCGTGATAACAGCGGTCGTCATCGTCGAATGTCTCGAACGTCTCGTGCTCGCATGTGAGGTGACCAAACGCTTCGCCTATCTGTGCACGACACCCGCCCATGCGATCGACGTGCGCCCGGTAATCCATGCGTCCGCCGAGCAGCAGAACGCGCCCGGGTCGGGTCGAGAGCCGGCCGATGTAATAGCCTGCGGTACGGCCCGCGCGCAGGTTGTCGATGCCCGCGTAGTGCAGCCGCGCAATGTCCGCGATGTCCGTCACCATCGTCACGACCGCTTCGTTCCGGTCGATGGCCGATGCCAGCGCGGCACGCACGCGCGCTGTGTCGTGCGTCGTCACGATGAGCGCCGCGCGCCGGTAGCGCGGCTGTGCGATGGCCGCGGTGATCGTGGTGTCGTCCGCGGGCGGCAGCGCCACGCGATGGACGATCACCCGCCGGTCGAGCATCTGCATGGCGCGTTGCAGCGCCTGATCGAGTCGTCTGAAGAACGGCGCGTCGCTGTCCGGCAGGAGCACGTCGACGTGAACGAGACCGTGCCGGGTTTCGGGCAGGAGACGCGGCAACGCGAGTTCCCGAGCCGCCGCGACGACGCGTTCGCGCGCAGCGGCGGACACGCTGCCGCGCTCGTTCAGGACGCGGTCGACCGTCGAAGGGCTGACGCCCGCCAGTTCTGCGATCTCCACGAAACGCGCGGTTCGCTTGCGTCGTGGGGAAGCGGACGGATTCGTCACGGCGGTCTCCAGGTAATTCGCGGCTCGTTGAGCGCGGTTTTTCACAAAGCTAGAAGATTGACGATAAATCGTCAATCTTCTCGTTGAGCAGCGCTCGGGGAGCGCTTATTTTTGATCCATGGACTCTCCGCGATGCGCCGGGACCCTTCCCGTCAGATCAGCAACCATCCCGGATGGGACCTGAGAAGCGCCAACTCTGGTCGACCAAGGAGACGCAAGTGTCGAATACATCGCAGCGGCATCAGGACTACCGGCTGATAGGTGGCGCGGGCGAGCGCGCGCAGGCGGCGGGGCTCGTCAATGCCGACTGGTACACGTGCGCAGTGCCGCGCCCTGTGATGAAGCAGTTGATGCAGCGCAACGACGCCCGCGCGATCCGCGACACGGCGCTCTGGTACACCGCGATCGTTGCGAGCGGCGCGCTCGCCGGATTCGCGTGGTTCCTGCATTCCTGGTGGGCGGTTCCGGCGTTCTTCCTCTACGGAACGCTCTACTGCAGTCCCGCCGATTCGCGCTGGCACGAGGCCGGACACGGCACGGCATTCAAGACCCGCTGGATGAACGACGCGCTGTATCAGGTCGCTTCATTCCAGGTGTTCCGTCGCGCGACCGTGTGGCGCTGGAGTCACGCGCGTCATCACACGGATACGCTGGTGGTCGGGCGCGATCCGGAAATCGCCGCGCCGCGGCCAACCGACTGGCTGGCACTTGCATCGAGCATCGTCGCGCTGAAGCAGGTTTCGAACGAGCTGCCGAAGATGTTCACCGCCGCGTTCGGAAGAATGAACGCCGACGACCGCACTTTCGTACCGGCTTCGGAATGGCCGAAGGTGTTTCGCGAAGCGCGTATCAGCCTCGCGATCTACGTCGTCGTGATCGGGGCGAGCGTGTATTTCCGCACGATCCTGCCTGTGCTCTTCATCGGCCTGCCGAGCCTGTACGGCGCGTGGCTCTATCTGTACTTCGGTCTCACGCAGCACGCGGGCATGCCCGAGAATGTGCTCGACCATCGCAGGAACTGCCGCACGGTGATGATGAATCCGGTGTTCCGCTTTCTTTACTGGAACATGAACTATCACGTCGAACACCACATGTTCCCGATGGTTCCATTTCATGCTTTGCCTCAACTGCACGAAGCGGTGAAGGCCGACATGCCGCCGCCGTATCGAAGCACCCTCGCCGCTTACGCCGAAATCATTCCGGCCCTGATGAAACAGACGCACGATCCGTCGTTCCATGTGGTGCGTCCGGTGCCATCGGCAAGCCAGGCCTGAAGACAACATACACAAGACAGGAGACACCCCGCCATGCCCCAATGGATCGATGCTGCCGCGCTCGACGACATCGAAGACGAAGACGTCATGCGATTCGACCACGCAGGCCAGACGTTCGCGATCTACCGCGTGGACGACGAGGTCTACGCAAGCGATGGACTGTGTACGCACGAACACGTCCATCTGAGCGACGGACTCGTGATGGATCATGTGATCGAATGCCCGAAGCACAACGGCCGCTTCGATATCCGCGATGGCCGCCCGCTTTGTGCGCCCGTCTGCGAGAAGCTCAGGACCTATCCCGCGCGGGTCGAAGGCGGACGCATTCTGATCGAAGTGTGATGCCATGACGAACGATCGCGTGATGGCGGTGGTGGGTGCAGGTCACGTCGGCGGCCGGGCCGCGCAGGCGCTGCGCGAATACGGCTGGCAAGGCGGCATTGCGCTGATCGGCGCGGAGCAGCACTTGCCCTATGAACGACCGCCGCTGTCGAAGGGTCTCCTGACCGGAGAGCGCGAGGTAGCCCAGTGTCAGTTGCGCCCGCCCGATGCGTGGCAGGAGGACAGTATCGAACACGTCGTCGCGAGAGTGAAGACGATCGATGCGTCCGCGCGCGAGGTGCTGCTCGAAGACGGCCGCGTGGTTTGCTACGAGGCCTTGCTTCTCGCGACAGGAGGACACGCGCGGCGTCTCACGATTCCCGGCGCCGGACTTCGTGGCGTCATCAGTCTGCGCACGCTCGACGACTCCGCCGCGATCGCGCAGCGACTCGTTCCTGATGCACGGGTCGTCATCATCGGAGGTGGCTTTATCGGCCTGGAAGTAGCCGCGTCCGCACGAATGCGCGGCTGCCGGGTATGCGTTCTGGAAGGAGCCCCGCGCCTGCTGGGACGTGCAGTGCCTGAGTCCATCGCCGCGCGCGTTCAGGCGTTGCACGAGCGCAATGGCGTCGACCTTCGCGTGAGCACCGCGCCGGCAGCCATCGAACAGATCTCCGACGGCACGCTCGCCGTGATGCTCGCCAACGGTGACACGCTGATCGCGGAGACGGTCGTAGTCGGCATCGGCATCGATCCCGCGGACGAACTGGCGCGTGCCGCGGGCCTCGACGTGCGGCGCGGCGTCGTCGTCAATGCGGAACTGGAGACGTCGGCGCCCGGCATTTTCGCGGCGGGCGACGTCGCCATTTTTCCCAGCCGGATCTCGGATCAGCCGATCCGTCAAGAAACGTGGCATAACGCGGAAACGCAGGCGCGCATCGCCGCGCACAACATGCTCGGCGCTCGCGAAAAGTACGACGGCGTGCCGTGGTTCTGGTCCGATCAATACGATCATCAACTGCAGGTGGCGGGCGAACCGGCGCTCGCCGACCATTCCGTCACCCGTATTCTCTCCGACCATGCCGAAATCCATTTCTATTTCGACGCGGACGACAGGCTGGTCGGTGCGAGCGGTTTCGGGCCGGTCAGCATGCTTGCGAAGGAAATGAAGCTGGCGCGGATGCTCGTCGAACGTGGTGCGTCGCCGGCGCCGGAGTCGCTCACAGATTCGAGCGTGAAACTCAAAGGACTGCTCTGAGGGGATGCAAGCGTTCAGGCGCAGCGACATCATCTCGCTCGCGCTGCCGCCGCGGCGCATGGCCGGCACGGCCGCAAGCGCTCGCTAGCTGAACCGGAGTTCCGTTCCCGGGCCAGCCGTCCGCGTCGAGACATGGACGCGCTGAAGCAACGCTTGCAGGTCGTCGATGTTGAAGGGCTTGGACAGGATGGTCACGCCTGCATGCTTCGCGCGCTCGAATTCCTCTGCATAGCCAGTCATCAGGGCAATCGCCTGATGCGGCCACGCGCGCCGCACTTTCTCCGCGACGTCGATCCCGTTGTTCAGGCCGGGCATCTGAATGTCCGAGAGAATCAGGTCGAATCGCTCGCCGTCTTCGAGCAACTGAAGCGCAGCGTCGCCGGTCAATTCGTGGCGCGCGCGCCAGCCGAACACTTCGAGCACGGCAGCGAGACCCGCCGCGACCTCGACGTTGTCTTCCACGAGCAGCACCGATCCCTGATTCGCGACCTCGGCCACATTCTCGGGCTTCGACAGATCGACCGCTTCCCGCCTCGCCTCGCCCGTCCAGCGGGGAAGAAAGAGGCGAATCGTCGTGCCACGGTCGACGACGCTGTCGACTCGCGCGGTGCCGCCCGCCTGCTCGCACATCGCGAACACCTGCGCGAGACCGAGGCCCGTGCCCGCGCTCGTCGCCTTGGTCGTGAAGAGCGGCTCGAATGCGCGCTGCGCGACCGCGGGGGGCATGCCGGATCCGTTATCCGAGCAGGCGATCACGACATAGTCACCCGGCTTCAGTCCGCTCGACGCCTGGAGCAAATGAACGTTCTCGCAGCGGATGACGAACTCGCCGCCTTCGGGCATCGCGTCCTTTGCGTTGACCGCGATGTTGATCAGCGCGGACTCGAGTTCAGTCGCATCGACATAGACGGGCCATACGGTCTCGGGCGCATGGAGCGTCAGCTCGACCTTTGCGCCGAGCGATGTCTCGATGAGCGACGCGGCATCGCCAAGCCAGCCGCTCAGTTGCGTGGCGTCCTCGCGCAACGGCTGCTTGCGCGCCACGCTCAGCAGCCTGCGCGCGAGCACCTCGGCCCCGACCGACGCGCGCTCGACGGCCGTCACTTCCTTCTCCAGGCCGTTAAAGCCCTTGCGCCGCGCGAGTTCCATGTTCGCCTTGACGACCATGAGCAGATTGTTGAAGTCGTGCGCGACGTTCGCCACGAGATTGCCGAGGGCGCCCATTCGCCGCATCTGACGGCTCGTCGCTTCCGCCGTCAGCCGCATGCCGACTTCGGTCCGCCATCGCTCCCACGCGGCCTGTTCCTCCTTGAGTCTGCGCAGCGAGAAGACGACGAGCAGCCAGATGCCCGTGCAGGGAATCAGCGTCGCGAGCGCGATGAGGCCGTCATGCTGCAGCCATCGGCTCGTCACCGCCGACACCGCGATGCCAGCCGTCACGTAGAGCGGATACGTGCCGACCTGCCGGTATGCCAGCAGCTTGTCGACGCCGTCGAGCGTCGAATCGATCCGGATGCGGTCGAATGCGCCTCTTCCTTCGATGGCCCTCGCCAAAGGAAGATTGCGTGCCGGTGCCGGTTTCACCCGGGGAGGCGGCGACCGGGCGAGGATGGCTCCGTCGCGGCGAAACAGGCCGAGCGTCAACGCGCTGTCCCGTGCCGCCAGTTCCTTATAGAAGGACAGAAAATAGTCCCGGCGCAGGGAGATGGTCACGAGCCCGAGAAAGCGGCCGTCGGCTGCGCGCCGGGCCGTGTTCGTCGTGAAGACATCAGTGCCGCTTATCGCGTCGCGCAACGGCATCGACACTTCCGTTTCGGAATCGCGCTTGAGCACCGCCTCGAAGTCGACCCGCCCGCGCACATTCACACGCGGGGCCGGGAAATAGTTGCTGCTCACGAGCAGGTCGCCGTTCTCGCCGAAGACGAAGATGCCTGCGATCTGCGGCAGACGCGCCGCCATCTCGCCCAGGATCTGATGAACCTCTTCCTGGCGCGAGAGCACCTGCTGGTCGTTATCGGAACCCAGCAGTTGCTCGATTCGCGACGACATCTCCCGGTTCAGGTCGAGCACCTTGACAGCATGTTCTTCGGCGACGCGCGCCAGGCGGTCGATAACCTCCGACGAATCGGAGAGCCGGCTCTCGTAGCCGACATATCCATAGCCGATGATGAAAAAGAGGGGCGTAACGATCGAGGCCAGCAGGACGACTATCAGGATGCGGCGCGTGGCGCCGAAGTCCCTCGGCGGGACCGGAATCTCCAACGCGGAACTGTCCAGCGCCGATACTTCTCGATGCTCGCTCATCACGGGTCCTGCAATCTTCGGAAGGCGAAGATTATCCAGACGGATGCGCCGCGTCAAACTGGATCAGAGGGGATTTCATTGCAAAAAACGGCCGCCGATACGCTTCTTCGCAATGTTTCGTCAGCGCAATGACGCATACGCGCTCGTCTTGCCGCGTCCATATCGAATCGCTTCTTATTACGGCCCCATTTCCCGGCGACGAAAGGCGGGAGCACGACCGGTCGGTCTGGCCTTCGGCGCTCTAAATTGACGGCTTCAGACGTGCATTGCGCAGCATCTTGAAGGCCGCCCGCACCTCGTCTTTTCGTCCCTTGTGCAGCCAGCGCACGGCTTCGTCCACGGCGTGTTTGTCGGCTGCGCGCGCGGCCATGCGCCGGACCACGGCTTCGCTGGCGACCACGTCGTCGAGCTTGCCGAGCGTCGCGCGTGCGGCGAGCAGCCGTTCCATGGTGTGCCGGTGTCTTTGCACGAGAACCGGCGAAAACAGTTCGATCAGACATTGCAGCCTGCCGGCCGCCTCGCCGATGCCGCGCAGTGTCTTGGCATCGACGCGCTTCATTCTCGCGAGACGCGCTTCCTTCCTGGTGAGCGCATCGTCGGCCTGACAGACGCGTGCGAGCGCAAATTCTTCGAGCGTCTGATCGACCTCGCGGGTTTCGAGGCATCGACGCGCATCGGCGAGTGCGCGCCGCAACACCACGTCGATCGCCGCCTTGCGGATCGCGCGGCAACTCGAGATCGAAGCGTCCCGCCGCTCGTCGTCGATCGTCCGTACGACGGGAGCGAAGCGCGCGCCGCCTTTGCGCGCGCGGAACAGCAGTCCGCACGCCGCGTCCAGTTCGTAGGGTTCGCCGGCGATGTCGGCGAGCCGCCTGAATCGCTTCCGGATGAGACGCGCGTGCTTCTCGTCGAGCAGCGGATCGAAGGCCCACCAGATCGCATGTAGGCGGCGCAGCGTCGTGCACAGCCGGTGCAGGGCGTCCGCATCGGAGTGCGCATTAAGCGATTCAGTCTGTTGCAGCGCGTCGCTCGCGAGTGGCGCCGTGAGCATCACGAACGCATCGGCGACGGGCTGCTCGCCAAGCCGGAGCGATATCGAACGGCGACTGCGCGCGGCTTGGCGGGATGTCGCCTGGGCAGCGGGCGTGTGCGGCATTGCTGCCGTCGCGGTGGCTGGTGCAAGGTTCAATGGCATCGCCTCAGAATTGCGCGGTGTCGCACGACGGCTCGTATTGTGTTGTGATGCCGTCGTGCATGAAGTCAGAGCTTCCCCGTTTTGCTGCCTGTGACCATAACCATGTTCGATGTCAGAAATGTGACGGCTCGGCGACTTTGCAAGCCGCTCGTGCTCAGGTATTCGACGGCCGTCCTGTCTTGACCGCTTCGAGCGCGCCGACGGCCGCGATCAGCCGCTTGGCGGGCACCGCGTCCAGCATGGCCAGCGCGGCACGAAGCAGTTCGCTCTTCTTCACGCGAACGCCACCATCGAGGCACTTCTGCTTTAATGAAGCGATCCTTGCATACTCGGACTTCGGCATCGTGAAGCTGTCGCGCACCACTTTTTCCTTCCTGGCACGCTTGGCTTTTGCTTCGGCCGGCGCGGGCGTTGCGGCGGTCTCGCTTTTCTCCGCGACCTTCGATGGCGAAACCACTACGACCTCGGGCGATTTGGCCTTTGCCGTCGCCGCCGGCTCGGGTTTGGTCGCTGATTTCCGTGCCGCCCGGCGGGGCGTCTGGGATGTATTCTTCGGCGCTTTCTTTGCAGGTGCAGCCATCCGTTTCTCCTGATCTCCTTTTTGGAAGAAAAGAGTATATACAGTTTCGAGAGCGAGGCAGGGAAACAGTCGCGCGCTCGAGTCCGTGAATACCCGAAGGCTTGTACGCGCGATCACGCGTGACAAGCCTTCGCGCATGCGTCAGTCAGCGCCGTTGCAACGCGGAACGCTTACTTGCCGTGATCATGGTCGTGATCGTCGTTATCCGGTCCGCAGACGTCCCCGCCATGCAGGCGATCGCGTCGACTGCCCGGAAGGCGCTGCGCCACGTACGCCGGCAAGTCCGCCGCATCGACGGCGAACACGAAGAACTGGTTTGGATTGTCGATGCCGCTCGCGTGATTGCTGTCCGTCACCGTGCCGAGGAAGTCATTGTCGTTCGCGATGAAGAGCGTGTGCTTGAGCGTCCCGCCGATGTCAATGTCGGGACCGAACGCAAGGCTTTCGAGCTTCGCGGGAATGTCCGTCGGCTTGACGCCGTACGCCGTGAGCGCCGCGACCACATCGAGGAAGAGCGTCTTTTTCACCGCATAGGGCGCAAGCCCGGCCGCACCGCTCGCCTGACTTACGTCCGCTGCGCCCGACAGATCGATGTGAAAGACCTGCTTGAACGCAGCGGTGGAATTGTCGCCGAGGCCTTTGCCGTCGCGCTCGTCCATCAGCAGTTCGTGGTCGTTGACGGCGACGACATCGCTGATGGTCGGATACTTCGGCTTGCCGATCGTGCCAATGTTCGTGAGCGGATACGTATTGCGTCGCCTTGCCGCTGCGCACATCGATCCGCACGATGCGCGTATAGGCGCCGTCCGTGCCGCCATCCTGAATCAACGGGCTTTGCATCGCGCCGAAGAGCGTGTTGCCGTCGGGCGAGATCGCGAGGCCTTCCATGCCCTTGTTCGCCACCCTGCCCGATGTATTCACGCTGATCTCGCTCTCGCCCATGGGCGAGAGCGTCGACACGGCGAAGGACTGCGGCACGGCATAGACGCCAGTACGCTCACCGCTCTTCCGGTCAAATCGGTACACGTACGGGCCGTACTCGTCCGAGATGAAGACGCTAGCGCCGTCGCTGCTCACGCGGATGCTTTCCGGATCGAATCGCCCGTCGCGAGCGTACGTCGACAGGCGCGCCGGATCGAAGTTGTCCGAGCGCCCGGTGAAGTAATGTGTGTGATGCAAAGCGTTGAGCGCGGGCGCGCCATTCGCGACGTTCTCGGCCGCGCCGCCGCCGTAGGCGAGCGGCTCGCGCGCATGAAGCAGTGTGGTGTCGACGAGCTTCGGCGTGAGCGTGTACGGCAGCGACGCACCCTTGGCAGGCGCGAGGCGCAGGCTCAGCGTCTGGAAGCGATTGATGTACGAGGCGGTGTCGTCGATGGCGCTGTTGTACGGGATGGCATTCGGGCCGCGATCGGGAACGGCCAGGAATGTGTCGCAGCCCGCGTACGCGAGGCCGGAACCCAGGCCGCCCAGCAGGTTGCCGGGCGCGCCGTTTTCGAGGGGACCTGCGGTCGAGCGTGATCGATCGAACGACATGCCGCTCAGTTGACCGATCGCGATCAGATCGACTTTGGCAAAGGCGGGCGTGGATACGGCTGCGGCGCCCAACGCAAGCGACAATGCGACAGACGGGGCGAATACTCGGCTCAGGACCACGGACATCTCCTTTTGGATCGACGAATGGAAAGCGCGTCTGGCGGCTCGCGCAATGCGACGAGCCGGGTGCCTGCTCCCTCGGCAGGCGGACCAGCAGCGATCTTCAGTGACCCGTGTGTCGGATATGTGACATGTGATGCGAGCGTTTTCCGTACGGCATGCGCGCCGCCAGTCAGGCGAGCCCTCGAACCGCGCATGCGCGCCTGATCATTCCTCCATCGCTTTTTCCAGCACCGCGCGAAGTTTCGGCGTGCAGGCAATCACGCGATTGCCTTTCGCGAGGCATTCCTCAGTCAGGAAGTCGTTGACCCATCCGCCCGCTTCCTCGACGATCAGAACCGCCGCTGCTGCATCCCAGGAATTGATATGCAGCTCGCAATACGCGTCCTGCCGTCCCATCGCGACATACGCGAGTCCCAACGCGCCCGAGCCGCGCCGCTTGATTCCCGCTCCGAGGTCGTTGACACGCTGCATGAGCGCCGCGTAGCGCTCGAACGGCACGCGCGTCGACCAGCCCAGTTCGACGACCGACTGCCGGATGTCGTCGATCGGGCTCACCTTGATGGCCTGCCCGTTCAGCGTTGCGCCCTTCCCTCGTTGCGCGACGAAGAGTTCGTCGAGCATCGGGTCGTACAGCACGCCGATCTCGGCGCGGCCGTCCCGCACGAATGCAATCGATACGCAAAAGTAAGGCACGCCCCGCGCGAAGTCCGCGGTGCCGTCGATCGGGTCGACGATCCATACGTCGCGTCCAAACGAGCCGCCGCTTTCCTCGCCGAAGAACGCGTCGTCGGGGAACGCTTCGGACAGACGTCCGGCGATCAGCCGCTCGACTTCGCCATCGGTCTCGGTCAGGTAGTCCTGCGGGCCCTTGAACCTGAGCGTCAACGCCTCGTCGCGCGCCAGAAAGCGGTCGCGTGCGACACGCCCCGCTTCCCGCGCGATGGCGCAAGCCGCCAGAAATCGAAGATGCATCGAAGCGTCGGTCATGTGATCCCTCGGGCAGGTGAAGGCTGCGGAACAGATGCCGCAGTCAGCGAAATGAGGCATCGATCTTAGCATCGCACTTCTTCAGAACGACACGCTCCTCACAAGCGTTCATCGACGCGCACGCGGTCCTCTCGGCTTGGTCGTCCCGGCGAGCACTTCCTCGTGTTCCTTGCGAAGCACATCGACGAACGCCATCGCCAGCCGTTCACGCGGACGGTGCGGCGGAAACAGCAAGTAGGTCGAAAACAGCACGTTCGGCGAAAACGGCCGGATTGCGATTTCCGGTCCCGCGAAATCCCGCGCGACGACAGGATGCGCAAGCGTCAGTCCCATGCCGCAACGCACCATCTCGCAGCAGATGGCCGCGTACTGCGCCTCGATGGCGAGCACGCGCTGCACGCCGGCGCGCTCGAACACTTCGTCCATCTGCATGCGCGTGCCGTCGCCGTGGCACAGCGAGATGAACGGCTCGCCGGCGAAGTCGGCGGGCTTGAGCGTCGCCTTCTTCGCGAGCCGGTGATCGGCCGGCATCACTGCGACCGCCGGCACCTTCGAGAGCAGTTCCACCTCGCAATTGGACGCCTCGCTGATGTACACCGCGACGCCCAGATCGCAGAACTGGGAAGCCGTCCAGTGATTCACGGTGCCCGACGTGTTCACGTGCAGCGATACCGTCACCTCCGGATAGAGCGCCTGAAAGCGGTTGATCGCATGCGGCACGAGCGTCATGCCCGCCGAGGGCATCGCCGCGATTCGCAGCCGCCCGCTACCCAGATTGCGAATCTGTGCGGCCGCGTTGGCGAGCCCTTGCAGGCCCACATAGGCGCGCTCGACTTCGCGGAAGAACGCATTGCCCTCGCTCGTCGGTATGAGCCGCACGCCGCTGCGCTGAAAGAGCCGCAAGCCCGTTTCGCGTTCGAGCTGAGAGATGAGCCGGCTCACGTTCGGCTGCGACGTGAAGAGCTCCTTGGCGGCCGCGGTCATCGAACCGGCCACCATGACGGCGCGAAACGCCTCTATATGCTTCAGGTTCATCGCGTTCAACCCATATCAACCAAGTATGGATAGTTATTTTATTCGTATTGGACGATATGGGTCGATCGCGCCAATATTGCCTTACGGACGGTAACCCCACGCCACGTTCGCGAACCCCACATCGAATGGAGAAGTGTTCATGAATAAAGTGCAGCACCGCCGCCGCTTTTCTGCGCGAACGTTGACCGCCGCGCTCGGCCTCGCCGGCGCGCTCTTCGGGCCGGCTCTCGCCCACGCCGAAACCACGCTCTACGTCGCCAACGTGGGGGGCTCCAACGAACAGCTCTACCGCCAGAAAATCATCCCGCCGTTCGAAAAGACCCATGACGTCAAGATCGTCTATGTCGCCGGCAACTCCAGCGACACGCTCGCCAAGCTCCAGGCGCAGAAAGGCCATCAGCAGATCAACGTCGCGGTGATGGACGACGGCCCCATGTATCAGGCGATGCAGCTCGGCCTGTGCGCGAAGGTCGACGAAGCGCCGGTCATGAAGGACCTGTATCCGCTCGCGCGGCTCGGCGCGACGTCGGTCGGCGTGGGGATGGTGGCGACCGGCATCGGCTACAACGAGGAGGCGTTCAAGAAGCTCGGCCTGCCCGCGCCGGATTCGTGGCAGGTGCTCACCGACAAGCGCCTGAAGGGCAAGCTCGGCGTGCCGCCGATCACGAACACCTATGGCCTGCACACGCTCGTCATGCTGGCGCGCATGAACGGCGGCGGCGAAAAGAACATCGATCCGGGCTTCACGGCGATGACCAAGCAGGTCGCGCCCGACGTGCTCTCGTGGGCCCCGACGCCCGGCGAAATGGACGGCCTGATGCAAAGCGGCGACGTGATCCTCGCGCCGTACGGCAGCGGCCGCGCGGTCGCGTTGCAGAACACCGGCTTCCCGCTCAAGTTCGTCTATCCGAAGGAAGGCGGCGTCGCGCTGCAGGTCGCCGCGTGCGCGGTGGCGGAAAACGCGCAGCCGCAACTGTCGCAGCAGTTCGTACAGTATTTGCTGAGTCCGGAAGTGCAGGCGATGCAGGCACAGGCCATCGGCCTCGGCCCGGTCAACAAGACGGTCAAGCTCGCGCCCGAAATCGCCGCGCGCGTGCCGTACGGTCCGGAACAAATCGGCAAGCTGACGGCGATGGACTGGACGACGGTCAACCAGCATCGCACGGAGTGGACGGAGCGCTGGAACCGTTCCGTCGAACGATAAGCGACACGGCGGACGGCGCGCCTCGCACCGATCCGCCGGATTCCATGCCCCCACGGACCCGACGCCCATGACCTTCCTCACACTCAAAGGCATCTCGAAGCGCTACGGCGACTACACCGCCATCGAGCACATCGACCTTACGGTCGAGCGCGGCGAGTTCCTGTCGCTGCTGGGACCTTCCGGCTGCGGCAAGACCACGACCCTGCAGATGATCGCCGGCTTCGTCGCACCGAGCGCAGGCAGCGTGATGCTCGACGGCCGCGACATCACGAACGAGCGCCCCGAAAAGCGCGGCATGGGCGTCGTGTTCCAGAGCTACGCCCTCTTTCCGCACATGACGGTGGCGGGCAATGTCGGCTTCGGTCTCGAGATGCGCAAGGTGAAGCGTGCCGACCGCGCGGAGCGCGTCGCCGAAGCGCTCGATCTCGTGCGGCTGAAAGGGCTCGATGCGCGCTATCCCAAAGAGCTGTCGGGCGGCCAGCGCCAGCGCGTGGCAATTGCCCGCGCGATCGCCATGCGCCCCGAACTGCTGCTGCTCGACGAACCCATGTCGAATCTCGATGCCAAGCTGCGCGAGGAAATGCACATCGAACTGCGCGCAATCCAGCGGCGGCTCGGCATCACGACGATTCTCGTCACGCACGACCAGGTCGAGGCGATGACGATGAGCGACCGCATCGCCGTGATGTATCGCGGCCGGATCGCGCAGCTTTCCACGCCGTTCGAGGCCTACGAGCGTCCGGAGACGCCTTTTGCCTCAAGTTTCCTCGGCAAGACCAACACGTTCGCGGGTGAAGTCATGCGGCGCAATCCGCGCTGCGCCGAAGTCGACGTCGCCGGGACCACGCTGAAGGTGCCGCACGAAGGCCGCGCGGTCGATGGCGCCGTGCACGTCTACATCCGTCCGGAGAAAGTGCGGCTTGCCAACGGCGATGAGCGCATGCGCGGGCGCATTGCGACGCGCGTGTTCGTCGGCAACCAGTGGCTGCTCGAAATCGAGACCGGCCTCGGCACACTGCGCGTCGCGCAGCCGAATCTGGGCGCGCCGCCGCCTTCGGAAGGCGACGAAGTCGGCGTGTTCTGGACCGACGACGACCTGCGCATGCTCGAACGGGAGAGCGCCCATGGCAACGCTTGACGACACCCGACCGGGCGCAGCGCCGTGGCTGCTCTCCGCGCCCGCGCTCCTGCTGTTCGGCACCCTGCTCCTGGTTCCGCTCGTGCTGACCCTCGTGCTTTCGTTCCGCGTCTTCAGCGACGTGGGCGGCGTGGGCGGCGTGGGCGGCGTGCAGGTAGCGTACACGCTGAAGAACTACGTCGAAGTCGTGACCGATCCCTACTACGGGACGATCTTCCTGCGCACGGCGATGCTCGCCGTTTCGGTGACGCTGCTCTCCGTTCTCCTCGGCGTGCCGGAAACGATCGTGCTCGCGCGGATGAAGCGGCCCTGGCAGTCGCTGTGCCTGCTCGTGGTGCTCGGGCCGCTGCTGATCTCGGTCGTGGTGCGCACGCTCGGCTGGCAGATCCTGCTCGGCAACAACGGCGTGCTCAATAACGCACTGCAGGCGCTGCACATCACCTCCGAACCGGTGCGCCTCGTCTTCACGATGACGGGCATGGTCATCGCGCTCACGCACGTGCTCGTGCCGTTCATGGTGATGTCGGTCTGGGCGACGCTGCAAAAGCTCGACCCGCAGGTCGAGTGGGCCGGTCTCTCGCTTGGCGGGTCGTCGTTCACGGTGTTCCGGCGCGTGGTGCTGCCGCAGATCATGCCAGGCGTGCTGTCGGGTTCGATTATCGTGTTCGCGCTCTCGGCTTCCGCCTTTGCGACGCCCGCGCTGATCGGCGGACGGCGTCTGAAGGTGGTCGCGACTGCCGCCTACGACGAGTTCCTCGGCACGCTCAACTGGCCGCTCGGGGCGAGCATCGCGGTGCTGCTGCTGATCGCCAACGTCGCGATCGTGACGGGCTGCAGCAAGCTCGCCGAGCGGCGGTTCAAGCATATTTTCGACTGACGGAGCCGAGGCGCACATGAAGCAAAACGGATTCTGGGGCCTGCTCTTCAACGCGTTCTTTCTCGCGTTCATCCTCGCGCCGCTCGTCGTCGTGATGCTGGTCGCGTTCACGGACAAGGGCTTTATCTCGATGCCGTTCGACGGCGCGTCGCTACGCTGGTTCAGGGCGATCGTCGAGAACGGCGACATCGCCGCGGCGTTCTGGTTGTCGGTGCGGCTCGCGTTCGCGGCCGCGACGATCGGCGTCGTGCTCGCCGTGCCCGCGGCGCTCGCCATCGCGCGCTATCGCTTCCCCGGACGCGCCGCGCTGATGAGCTTCTTCCTCTCGCCGATGATGATTCCCGCAGTCGTGCTCGGCATCGCGTTCCTGCGTTTTCTGTCGCTCCTGCATCTGAGCGGCTCGTTCTGGGCGCTAACGGCGACGCACGTGATCGTCGTGCTGCCGTATGCGCTGCGGCTCGCGCTGTCGTCGGCGGTCGGGCTGGATCGCGATGCCGAGCGTGCCGCGCTCTCCTGCGGAGCGAGCCGCTTCACGGCGTTTCGGCGCGTGGTGCTGCCGATGATCCGCACGGGTGTGGCGGGTGGCTGGGTGCTCTCGTTCATCCAGAGTTTCGACGAGCTGACGATGACCATCTTCGTCGCGACGCCCGGCACGACCACGCTGCCCGTCGCCATGTACAACCAGATCGCGCAGACGATCGATCCGCTCGTCGCTTCGGTGTCGGCGGTGATGATCGTGGGCACGGTCGTGCTGATGGTGCTGCTCGACCGGATGGTCGGACTCGACCGCATTCTTATCGGAGAAGCTCGATGAAAGGCAATACATCCGCAAGCCCGGACGTGCTCGTGCTCGGGGGCGGACTGGTCGGATCGGCAGTTGCGTATGGCCTCGCCCGCGAAGGCGCGTCGGTGACGGTGGTCGATCAGGACGACGGCGGCTTTCGCGCGTCGCGCGGCAACTTCGGGCTCGTCTGGATTCAGGGCAAGGGCTACGGACTCACGCCTTACGCGCGCTGGTCGCGCAGTTCCGCGACGCGCTGGCCCGCGCTCGCGTCAACGCTTCTGGACGAAACCGGCGTCGATGTCGCGCTGCGACAGCCGGGCGGCTTTCACCTTTGCTTCTCCGACGACGAACTGGCCGAGCGCGAGAAGCGCCTCTCGACATTGCAGGCCGAACTGGGCGGCGACTATCCGTATCAACTGCTCGACGCGCGCGAACTGCGCGACCTGCTGCCGGCAATCGGGCCGGAAGTGGTCGGCGCGAGCTACACGCCGATGGACGGCCACGTCAATCCGCTCAAGCTGCTGCGTGCGCTGCACGCGGGCATGCAGCGCCGCGGCGTGCGGCTCGCGAGCGGCGACGGCGCCGAGCGCATCGTGCCGGAGGCCGGTGGATTCGTCGTGCATGGCAAGCGCGGCGTGTGGCGTGCGCCGCGCGTCGTGCTGTGTGCCGGCCTCGGCAATCGCGCGCTCGCGCCGCAAGTGGGACTGCATGCGCCCGTCGCGCCGAATCGCGGACAGGTGCTCGTGAGCGAACGCGTCGCGCCGTTCCTGCACCATCCGACCATCAACGTGCGCCAGACTGACGAAGGTACCGTGCAATTCGGCGATTCGATGGAAGAAGTCGGCTACAACGACTTCACCACCACCCATGTGCTCTCGAACATCGCGCAACGCGGCGTGCGTGCATTTCCCCTTCTGAAGAACGTGCGGCTCGTGCGGACCTGGGCCGCGTTGCGCGTCTACAGCCCGGACGGCTTCCCCATCTACGACGAATCGGCGCGGCATCCGGGCGCGTTCGTCGTGACCTGCCACAGCGGCGTCACGCTCGCGGCGGCGCACGCGATGCGCATTGCGTCGTGGATCGCGGGCGGCGCGATGCCCGAAGAAATCCCGGCCTTCACCGGCAGTCGCTTCGCCGGTGCCCGCGCCGAACTGACACCCGCACATTGAATCCAATCATGACTTCGACACCGCTTTTCAGGGCCTTGCCCGGCGCCGACGCGCCCATCGACATCTGGTTCAACGACCGGCCTTTGCGCGTCCTAGGCGGACGCTCGGTGGCTGCGGCGCTGCTCGCCGCCGGCATCGACCGCTTTCGTGCGACGCCCGTCTCGGGCGCACCGCGCGCGCCCTATTGCATGATGGGCGCGTGCTTCGAATGCCTCGTCGAAATCGACGGCGTGCCGAGCCGCCAGAGCTGCATGGTGACGGTGCGCGAAGGCATGCGCATCCATTCGCAGGAAGGCGCGCGCGATCTGCCGCCCGTCGAGTCCGAACCCGTGGAGAACGCTCATGGTCGCTGAACAGGTCGATGTGGTGGTGATCGGCGCGGGTCCGGCCGGTTTGAGCGCTGCGACGCGCGTGGCTGCGACGGGACTCTCCGTGGTCTTGCTCGACGAGCAGGACGCGGTCGGCGGGCAGATCTACCGGGCGATCGAGCGCACGGATGCGCGTCGCCGCGAGATTCTCGGTCCCGACTACGCGGCCGGCGCGACCATCGCCGTTGCGTTCGCCCGCTCGGGCGCGCGGCATGTCGCGAATGCCTCGGTGTGGCAGGTGACGCGCGAGCGCAGCGTCCATTACCTCAAGGACGGCAAGGTCGGCAGCTTCGAGGCGAAGCGCGTGGTCCTCGCAACCGGCGCGATGGAGCGTCCGTTCCCGATTCCCGGCTGGACGCTGCCCGGTGTGCTGACTGCGGGCGCCGCGCAGATCCTCTTGAAAAGCGCGGGTGAAGTGCCCGCCGAGCCGCCGGTGCTGGTGGGTTGCGGCCCGCTTCTCTATCTGCTCGGCTGGCAATACGTGCGTGCAGGCGTGCCGATTCGCGCGCTCGTCGATACCACCCGCCACGAAGACCGCTGGCGCGCGAAGCGTCATCTGCTTTCGGCGCTGCGTGCGTGGCCGTTCCTGAGCAAGGGTCTGCAGCTGATGCGCACGCTGCGCGAAGCAGGCGTGCCGATGCACGAAGCCGCCGACGACCTGCGCATCGAAGCCACGCGCAGCGCCGACGGCGTCGAGCGTGTCGCCGCCCTGCATTTCACGACACAGGGCAAGGCGCATCGCATCGATGCGAATCTGATTCTCTTGCATCAGGGCGTCGTGCCGAATACGCAGTTCACGCTCGCGCTGCGCGCGAAGCATCGATGGGATGCCGCGCAGCTTTGCTTCGCACCGGTGACGGACGCCTGGGGCGAACTCGACGTGCCAGGCATCTTCGTGGCCGGCGACGGCTCGGGCATCGGCGGCGCGCAGGCCGCGGCCGAGCAGGGTGAACTGAGCGCGCTCGCGGTCGCGGCGCAACTCGGCGCGATCGACATCGCGGCGCGCGACCGGCTTGCCGCGCCGCATCGCCGGAAGCTCGCCGATGTCATGCGCATCCGTCCGTTCCTCGACAGCCTCTATCGTCCGCGCGACGCGAACCGCATTCCCGCCGACGACGTGATCGTGTGCCGCTGCGAGGAAGTCACGGCCGGCGACGTGCGCGGCTTCGTCGCGCTCGGCTGCCTCGGACCGAATCAGGCGAAGTCGTTCGGCCGCTGCGGCATGGGACCGTGCCAGGGACGCATGTGCGGGCTGACGGTCACCGAAGTGATCGCGAGCGCGCGCAACGTGGAACCCGAAACCGTCGGTTATTACCGCATCAGGCCGCCGATCAAGCCGCTCACGCTCGGAGAACTCGCCGGTGAATAAGCCAGTCTCCGAATCCGATGTGCTCGTCGTCGGCGGCGGCCTGCACGGATCGAGCAGCGCGTTTCACATGGCGCGTCGCGGCGCGCGCGTGACCGTGCTCGAAGCCGATTACGTCGGACGGCATTCGTCGGGCGTGAACGCGGGCGGCGTGCGCACGCTCGGGCGGCCGCTGCCCGAAATCCCGCTCTCGCTGATGTCGCGTGAAATCTGGCACACGCTCGCCGAAACGATCGGCGACGATGGCGGCTTCGTGCCGTCCGGCCAGATGAAGATCGCCGAGACCGAAGCCGAACTGGACGATTGCCGCGAACGCGTCGCGCTGCTCGAATCGCACGGCTTCACGCACGAGAAGGTCATCGACCGCGAAACGCTGCTGGAACTGGAGCCGAACATCGCGCCACACGTGACGGGCGGAATCTGGGTCAAGCGCGACGGCTACGCGCTGCCCTTCCGTACCACGGCGTCCTTCCGGCTCGCCGCGCAGAAGCATGGCGCGATGTTCCATGAAGGCACGCCCGTCACGCGCATCGAGCAACGGGGGGAGCGCTGGCTCGCGCACACGGCATCGGGCACGCATGCGACGCAGAAGCTCGTCGTGACGGCGGGCGCGTGGGCCGGTGAACTCGCGCGGCAAGTGGGCGAGCCGGTGCCCGTGCACCCGGAAGGACTGATGCTGATGGTCACGCATCGCGTCGCGCCGTTTTGCCGCTCGACGCTTGGCGCGACCGGGCGACCGCTGTCGTTCAAGCAGTTCGACAACGGCACGGTCGTGATCGGCGGCAAGCTGATCGGCATCGCGGACCTGCCCGCGCGTCACGGCGAAGTGGACTTCGCGCGGCTCGTTCGCAGCGCCAACACGGTGGTCGATCTCTTTCCGCACCTGCGGCATCTCGGCATCAATCGCGCATGGGCGGGCGTGGAAGCGTTCACCGATGACTCGCTGCCCGTCATCTCGGCGAGCCGTCGCGCGTCGAATCTCACCTACTCGTTCGGCTATTGCGGCAGCGGCTTTCAGCTCGGGCCGGGCTGCGGCAAGCTCGTTTCCGAACTGGTGCTCGACGGGCGCGCGTCCCTGCCGCTGGATGCCTTCGCGATCGACCGTTTCGGCGCGATGGCTCATTGATTTTTCCGCGCATCGTCCGGTGCGCGGCATCGTTACCCAAGGAGTGCATTCACGCATGACCGATATCGTCAGAATCGAAACCAATCAGCGCATGAGCCGCGTCGTCAAGGCGGCTGGACTCGTGTTCATCGGCGGCCAGACGGCCAACGAGCGCACGCCCGATGTCAAGGCGCAGACCACGCAAGTGCTGGACAAGATCGACGGATTTCTGGAGAAGGCCGGCATCGACAAGACGCGGCTCGTCTCGGCGCAGGTCTGGCTCTCGGACATTGCGCGCGACTTCGCGGGCATGAACGAAGTGTGGGACGCCTGGGTGCCGGCTGGCTGCGCGCCGACGCGCGCGACGGTTCAATCGCAGCTTGCGGCGCCGGATCTGCTGGTCGAGATATCGGTGACGGCGCTCGGCTGATAGCGCCAGGGACACTCCCGCATCCACGACAGGCCGGCCGAAACTGCCGGCTATAACCGCCGTTCATATTGTCCGATTTGGCCGGATGTGCATGGGTATCGGTAACGGGTGGTCTGCTATAACTTAACGGGATTCGAACGACAGCATACAAACCCATTGCAGGACACGCCGCCTGCCTCCGTCGGAGAAACGCATGCCTCACGCCCGATCGACGATGGGCTCCGCGAATCACATGCGCCGCATGCCGCGTCGCTGTTACGGCGGATGCCTTGCCGCAACACCCGCAGGCGCGATCCCCCGACGGCAGCCTGAACATTGACTCGACCGCACACGAAGGAACGCCGCCGCACGAGGCCGGCACGCCTGACCGTGCCTTGCGCGGTCGCACTCATGCTGCTGACGCCTGCGGCGCTTGCGCAGTCTTATCGCGATGTCACGCCCGCGGCGCCGCCCACGCCGCCACGCCCTGTCGCGCCACCAGTGCCGCCGCAGCCCGCGACCGATTCGCCGCAGATCGCCGTCGGGACCCTGAACGGGCTCGTCTTCGATGCAGCCGGCAACGCGGCGCCCCTTGCCTCGATTGCCCGATCGAGCGCATCGAACGGGCGCATTTCGGCGTCCGGCCTTCCGCTACTCGACGAAGCATTCCTCGCCGGGTTCGCGCCGGACATCGGACGGCCCCTGAGCTTCGGACGCCTCGCCGAGATTCGCCGGGCCATCATCCAGCGATACCGCGACGCGGGCCTGCCGCTCGTTGACGTCTATGCACCCGAGCAGGACGTATCGAACGGCGTCGTGCACATCAGGGTTGCGAGCTACCGGCTCGGACAGGTGGTCGTGCGCGGCAATCGTCATTTCTCGAGCGAGCTGCTTGCGCGGGAAATGCCGATTGAAAGCGGCGCCACGATCCGCGAGTCTGATGTCGCTTCGGGCCTTTCCATCCTGAACGCAAATCCGTATCGCACCGTCGATGTCGTGTATGCGCCCGGCGAGGCCGAGAACACCACCAACGTCGTACTGCAAACCGAAGACCGCTTTCCGCTGCGGGTTTCGGGTGGCTATGACAATGCGGGCGTTCCGCAACTGGGCCGCGACCGTTTCTTTGCGGGCATCGACTACGGCAACCTCTTCGGGCTCGATCAGCAGATTGCATATCAGGCGACCGCGAGCAATGACCTGTTCGGCGGCAACCCGTACATCGAGGGGCGCACCAACCGGCCGCGCTTCGTCGCACATGCGCTCAACTATACGGCGCCCTTGCCGTGGCAGGACCGCATCGAGTTGTTCGGCGTCTATGCGCAGAGCACGCCGCGGCTTCCGGACAGCTACGGCCAGACCGGCATTTCCGCGCAGATAAGCTTTCGCTATGACTGGCGGCTTGCGCCGCTTGACGGGTGGCAGCAGCAGATCCAGTTCGGCTACGACTTCAAGCGTTCGAACAACGACCTGGAGTTTGGCGGATTTCAGGTCTTCAATTCGAACACCCACATTCACCAGTTCGTGTTCGCCTACGACGTGAACCGGCTCGATGCGCTCGGTCAGGCGCGCGCCAACGCGACGCTCGTACTGAGCCCGGGCCGCCTCGATAGCGACAACCAGGATGCAGCCTTCGACACCGCACGCCACGGCGCGACGCCGCGCTATGCGTATCTGCAACTTTCGGCACAGCGCGACGTGACGATGGGGCCCGGTTTCGCGCTATGGGGACGCGGCATGTTCCAGTGGACGCCCGATACGCTGTTGCCGAGCGAGGAGATGGGCCTCGGCGGCGAGAGCAGTGTGCGCGGCTATGACCCCTATGTCGTGCAGGGCGATCGCGGCTGGAACGTCCAGACCGAACTGCGCACGCCAGCGTGGATCATGGGCGCAAGCGGCGTAGCGCTGCAACCGTTCGTCTTCGTCGATGCGGGCCGTGTCTGGAATCGAATCGACCAGCCGACCGAGCCGAACAATGGATCGCTCGTCAGTGTGGGCGCGGGATTCCGCTTTCAGCTTCGACGCTATGTCAACGTGCGCGGGACCTATGGGTTTCCGCTGCGCGCGGCCGTGCCCAACGGATCCAAGGCGCCCTTAGGGATGCTTTATGTGTTGATCGGTTCCTGATACCGCCCCGCTTGAAGTGACACGCGTGTGTCCGGTACGGCACGCTATTCGCTCTACGCAGATGCAGCATAGATTTTCTTAGCATGCGGTCAAGTTTGTTCTAAAACTAAGAGGCTAAAGACAACACTAAAAACACACGCTAAAGCCAGGCGGTCACCGAACTGTTCCATAAGCAATCCGGAGGAGCACGTCATGCAGCGTTCTTTTCATCATGCGGACATCGATCATTCGCAACGCCGGATGTCTGTGTTGCATGTCCGGGGCGATGCCGTGCTGGCCTTCATCCTCTGCGCGATGAGCGCCAGCGCGCTCGCGGCGGGACCGCTTCCGCAAGGCGGGCAGTTCGTCGCCGGCGCGGGATCGATAACGACGAGCAGCACCGCCGTGAACATCGCGCAGAACACGCCGCGCGCCGTGATCGACTGGCGCAGCTTCTCCATCGGCAACGGCAATACCGTCAACGTGTACAACGGCACGGGTGCCACGCTGAGCCGCGTGACCGGTATCGATCACTCGGTGATCGACGGCAAGCTTGCGGCCTCGGGTAGCTTTTACCTTATCAATCCACAAGGCATCGTGGTCGGACCGAACGGTGTCGTCACCACGGGCGGGCGCTTCGTTGCATCGACACTCGACATCGGCAATAACAACTTCATGAGCGGCGGCCCGCTCAACCTTACCGGTTCGAGCGATGGCGTCGTCGTCAATCTCGGCAAGATCAGTTCGACCGGCGGCGATGTCTTTCTCATCTCCCGCAAGCTCGTCGAGAACGATGGCAGCATCAGCGCGCCGAACGGATCGGCGGAACTCGCCACTGGTAGGCAGGTGTTGCTCAAGGACTCGTCGACCGGTCCGCAGGTCTTCGTTCAGGCAGGCACGCACGGCGACGTCGTGAACAAGGGCACGATCGAGGCAGCGCAGATCGACCTGCGTGCAGCGGACGGCAACGTGTTTGCGCTCGCGGGTCAACACGACGACCTGCGTGCGACCGGCACCGCGACGCGCGAAGGCAAGGTGTGGCTCGTCGCCGACCGCGGCACGGCGCACGTGCATTCGAAGGTCGAGGCATCGAATACGGACGGCACCGGCGGCACGGTGATCACGACCGGCAACACGCTGCATCTCGACGACGCCGCGATCGATGCAGCGTTATGGGACATCAGCGCGCCCGAGTTCAACGCCGGCCCGCTGAACTCGGCGACACTCGCGCGCAACCTGTCGAGCGGCACGTCGGTCACGGTGAACGCGACCGGCGGCACCAATGGAAGCGGCGACATCAACCTCGGCGCGGCCGTGCGATGGACCGGCGATGCGTCGCTCACGCTGAGCGCGGTCCATAACGTGACGCTCGGCCCGCTGGTGACGCTCGCGAACACCGGCGCTGGCAACCTGACGCTGCGCGCCGATTCGCACGCCAGCGACAATGGCGGCAGCATCCTGAGCAGCGGCACCCTCGACTGGTCGCAGGGAACGGGCATCATCTCGGCGTTTTACGACATGAACGGCACCTATACGCGCGCAACGGTGCGGCAGAATGAATCGTGGAACCCGGCGCCATACAGCGGCCTCAAGACGCAGTACACCGTTTATCAGCTCGTCAATTCGAACGCGGATCTGGCGAAGATGGGAGACAACCTCGCCGCCAACTATGCGCTTGGCCGCGATCTCGATCTGGCGCCGGACGTAGGCAAGATCAACGTCATCGGCGGGGGCATCGCGCTCTCCGGCCAGTTCGACGGCATGGGCCACACCATCAGCCATTTCAACGGATATCAGGTCGGGACCGAGCCGACTTTCGTCGGCCTCTTCGGCGCGATCTACACGGGCGGTGTCGTGCGCAATCTGGGCGTGATCGATTCGAGCGCTTCCGGCTCTTACAACACGCCGGCTGGCATCCTAACCGCGGTCAACAGCGGGCTGATCTCGAACGTATATACCACCGGCTCGACCGGTTCGCCCGAAGTGACCGGGCGCGGTGGCGGCGGCCTCGTCGCACGCAACGAAGGCACCATCGAGCGCTCGTGGAGCAGCGCGACCGTCGGCGGCCAGGGAGACTATAGCGGCCTTGTCGGCGTGAACAACGGCAAGATCATCCAGTCGTTCGCGACCGGAGCGGTCTATGGCGGATCGCATGCGGAGGGCGGCGGTCTGGTCTCGCAGAACAACGGATCGATCACGCAATCGTATGCGTCCGGCTCTGCGCAGATGTATTACAACGGTGGCCTGGTCCTCGACAACACCCGCACCGGCACGATCAGCGAGTCGTTCGCGACCACCCACATCGTTCCGCAATTCGATCCCGCACTGAAGGGCGGCGTGGCGTTCTCCAATGCCGGGACGATCGCGAACAACGTGTACTGGGATGTGGGGATGACCGGGGCGACCAACTCGGTCTACGGCGGCACGCCGTTGCCTGCCGCGAACGGACTGAGCACCGTGCAGATGCGCACGGCATCGAGCTTCGACTCCAGCTGGGACTTCGGCCCGACCGGCACGTGGGTCATTCCCGCGGGCGAGCAGCATCCGGTTTTGCGCTGGCAACTCGAGACTCAGTGACGATCATTGCGTCGAGACATCGCCGTCACGTGCGGCGACCCGGATGAAAGCGCCGGTCGACGCGCGCGAGCAGGCTGCGTGACAGACGCGTCGCGCGTCCCTGAATCAGCCACTCCGACGCGCGCGAGAGCGCATACGACGTGCAAAGCACCGCGAGCAGCGTCGCACTGAATAGCGCGAGCGAGACATCGCTGTCCGTTTGCCTGAAGTCACGCTCGAAGAAGTGAAACGTCGCGTAGACGCAGATGAAGTGCCAGAGATAGATGCCGTAGCTTTCGCGACCGAGCGCATCGGCGCAACGTCGGACGAACGTGTTGCTCGGCGCTCTGCGTCGGGCGGCAGCCCTGCGCGAACTCACGAACAACAGGAAGGCGACCGCGCCGCACGCCGCGACCAGTGGCGCAAGCTCATGCGCCTTCGCGAACCACACGCCGAGCGCTCCGGTCGCGAACGTCAGGACCAGCGCGAGGGAGAAATAGAGCCATGTCGCTTGCCGCGTCGCGGCGGAGTCACCCAGGAGACGGGAGCGGAACACGTACCACGCCCACATCCCGACGATGAAACACGGCCCCTGCACCGGCGGCCAGAAATAAGCGAACGAGTTGTTGCTGACGTGACACTCCAGCACCCCGCTGCACTCGCCGACCCAAACGGCAATGACGGACGACGCAAGCAGCAATACCGTCGCCACGAGCAGGCGCGTGCGGTTCATCGCAACGAAGAACAGGAGCGGCGCAATCAGATAGAACAGCATCTCGACGCCAATCGACCATCCTCCCGGCACGACGTTGTTGATGGCCGTCGGCGACAACGCATGCAGGAACAGCACGTTGAGCAGGATATCGATCGGTCCGTGCGCGCCGAGCACCCACGCGCGCTCGTAGCCCGAACGCGTCGCACCGTAGCTGATGAGGCCGTAGACGGCGATCGCCGCGTAGTACATCGGGGCGATGCGGAAGAAGCGCTTGATATAGAAACGCAACGTGACATGACGAGCGTCGGCGCAGCGCGCGTGGTCCACTTCGAGCGTCATGAAGATCGTGATCGCGCTGATCACGAAGAACAGCTGCACGCCGTATTGGCCCATGCGCGCAAGCAGCGTCACGCCGTCCGGCAGATTGGGAAACTGAAACGACAGGTGTACGGCGACAACTCCGACGATCGCGAGCGCCCGACCTGCGTCGAGCGCGGCAACGCGTCCTTTCTCCATCGATACTCCTCCTCGCGGTTCGTGTTGCCCGCTGGCCCGCTAAAAGGCCGCGAGGTCCGTGGACAGCACACGATCCGTCGAAGTTCCCGAAAAGTTCGTACGGAAGCGGTCGCGCAGGCCGGCAGGTGGTTGGCCATCCGTGGATACCCCATGCCGCCGGAGGGCTCCATTTCACGCAATTGCCATATGCCGCACGTGTAATGGCTGTCACCGTCGCGCGGACCCGGGCATGGCCCTTGCTCTACGCTTTCGCCCGCTTGTGTCCATCTGTTAGGCAACCGACAGACCCAGGCCGCCCAACACGACAACATTAATCATGTTCACGACCAAACCTTGCACCGCTACATGCGTCCTCGATGGCGCGCCCGTCATCCTGACTTTTTTCCCCGACACGCATCTCCTGCGCATCTGCAACGCCGCTGGCGTGTGTCTGCGCGAAGTCCGGTGGCCGGCTTCATGGCGAATCCTGCTGGCGACGCTGCGCGAGTTCAGTCAGCGCGCCGACGAAGGCAGCGGCGTCGAATCGCGCCTCGATGAAATGCTCGAAAGCCAGCCGGCGCCCGCGATGGCCTGAACATCGCGACGATTTTTTTATCCGCGAGCAAGGGCTCGCTCAATGCTGCAACGAGGAAACGATGGCAACAGGAACAGTGAAGTGGTTCAACGATGCAAAGGGCTTCGGCTTCATCACGCCGGACGACGGCAGCCCTGACGTTTTCGCGCACTTTTCGGAAATCCAGGCGAACGGCTTCAAGAGCCTTCAGGAGAATCAGAAGGTGTCGTTCGAAGTAAGACAAGGACCTAAGGGCCTGCAGGCTGCGAACATCCAGCCGCAGTAAGCTGCATCGGGCGTGGCGCGGGCCACGCCCTCTATTTCGTTCATGCCCGCGGTGTCGTTCCCCGCGTCTCCACAGCACGCAGGAAGTCGAAATCGACACCCTTGTCGGCTTGCGTCACGCTCTGCAAAAAGAGCTTCCGATAGCCGCGGTCGCCGCTCGGCTCGACCACCGGCTTCTCCTTCGCGCGGCGCGCCAACTCTTCATCTGAAACGAGCAGATCGATCCCCCGCCTCGATACGGAAAGCCGGATGCGGTCACCGCTTCGCACATGCGCGAGCGGCCCGCCGATCGCGGACTCGGGCGTCACGTGCAGCACGATGGTCCCGAATGCCGTGCCGCTCATGCGGCCATCGGAGATGCGCACCATGTCCTTGACGCCTGCCATCGCGAGCTTCTTCGGAATCGGGATGTAGCCCGCTTCGGGCATGCCGGGCGCGCCTTTCGGACCGATGTTCCTGAGCACGAGGATGTCGTCGGCGTTCACGTCGAGGTCGTCTGAGTCGATGCGCCCTGCGACGTCCGCCGCGTTCTCGAACACGACCGCGCGGCCTTCGTGCTCCATCAGGCGCGCATCGGCGGCCGACTGCTTGATGATCGCCCCGCCCGGCGCGAGATTCCCCTGCAGCACCGCAATGCCGCCCTGCGGATAGATCGGATCGGCGAACGGACGCACGACTTTTTGCGCGAACGCGGGCCCGGCTGCGTCGATCTCTTCGCCGAGCGTGCGGCCGGTCACCGTCAGCGCATCCAGATGCAGCAGCGGCTTGAGTTCGCGCAGGAGCGTCGCCATGCCGCCCGCCTTGTCGAAGTCCTCCATGTAGTGCTGCCCGGACGGCTTCAGGTCGAGCAGCACCGGCGTTTCGCGGCCCATGCGGTCGAGCGCCTTCAGGTCGACGTCGAAACCCATGCGTCCCGCGATCGCCGTCAGGTGCACGATGCCGTTGGTCGAGCCGCCGATCGCGAGCAGCACGCGCATCGCGTTCTCGAAGGCCTCTGCTGTGAGAATCTTGTCGATCGTGAGGCCGTCTCGGGCCATCTGCACGGCCTCCTTGCCGGTCAGCTCCGCGATGCGCATGCGCTGCGCCGTGACGGCGGGCGGCGACGCGCCGCCCGGCACCGTCATGCCGAGGGCCTCCGCGATGCACGCCATCGTGCTCGCCGTCCCCATCACGGAGCAGGTGCCCACGCTTGCGACGAGCTGGTCGTTGACCGCCGCAATCTCCGCCTCGTCGATCTCCTCGGCGCGAAAGCGCGCCCAGTAACGGCGACAGTCCGTGCACGCGCCGACGCGCTCCGAGCGATGCGAGCCCGTCAGCATCGAACCGGTGATGAGCTGGATCGCGGGAATGCCCGCCGACGCCGCGCCCATCAGTTGAGCGGGGACGGTCTTGTCGCAGCCGCCGATGAGCACGACGGCGTCCATCGGCTGGGCGCGCAGCATTTCCTCGGTGTCCATCGACATGAGGTTGCGCAGGTACATGCTCGTCGGCTGCGAGAACGATTCGGCGATGGAGATGGTCGGGAATTCCATCGGCAGTCCGCCGGCGAGCATCACGCCGCGCTTCACGGCTTCAATCAGTTGAGGCGAGTTGCCGTGGCACGGGTTGTACGCGCTGCCGGTATCGACGATGCCGATCACCGGGCGGTCGAGCGCGCTGTCGGTGTAGCCCGCGCCCTTGATGAACGCCTTGCGCAGGAAGAGCGAGAAGCCGTTGTCGCCGTAACTCGTGAGCGATTTGCGCAGGCCCGTGGGAGCGTCGTCGGACGGGGACGGTTGGTCGGGAGTGTCGGTCATGGCGATTGGCGATGGATGGGGATTGTCGGGGGCGCGAGGCAGCGCCTCTGGGTCGATTATCCCCAGATATGGGGAAAGGGGCACGCGAAAGAGCGAGGACATCGCGGCCTGCAAGAAGCGGGGATGATGCCCCAACCGCTCACCGTGCCCCCGGCCCAGCCTGTTGCGAAATCGCCCGGCAGGCTCCCCTGAGCGGCCCGACATAGGTTTCGAGCGGCGTCGTGCACTTCCTGAACAGCGGAATGCTGATACTGACGCATGCCATCGGGCGTCCGTTCGAGTCGAGGATCGCGCAGCCATAGCAGAAGATCTGCGCTTCGTTTTCCTCGCGGTCTTCCGCGTAGCCGCGCGCGCGCGTGGCATCGAGTTCGGCATCGAGCGCGGCCCGCTCGACGATCGTATTGGGCGTGAAGCGCTCGAACGACAGGCCGCGCAGAAGCGCATCCCGCTCCGCTGGCGCGAGCGCCGAGAGATAAGCCTTGCCGACCGAACTCGAATACAGCGTGACACGCGTGCCAATGCGCGACGCCATGCGCACTGCGTGCGGGCTCTCCAGCTTCTCGATGTAGACCATTTCCGAGCCGCTGCGCACGGCGAGATGCACGGTCTCGTGCGTGACGTCGCGCAGCGTCTGCAGGGCCTCGGCGGCCGCGATGCGCAAATCGGAGCGGTCCCAGCTGCGGCTCGCAAGCGAAATCAATCGCGGACCGAGTTCGAAGCACGCGCCCCGCCGCGACTCGACCACGAGCCCTTCTGCCAGGAGCGCACCGACGATCCGATACACCGTCGGCCGCGGATAGCCCGTCAGCGCGGCGAGTTCGGCGACGCCCGGCGCCTCGCTGGCGTCGGCGATCAGTTGCAGGACCGCCATGAACTTCGAGAAGGCGGCGGTGCCGGTGGCTTTTCCCGCGTCGAGCGAAGCGGATTCGGAGGGTGCTGGCATGAACGTCGAGAGAGCGGCGCGGAGGATGCTCGATTATAGCGAGCGGTCCGGCGCCGCCTGCTCGCTACGCGACCATGTACCCGCCATCGACGGGAACGATCGTGCCGGTCATGAAGGACGCCGCCGGCGAGCACAAGAACGCGACCACGCGCGCCACATCCTCGGGCTGTCCCCAGCGCTTCATCGGCGTGCGGTCGAGTATGCCCTGCGAGCGGCCGTCGTCGTCCTGCAAGGCCTGCGTGAGCGGCGTCGCGATCCAGCCAGGCGCCACGGCGTTCACGCGGATGCCGTCGGCGGCGTAAGCGATCGCGAGCGACTTCGTCAGTTGCGCGACGCCGCCCTTGCTCGCGCTATACGCAGGCACGAGGCCGCCACCGAAGAAGCTCAGCATCGACGCCGTGTTCACGATCGATCCGCCGCTCGCCTTCAGGCGCTCGCGCGCGGCGGCGCACATGCGCATCGTGCCGCCAAGGTTCACCGCGATCACACGCTCGAACACGCCGATGTCATGTTCGTCGCCACGCCGGATCATGCCGGCGCAGTTCACGAGCACGTCGAGCGTATCGAGGCGTTCGAAGAGAGCGGCGACGCTCGCGTCGTCGGCAACATCGAGCGGCGCGACCTCGATGCGCGGTTCGAGCGCTTCGCGCTGCTCCGCCGTGGGCGCGATGCCCGCCGCGATCACGCGTGCCCCGAGCATCGCGAACTCTTCCGCAATGCCCGCGCCGATGCCTTGCGTGCCGCCGCTCACGACGACGGTCTTGCCCTTGAACAGATCTCTTTGGAAAGTCATATCGAATGTGAAGTTTTAAACCGCGGCCACGGCCTGCGCGTCCTGTTCCGAATCCTGGATCGGCACTCGGACGACGAACATGTAGACGAGCGCCGCCGCGAACGCCACGCCCGCGCTGATCAGGAACGCGTTCACGAACGAATGCGTCTTGTCGACGACAAGTCCGGTGATGAACGGCGCAAACGATCCGCCGAAGTAGCCGCCGAAGTTCTGGATACTGCCGAGCGACGCCACCATGTGACGCGGCGCCGCCACGCTGACGAGCGCCCAGGCCGCACCGCTCGCCATGTTGACGAAGAACATCGCCGCCGACAGGTACACGATCGCGAGCGTCAGGTTCGGCGTGAACGCGGCGGGCACCGTAAAGAGCGCCGCGCCGATGAGCCCCGTGCAGATCGGCCATTTGCGGCTGCGGATCGGCGCGACGCCGCGTGCCATCAAACCATCGGCGACGAAGCCGCTGGACAGCATGCCGAGCGTGCCGAAGAGATAGGGAATCGACACGATCCAGCCGGTCTTCGCGATGGTCAGATGGCGCTCGTGTTCGAGGTACGCGGGCAGCCACGTGAGGTACAGCCACACCATGTAGATCACGCCCATGAAGCCGAAGATCATGCCCCAGGTCGTCGCCTTGCCGAACAGGCCGCGCCATTCCGCGAAGCTCATGCTGCGTTCCGCGCGCTGCTGCGCCTCGCCTTCGGTCAGATGCGCGATCTCCTGCGGTTCGAGCGCGACGTCGCGGCGGTTGCGATAGACGATGTACCAGCCGATCGCCACCGCGATCCCCAGCACACCCGTGATCACGAACATGTAGCGCCAGCCGAACACGAGCAGGAGCGCCGTCAGGATCGGCGGCGCGAGCGCCGGGCCGATGGTCGACGAGGTCACGAAGATGCCCGTCGGCTTGCCGCGCTCGCGCAGCGCGAACCATTCGCTCACGACCTTCGCGCCGGCCGGAAACTGCGGCGCCTCGCCGATGCCGAGCGCGATGCGCGCAAACAGGAACTGCTGCAGGCTCGTCACGAGGCCGCCGAACAGCTGCGCGACCGACCACACGAACATCCCGAGGCCGAGCATGATGCGCGCGCCGAAACGGTCGAGCATCACGCCGATCGGCAATTGCGAGAACGCGTACGCAAACGAGAACGCCGACAGCAGCAAGCCCATCTGCGAGGCCGACAGCCCCAGTTCCTGGCTCACCGAATGATTGGCGATCGACAGCGTGCTGCGATCGAGATAATTGACGATTCCCGCCAGCGTGAGAAACGTGAGTGCGACCCACTGGATGCGCTTCAAGCGCGGTGACTTTGCCTGCATGATGTCTCCTTTGGCGCTCTGACGGGCGCTCTTTCGAGTTCGATTTGTGTTGTCTGCGATGACCGCGCGCGGCGCGGCCGGCCGGCAGGATGTCAGCGGATGAACTGGTCGACGTAGTCCGCGCCGAGGCCGACCTCGGTGAAGTGCTTGCGGCACATGTCGATCTTGGTGAAGACGTCTTCGTAGCCGGTGTGATTGCCGTACGGATCGCAGTAGTACATGACGCCGTTCACCTGGAAGTACGTGATCATTTCCTCGACGTCTTCGGGCACGTAGAGCGTGTGCGTCTCGCCGGGCGGCTCGAATACGTAGCTGCCTTCCGTTGCGACCCAGTCGTGCTCCAGATAGCGCCACCTGCCCTTGAGCACCATGCCGTGCACGGCTTGCGGATGCCGGTGACGCGACAGGACGCCGGACTTGCGCACGCGCAGCAGGTTCATCCAGTAGCCCGTCGACGCGTTGAGGCACAGCGGCCGGAACCAGACATTCTCGGCTTGCGGCACCCAGAGCCGCTCGTCCTTCGGAATCGCCGATTCGACTACGATTTCCTTCGACGCCTCGGCGGGAAAAGGAAGTTGATAAGGCGTGAGTGCTTCCGCCGTGGGATTTGGCGCGGTCATCGCGTCTCCTTGTCCATATTGTGGATAATGAACCGTATTATGGACAATATTCCGTGCGATGTTGACGCGTGTCAAGCGTTTTGACTTGACACGTCGGTCCGTGGTCCGCGCGTTTCCAAAGCTCGCGCCCGAGCGCCCTCATTTGCCGCTCATTCTCGGCGCCTACCTTTACTTCCGTCGACGCAACGCGCAGTGCCAACAACGAGCACCGCGTTCGTCGCAAACCACGACGGAGGTCATCATGTTTGCGCGTCTCTACCATGTTCTTCACGACTCCATGCTCCATGCCCGCAATCGTCAGCGCGACGACTATCTGGCGGCATCGAGCGATCTCGCCGAGCTCGAGCACCGCATGCGCCGCCTCGAAACCGACCCCTTCGATAGCTGGCCGGCAAGCGAAGGATTCCAGCACGGGCATCGCCGGGACCACTGAAGCGCGATGCCGGATCGGCGCGATCACGCCGGCCGTCCTCATTCTTCCCTCACTTTCGGCAAGCACACTTCAGTCGGTCAGCGAGGCAGGACGCCCGCATCGACCAGAGCCGGACAGGACACATCAGGAGAACATCATGAAAGCGATCAGGAAAATCATCGTTGCCGCCGCATTGAGCGCCGGTCTCGTGACGGCAGCGCAGGCGCATATGTTCGTTGGCGTGGGAATCGTGGGCGGCCCGGTGTTTCCGGTCGGATCGTCCGCGCAGGTTGCGCCGCCGCTGCCCGTCTTCGCAGCGTCGACCGATGCCGGTCCCGCGCCGCTGCCGCCCGAAGCGCCGCCGACCGCGTTCGCCGAGCCTGTCGTGTCGAGCTATTCCGCTTTGACCGGACACGACGCGCCGGCTACGGGCAGCAACGGGACCTGAGGGCAGCGCCCAGAAACGCCACGCTCATTCCCGCCTCATTTTTTGCGCAGATCATGCACGCATCGAATCGACCTGAACGGAGAAGCATCATGAACGCGATCACCATTTCCCTCCTAGCCATCGTTCTTGCCGCCGCGCTTGCGGGCGTCGCTCCGGCCTCGCGCTTCGTGCAGCGCGAAGCGGCCACGTTCCAGGCTCACGAGGCAGCGGCGGCCCCGAGCGCTCACCAATTGCTGACTTGATGACCGCGCGCGCAACGCCCCGCTCATCCCGCCAGCAGAATCCCATTTGAACGCCGCGCGATCAGGCCGGCCGTCGCCGTGGCCGCGATGCCCCAGCAGAGAAATATCGACGTCACTGCGAGATCCTGAAGCGTGGGCGCGCGAAGTCTGCGCGTCATGCGTGCGCCGTTCTTGAAGTAAGTGAAAGCGGTCCGGTGGACGGCCGCGACCATCAGCAAGAAGCTTGCCGCGCCGCGTCCTGACGACCTTGTTCCGCGGCGATTCACTCCACGTCAGCGATCATTAGGCCTTTTCGATTTGCCTCGGCAATCGACTCCGTCTACACTGGTTCGGCTGATGCAATGCAACAAGAACCACGCCGGGTCGCTTTCGCGATATTGTTGGCGAGTTCGCCGCGCCCCACACGCCGCGTCACGCTATTGCCATATTTATCGCTGATCTTGATCGACACCGCGTCTCTCGCAAGGCGCGATGCGCCTCGCCCTGGTTTCACGCCGACTGTCCTTCCGCACGAAACCGTGCGATACCGACGGCGGCGCCGACTCTCCGATGGAGTTCGAAGCGACCATGAATCAGTCCAGTCCGGCATCCGTTCCCGTCAATCCTCCCGCGACGCCCGTGCCCAGCGGATTCGCCCCGGCGCAGGCCGCCATCGATTACATCGTCGACGCCTGGCAGCGAGGCATCCTCTTCTCCGACGTGATGCGCGAGCGCGGCAACCAGTATCAGGCCCACTTGCTGGAACGCGCACCGAACGTGCTCGATTTCGGCACCGAGCTGGTCGTCGACGGGCGCACGCTGCCGCGCCCCGTCAACTACGGCCTCGTGCGCATCGCCGCCCCCGACGACCTCAAGCCCGACCACGAGGCCACCGGCGCGCACGATCCGGGCCGCCTGCGTCCGTTCATCGTCTTCGACCCGCGCGCCGGGCACGGCCCGGGCATCGGCGGCTTCAAGCGCGACAGCGAAATCGGCGCCGCCTTGCGGGCGGGCCATCCGTGCTACTTCGTCGGCTTCCTGCCCGATCCCATGCCCGGCCAGACCGTCGAAGACGTGATGCGCGCCGAAGCCACCTTCCTCGAAAAAGTGATCGAGCTGCATCCGGACAGCCCCGGCAAGCCCGCCGTGATCGGCAACTGCCAGGCCGGCTGGCAGGTGCTGATGACGGCCGCGATGCGCCCCGAGCTGTTCGGGCCGATCATCGTCGCGGGTGCGCCGGTGTCGTACTGGGCGGGCTGGCGCGGCAAGAATCCGATGCGCTACTCCGGCGGCACGCTCGGCGGCTCGTGGCTCACCGCGCTCACGGGCGATCTCGGCGACGGCCGCTTTGACGGCGCCTGGCTCGTGCAGAACTTCGAGAACCTGAACCCGGCCAACACGCTCTGGCAGAAGCAATACAACCTCTACGCGAACGTCGACACCGAGGCATCGCGCTATCTCGGCTTCGAAAAGTACTGGGGCGGCCACGTGTTCCTCAACGCGGCCGAAATGCAGTTCATCGTCGACAACCTGTTCGTCGGCAACCGGCTCGTCAAGGGCGAGATCGTCACGTCGGACGGTATCCGCCTGGATCTGCGCAATATCCGCTCGCCGATCGTCGTGTTCTGTTCCTATGGCGACAACATTACGCCGCCGCCACAGGCGCTCGGCTGGATCACCGACCTGTATCGCGACGACGCCGATCTCTTCGGCCACGACCAGACCATCGTCTATGCGACGCACGACAGCATCGGGCATCTCGGCATCTTCGTGTCGAGCAGCACGGGCAAGAAGGAGCATCGCGAGTTCGTGAGCAACGTCGACCTCATCGACCTGCTGCCCTCGGGCCTGTATGAAGCGCATATGGGAAAGCGGACCGACGCCACGCCGCACGCCGAACTGGTCGAGGGCGAGCACGTGCTGTCGATTTCGCGGCGCAGTATCGACGACGTACGCGCGATCGTGCAGCCCGACCCGGAAAGCGACCGCCGCTTCGCGACAGCGGCTTACGTGTCCAACTTCAATCTCGGGCTGTACCGCAGCTTCATGCAGCCGTGGGTGCATGCGTCCGTGACGCCGTGGGCCGCCGACCTCGCGAGCCGTTTTCATTCGCTGCGCGTGCCCTATGAATCGTGGTCGGACCGCAATCCGTTCGCATCGAGCGTCGCGCGTCTCGCCGAGGACGTGAAGCAAGCGCGCACGAGCGTCGCCACGGACAATCCGTTCTGGCAGATGCAGAAAGCGATGTCGGACGCGATCGAAGCGTCGCTCGACTTCTACCGCGATACGCGCGATACAGCCGTCGAACAGATGTTCGAAGCGGTCTACGGCATGCCGTGGCTGCAGGCGATGGCGGGTCTTCCTCCGCGAGGCGACGACGAAGCCGCCGCCCCATTGACCGAGCCGGGCGATTCGGAAGAACGCAGCGCATCGATCGCCGCCGTGCACGAACACCTGCGCGAGGACATGACGAAGGGCGGCCTCCTCGAAGCGAGCGTGCGCGCGTTGCTGTTCATGCGGCGCACGCATGGCGAGGCGGACGAGCGCCGTTTCAATCTCGCGCGCGAGATGCTCGGCACGCTCTCCGATCGCGGCATCCTGGCGTTCAAGGATGTCGTGCGCGAACAGGTGGCGCTGCTGCGGCTCGACACCGACGCCGCCATCGACGCGCTGCCCGGCATGCTGGCGAACGCCGCGCCGGCCGACATCCGCAACGCCGCGCGCCGCATCGACGAGCTCACCACGACACTCCCGCTCGATGACCAAGAACGCGCTGACCTTGCGCGCGTGCTGTCGATTTTCGAGTCGGCATCGAAAGCGAAGACGAAGCCGACGCGGCGTTCCGAGACCCGTCAGCAGGTCGAGTGACGTGCCCCGCCCCGCGCGGGCAACACTGTAAATCGAGGGCACATACATGGAACACAAGCGTGAGAAGTACGAGCGCCTCGTCGCGTTCGCCGCGACACTGCCGCCGACGCCGACCGCCGTCGCGCATCCATGCGATCACGATTCGCTGTCTGCGGTGATCGAGGCGGCGCGCCTCGGGCTGATCGCGCCGATCCTCGTCGGGCCGCGCGAGAAGATCGAAGCGGCCGCAAGGGAAGGCAACCTCGATCTCGGCGACCTTGTCATCGTCGACGCACCGCACAGTCACGCGGCCGCGGCCGCCGCCGTGCAACTCGTGCACGAAGGACGTGCCGAGGCGCTGATGAAAGGCTCGCTGCATACCGACGAACTGATGGGCGCAGTCGTCTCGCGGTCCACGGGCCTGCGCACCGAGCGCCGCGTGAGCCACTGCTTCGTGATGGACGTGCCCGGCCGCGAGGACGCGCTCATCATCACCGACGCGGCCGTCAACATCTCGCCGACGCTCGACGAGAAGCGCGACATCGTGCAGAACGCCATCGACCTCGCGCACGCATTGCGTTTCCCCGAAGCGCGGGTCGCGATCCTCTCGGCGATGGAAACGGTCAATTCGAAAGTCCCTTCGACGCTCGACGCCGCGGCGCTCTGCAAGATGGCCGACCGGCGGCAGATCACGGGCGGCATTCTGGACGGCCCGCTCGCCCTCGACAACGCGATCAGCGAGGAAGCCGCCAAGATCAAGGGCATTTCGTCGCCGGTCGCGGGACACGCGAACGTGCTCGTGGTGCCGGACCTCGAAGCCGGCAATCTGCTCGCGAAGAGCCTGTCGTTCCTCGCGCACGCGGACGCCGCAGGCATCGTGCTCGGCGCGAAAGTGCCGATCATCCTGACGAGCCGCGCCGATTCGGTGCTCGCGCGGCTCGCATCGTGCGCGGTCGCTTCGCTCGTCGCGCTCGCGCGGCGCGAGAAAACTGCCGCCGGCATCGTGTAGGGAGAATCGCATGGACGTCATCATGGTCATCAACTCCGGCTCGTCCAGCATCAAGTTTCATGCGTTCTCGGTGAGCGGCGGCACGCTCGATCCGATCGCGGGCGGCAAGCTCGAAGAGCTGTACACGAAGCCGCACTTTCAGGCGAAGCGGCAGAACGGCGAAGTCATCGAAGACAGGGGCTGGCCAGCCGATGAAAATCTCGGCCACGACAACGCGATCGCGTTCCTGCTCGACTGGCTGCGCGCGCATGCGGGCGAAGCGAAGCTGCTTGCCGTCGGACATCGCGTGGTGCATGGCGGTGACCGCTATTCCGCGCCGGTTCGCATCGATGCGAAGGTGATGAGCGAACTCGAAGCGTTCATTCCGCTTGCGCCGCTGCATCAGCCGCACAACCTCGCGGCGATCCGCTCGATCGAGGCGCGCAAACCGGATGTGCCGCAGATCGCCTGCTTCGATACCGCGTTCCACCACACGCAGCCGGCCGTCGCGACACGCTATGCGCTGCCACCCGACATCACCAGCCAGGGTGTGCGGCGCTACGGCTTTCACGGACTCTCTTACGAGTTCATCGCGAGCGCGTTGCCGCAATACAGCGAGCGCGCCGCACGCGGCAAGACGGTCGTGCTGCATCTCGGCAACGGCGCGAGCATGACGGCGCTCGACAGCAGCAAGAGCATCGCGAGCACGATGGGTTTCACCGCCGTCGAAGGGCTCGTCATGGGCACGCGCTCGGGCACCCTCGATCCCGGCGTCGTGCTGTGGATGATGCAGCAGGCGCACATGGATGCCCATGCAATCGAGACGCTGCTGTACAAGCGCTCGGGCCTGCTCGGCGTCTCCGGGATATCGAGCGACATGCGCGCGCTGCTCGCGAGCGACGAAGCCGCCGCGGCAGAAGCCGTCGACCTGTTCTGCTACCGGATCTCGCGCGAACTCGGTTCCCTGACGGCCGCGCTCGGCGGGCTCGATGCAATCGTGTTCACGGCGGGCATCGGCGAATATGCGGCGCCGGTGCGCGAGCGCGTGTGCCGCGCGGCGGCGTGGCTCGGCGTATCGCTAGACGCGGACGCGAACGCGAAACACGGACCGCTCATCAGCACAGCCGAAAGCGCCGTCGAAGCCTGGGTCATTCCGACCAACGAGGAACTGATGATCGCCCGCCACACGCTCGACCGACTGGAGGCATGAGCATGGACCCGCTTACCGCGCAGCCGTTCTCGCAACGCAAGGTACTGATCGTCGGCATCGCCAACGAGTATTCGATCGCCTACGGCTGCGCGCGCGCATTCCGCGAACTCGGCGCGGAACTCGCCGTGACCTATCTCAACGACAAGGCAAAAAGCTACGTCGAACCGCTCGCGGAAGAACTCGGCGCATCGATGCTGCTGCCGCTCGACGTCTCGAAGCCCGGCGAACTCGAAGCGGTGTTCGATACGATTCGCGAGCGCTGGGGGAGGCTCGACGTCGCCGTGCATTCGATCGCCTTCGCGCCGAAAATCGACCTGCAAGGCGGCCTTCTCAACAGTTCCGCCGAAGGCTTCTCGCTGGCGATGGACATCTCGTGCCATTCGTTCATCCGCATGGCGCGGCTCGCCGCTCCGCTGATGGACGACGGCGGTTCGATGTTCGCAATGAGCTATCTGGGCGCCTCGCGCGTCGTGCCCAATTACGATCTGATGGGGCCGGTGAAGGCGGCGCTCGAAGCGTCGTGCCGCTATCTCGCGCATGAACTCGGACCGAAGCGCATCCGCGTGCACCCGATCTCGCCGGGGCCGTTGAAGACGCGCGCCGCGTCGGGGCTCAAGGACTTCGACCTGCTGCTCAACGAAGCGGCCGCACGTGCGCCGATCGGCGAACTCGTGGACATCATGGACGTCGGCTACACCTGCGCGTTTCTCGCGACGCCGTACGCCCGGCGCATGACGGGCAACACGATCTTCGTCGATGGCGGCGTCAGCATCATGAATGGCTGAATAGCCCCGGCCGTGTCGCGCACATGAAACTGCTGATCAGCGGACTGCCACCCCAGACGACTCTCGACGACCTGCGCGCTCGTGTTCCGCTATTCGCACGCAGCATGCCGGGGCATCCAGATGATCGGCGAAGGCGACCATCATCCGGCGGCGCTGGTCGAGATCAAGGACGGCAACTGGACGATGATGAACAACATCCGCCGCCGGCTGCACGGCATGTACTGGCACCGCTGCCGGCTCGCCGTGCAGATCCTGTCGTTCTGGGAAGTGAGCAACGCGGCGGAAGCGAGACGTCAGGCGCGCACCGGACTGCCGGGACGGCGATGACGGCGGCGGCGCCGGTCCTCGCGGACCCCTCGCTTCAGTGACACAACTCCTCGAGCCGCTTGCCGTTGGTTTTCGGACCGAACCCGCCGATCGACACCACCACCACCAGCATGCAGACCGTAATGCCGACGAACACGCCCTCCACGCCGAAATCGCGCAACAGCGCCGCAATGATGAATCCCGACATCATCGCGCCCATGCGGCTCGCCGAATACACGATGCCGTTCGCACGGCAACGCACCGAGGTCGGAAAAAGCTCGGACTGGTAGGCGTGATAGCACACCGAGATCGTCTGTCCGGCAAGGCTGATGAGCACGCCGAAGACGATCAGCGGCCCCACCGACCTCATCTGCCCGAACGCAATCCCGAACACGATCACCGCGAGCGCCGCGCCCACGATCAGCCACTTGCGCTGGATCCTGTCGGCGTAGAGCATCGCGAGGAGCGGTCCGACTGGCAGCGCGAACGCGATGATGAACGAATACAGCAGGCTCTTCGTCACGGTGATGCCCTGCCCGATCAGGAGCGTCGGCACCCAGTTCGCGAAGCCGTAATAGCCGATCGCCTGGCAGAAGTTGAAGACGATCAGCATGATGAAGCGCGAGCGGTACGGCGGCTGCAGCAGTTCGGCGAACGAGGCGCGCCGGTGCATCGGCTGTTCGATCGCGGGCAGCGGCGGCGGCAGCGGCTTGCCCGACTGGCGCGCGACGATTTCCTCGATCCGCTGCACGACCGCTTCGCCCTTCGCGACGTGATCATGCGTCGCGAGCCAGCGCGGACTCTCCGGCACGGCGCGGCGGATGAACCAAACGATCACCGCGCCCGCCGATCCCGCCAGCACGACGATGCGCCAGCCATCGATGCCGAACAGCGTCGTCGGCACGAGCCAGTACGAGAGGATCGCGGCAACCGGCGCCGCCGCGAACATCACGAACTGGTTGAACGCCATCGCGCGGCCGCGCATGTGCTGCGGCACGAGTTCCGTCACATAGCTGTCGATCGTGATGATTTCGACGCCCACGCCGATGCCCGTGATGAAGCGCCACAGGATCACGCCTTCAGGCGTCGTCTGGAAGGCCATGATCGCCGAGCCGACCGAATACCACAGCAGCGAATACGTAAAGACCGCGCGACGGCCGAAGCGGTCCGGCAGCCAGCCGAAACCGAGCGTGCCGACGAACAGGCCGGCGAACGTCGCCGCGATGAATCCCGCGATGCCGGTGAAGCCGAAGAACGACGTCGTCGTGGTCGCGAGCATGCCGCTCTTCGCCATGCCCGGCGCGATATAGCCGGTGAAGATCAGGTCGTAGATTTCGAAGAAGCCGCCGAGCGAGATGAGGAACACGAGCACCCACAGGTGCCGCGTGATCGGCAGGCGGTCCATCCGCGCGGAGATTTCCGCACCCGGGTTGATGCCGACGCGCACGTTCGGCGTTGCAAGCGGGGCATTGCCCGCGACGACGGAAGGCTGCATGTTTGTCTCCTTTTATGTCGGCGGCAGTTTTATCGATACGTGCCTGCCGACGTGATGGTACTGAATGATCTGACGGACGCGCGTTATGCACTCAAGCGGCAATCCTGCTCTTCAGCCGCGACAGCACTTCCTGCGTATGCTCGCCGACCTTCGCCAGCGCCTGCCGCACGCCGGGACGTCGCCCGCCCATCGTGAGCGGCAGAAGCACGACCTCGGTCATGGTGCCGTCGTCGGTTTCCATCGGCACGAGGCCGCCGCTCGCTTTCAGATGGGGGTCGTCGAGCAGTTGCTCCGGGCGTACGATCGGCGCGTACGGAATGCCCGCCGCTTCCAGCTTCGGTGCGAGTTCCTCCACGCGATGGTCCTTCAGGATCGCGCCGAGCACGTGGAGCAGCTCGGGGCGGACCGCGACGCGCAGCGCATTGTTCGCGAAGCGCGGCTCGGCCGGGAGATCGGCGCGCTGCAGCACATCGCACAGCGTGATGAACTGCTTGTCGCTCACCGCGCCGATGAACAGCTGCTCGCCGTCCGCCAGCGTGAACACGTCGTAGACGCTCCACGCCGACACGCGCGCGGGCATCGGCGGCGGTGGTTCCTTCGTCATCGCGTACTGCTGCATGTGCTGCGACGAGAGGAACACGCAGTTCTCGAAGAGCGCGCTCTGCACTTCCTGACCGCGGCCGGTGCGCTCGCGCTCGCGCAGCGCGGCCAGCACGCCGATCGCGCCGAACATGCCACCCATGATGTCGTTCACCGACGTCCCCGCGCGCAGCGGCCGGCCGACCGGTCCCGTCATGTAGGAGAGGCCGCCCATCATCTGCACGACTTCGTCGAGTGCGAGGCGCTTCTCGTAGGGTCCGGGCAGAAAACCCTTGTGCGACACGTAGATGAGGCCGGGATACTGCTGCGAGAGCGTGTCGTAGTCGAGGCCTAGCTTCGTCATCAGCCCGGGGCGGAAGTTTTCGAGCATCACGTCGCAGGTGCCGATCAGTTCGACCGCGGCTTCGCGGCCTTCGGCCGTGGTGATGTCGAGCACGACGCTCTTCTTGTTGCGGTTGAACGAGCGAAAGAAGCCTATGCCGAGGCCCGGCAGCTTGCGCGTCTTGTCGCCGCCGGGCGGCTCGATCTTGATCACTTCGGCGCCGAGGTCGGCGAGGATCATCCCGCACGTCGGCCCCATGACCATGTGCGTGAATTCGATGACGCGTACGCCGTCGAGGGGAAGCTTCGTATCGTTGGTGCTCATGGTGTCCTCAGGCGGTCAGTGCAGCGCAAGCGTATGTTCTGGGCAGCCCGGCAAGCCATAGCGCGCCGTGAAGCGTTTCGCCTTCGAGCCACTGCGCGACCTTCGCGCGCAGCGCCAGCAAGGCGGGAATGTCGATGCCAGTTTCGATGCCCATGTCGGCGAGCATGAACGCGAGGTCTTCGCTCGACGCATTGCCGCTCGCGCCCGGCGCGTGCGGGCACCCGCCAATGCCGGCGAGCGTCGCGTCGAAGCGCGCGACACCGGTTTCGAGCGCGGCGTAGACATTGGCAAGGGCGAGGCCGCGCGTGTCGTGGAAGTGGCCGCACCAGAAGCGCGTGCCAGCGATCGCGCGGGCCTTCTCGAAGAGATCACGCACGGCGGCGGGGCCCGCGTAGCCGACGGTATCGGCGATGCTCACGCGGTCCGCGCCCGCATCGAGCAGCGCCTGCATGCAGCGCAGCACTTCGTCCTGTTCGACGCGGCCCTGGATCGTGCAGCCGAACGCCGTGCCGATACCGCCCTCTATCAGCGTCTTCGACCCGGCCGCGTCGCGCGCGGCACGGATGCGCGCCACTTCGGCGACGACTTCGTCCGGCGTCTTGCGCAGGTTGGCGAGGCTGTGTTCATGACTCGCCGAGAGCGGTACGAGCATCAAATCGGCTTTGGTTTCGATCGCGCGCTCGGCGCCCTTCAGGTTCGGCACGAGCACCGAAACGACGAGTCCCGGCAGCGTTTTGGCGTAGGCGACGAGTTCGGCGGTGTCGGCGAGTTGCGGCAGGAGGCGCGCCGGCACCAACGAGCCGACTTCGATCTCGCGCTGGCCGGCGGCGTAGGCATCGGCGATCCATTCGATCTTGCGCTCGGTCGGCAGGACGCTCTGGATACTCTGCAGGCCGTCACGCAAGCCGACTTCGCGAATCGCAACGCGCTGGGGAAATGGGGGCATGCGCTGTCTCCGTTACGGTTGCCGGTCATTGGTGCCGGCGTTGTGCTAACTTTAGACATTCCATCCAAACCTTAAAGCGGTATTTTGGAACCGCTAAGATTCCGAACCGGAATGTCTAAATCCGCCCGTAACCATGTTGCATGGGACCCGAGTAAGCGCTAAAGCGCTAACTCGGGCCGACAGGAAACGGCCATGCGCGACATCGATCTGAAAACGCTGCGATTGCTCGTCGCGGTCTGCGATCACCGCAATATCGCTCGCGCGGCGGAGGAGGCTCACATCGAGCCTTCCGCTATCAGCAAGCGCATTGCGCAGCTCGAAAGCGATCTGGGCGTGCCGCTCCTGTCGCGCTCGCGGCGCGGCGTCGAGCCCACGGCGGCGGGCATCGCGCTGCTGGAACACGCGCGCAACGTCCTGTTTACGATGGAGCGCATCGCGAGCGACGTCGCCGCGTTCGGCGGCGGGCTGAAGGGGCGTGTGAGTGTGTGCGCATCGGCATCGGCGATTGCGGAGGCGCTGCTCGACGACATCGCTTCGTTCATGCGCGCGCCGGCGCATCAGAACATCCGCGTGGACGTCGAGGAGCGGCTCTCGCTCGAACTCGTGCGTCAGTTGCGCGAGGGCGCGGCGAGCGTCGGCGTGTGCTGGGACAACGTGGACCTGCAGGGTCTCGCGCACCGGCCGTATCGCCAGGACCGGCTCGCGCTCGCCGTGCACGCGGATCATCCGCTCGCGGCGGAGGCCTCGGTTTCGTTCGAGCAGGCGCTCGCGCACGAGCACGTCGGCCTGCCGCCCGCGACCGCCGTCCACACGATGCTCCAGCGCGCCGCCGCGCGGGTCGGCAAGACGGTGTCGTATCGCGTGATCGTGTCGAGTTTCGACGCTGCGTTTCGCGTCGTCGCGGCAGGGCTCGGGATCAGCGTCGTGCCGGTGGAGGTGGCCGAGACGTATCGGCCGGTGCTGGGAATCCGCGTCGTGCCGCTCACCGATGCCTGGGCGGAACGGCGCTTCGTCGTGTGCTTCCGGGACTTCGACGCGCTGCAGCCCGCCGCGCAGCGGATGGTCGAGCATCTCGTCGAGCGCGCCGCGCGGGCCGCGCCCGCGTAAGCAGGATCACGCTTCGCCCGGCGCCGCGACGCGCAGCGGCATGCTGACCGACGTATCGTCGATCGGGAAGTGCAGGAGCGCCGCCGCCACGCCCGCGACGACCGTTGCTTCCCAGATCAGCGAGTAGGAACCGGTGACATCGAAGACGAAGCCGCCGAGCCACGCGCCGAGAAACGAGCCGACCTGGTGGCTCATGAAACACACGCCGAACAGCGTGCCGAGATGCCGCGTGCCGAACACCTTCGCGACAAGCCCGCTCGTCAGCGGCACCGTCCCGAGCCAGGTCAGTCCCATCACCGCTGCGAAGATCGTCACGGAAGCCGTGGTTTTCGGCAGCACGAAGAACGCGCCGATCGCCGCGCTTCTGATCAGATAGAGCCAGCCGAGCACGTGCTGCTGCCGGAAGCGCCCGCCGAGCCAGCCGCAGCCCCAGCTTCCCGCCATGTTGAAGAGGCCGATCAGCGCGAGCGCCGTGGCGCCGAGCCCTGCCGGCATGTGGCAGAGCAGCAGGTAGCCCGGCAGATGCGTCGCGATGAACGCGAGCTGGAAGCCGCAGGTGAAAAAGCCGATCGTCAGGAGCCGGTAGCCGCGATGCCGCCGCGCCTGCCCGAGCGTGTCCGCGAGCGACATCGCCGGATCGTGCGCCGTCGGCGCGACGGCGCGCTGGCGGTCGAGCACGATCCCGAGCGGCGCCACCGCCAGCAGCACGAGCGCGAGCGCCAGGAGCGAGGCGGAAACGCCGGACGATTCGCGGATCGTCTGCGCGAGCGGAATCATGAGCACCTGCCCGAGCGATCCGCCCGCGCTCACGAGGCCCATCGCCATGCTGCGCCGCTCCTCCGACACCGCACGCGACACCGCCGTCAGCACCACGCCGAAGGTCGTGCAACTGATGCCGACGCCGACGAACACGCCGAGCCCAAGCACCATCACCCAGCCGGCCGGCGCGAACGCCGTGAGCGCGAGTCCCGCCGCGTAGGTCGCGCCACCGAACGCGACGACGGGCGCCGCGCCGTAGCGGTCCGCCGCCGCGCCCGCAAACGGCTGCGTGAAACCCCAGACGAGGTTGTGCAGCGCGATCGCGAAGGCGATCAGCGTGACGGGCAATCCGCGGTCGAACGAAAACGGGTTGATGAACAGGCCGAATGTCTGCCTCACGCCCATCGCGGCGCTCAGGACGAGCGCGCCCGCGACGATCGCCAGCGTGACATGGCGCTGTGAAAAAACGAAGCTGCTGCGGCTGGCTGTCGACATCGAGATGTCCTCCTTGCGGACATCCTCGCAGCGGGCAAAGCGCGCGGCAAACGAAAAGTCTTCGACGCCGGATGAAGGATTTTCAACTGCCGGCGTGCTCGCGCGCGGGTTGCTCCGCTTCTTCCAGCAGCCAGTTCCGGAAGCTGGCGAGGTCGGGCCGCTGATCGACGCCTTCCGAACTCACGAGCCAATAGGCGCCGTGCGAATCGATCGAAGGCGCACCGGCCTCGACCAGCGCGCCCGATTCGATCTCGCGATCCACCAGCGGCCGCCGTCCGAGCACCACGCCGAGTCCCGCCGCAGCCGCTTCGAACGCAAGCTGGATCGTGTCGAAACGCAGGCCGCCCGTCGTCGGGACGCCCGCGATGCCTGTCGCATCGAGCCAGGCCTGCCAGTCCTCGCTCGCGGTATCGACGTGGATCAGCGTCGCGCGGCGCAGGTCGGGGCGGCCCTGTTCGTCCAGCAGTCGCTCGCGGTACGCGGCGCTGCACACGGGCACATGCCGCTCGCCGAAAAGCCGCGCCCAGCCTTCGCCCGCGACCGGCGCGCGAGAGAGACGGATCGCGAAATCGAAACCGTCGACGGGAAAGCCGACTTGCCGGCGCGAAGTATCGACGGTCACGTCGATGGCGGGCCAGCACTCGCGGAATCCGGCGAGGCGCGGCAGGAGCCAGCGCGAGGCAAGCGTCGGCGCGCAGCTCACAGCGATCGGGCGGCGGGCGCGCTTGTCGGGCAGCCGCTGGGTGCCGATCGCGATCAGCGAAAACGCCTCGGACACGTAGACGAGATAGTCGGCGCCGGCGGGGGTAAGCGCGAGCCGGCCCGGCTCGCGCACGAACAGTTCGACGCCGAGCGCCTGCTCCAGCCCGACGATCCCGTGGCTGACCGCGCTCGGCGTCACGGAGAGTTCGGCGGCGGCGAGCTTGAAACTGCAGTGACGGCCGGCCGCCTCGAAAAATCGCAGCGACGAAAGCGGTGGAAGGCGAAGCGGCATTGCACGTCCTGATGGTCGGAAGACGGCCCGCCGCGGATTTCGGCGACAGGCACTGGCCGAGCATAGCGAGCGCCGCCGGAGCGGGCAAGCGCAGCGGGCGCGGCGGCCCGCGCGCTTCCCACCCGCGCAGCGCTTGGGCACAATGGTTGCGTCCCTCACCCGCGTCCTCATTGCGGCTACCGCATCCAGTCTCACGCGCGGCCTGTCCCGAACACCCGAACCATGCGCCCTGCCGACCTCGACGTTTCCCCCGCCCTCGAATGCCGCGCCGTCTGCAAGGCCTACGGCGGCGGGCGCGTCGTGCTCGCGAATCTCGACTTCGCGCTCGGCGCGGGCGAGTTCGTCGCGATCATGGGCGACTCGGGCGTCGGCAAGTCGACGCTCCTCAACCTGATCGCCGGGCTCGACAGCGCCGACAGCGGCGAAGTGCTGATCGACGGCGCCTCCATCTCGCGCCTGAACGACGACGCCGCCACGCGCCTGCGCCGGCAGAAACTCGGCTTCGTGTTCCAGGCGTTCCATGTGCTGCCGCATCTGACGCTCGCGCAGAACGTCGCGGTGCCGCTGCTCCTGAACGGCATGTCGCCCGCGCCCGCGCTCGACATGCTCGCGGCGGTCGGACTCGAAGGCCGCGGCGAAGACCTGCCGCGCCAGTTGTCGGGCGGCGAGCTGCAGCGCGTCGCGATTGCGCGTGCGCTCGTGCACCGCCCGCGCCTGATTCTCGCCGACGAACCTACCGGCAACCTCGATCCGCAAACCGCGCACGAAGTGCTCGCGCTGCTCGTCGCCGAAACGAAGGCGACCGGCGCCGCGACCATGATGGTCACGCATTCCGAAGCGGCGGCGGCATTCGCGGACCGCGTGCTGATCCTCGCCGACGGCGCGCTGCATGCACGCGCACTGCCCGCGCTCACGGACATGCACGCGCACGAGCCGCGCCGCGCATGAGCGCGCCGACCAGCCACGCCGCGCCGCTCGCCCGCGCTCACCGCACGCTCACTCGCTGGCTGCTTGCCGCGCAATGGCACAGTCATCGCGGACGCGCGCTCGTCGCCATTGCGACGATCGCGCTCGGCGTCGGTCTCGGCTACGCGGTGCAACTGATCAACGGTGCCGCGTTCAACGAGTTCTCCGCTGCGGCGCGCAGTCTCTCGGGACAAGCGGACCTGCAGATACGCGGCGCGCAGCCATTCTTCGACGAAAGCCTCTATGCGCGGCTCGCCACGCGTGCTGGCGTGGCGATCGCGAGTCCTGTCCTTGAACTCGATGTCGCCGTGCCGCAGCAGAACGCGCCGCTCAAGGTGCTCGGCATCGACGTGTTCAAGGCGAAGCGCATCGCGCCGGACCTGACGGGCGTGCCGTCGTCGCAGGCACCGTTCGACGCCCTCGCCGACGACGCCCTCTTTCTCTCGCCCGCCGCGCAGCAGTGGCTCGGCGCTGGCGTCGGCGGGGACGTCGCGCTGCGCAGCGGCACGTCGGACATGCGATTGCGCGTCGCGGGCGGCATCGCGCGGGCGCGGCCCGGCCAGCGCATCGCGGTGATGGACATCGCCGCCGCGCAATGGCGCTTCGGGATGGTCGGCCGGCTGTCGCGCGTCGATGTGCAGCTCGCGCGCGGCGTCGACCGGGAAGCGTTCCGGCGCGCGCTGCAGGACGAACTGGGCGCGGACTTCGTCGTCGGCGAGACGCGCGACGTCGAAAGCCGCACCGACCGGCTCTCGCGCGCGTATCGCATCAACATGAACGTGCTCGCGCTGGTCGCGCTCTTCACCGGGGCGTTCCTCGTGTTCTCGACGCAGGCCGCCGGTGTCGTGCGACGCCGCGCGCAGTTCGCGATGCTGCGCGTGCTCGGCATGACGCGTGCGCTGCTCGTGCGGCAGATCATGCTCGAAGGCGCGATCCTCGGCGTGTCGGGCGCGGTGCTCGGGCTCGCGCTGGGTTACGCGGTCGCGGCGCTCGCGCTGCGCTTCTTCGGCAGCGATCTCGGCGGCGGCTATTTTCCGGGCGTGGAGCCGCGCGTCGAGTTCGAACCGGTCGCGAGCCTCGTGTTTCTCGCGCTCGGGATCGGCGTGGCGCTCTTCGGCACGCTGATTCCCGCGCTCGAAGCGGCGCGCGCGCGCCCCGCGCCAGCGCTGAAAGCCGGCAGCGAAGAGGCCGCGCTCACGCCGCTCGCGACGCCGTGGCCCGCGCTCGTCTGCCTCGCGGCCGGCGCGGTGCTGACGCAGGCGCCGCCCGTCTTCGATGCGCCCATCGCCGGCTATGCGGCCGTCGCGCTCCTGCTCTTCGGCGGAATCGCGCTGATGCCGCGCCTCACCGCGCTTGTGTTCCGCGCGCTCGGACGGCGCCGCGCCGAAAGCCGGACGGGCGCCGTCGCGACGCTCGCGCTCGCGCGCCTCGCCAACGCGCCGGGACAGGCATCGATCGCGATGGGCGGCGTGCTGTCGAGCTTCACGCTGATCGTCGCGATGGCGATCATGGTGTCGAGCTTTCGCATCTCGGTCGAGGACTGGCTCGCGCATCTGCTCGCCGCCGATCTCTACGTGCGTGTCGCAGCAAGCGGCGACACCGGCGGCCTCGCGCCGGGCCAGCAGGCGCAACTCGCCGCCGTCGCCGGCGTGAAGCATGCGGCGTTCGCGCGCACGTCGCGCGTCACGCTCGACGCGTCGCGGCCGCCCGTCG
>NZ_FCOG02000368.1 GCF_001544975.2 Caballeronia arationis | reverse complement strand
GCGGCGCGCAGTTCGCCCGAGCGTTCGGCGAGCCACTGGCGCCAGTCGTCCCACCACGAATCGGCATGAGGTTGAGCCCCGGCGAGCCATGCGTCGGCGTCTTCGGGCAGGTCTGCATTACAGAAGAACTTTGCTTTGGGATTGCCCGGCGGATTGATCAGGCTCTGGATATGCCCGCTCGAACTCAGCACGTAACGCGTGTTGCCGCCGAATGCGCGCGCCGTGTTGTAGACGCCTCGCCAGGGCGTGATGTGGTCGGTCATGCCAGCCATCACGTACGTGTCGCACGTGACCTCGGACAAATCGACCGGCGTGCCAAGGACGTTCAGTGCCCGGGGCTTGGTGAAGAGGTTGTCCTTGAAGATGTCGAGCAACTGGCCGTGCAGCTTCGCCGGAAGGCGTGTCGTGTCGTTGTTCCAGTAGAGAATGTCGAAGGCCGGCGGCGCCTTGCCGAGCAGATAGTTGTTGACCCAGAAGTTCCAGACGAGATCGTTGGGTCTCATCCAGGCGAAAACGCGACCGATTTCCTCGCCTTCCAGCACACCCTTGGCCATGCTGTTCTGTTTGGCCATCTCTACGGCCTCGGGCGTGGTAAAGAGCCCGAGCTGCGACTGGGCGGTATTGTCCAGCACCGCCACCATCAGCGTGGCCGCATTGACTGTCTTCTGACCGCGGCTTGCCAGATGGCCGAGCAGCGCGGAGATCGTCATCGCACCGGAGCATGCGCCATGCAGGTTGACATCCGCGTTGCCGGTGATGTCGCGCACCGCCTGGATCGCTTCGATGAGCGCGGCGACATACGTGTCCATGTCCCAGTCGCGGTGCTCCTCGGTGGGATTGCGCCAGCTCACGGCGAACACCTGAAACTCGTTCTTCACCAGATACTCGACGATGCTCTTGTTCGCAGCCAGATCGAAGATGTAGAACTTGTTGATCTGCGGCGGCACGATCAGTTGCGCGCGAGCGTAGACGTTCGGGGTCGCTGGCGCGTACTGAATGAGTTCGAGGACCTCGTTACGAAACACGACTGCACCGGGCGAAGTGCCGAGATTCCTGCCGACGTCGAACGCCGTCTTGTCGACCTGGGTGGGCATGCCCTTGTTGTTCAGCGTATCGGCCAGCATGTTCCTCAGGCCCGCAGCGAGACTCGTTCCGCCCGAATCCACGAACTTCCTGAGCGCCGCGGGATTGCCCGCCAGCGTGTTGGTCGGCGCGAGTGCGTCGGTCAGGAGCGACATCACGAACTGCGCGCGTTCCTTGCTCGCGTCATCGAGTGCCGAGCGCTCGACGAAGCCGGCGAGTGCATTACGCCACGCCTGATAGCCCTGCAGCGTGGTGCGGTACAGCGACTGACCGCGCCATGCCGGATCGGCGAAGCGTTTGTCGCCTTGCTGCGGCACGGATGTTTCGTTGCCGGTCACAACCGACGTCAGATCGCGGGCGAGCGCCGCGGTCTGATCGAGCAGGAGCGCGGGATGTAGCATCGCCTGCGCGCCGATCTGCTGGACGGCGGCGAAAATATCGATGGCGCGCAGCCCGACGAACGGGTTGGGCCCGAGCATGCCGTCGGTCGCGCCAGCCGTGATGTCGTCGTTCTCGCTGTTCATGTTTGCTGCCACTTCGATCTCCATTCCTTCGTTTGTTGCCTTCTCTGACTGCCCGGCCGTCACGCGACGAGCATCACGAGTGTCTGCGCAATCAGCGCGGGCTTGTCTTCGCCTTCGATCTGCAGTTCGTTGTCCGTCTTGACGACGATCCGGCCACCGCCCTTCCTTTCGACCGAAGCCAGCACCACGCGGCTTCGCACCCGGGCGCCGGCTCTGACCGGCGTCATGAAGCGCACCTTGTCGAGCCCGTAGTTCAAGCCGGCTGAAGCATCCGACGGAATGAGGCCTACTTCGATCGCGAGCGTCGCCAGCAACGAAAGTGTCAGATAGCCGTGCGCGATGGTTCCGCCGAAAGGGCTCTCGCGTTTCGCGCGTTCTTCGTTCAAGTGAATCCACTGCGTGTCGCCCGTGCATTGAGCGAAGGCGTCGATGCGCGCCTGGTCGACGACGACCCAGTCCGACAGGCCCAGTTCCTGACCGACGAACTCGTCGATCGTCGCCATGCTGTATCCAATAATGCTCATGATGGTGCTTTCCGTTTGTGCGATCACGCGAACTGTTCGCGCAGCCGCTTCTTGTTCAATTTGCC
>NZ_FCOG02000388.1 GCF_001544975.2 Caballeronia arationis | reverse complement strand
CCTAATATAGATAGTCCGTCCCGCCTTCCGTGATACTGGTCACAGCTGGCAGGTACTGCCAGCGAAAGCGGGACATGCACCCGTGGACTACGAATAATTTGCCCCAACGTCTGACGTTTGTGCCTTTAGTTTCGAGTCTATGGGTGCGCTTGCGCTCGATAACGAATACTCAGGGTTCGCCGTGACACCGGCTCGCTATATTGCCTTCGCTGAACGCAAGTATGCATGTCCCTGCAAGGCAATTTACCACTTGCGGAGGTTCACATGGCACCTCTATCGAATCAGCAGTTCACCGCTTATGTTGGCATCGATTGGGCAGACACGAAGCATGACATCTGCCTGCAGGCCACCGGCAACGCCAGGCGCGAGTTCGACTGCATCCCTCATCAAGTCGCGCGCATTGACGAATGGGCAAAGTCTTTATACCAGCGCTTTGGTGGCCCTATCGCGGTTGCCCTTGAACTGGCCAGGGGACCGATCGTCGCTGCACTGCAGAAGTACGACTTCTTCGTGCTCTTTCCGATTAACCCGTCGACACTCGCCAAATATCGCGAGGCGTTCAAACCAAGCCGCGCCAAGGACGATCCCACCGATGCAGAGTTGGCACTCGAACTCCTGCTGCGCCATCCCGAGCGGTTTGCTCCGCTCAGACCACAGAGCGTCGCCATGCGTTCGCTGTTCAGCCTGGTCGAGCAACGTCGCGAACTGGTCGGCGACAAGACCCGATTCACCAACCGCTTATGTGACACGCTCAAGCAGTATTACCCGCAGGCTCTGGAGTGGTTCGAGCAGAGAGATACGGTGCTCTTCTGCGACTTCCTCACCCACTGGCCGACGCTCTTGACGGTCAGGCGCGCCCGCAGGACGACCCTTGAAGCGTTCTTCCATGCCCACAAGTGCCGTATCAGGCTGATCGCGGTACGTCTGGAATCGATCCGCGCCGCTACGCCCCTCACCGAAGACCCTGGCATCATCACGGCCTGCCGATTGCACGTGCTGGCGCTGGTGGCGCAGCTGCGCACCGTGCTCTCGGCGATCGATGTGTTCGATAGGGAGATCGCGGCGCTCGCGCGGGCGCAACCTGACTTCGCCCTGTTTGACCGCCTGCCGGGCGCCGGCCCCCAAATGGCGCCGCGCCTGCTCGCGGCCTTTGGCGAGCAGCGCGACCGCTTCCACGGGGCTGATGAACTGCAGAAGTACGCTGGCATTGCCCCCGTGACCGAACGTAGCGGCAAGAAGAGCTGGGTGCACTGGCGCTGGCAATGCCCGAAGTTCCTGCGCCAGACGTTCGTCGAATGGGCCGCCCAGACCATCAACAAATCGTTCTGGGCCGGCGCTTACTATCGGCAACAACGATCGAAGGGGAGTACGCACCAGGCTGCCGTCAGGGCATTGGCGTTCAAGTGGATCCGCATCCTGTACCGATGCTGGCAAACCAGAACGCCGTACGACGAGACCACCTACCTTAACGCTTTGAGGAAACGCGGTTCGCCACTGCTCAGGCACCTCGAACTTCCGGGGTAACCAGTCTCGGTGGTGGTTACGCAGCTGGATTCCGGATCGGTGGATTGCCTCCGTTGGACTCGATGGTGCCAGTTGTCCACGGCCGGCCGGCGAGTCGCCTGTCTACGACCATGCCGCTGGCCGGCGGTGGGCAACCGGCCAGGCGCCCGCATGGCGTTCCGCTCGACATACTCCGTCTCATAAACGAGCGGCGAGCGATACCCTATGCCACAAGGGAGGGCATATGAGCCGCATCTGCCCTCGATAACAGAGGGCAGATCAATCGGTTTATGTGCTCGTGCGCTCGTGCGTCTCGAACCGGAAGCAGAAGCGCAACTTCCCGCTGAAAAACCTTGACGGACCACCTCAGGGCCTGAAGGCAC
>NZ_FCOG02000365.1 GCF_001544975.2 Caballeronia arationis | reverse complement strand
CACACACTCTGTGATAACGTCATGATTGGCTCCGGTCGTCCACGGGTCTTCGGACCCATTGAGCTTCGAGCTCGTACATCGCTGGGCACGTCCCAGCCGGCTCGACCGGAGCCACCTTACACCGCCAGCGCTCCGCAGTCACCCGTACAACTCGTCGGTCTGAGGCGGAGCCTCGTTAGTGCTCGGTGTAGCGTTCCTGCTAACCGTCTCGCTCGTACTCGAGATCGCGATCCAGGCGGTCGGAATGTTACCGTGGGCAAACTCGCCCTTGGTGATCGTCGGCGAGATCATTCAGCTGGTGATCGGCCTCGTGTTTCTCTCCGCAGCATTCGGCGCGCTGCTCAAGTTTCTTCCTGATGCGCCCGTGCTATGGCGCGATGCGCTCGTCGGCGGCATCGTGGCCGCGCTGCTCTTCTCGGCGGGCAAAGAACTCTTTGCGCTGTATCTGACTCATGCAGGCACGGCGAGCGCATTCGGTGCGGCTGGCTCGCTCGCGGTGCTCCTCATGTGGCTGTATTTCTCCGCCGCGGTGCTTCTGCTCGGCGCGGAGTTCTCTGCGGCTCGCGCACGGATGCGCGATCCGCGCGGCGCTTGGGGTCAGCAGGATGGTCACGTGCTGCCGGGCAGTCGCGCGAAGATCGGCTTGCTACTCGCCGCATCGACGCGCCGCGCTGCGCCGGGTTCGGCCGCCTGTATGACCGCGTCGAGAACGCCTGCGGGCAGACGAGCCGATGCGCCGATCGCGGCCAGCGCGCGCCAAGCGATCGGCACGCGTGCGCAGGACGCGCAGCAGCTGCCGGGGCAGGCGCGCAGGAACATGTCAGCCGTGGCGCAGGCGTTGGAGTTGTCGCGGAAGATCCAGCGGGCGGAATCGATTGCCACCCGCGCCGCCGCGCTCGCGATGCTCGGCGCGCGCCGCAAGGCGTCGCATGCAAGCGATGCGGTGCGGCGGCATCCGTGGCGCGCCGTGCTGGTCGCTGCGGGCGCGGCCATGGTGCTCGCGTTGCTGTCCCACGGCGATTCGGTGGGGCAGGACCACACAAACGCGCGCAAATGACGGTTTGATGAAAGCCGAGTCGTCTTGCCGATGTTGGCGCATATATCGTCAAGGTTGACGGAGAACAAGTCGAAGCTGCCCGTACGTTGGCGGCCGGCGTGCGCTCGCTGGGCTTTCATACTCCGCTTTGGGCACTGGCCAACGCCCACCGCATTAGTGACCTTATGGCAGGGGTGGACTCGGCGAGGTCGATGGTTATATCCACCTGGGACAGCAAACGCCGGCTTTCTACGCGAATCAAGTTATCGCTAGCCTCGTGATGTACGGTATGAGCCTCCTCCCGCGCTTCTTCGGTGGCCTCGTTGCCTACGACGCGCAAGCCAATATTGCGGTCGACTGCCCATTACACCAAGGAGGGCAGTTCTGCCGGGAATTGATCAAGTCCGCAATCGCATCTCTGCGAACTTCATGCTTATCTATCCGCCCGGTATTGGTGTTGTATTACCTGGCTGAATCAGGTCGAGAATTGGCTCTCGCGCATCCAGTGCGATGTGATTGCCCGCCGCATCTTCACCACGGTGAAGAACTTGGATCGCAGGCTGATGCGCTATATCCGCGAACACACCAAGATCCCGAAGCCGCTCAAATGAAAGTGCGACGATCCGCGAAGCCCGCCGTTCCCCATATCTGAAGTTGACCCGCGAAAACGGACACCTATCCTTTGGATAAGGAGGTGGCAAAATGGGCAAGCATCGAGCGCCGTACCCGGCAGAGTTCCGGGCTCGCATCGTTGATCTGGTGAAGGCCGGTCGAACACCCCATGCGCAACTCGCGCGCGAAGGCGTGCACGTGGGACGCAAGCGGGTAGCTCGCCTGATGCGCATCGCGGGCCTATGCGGGGCAAGCCGACGGCGATGGCCACGCACTACGCGACAACGTGGGGGAACACGGCGTGCGCCGGACCTGGTACGCCGGCACTTCAGTGCGAAAGGCCCGAACATACTGTGAGTGGCAGATGCCACCTATATCCCCAGTGGCGAAGGGTTCTTATATCTGGCCGTGGTGCTTGACGTGTTCAGCCGGCGCATCGTCGGTTGGGCAATGTCGAATCATCTCTATACCGACCTCATGTTGCGCGCACTGAACATGGCTCTGCAGCAACGAAGTCATGAAGGGGTGATTTTGCATTCCGACCAAGGGTCCCAATATACATCCATTGCTTTCGGGCGACGCTGGCGCGAAGCCGGCGTGCAGCCGTCGATGGGTACGG
>NZ_FCOG02000190.1 GCF_001544975.2 Caballeronia arationis | reverse complement strand
CGAGCAACACCAGGCGGCTGGTCCGTTCGACCAGAACGCCAACGGAGGATTGATTGCCGGCGCCTTTGATGAAGTCGGCTTCCCAGTGGCCCGGCAGCAGGCGGTCTTCGATTTCGGGTGGGCGCACGTGAATGAATGAAATGAACGCCTCCCAACCATGAACGGTCGAGCATTGAAGGAAGGCGAACCCCCTCCAGGGCTGACAGCATCAAAGTGACAGAATGGAAGATCATGCAGTTCGTCACAGACGACCGGAGCGTCCGAGATGAACTATAGGGCGGTGGGTGTAGATATTGCAAAGAACGTGTTCCAAGTGCATTACGTGAATGCGGAAACGGGCGACGTCGTTAACAAACCGACCAAACTGGCCGCCTTTCTCGAACACTTCGCAAATCGCGAGCCTTGCCTGATAGGGATGGAGGCCTGCGGTGGCGCTCAGCACTGGGCGCAGCGTCCGGAACCGAGCGGACTTTCGCCGACACCGGCCATTCGCTCGACTTCATCAACAAGGCGTTTGAGTGCCTCGATCTCATCCGCTGGGAGCACGCGTCCGCTGTGCTGCCTACCATCGTCGCGCAGATGGTGGCCGCCCGTGGCGCCGAGGAATCGACAGCCTGGCGCCAGCCCGTCGATCTGGTCGCGCTGTGTGACGCATCAGCCGGCGAAATGTCCAAGCTTTTCGCGGCCCGCCAGGGCGTGCGAGCCTGGTCAATTCACTCGACCCTCGCGCGGGAGTTGCTTGGAGACGAGCCGGCGAAGATCGTCGATGCGCTGAAGGCGGCGATCCGCGTGGGCGCCGCTCCTGCCGACCTGGGACAGTCCCTCGCATATGCAGCGGCGCTGCGTGTGGCCCGCTTCGGCAATGCCAACGAACACGCGGACTGGGAGACGGCGCATCATGTCTTCACCCATGCTAACGCGCTCCACCAAATGCTCAGGCGGATCGGGACCGCGGGAATCGACGGTTACCTTACGGCCGTGCGGGCCATCATGCACGGAGCGATGGCGCTCTACCTTGAGCGTTATCTGAACGTCCCACCGGCCCGCATTCCGGGCGAGGACAACGATCAGCTCGACGACCTTCCCGTAGATGCGGAAGCCATTCGCGCTGCCCTGCTCGACGCATTCGACCGGCAGCGACAGGTCGATCTCGCAGCAAGACTGGTGGCGCGGCATCTTACGCTCGGCCATCCGCCAGAAGTGCTGATCGCCACGCTCGCGCATGCGGCGCTGCGCGAGGATGCGGGCTTCCATGCCTATCAAATGCTCGAGGCCGGCGTCCGGCAGTTTGGCGCGTGGGGCAATACTGACGAGGGGCGGCATGTTCTCGTTGCGGTCGCCCGTTATCTTGCGGCCCATTCACCGACTGAGCGCGGGACCCTGCAAACTGCCGACATCGCACAGCGCTTGATGAAAGGCGCCGAACTGCATCAGGGCGCTGGAGCGCCGTGACTGTGCAACTCTGATCGACAGGACCTCGTCTATTGCTCGGTAGTCCTATTTATCATCGACAATACTATTTATGTCAAATGAAGCACCTCGCCGGAGCAGCAATGCCCGACAGTGCGCCCGGGCGACACCTGACGGAATGTTGTACGAGGTTATGGGAAAAGAATCGAGAGATAATCGCGCCTGCTATTGAGAATCCGCAGCACATCGATGCGGTCGTCGGCCTCAACGACACGGTAGAAAATCTGATAGTTGCCGTGAACCCGATGCCGAATTCCGCGTTCCTTGTAGCGCGGGATGAGCGGGAAAAGCAATGGCGTGTCGGCCAGCGTCATGCAGGCTTGTTCCAGTTCTCCACAAACGTCTCGGCGCGCTTCGGGCTACCGTTGCGCGCGATAAAGTCGCCGATTTCTTCCAGATCAAATTTAGCGTCATCCGTGATGTCGACGAGCATCAATTCCCTTCCGACATCGCCCGATATTTGGCCTTGAGCCGACCAAACACTTCCTGCGCCGGCTTGCGGCGGCCCTCGTCAGCATCCGCGATCGCGTGCTCGAGGCTGGCGTCCAGCGCGGCAAGCTGTGCCTCTCGATCCTGAATGAGCCGAACACCTTCACGCAGGACTTCACTTTTCGAGCCGTAGCACCCGGCTCAACCAAAGCGGCAACGTAGCTTTCAAGCTGCTGCCCGAGCTCAGCGCTGATCATATTTCTGCCCCCAATCTGTACTAGATTCATGCTACCGCGATTATTAACTGTTATCAAACCGGCCGACCTCGATTTTCTCGGCAGCGTCCCGATCCTTCTTCCCAACCGCCCTGCGCTGTGGCCACTCTGACCGTTTTTCGTGATGACCTTTCCGCGGTTCAACCAATTTCAAGTCCGTTAGCAGCACACCATTGCCTCAGCGCTCTTTCGACGGAGTCAGCTTCAAACGAGTACCAGCTCTCGAGTGCGCCCTCACGGGCCAGCAGATCCTTGAAACGGCCATACGCCCCTTGTCGTCGGAAAAATCCTTCGACCTGTTCATAACGCGCAGGCAACTGTTGCGCGACAAAGCGCAACGCGACACTTTTTCCCAGATCGAGCTCGTTTTTATGCGGTATCTCGAGGTAGCGATCCGACGTTTCAAGGTCGCCAGGATGATCTTCGTCGGACGAGTCGTCGAAATCGGATATCCAATAGATCTTGCCCGTATCAAGCGAGACATACGCGTTATGCTCCATCGGCGACGCGTCGCTAACGAAGTCGAAGGCCATAGAAAGATCGGCGTATCTGACCGCGACCATGCCTCTACTCCCATAGGTTGAAACGTTCGAGCGGTCGGGTCGGATACTGGCGTGCAGCTGGTGTTGGGCGTACGCGGAAGCTTGTCCTTCGTCGGCGACGACCGATTGCCCCAACTCAGCCCCTGTCGTCGAAGTTCGCCTCACCGCTGTCATCCAGGCCCGCAATGGTCGTGGACCTCGCCTTCCGGATCAACCAGACGCTGCCATGTCCCCAGGTTCTCGCTGCTGCCGTCAAGCAGCCCGGTCAGCTAGAGTATGGTCGTTCGACTCGCCCAGCATACGGGCAGTTCGAGGTACGCGACCAGAAAGTTGGTACATGGCTCCGCGCAAATCGTCGCGTCCGCCCTGGCAACGTTGCGCGTGCCGATGCAAGTCTTCAATCGCGCGACCAAGTTTCTCGAGAGCAGCTCCTCGATGCCGCGCAAGCAGTGCGCTGAAAATTCCGCTTTCAGTTGAGCACAGCTTCCATACCGCTATCTCCCAAAGCGCGGCGATCGCTAGCCGTGCGAGTGCACCGGATTGTGGCAATTCGCACCAATCTGCTCTGGGTCGCCCCATTCCGATCCAAGTATGATGCTGCAAAAGTTCAGGCGCTTGTAGCTAGAGTCCTTCAACGCAAGCACATCGGCCTTGACGTTGCCGAAGGTGGACTGGGGCTTCTTTATCGTGCCTTGAGCGAACGCGTCGATGATGCCTTCCTTGAAGTTCGGCTCGCGCGGATGCGCCGCGACCACCAGTCGCCGCTCGTCAGCGCTGAACTCGTCATAAGCCAAGCCGAGTACGTCCATTTCGACGCCTGCCGTGACAAGCGCGACCACCGGCTTTTTGTACTGCGGAATACCAGGCGTCGTATGCAGCGCAATGGCGTCCCACACAAGCTCGATTTCGCTGTCGCGGATGCCATGCTGCCGGAGAAAATTCTGCGCGGCGTTCGCGCCGTCTACTTCGAAGCGGTCATGCGCGCTGCTGTACGCTTCGGTGAGGCCCATGTCATGGAACATTGCACCGATATAAAGCAACTCCGGATCGAATGTCAGTTGCTTGCGCTCGCCGGCGAGCGCACCGAACAGAAAGACGCGGCGCGAATGGTGATAAAGCAGATCGGACTCGGTATCGCGAACGAGTTGCGTGGCTTCGCGCGCCATTTGACTGTCGGGAATCTTGACGCCTGCGATGATTTGGCTCATGAATTTGGCTCGGTTGAGTTGGCTTGCGCGGCGTCTTCATCCTGCGCCGCGTTGAGGACACGGATGCGCCTGCGTTGCTAGAATTGCTCGGCGCGGCGACCGGGTTTCAGATAATGCGACTGGGCGAGATCGGATCGCTCGCCGGAAAGGTTTCGGCGAGCGCCTCATCGAGCAGCCAGTCCTGATGTTCTTGGGCTTCGGCCGAGCGTTGCGCTTCTATCGCGGCTTCACGTTGCGGGTTCATTGCGGTCGCCTCCATGGCAAGAGAGATGGGCATTGCGATAGATGTAAGTCTGGGCAAAAGGCGGATAGGTCACAACCGAAACGATGCGTTGAATTCTGCCAAGCGCACGCCGTCCTCTGCCATATGCGCTCCATCATCACGGGTATCGGTCTGATGCGTACAGTCGCAATCGCAGTCTTTCCCGGCGTTCAAGCGCTCGACGTAGCCGGCCCTCTCGATGTGTTCGCGGAAGCGAACGGTTTCGTTTCCGCGACGAGCGGCTACGAGATCACGCTCGTAGGTCCCGAAGAATGCACCGTACGGACATCGAACGGCACGCGGCTCGTCGCAGACCTTTCCTTCCCCGAAGCCAGGGCGTGCTACGACATTGCGCTCGTCGCGGGTGGCCCGAACCTTCCGTTTGATGAACCTGATCCGCATTTGTGCGCCTGGCTTGTCGACGTCGCGTCTCGCTGCTATCGCTATGGCTCCATCTGCACGGGCGCATTCGCTCTGGGCAACGCCGGCTTGCTCAATGGACGCGACGTCACCACGCATTGGCAGAACGCGAAGCGCCTGGCCGAGCGCTTTCCACTTGCACGCGTCGACTTGGATCGCATCTACATGCGCGACGGCAATCTTGTGACCTCGGCGGGCGTGACCGCAGGCATCGATGTCGCGCTTGCGCTTGTCGCAGAGGATCATGGCCCGCATGTCGCACTCGCGGTGGCGAAGCGCCTTGTCGTTTTTGCCCAACGGCGGGGCGGACAATCGCAGTTCAGTCCTTATTTGAGCGTACCGGCCGACGAATCCTCGCCCGTCGCCAAAGTTCAGCCTTACGTGATGGAGCACATCGGGGAACGACTCTCGGTTGCGCAACTCGCGCTCGTCGCGGGCATGAGCGAGCGTCACTTCGCGCGCGCCTTCGGGCAGCTCGCACAGATGACGCCGCGTGAGTTCGTCGAACGCGCGCGCGTGGACGCGGCCCGCAGCGCACTGGAAAGTAGCGACAGACCTTTGAAAACCGTCGCGTACGAATGCGGTTTCGGCACCGCGGACCGCATGCGCCTCGTCTTCATGCGACGGTTGGGGGTATCGCCGAACGACTATCGACTAAGTTTTCGCAATCGGTTTGCGAAGTGACCGGAATGTATGAGATCGGTCGGCCCTGAGCCCAATGCGCGTGTCGTCCGCCTTGGAGTAATCTAATGAGAGGGACTTCCACGTCCCGAGGCTGCGGCGGAAGCCGCGCATCGGTATCAGGCCCATGATGGAGTGTCGAGCCTTCATCAATGCCAGCAGGAGGGAAAGTCCGTATCCATTGTCATCGTCAGAATCGATCTTGCCAAGATGTGTATGCCATCCATGGTGTGGACGAAACGTGCAAGGCGGGACTGGTCAAGCCGAAGGTCACCCGTGATCAACTCGTGGCGTTGATCGGGCAATTGCCGCCGTGCCTGATCGGCATGGAAGCCTGTCAGGTGCGCATCACTGGGCCCGCGTGTTCCAGCGAGGTGGCCATGCGGTGAAGCCCACACGCCGACTTCGAAATACACGTTGCCGGGCGACACCGTATTCGCGCGAATGCTCTTCGATGCCAGTTGATTCGCGAGCCCCTGCATGGAATGCACGAGCGCGGCCTTGCTTGCCGTCAGGAACGGCATCGCGGCATCGACGAGATTGACCGTGCCGAGCAGATCCGTATTGAACTCCTTGCGCCACGATTCGATGTCGTTGCCGATCGCCAGCGCGCTGACGTTGGCCACGACGATGTCGAGTCCGCGCCACTCCGCGCCAACGCCCGCGACCCACGCCTTCAGCGCCTCGCCATCCGACACGTCGACGGCCGCGCCAGACGCGCGCGCGACGCTGATTTCCGCCAGCGCGCTTGCCGTCGACGCGACGCCGGCTGCGTCGCGCGCGCAAATGGCGACATCCGCGCCTTCCGCGACAAGCGTTCGCGCGATCGCGAGGCCGATGCCCTGGTGCCGCCGGTCACGATCGCCTTCAAGCCCTTCAGTTGCAGGTCCATGCTGGTCGCTCCTATGCGTATCGATGAATCCCGTTCGACGGCGCGCTCACTCCTTCTCGCGCCCCTCCTCCGATGCCATGCCGCGCGCGATCTGCAGCACTTCACCCGCCTGAATGACCGAGTGGCAGATATCGTCGATGGTCACGCGCTTCTCCATCGCCTGCGCGCGGAGCATGTCGTACGCCTCGCGTTCGCTCACGCGGTGCATGGTCATCAGAATGTCCTTCGCTTCCTGCAGATGCCGGCTGTCGAGCAGCTTCTGCTCGAGCTTGGCGATGCGCTGCGAATGCTGACGCGCGCGTTCGCGTGATACAGCGCCATCACCACGCTGGATAGCAGCCCCGATGCGCGGATCGGCGTCGTGACGATGCCGTCCGAACCCATCTTGATGGCCTGATCGATGAAGGTCGGATTCTCGTAGCTCACCACGCAGATGACGGGCGGCGCATCGGGTCCGAACCACTCGCTCTTCGGCGCGCGTTCTTCCGGCAGCAACGCGCGAAACACCAGGTCCGTCCTGTCCGGCAGCGTGTCGGTCGGCGGCCAGTATCGTTCCACCTGAAAGCCGATGCGCCGCAAATGGTTCGTGAGCGTCTGCCCGTCATCGTCATCCGGATGGAAAACGACGACGCGAGCATTGCGTTCGAGGATCGAGCTCGTCAGGCTTCGCTGGCCTCTGTCCGTTCGCGCGCTCACGTCAGTAGTCCCGGGTGCTCAGCTTCGTCACCCAGTCCCCGAGCGTCTGACGCGTCATGTACGGATCGGGGCCGACGGCGAATTTCGATTCGCGCAGAATGGTAAACTGGCCGTCCGCGTTGGCGCGGCCGATACGCGGGTAGAGCGCCATGTGATGATTGACTGGATCGATCCGCACCCGGCCTTGCGGGGCGGAAAATTCCGAGCCGAGGAGATGCGGCATGATGGTTCCGATCTCGTCCGAGCCTGCACGTGCGCATGCTTCGGCGAACATGTGCATTTGATAGTACGCGGCCTCCCAGTTTGCAGCTTCTCGAAGACGGGTCAGAAATATCGGAACCGCGACAGGGCGAAGATGCCGAGCGTGGCGTTCTCTTTCGCAGCGTATCAGCGAGTGTTCGAAGTATCGAACTGCAATATGAATTGGGCGCAAACTTCCCGAGCTGCCGAGCCGCCTTGCTGTAGAAATGGATTCATTCACGGGATCAATCCATATTCGATGTCGATTGGAATAACGATGGGCTCGCCACGCCCGTCTTCCCGAGCGAAGGCGATAACGGCGATCGCGCCCAGGGCCGCAGCCAAGAGCATGAAGCATTTTATTCGTGTTCCGGCTGCAATAAGACGATGGGGTAGGCGGGGCGCACGCGCACCTGCTGCTGATCAGTGCGCGACTGAGCCGTCGGGTGAAGGCGGCGCTGTCATCGAGGAAGAAGAAGTGCTCGCGCTACCTGGATGCCGGATCGCATAGAGTTCGCGGTTCCGCTCGACAGTCCGCTCGCTCGGCGGGTAATCGCCGCGAGACCAGGGCAAAAGGCCTTCTTTCTCAGCCTGGATGAGTTGTGCACGCACTTCGGCGCGCGTGAGGCCGGGCGCTGAACTTTGCGCATAGACGCTGGCGCCAAACAGCAGACTAAGGGCTGCGAGGACGAAGGCCGAAAGCAGTTTCATGATTCGCTCCTGGGGCGTTGAAACTCACTCCGGAAAGGCGTACCTTGTGTATTCCTCCCGCAGCGGGTAGTCGCTCGGACTACAGTGCCCATTGTTGCCAATCGCACCTTGTCCCACGCTTACCCTATGATTACGCTTTCGTCATCTGTTGCCCTGGCGTGAGCCCCGCGCAACGATGCTCTCAGTCACGAAGCGATAGTCATGTTCAACACGCATGGCTTTTCCAACGATTAACGGTACGTTAGGCCCGAACTGCGGAGCTATGCGTGTGTGGCCGTCTTGAAATGAAAACCGAGTGATCGAAGACGTGCATACCTACCCGATCCGGAGGCTATCGGGGGGCCGTCGTAGCGGCAGCATTACGCACAGAGAGGCGTTCAACGCGGACTTCGATATTGAGCGACAGGAACTACATAGCACCCCAGGTTGCCCGGATTGCCGTCCGGCACCGAATAGTGCTATTTTTTCACGACGCCGCCGTCCCGAATGATAGGTGTCAGGCTTCGACTATGATAATACTGAACTACCGCCATGCACCCTGGCGGACGGAAGTTCAGTGCCGCGCTCCATCGCAAGCACTCAGGAATCAGGCACAACGAGGCCATTCGGGACCGAGGCCACAGGCATAGCCGACGTGCAAGCTTCCGTTGTTCGCGGCACCCCAGCCACCTCGCATTTCATTTCCGTAATCTTTCTGTCGCTTTTTGGTCAACCTTCATGGGAGAAACTCTCCTTAGTTGGCAGGTTTCTCGACCAACGACTAATGAGAGCATCATGAATGCAGCGCTCATCGCTGGCGCTAGGACTGGGCGGCGGCATGCGCCAGTCCGGGCTGCTCGCCGCTGCGTGCCTCTACGCGCTCGAACACAACGTTGCACGTCTCGCGGAAGATCATGAAAACGCTGCGCATCTCGCGGGAGTTACTGTCAAATCTGGTGTTTCGGATTCGGCATGATCAGGCGGCCAGCGGTTGCTGAGCCGGTGTGCTGTCGGT
>NZ_FCOG02000381.1 GCF_001544975.2 Caballeronia arationis | reverse complement strand
GTACTGGCACGACGCTCACCCCAGGGAGTGGCTATTTCCGGGCGACATCCCCGGGCACCCTATCACCCGGTCCGCAGTAGCGCTGGCTTGCCGGATCGCGCGCCAGCGCAGCGGTATCCAGAAACCCATCACGCCGCATTCGCTGAGGCACGCCTTCGCCACTCATCTGCTCGAGGCCGGCACCGACGTGCGCAGGATCCAGCTGCTGATGGGTCATCGCAGCCTTTCGACCACGGCCAAGTACTTGAAAGTGGCAACCAGCACCATCTGTGCAACCTCCAGCCCCTTTGATCTGCTGCCGCACCTCGAGCCGCTGCAGCCTCCACCCAGTCCGCCCGAGTATTTCTGAACACCGTCATGCGTGCAGCACTCGAGGTGGCGGACATCTTCCGCCGCTGCGGGCCGCAGTACCGGCAGAGCCACGCCGACGGGCTCAGCCGTGCCCAGCGGCGAGCCATGAGCGCGATCGAACTGTGCCGCACCGCGGCCCTCGGCGGGCATGTCGAACAGTGCGACGCCTGCGGTCACCAGCGCATCACCTACAACTCGTGCCGGCATCGCGCCTGCCCGAAGTGCCAGTCGCTCGCCCGCGCGCAATGGCTCGAACACCGGCAGGCCGAGCTGCTGCCCGGGGTCGAGTATTTCCACGTCGTCTTCACGCTGCCCGAGCCCATCGCGGCGCTCGCCTGGCAGAACAAACGCGTGCTCTACGACATCCTGTTCCGCACCAGCGCCGAAACCCTGCGCACGATCGCCGCCGATCCGAAACACCTGGGCGCCGAAATCGGCTTCATCACGGTCCTGCATACCTGGGGGCAGAATCTGCAACACCATCCGCACGTCCACTGCGTGGTCCCGGGCGGCGGCATCGCCCCGGACGGGGAACACTGGATCGCCTGTCGCCCCGGTTTCTTCCTGCCCGTGCGGGTCCTCTCACGGCTGTTCCGGCGTCTCTTTCTCGCAGAGCTGCGCCATGCCTTCGACACCGGTGCATTGCGTTTCTACGGCCAGCTTGAGCCGCTCGCCGACATTCGGGCGTTTGCCGCCTTTCTCGCACCGGCCGCCCAGGCCGAGTGGGTAGTCTATGCGAAGCCTCCCTTCGGCGACGCCCGGCACGTGCTCAACTATCTGGGCCGCTATACCCACCGCGTGGCCATCTCGAACCACCGCTTGGTCAGCTTCGACGACGGCCACGTCACCTTCCGGTGGAAAGACTATAAACACCCCGCCGCAACCAAGACCATGACGCTTGAGGCCGACGAATTCATCCGCCGCTTCCTGCTGCATGTGCCGCCCGACGGCTTCAAGCGCATTCGCAGTTACGGGTGGCTCGCCAATCGCCACCGGACCGCCAGGCTCGCCACCTGCCGCCGGCTGCTCGGCGTCGTGCCTCCCGCGGACGCCATACCCGACCCGATGGAAGACTACCGCGACCGTTACCAGCGACTCACTGGCAGGTCCCTGCGCGATTGCCCGGTCTGCGGCAACGGCCACATGGTGTGCATTGAAACCTTTCTGCCCGGCGCACTGCCGCGTGCACCGCCACACATTCACCATGGTCACTGATCCGCTTTGGCGCGACTACCAATCAGGTCTCCATTCATTCCTCGTGGCGACGGGCCCGGGTTTGCGTCATCGAGCCTTGCCGTATGCCCACGACCCGGAATCTACGTCATTCATCTCGCCAGGACCACCGTTCGCACCACCGTCGCGTAACCGTCGACTCCGCTTCATCGTTGCCCGGTGCCCGGCCAACGCGGGCGGCACGCATTGAATGATCTCTGCGGCCATTCAACGCCCATAAATGCGACCGCCTGCGGAGCGGTTCAGCACAAACGGATTTTTAGTTACCGATTGCGGTGTGACTTATAAGCACTCGCTCACAGGTTCGTAGCCGCAATCGCTAACCAAAAATCCCTCTGCC
>NZ_FCOG02000428.1 GCF_001544975.2 Caballeronia arationis | reverse complement strand
ACAAGCAACATTCTCAGCTAAACCGCCACCGCCTTCAAATCCCTGCCTCACCCGAACACCAGTTCCGACCATAACTCTCCTGTCTCGCGGGCGAACCAGGTCGCCGCGTGAGAGAGTATGTCGCGCTCCATCTTCAACTGCCGATTTTCGCGGCGCAGACGTGTGAGTTCTGAACGTTCAGCCGTGGTCAAACCGTCGTGACGTACCCCGGCATCAATGTCAGCCTGCGCCACCCAGTTGACTATTGTTTGCACGCTAGGCTCGAACTCCTGCGCCAGTTCCTCAGGCGTTCGCCCCGCTTTCACCAAATCGACTATGCGAGCCCGGAACTCCGCCGGGTACGGTGCTCGATGCTTGCCCATTTTGGCACCTCCTTATCCAAAGGATCCAAAGGATAGGTGTCCGTTTTCGCGGGTCAATCTCAGAATGGTCGCGTGATATGGTGTGACGAAAGGTTTGAGATCGTTATCACGGTCACCGATTCGCTGTCAGCGTCATCAGTTGCGCTGTGTGCTGGTACTATCGCTTCCGGTTGAGTTCCCGCGAGATCGAGGAGTTGCTGTTCGAGCGAGGCGCGATCGTGACCTACGAGACGATCCGGCGCGCTGATGCGACAGGTTTGGGGCAGCTATGCTAACCGTGCGAAAGCTGCGCGCCGCAAGCCGGGCAGCACGTGGCATCGTCCGAGATGTTCGCCGCGGTACGCGGAGCCATATGTGCTGCGACAAGCAAGGTGCTGAGCTGGGTATCCTGCTGCAAGAGCAGCGCGACAAGGGCGCCGCCAAACGCGTTTTTAAGCGTGTTCTGCGCTTGAGCCCGGTGTCGCTCGCCTGCTATCGGTTTGCCCCGAGCTCATCAACCTGACAACGCCCTCCGGTCTACGTTGCGTCCGGCCATCACTATCTCGTGGGTCAGATCATTTCACCCAACGGCGGCGCCGCCTGAGCATCGTTCTATATAACCGATCAATTCGTTCTATATTCTGCGTTGGAATATAGAAGCAGCCGTCGCGATAATTCCTCCTCTTTCTGGTCACTGAAATAGCGAGAACGCGATGTCTACCCCCCTCGGACCCCATGCTTTAACTGGAAGGCGCCCGATCGATTCCAGCACGCTGGCTTGGGTGCGAACCCATGCGCCAGGCGTTGCCCTGTGCATTGCCGTCACTCTGGTCGCTTTCGGGTTGCAACTGGCTGAGGAGTGGTTGTTCGGGCGCGCCTGGCTGGAAGCCCTGGTCCTCGCCATTCTCATCGGAACGGCTGTGCGAAGTCTCTGGAAGCCAGCCGCTTACTGGCAGGCCGGAATCAATTTTAGCTCCAAGACCTTGCTAGAAATTGCCGTGGTTCTGCTGGGAGCCTCGCTCAGCACCCAGACACTGTGAAGCGCCCCGGGTTTGTCGGAGACCGGCGAGTTTGGCGTTACGCCGCGCGTGCGGCCAACGCCTGTTTCCGATTG
>NZ_FCOG02000364.1 GCF_001544975.2 Caballeronia arationis | reverse complement strand
CCTACATCGTCTCGTCCCGATCTGACGCAGAAAAGCTCGTCGCGCACCATCTTGTGACGGGTTACGCTGACGCTTACCTTGCAACCGACGTTCGATCTGGCCGATCTGCTGATCCATGTCCTCCAGGCCCTTCCATTGCTCGCGCAACGCATCGATCAGTATCGTGGGCAGGCGTCCTGACAATCTTTCCAGAACTCCTGCGACTGCCCTGTTCAATGCAGCACGGCCGACACCCATCACCTCACCATATTCGGTCAGTAACCCACGCAGGCTGTTGATCTGCATTGTGCGAAACTTCACCAGTTGCTGGCGCATACGATGTAGGGCGAGAACCGCCTGCTGAGCTTCGGTCTTCACGGCGACTGCCTTGCTGCTCATCTGCGTCGCCATCCAGATTGCTCGCGCGTCTGCAGCGTCGTTTTTGTTGCGGATGTTGAATGCCTTGACGAATTTCGCCGGCATCAGCTTCACCAGGTGGCCCATCTCGATCAATCGCCGTGCCCAGTGTTGAGACCCGCTGCAAGACTCCATACCGATGAGACAGGGCTGACGATTGGCGAAGTATTCGAGAAACGCCGCTCGCTTGACAGGCTTGTTCACGATCTCGCCCGTTTCGGGGTCGACCCAGTGAACCTGCATTACGTTTTTTGCGATGTCCACACCCACGATCGTATGCGTCATGACAGATCCTGTTAATTCGGCTGAGTAGGTCAATATGATCACCGATTTCCAAATTCGGTAGCGATCGCCGTCCACCGGGGTATCGCTGACGCGGAACGTACCGATGGGTGGGGGACGTTCATATCATTCAACATTGCGACTATAAATTCGTCAACTCGGGACTTCGGAGCGCCCGATAGCGGGGCGAGCCTTACTCAGCATGGGTTTGCCTGACGCAAAATAAAGTCGTCACTTCGCCCTTGAGATGCGGACTTCGACGCACGGCCGCCGACGGTGTTCAAGGAATATTGCGGCCGACGTATGCCAAGCGCATCGGGCTGCACGCGGCCATAAGCGGTCCCTCGCCGGGCAGCCACCACTGGCATTGCAGTGACTCGTCTGCCTCGCGAACGGACATGCAAGGACGGGCAAGTCACCGGCCAGTTACAACAAGCTCGATTTGCCGCGGCGGCGACAGGCGCACAGCGAGGTCTGACCTGCGAAATATCGGACGAGGTAAGTTGAAGGGGTAGGTAAGATAGCCGTCGGGATGATGGCCGAGTTAGTTGTATCGTTCCGCGGGTGCCGGTGCCGGTGCCGGTGCCGGTGCCGGCGGCTGCGCGCGGCAGATGTCTGGCGCGATTGAGTCGCGCGTGAAGCGCGGTAGCGCACAATTGAGAGGACGTCAGGTTACTCTGTAGGCACCGTTTAGTCGCTGGTACATAGCACAATAATCGCAAAGAAAGGCGCTCAACAACCAGATGGCGGCGCATTCGCCAACTGCGAGCGCTAATATTCACCGCTAACGATGTGCGAGCGCCAGTACAGGATGCGTAGCCGCGTCACCGACATGGGCACCTCAGTGCCATAGACCGGGCCTCAAGTGCAGTGCAGGGATGGGCCGCAGACGTAACACACGCGCGTCGCCGTCTCGCACGTCGCTGATTGGCCCACAAGGCCAACCGCGACTAAGGCGGCGAACTGACGTGCCATTGTGCGCCCCAATTGTGTGGTCCCTAATGGCAATCCGTGTGATACCAATGATCGACCTGACGCTGCGCCGCCTGCAGATCTTCTGGATAGTTCGGATCAAAGGCCTGGAATGGGTTGTATCCCGCCTTCTCCAGCGCCGCCAGCTCACTTCTGTTGCGCTCGGGCGTGACGGGCGCGTTGTTTCTGTTAGCGGCGAGATCCCGGCATTCCGATGCGCTCAAATGCGCAGCGCCTTCCGGCGTGCCGCCCGCGGCACAGCCGATAAGGGAGAGCGTCAACGCGCAAACCATCGGCCAGATCTTCGGCGAGTTCTTCAATTTACTTCTCCCTCTAGTGTTGCAATCTACGTCGATCGGAACGTCGAAGGGGTTCCGGCTCCTTCTCGAACGATCAAGAGCGAGGTTGTGCATCAGCGCTAGCGGCCTGGCGCCGCTCGTTCGAATGCTCCCAGGTGTCCTTGTCCATCACGAGCCGAAAGCCGAGATGCGACATGCTGTTGTACGGATCGGTGCCGCGCCGCGCGCTCGGGCGGTAGCTCAGGCAATAGTCCTCGTTACAGAGGAACGAGCCGCCGCGCGTCACGCGCTTGGGCGCCGCGACCGGGACGCCGGGGTC
>NZ_FCOG02000361.1 GCF_001544975.2 Caballeronia arationis | reverse complement strand
ATCTCGAGTGAATCAGACGGGTTTGCAAACGAGGCCGGCCGAGTGCCGACCCGTCGGCGCCTTGCATCAAAGCTGGGGACCCAGAAAGGTGGGGGCTTCGGCGCGGGATCAAGGAGCCGCGGGATCGGCGTCGATTATCAGGCGCAATGCGCATAGGCCGGGCGGGGTTCAGGTACGCGCGTGGAATTGCTCGTGCGCGGTACGAGAAGAGGAAATCAACCCGCTCGCCAGTCTTGATATCGAGCGCAGCCGGTTGCGTGGGGCGTAGGTGCTCCCAGGTCGTAAGCGCCTCGCCGACGATTGCGTCGATTGGTTTGATAAATGCCGTCCCGGTCTTGTGAACCGGAACGTCAAGCATCCAGCACTGCGTTGCTTGTTGTCCTATCGATGGTTCCTTGCGCACGCAGCCTACACGTAACCGGACAATCTCGTCGCTACGCAGTCCTGCAAAGAGCCATACGATGCTCAACGCCTGTAGCATCTCGAGCGGATAGTAGCCTCCGTTGCGAAGCATGGCGCCTGTGGCATTGCTATGTCCCTTCGGAGCACTGCCGTGACCAGGAAGATCGGCGATCGTTAGATTCAGGCCAGCCCAGAGGAGTTTCGCCCAGAGGTCATCGGCGATGGTCCGCGGTGCCGGTCCGATCAATGCCATGATCGAGCGCGGCGTCGCAAAGGCCCGAAACGGATCGAACCGTCGGGGGATCCACTCCCACTCCTGCAGGTCGGCAAAGAAGCGCCGCATTGAACCCAAGAAGTAGTTCTTCGATCGGGCCGATGCCGGTTTGCCAAGCTTTGGTTCAAGACCAGCGGTCCTCCAGACGTAATCGCCAACACTCATGCGCGCCACTGCGCCCACGTACTCTGCCGCTAATTCTCGGGTCCACTGGTCCGCGCGGGTGATCTCTGGATGCGTATCCTGCAGCCAACGGCCGGCCTTGAGCACCGTGTCGCGGAGATGCCTGCGACTGGATGCTGTCAACGTGCTGGTTGCCTCCCACCGCTCTACTGCGAGAACCCAATCCCTGGACAGGCTAGCGGTTCTCGCTCGATGAATACGTTCGCAGTCAACCCGGTTTCGGATCTTTGGTTCTGCAGAGATAATCCCGAGCGCTGCGAGTACGCGTAAGAGCTGGAAGTACAGTGAACTGCGATAGTTCGAGTCCTGCCAGCGCCTGCGGATCGATTCGATGAACTCGGTCGTCAGCAACTCAAGTTCGGGGCGCTGGTTGATGAGCAGGAGTTCTGCGACCAGACTCATCAACGGTTTGCAGGGACCATGATATCCCCACGCTGCCGAGATCTCGTAACGCGCAGCAGCGTATCTGCGATTCGCTCCTTGCCGAAGACCTTCTCGGCCAGCGCGACCCGTTTTACCTCGCCCAGGCTGGGAATGTCGTGGAAACAGTGCAGCAGGTAGGCAACCGCCATCAATGCCTGGCGTTCACCGCCCGCACGGGGCGTCGGGCGGTGTGCGGTGAAGAACGCCTGTTGCGTGGTCCCCAGGACAGTTCGCCATACCGTCGCGTCCCACGCCCAGAACGTTGCCCTTTGCATCTCGCAATACTGAAGAAGCATCAGCCTTACACGATCGTTGTATAGACGCTTGCTGTCGACAACGGCGAGCGCGTCGTCGATTGGAGCGAGTAGACGTTCAAGACCGGACAGCCTGCTAAGGACCGCCTTTACCGTGCGTTCACTGGCCATAGCAAGAGGGAGCTCAAACCTCAACACCTTCTGCTCGGCAGCCGTCAGTTGGTTTCTGCGATCATAGTCCGTGATCTGAATCGGCCACGTCCACAGACGGGCGTCAGGCTTCGGGGCGCGTGCAGCCCGGGATGAGTTCATCATCGTTGCTCCGCATCGGCGACGCAAGCCAGGGCGTCGACACGCCACGCGTGGATCTGACGCATGGTCTTCGCGAACCGGTCGGCCAGATCATGTCCCGACAAATGCACGTATCGCCTGGTCGTCTACAGATTCTGGTGACCGGCAAACCGGGCAATCTCGTGCAGTTGCCAGCCCGAGCGGGCGAGATCGGTCAGACAGAGATGGCGCAGCGTATGGGTCGAGAACGCCGGAACATCGGCACGAAGCGCAATGGATCGGACTACCTTGGACCACGTCCATAGCGTGATGGGCGCGCCATGGTTGCGGGGCGATTCGGACAGGAACAGCGCGTGCCGATCGCCGGCAAGGACATGCCGGTGCCGAAGGTAGTCGCGCAGCAGTTCGCCGGAAGTTTGGGAATGTGTCAAAGCAAAATTGAAATGTCGTACCGCCGGCTAAGTACAGATGTCGTGTTTTTGGTTGGTTGTGAAAGCTGTCTTCAACGGTT
>NZ_FCOG02000378.1 GCF_001544975.2 Caballeronia arationis | reverse complement strand
CGTGGAAACCTTGTTCTTTTTGCCGTGGAATCGGCATTCACTTTGCCGTGGAATTCGTGTTCTTTTTGCCGTGGAATTCCTGTTTACTTTAGCGTGGAATATTCACCCATCGTCGTTTTGGCCGAAGTTGCGACGAAAGCAAGCAGCATCGATCTTGCGTGTACGCGGTGCAGCAGACGCGGCCGTTGTCGACTATCGCGGCTCGTCAAGCAGTTTGGTGGACACTTCGGATGACGGACGTTGGCGCGGGACTGGCGAACTGCACGAACCGAAACGCGACGTCGCACGGCGAACGGTGCGATGTGTGTTTTTTCCGGGGCTTGTGGCGATCCTGGAGGGCAGCGATTAAACGCGCTGCGGATGCGTCGCGCGTGTACGTTGAAGCTGTGACCTCCTGTGAAAAAGCACATGGCTAGAAAGCCATTCCGATAATCGATCCTACCGCTTTGAGGGTCGATGAATCACTCGCTCGAATTTAAGGCGCGGGCCTTTCTCAATAACAATCACGCTGTCATAGAAATGCATTCCCTGTATCTTGTCGAATTGTGATATGAGTGCAGGCGGTACCCGTGGCCCATCGATCGGTCCAACGCCGATTGCATACCGGGTATGTTTGGAGCTCATTACATCGATCACATCTTTGCAGAATTCAGTAAAGCTGTGAGGATTCTTGTAGCCACCGTCTGAAACTCTCGCATTGAAATAGTATGAGGTGTGCGTATCCTCACACCAATAGGTGCCGCCGTCCTTGAGCAACCCATAGGTGCAAAGCAGGCTAACGATTTGATGCGAATTTTCGTGTGATCCATCGTCCATGACAATATCGAAAAACTCGCGCTTATCGCGGAAATTCAAATCCCAAAATGCGTGGCTTCCCTGGTCACCAATGTGGATCTTCAGATAATCCGTCTCAGCGCATTGCGGGGCAATGTCGACTCCATGAATTGAGGTTCCCTCACCAAAATACTTGCGCCACATTTCTGCGCTGCCGCCGTACTGGCAGCCAATCTCAAGGATGCGCGGACTGCGGCCCACGTACTTTTTCAAATGTCGCTCGCACAACTCAAAATAATGCTCGAATTTGTCACACTGTAAAGTTAAATTATCGAATATCTCCTTTAACACCGTATTACCATTGGTAGCTTCCTTGACCTGCTCAGCGGCTTCGGCGTCATGCCGCGCCTTTGTTGCCAGCAGATTATCGAATATCTCTTTTATCATAAGATTACCATCCCGAGAATTGTGAAGGTTGGCTGATTCAAGTTGACACCGGCGTAACCTTGTCGGAGTTATCGATAGTAGTCGTCTCAGTTTCGGCGGACGAAATATTTATTTCGGACGTGATCCACGCCCTGATGCGTCAGCACGACTACTTGCGGCAGTGCACGTCGTGCCGGCCGAGTGAGTCCTAAGCGTCTTCATACAGCCCCTTTTCGCGTGCGCGTCGACCGACTTGCCAACGACTCGCAAAGCCGACCGGAAAAAGCGTGTGTCCCCGCCTATGAAGGATAGCAGTTGGCGTCGCGGACTTGCGCGGAAAGACAAAGATGGGGTTTCCTGCCAGTTAGGTTTCGAAGCGAGTTGCCAGCGGCGGAAAATCGTCTATCCTGCATTTGTAATCTCGACAAGGTCCATTGATCGGAAGACTTCACCCACCGATGGCCCCTGGTCGTTTGGCCACTTCCAGCTTGAGGTTGGCGACAAACTATCGGCACGTTCTCGTCATCTTGCTCTCTGTCCTCGTAGATTCCGGATTGTCCTCCTATCAACATCTCCGAGGAAATTAGATCACTACAGTCGAACCCATGGGTCGGAACTTACATTTGCTGCTGACGTTTCGCGAACCAGTCTTTCAAAATGAGCCGAGCTTGGGATAAAACTTGAGCGAATGGCACCCCCCACGTCGGAAGAGCGGAGTAAATGCCCAAGCTCGGCCACGAATTGACCGCACTCTTTCGCGCAAGAAGGCGAGACGAATAGGATACGAGAGGCCTATCGAGGTAAGTCGGGTGGGCGCCGTAGCTATCGATGAACGGCCA
>NZ_FCOG02000604.1 GCF_001544975.2 Caballeronia arationis | reverse complement strand
CAGGCCAAATGCTGCGGGGCACAGATATTTTTCGTCGACGAATCGACGGTGCGATCGGACTATCACAGCGGCACGACCTGGGCGCCGGTTGGTAAAACACCGGTAGTCGAGGTTACGGGCGCTCGCTTCAAGGTGAACCTGATCTCGGCAGTCAGCCCACGCGGCCAACTTCGTTTCATGTGCTTTGAAGGCAGCTTCAAGATCGCGGTGTACGTCGACTTCGTACGGCGATTGATGCTCAATGCCGATACCCCCATCTTCCTGATTGCTGATGGCCATCCGGTTCATCGTTGCAAAGCGATCCGCCAGCTTGCTGCAGAATCGGATGGGCGCCTTTGCCTGTTCTTCCTGCCCGCTTACTCGCCGGATCTGAATCCGGATGAACTCGTATGGGGCTACCTCAAACACCACAAGATCGGCAAGCTTGCTATCAAAGGTCCAGGACATCTTAAGCAGCGCGTTCGGGCAGTTCTGCGCTCGTTGCAGAAAATCCCGGCTTTGATCCGATCGATGTTTCAACATCCGTCAGTCCGTTACGCAGCATGAACCATGTCCGGCT
>NZ_FCOG02000353.1 GCF_001544975.2 Caballeronia arationis | reverse complement strand
GCGCCAGCAACTGTATCGGCAAACAGGAAGCTTTTGCGTGCGACGACAAACGGGCGAATGGAATTTTCGCAGGGATTGTTCGATATGGGCCAGTTGCCGTTCTCGACGTATCGGATCAGCTTGGGCCACTGCCCATGCAGATAGGTCAGGGCCTTGCCGAGTAAGCTTTGCGGCACGACGCCGGGCAACTGTTCAAGCATCAGCGTTTCGATGGCACCGAGCACGCGTGCACTGTATCGTCGTCGCAATCGCTGTCGTCGTTCAGCCGGCCACGTTTCACTGCGCGCTTCCGCCGCAAACAGCTTGCCGATCAGTTTGATGAAGCGTGTGGCGAGCAGATCGGGGGAGCGGGCCGCCTTGGGTACATTATCTTCGGCCTTGACCAGATACCGTCTCGCATGAGCCCAGCATCCGAGGTGCACGAGCTGATACTGTTGCGCAATGCCGTTGTAGGGCTCGTATCCGTCGGTCATCAGAACCGCGCCCTTGCGGATACCGGCGAACAGTTTGTCGGCCAGCTTCGCGCCGCGACCAGCCGTATAGGCGAAACAGCGGATGGGCGTTCCAGATCCGGTCATTTGCGACCAGAGATAGCTTTTCGTTTGTGGCTTGCGCCCGTCTTCCTTCAGGACCTGGAACGTCGTCTCGTCGCAGTAGATCACGTCAGCATCGAGCAACGCGTCGCGCATCAGGTTGATAACGGGCTGCGTCGCGAGACCGACGCGGACCATGCTCGCGGCGAGAGTGTTCGATGAGATGTCGCCACCGAAGCGTCGCAGCAGGACCGCTTGGCGATAGATCGGCATGCCAAACTGATACTTGCCGGAGGCGACCCACGCGAGCGCCGATTCCGTGAGCAGTCCACGCGGGATGATGCGCAGCGGCGCGGGCGTGACTTTGATGCCAAGATCGCAGCACGGGCAGGCATACTTGACGCGCTGGTGCTGGATGACGCGAAGCTGTTCGGGGATCACGTCGAGCTGCTCGCTCGTTTCGACACCGATCTCAACGAGCGCGTGGCCGTCGTGGTTGCAGAAGCGTTCGGCTTCGGGAAGTTCGTGCCGAACGACTTCGCGCGGCAAGTTGGGATCGAGCGGTTTGCGATGACCGCGCTTCTTGCGCGTGTGCGCGGCGATCCTGGTTTCGGGAGTATCTTCCTGCGCGGGTGTTGCGTTCGCGCCGAGCACTTCGGCTTCATTGAACAGACCGGGCTGATCCGATGCGCGAGCTTCGCTCTTCGCGCCGAACAGCTCGCGCCGGTAAGCGCGCAGTCGTTCCTCAGCCAGGTCGCGCTCCGCAGTCACGAGACGCAGTGCGCTGCGTAACCCGTCACGCTCTGACTGAAGGGCGTCATGCTCCTCACGTATCGCGCGGAGCGCCCTGAGTTCGTCAGCGTCGATGGTCACGTTGATCGGCATGCCACTTAGACCGGCACGCCGATGCCGTGTTCAACTCACGCGAGCATAATGGCGTTTCGGATGCCGCTGAAGAGCAGCAATGTCGGCACCTTCGAGAAGCCAGTGCAGCAGATCGACGGTCAACGTCACGACTTCGGTTTTGCTGTCAGGCCAGACGAAGCGATCATTGGCCTCGAGTCTCTTGAGCATCAGCCAGAAACCGTTGTCCTGCCAGCCCAGGATCTTGACGCGATCGCGTCGCCGGTTGGTAAAAACGTAGAGCGAGGAATCCATGGGATTCAGGCGCATCGCCTGTTCGACGAGAATCGACAGGCTGTTCATTCCGTACCGGAAATCGACGGGATCGCGGTGCAGGTACACCTTCAGATTTTCGTCGAACCGGAACACGGCATCCTCCCGAACATCTGGACCACGGTGTTCAGTTCGTCGATGCTCGCTGCACTGAGATCAAGCTCCACACCATTCGACAGTCGCACATGCAGCGAAAGCGTGATCGGCGCAGTTGCAGTCAACACGAGTGGCAACGGCGGCACCGATGATGTTGAAACGACCGGCACAAATGCAGAAGTAGACGGTGCGCACAGGAGGTGCTTACGTGAGCCCGCAACGTCGGTCGATCCGTCATCCATGCAACGACGGAAGTCTTCGTGGGCAATTGCGTCGATGGCAGATGACGGTAGATCGCGCTCCGCGGCGCGCGTTTCCTGCGATGCAAATGGGATGCCTTTCTCGCGCTCCATCAGATACTTCGCGATCCATTTGCGCAGCAGGTTAGCGTTGATCCCATGCTCCTGTGCCAAACGGGCGACCGACGCGCCTGGTCGCAACGCGGCCTCGATCAGTACGCGCTTGCCTCCCTCGTCATAGCGACGGCGCCCGTCGCGGCTTTGACGAACTACTTTCAACTCTGAGTCTTTGCCAGTCATAGGTGTCCACCTCCGAATAGGTGGACACCTATGCTCCTCGCTCAGAGCGTCAGTTGGTAGACGTCGAAAATGGACTTTCGATTACCCACAATTTTTGGCGAGTTCAAAGCCGAGTTGAATATCGATGAGTCTTCGCAAACCTCGCCAG
>NZ_FCOG02000002.1 GCF_001544975.2 Caballeronia arationis | reverse complement strand
GGTTGCTTCCGGCTGGAGCATTTGCCGGGTGGGACTTACACCCACTGGAAAGCGCCACCTTTTCACGGCGCACACCCGACTCGGTCCTCACGCGTGCATCCTGCAACTGGCGTCGCCGCAAGGCATGTCCGCCGACGCGTTCGATCTCGACAACAACTTCGCCGGCTGGTCGCGCAGCGCGACCATCGCGTGGCCCGACGAAGCGCGCGCCGTGACGCTCAAGGCCGACGCGCCGTTCGATCACATGGTTCTCTATGCACCCGCTGGCGAGCCGTCTCTGTTGTGCGTGGAGCCGGTGACGAACACCGTCGACTGGATCAATCTCGACGCGCCAGTGCAGCATAAAGGCGGATGCGTGCTGGCACCCGGCGAATCGGTGAGCGCGTCGTTCGCCTGGCTGCCGTCACGCTGAAGTCAGCGCGTCCACCACGGCGCCGATCAGCGCGCGCAGCCGCGCGAGCCGCCGCAAATCGCGGTGATAACCGATCCACACGTCACGCCCCGGCGGTGCTTCGCCGAGATCGATGCGCGCGAGGCCAGGCGTCGCATCGCCGAGCAGACACGGCAGCACCGCAAAGCCGCCGCCCTCGGCGCACATCCGCGCCTGCGCGCCGCGGTTGTTGCTCGTGAACGCGATGCGCGCCTTCGGCAGCTTGCGCTTGATCCACTCGACATCCGGCAGCGCACCGAATGCGCTGTCCATGCTGATGAGCGTCTGACCGTCGCCGGAACCCGCGACGGGCGCGACGAGATCCGCGTGGCCGTAGAGCGCGTAGTCCATGCGCATGAGCTTGCGCTGCACGATGTCCGGCTCGTCGAACGGCGTGATGCGCACGGCCAGATCCGCTTCGCGGCGCGCGAGATTGAAGCGCCGCGTATCCGTGACCAGTTCCAGCGAGACGCTCCTGTGCCGCGCCAGAAACCGCGCGAACACCGGCGTGAGCACATGCTCGCCGAACCAGTCCGAAGACGACACGCGCAGCAGTCCGCTCAACTGCTCCTCGCTGCCCGCGAGCGCGCGCGAGAATCCGAGCGCTTCCTCCTCCATCCGTTCCGCGTGGCCGAGCACGGCATTGCCTTCGTCGGTGAGGACGAAGCCATCGCTGGTCCGCTGGAATAGCGTATGACCCAGCGCTGCTTCGAGCGCACGCAGGCGCCGGCCCATCGTCGGCTGCGTCTGGCCGGTCTGCTTTGCCGCCGCGCCGAGCGTGCCCGCGCGCGCCACCGCGAGGAACACGCGCACGTCGCTCCAGTCGAGTCTCATCTCATTCATTTTTGTATGGATGCCGTGCAGTAACGTCGATTTACATACTTTTTCGCATGGACGATTATGGACTCATCGAATCCACTGCAAAAGGACCCTGTCATGTCGACGATGCAAGCGCTCGTGCTCAACCGCTACAATGGCCCACTCGAAATCACCGATCTGCCGAAGCCCGCACCGGCGGCCGGGCAGGTACTGGTCCGCATCGCGGCGAGCGGCCTCAATCCGCTCGATACCAAGATCCGCGCGGGCGGCGCTGCGCATGCGCAGCATCCGCTGCCGCTCGTGCTCGGCATCGATATGGCGGGCGTGGTCGAGGAAGTCGGCGCGGGCGTCAGCGCGTTCAAGGCCGGCGACGAGGTCTACGGAATGACGGGCGGCGTCGGCGGCATTCAGGGGTCGCTCGCGCAGTACGCTGCCGTCGATGCTGCACTCCTCGCGAAGAAGCCCGCGAATCTCTCGATGCGCGAGGCGGCAGCGCTACCGCTCGCGTTCGTCACGGCGTACTCGGGAATCGTCGATCGGGCGCGCTTGCAGCCGGGCCAGACCGTGCTCGTGCAGGGCGGCGCGGGCGGCGTCGGCTTCGTCGCCGTGCAACTGGCGCGCGCGCTCGGGGCGACGGTCGCGGCCACCGCCAGCGCCCGCGACCTCGATATCGTCGCGCAAGCCGGCGCCACGCCGGTCGATCATCGTGCGCGGACAGTCGAGCAATACGTCGCGGCGCTGACCGAGGGCGCCGGATTCGATCTCGTGGTGGACACGGTCGGCGGCGCCACGCTCGACGCCTCGTTCGCGGCGGTGAAGCACTTCGGCCATGTCGTCAGTGCGCTCGGCTGGGGCACGCACGGACTCGCACCGCTGTCGTTTCGCGAAGCGACCTATTCGGGCGTGTTCACGCTTTATCCGCTGCTGACAGGAAAATATCGCGCGCATCACGGCGAGATGCTGCGCGAGGCGACGCTTCTCGCGGAAGCCGGCCAACTGGCGCCGCGCGTCGATTCGCGCCGCTTCGATCTGCATATGGCGGAACTCGCCTACGACGCGATCACGAGCGGCTCGGCGCGCGGCAAGATCGTCGTCGATGTGGCGTAGGCACGCAGCTACCTCAGCAACCCGAACACCGCCACGCTGCTCGACGTGCCCACGTACACCTTGCCGTTCGCGATCATCGGCGTGATGAACTTGTTGCCCGGGCCGAACTGGTCGCGCGAACCCGACTGGTTGCTGTTGTAGAGCTCCGTCGCGAGATTGGTCGCGTCGTAGGCGTGCAGCACGGCGATCGCGCCGTTTTCGGCCGCCCACAGGAGGCCGTTCGTGGTGCCGTTCGCCGAAATGCTCGGCGTCGTGCCCGGCGAGCCGAAGCTGTTCGGCGACTGGCTCGCAGGCGTGGTCACGAGGCGCGCGTTGCTGATCCTGAACGCCTTGATGTGATCGCCGATCGAGCCGAAATACACCGTGTTGTTCCAGTACGCGGGCATGCCGAATTCCGGTCCGCTGATCTGGCCGCTGATCTCCTGGTAGATGTGGTCCGCGTTCGAATCGAACTTGCCCATCGAGTCGCGGTTCACGACGTAGATGATCGAATCCTTGCCCGCGCCGAGCGCGAGATGGTGGATCGTGCCGCCTGCGTCCGCGAGATCGGGCAGCACGAGCGCGCCGCCCGAGCCGAGATCCTCGTCGGCGTTCGATTCCTGCACCGTGTTCGACGCCTGGAAATAATCCGCGACCGAGAGCGTCGGCGACGGGCTCAGCTTCAGGAACGCGTTGCCGTAATCGCCGAGCAACGGGCGTTCGGCCGCGTTGAGCGTCGAATCGAAGGTGCCGTTGGCATCGAGGAAATAGATCGAAGTGCCGTCCGACGCCATCCCCGCGCCGCTCATCCAGATTGCGCCGCCGGAGCCGTTCGGCGTCAGGTTCAGCACGCCCGCCTGCTTGAGCGTATCGGCGCTGTACGAGATCACCCAGCCCGTATAGGGCTGGAAGTCGCAATGCGACGTCCAGCCGGTGTAGATCACGCCGTTCAGCAGCAGCAGCGACTGGCGCTCCGCATACTGCGCCGGATCGAAGACAACCCGTCCGTTCGAACTGCCCGCGCCGTTGCCCGGATAGGACGCGGTGATCTCCGTCGGTCCGCCGAAGAGTTCGGCGCCGGTGGTCACGTCGAGCGCGTGGATGCGCTGGTGGTAACCGCCCGAGCCGTCCTTCGACATCGCGACGACATAGATCGCGCCATTTGGCCCGCGCGTACGGTCGATGACCGGCGTCGCCGTGATGCCGATCTTCGGCGTGATCTGCAAGCAGCCGTGGTTATCGCTCGGCGTCTCTCCCTGGGCCAGCGCCGACACTTGCCAGAGCCGCGCGCCGGTGTCGGCGTCGAGCGCATAGACGCTCGCGTTCTCCGTGGCGATGTACAGCACGTTGTGCGTGCCGCCTGCGATCTTCATCGAGGAGAGATAGAGCGGCTCGGCATCGACGGCGCCATCGACGGCCCACACGCCGAGCTTGCCGAATGTCGCCGCCTTGACGGTCGCCGGGGTGAGCGCGGCTTCGTTCAGACGCTGACCGGTGCGGGCGATGTCGTTGTGATACGTGATGACGTCGGCGGGATTGGCGGTTGCGGTGTTGCCGCCGGTCGGCGGATTGTTCGTCGAGCCGTTGCCTGAACCGCCGCCGCCCGTGTTCGAGCCTGTGCCGGTGTTAGTGCCGGTGCCGGTGTTAGTGCCAGTGCCAGTGCCGGTGCCAGAGCCAGAGCCAGTGCCGGTGCCAGAGCCAGTGCCAGTGCCAGTGCCAGTGTTAGTGCCAGTTCCGGTGTTAGTGCCGGTGCCAGTGCCGGTGTTAGTACCGATGTCAGTGCCGCTGCCCGACGCCGGACTCGCGCCCGATGCCGCGCCCGAGCCGCTTGCCGGCGAACTGCCAGTTGTGGTTGTCGTGGCCGGCTGGCTCGAACTGCCACCGCTGCATCCCGCGAGCGCGGCGAGGAGGAGCAGCGCGCATAATCCGCCACGGAACGTCACACCAAAAGGATCCCGCAGATGCAAGCCGTTCATGAGCACTCCCCTTCCGATGACGTCGCGCTGGCGATGCTGCGCGCTCTACGATTATCGTGCTGGAGCAATGCGAGTGCCTGCGCGCGGTCCGTTTGGCACGCCTGTTTGGCGGATAAGCCGGACCGCGTGGCGAATCGGGACGGATCGCGAGCGAACCGTTCCATTTGACCCGGCCGGTCGCCGGCAGCGCTTCTGTTGCCGCCGTAGAATCGGTTGTCATTCACCGCCTTCGAGACCTCCAAGAGACCCGACGATGAACGCTCCCGCTTCCGAAGAAAACGCCGGCCAGCCCGAACTCTGGCTGATCCGTCACGGTGAAACGCAATGGAGCCTGTCGCGCCAGCACACCGGCCGCACCGACATTCCGCTCACCGACCACGGCCGCGATCAGGCCCGCATGCTCGCGCCGATCCTCGCGCAAGAGCGCTTCGACCGCGCGCTGACGAGCCCGATGGCGCGCGCGATCGAAACCTGCCGCCTCGCCGGTCTCGGCGAGCACGCCGAAGTGGAACCCGAACTGCGCGAATGGGACTACGGCATCTACGAGGGCCGCACGACGGCCGAGATACGCGACAGCGAGCCCGGCTGGTCGATATGGGATTCGCCGATACCCGAAGGCGAGAGCATCGGCGAAATCGAGGCGCGGGCGCGCAAGCTCGTCGAGCGGCTTGCCGCGTCGCGCGGACGCATCGCGCTCTTTTCGCACGCGCACTTCCTGCGCGTGCTGGCCGGCTGCTGGATCGGCGATTCGGCCGCGCTCGGCGCGCATCTCCTGCTCGACACCGCGACGATCAGCATCCTCGGCTTCGAACGCGAGACCCGCGCGATCCGGCAGTGGAACGTGCGGCATCCCGATATCGGCTGAACCTCCACGCTCACGGCAACGCGAACGCGATCAGGCAAAAATCCTGCTTGCCGCTCGCGTCGGCTTGGCTCCGTTCGGATGCCTTGGCGCAGCCGCGTCCAGCAATCCACATACGAAAGGACAAGACGGAAAATGTAATCAGGCGAGCACGCGTCGCACGGCCGCGATCAGCGAATCGAGCGAGACCGGCTTGCCGAGGTGCGCATTGAAGCCGGCTTGAAGCGCCTGCGCCGCATCCTGTGCGCGGCCGAAACCGGTGAGCGCGATCGCGGGAATCTTCGCGGTGCGCGGCGCCTTGCGCAATGCCCCGATGAGTTCATAGCCGCTCATCTCGGGCATGCCGATGTCGGAGAGAATCAGATCGAAGTCTTGCGCGGCGGTTTCGTCGAGCGCCGCGCGCGCCCGCGACACCGCGCTGACCTTCGCGCCTTCGAGTTCGAGAAGCGTGCGGAAGGCGTCGAGCGCGTCGAGCGAATCGTCGACGAGCAACACGCGCAGATCCTTCAGGATCGCCGGATCGGTCGCGCCGACGTTCACCGGCGCGTACACCGCAGGCGGGCGCTCCGGCAGGCACAGGCGGAAATGCGCGCCGTGTCCGACGCCGTCGGAGCGCGCCTCGATACGCCCGCCGTGCATCTCCGTCAGTTGCTTGACGAGCGACAGTCCGATGCCGAGTCCGCCCTGGTCGCGCCGTCCCGCGCCTTCGGCCTGGCTGAACATGTCGAAGATCTTCGGCAGGAAATCGGGCGCGATGCCCTGTCCGCGGTCGATCACATCGACGCACGCGAAGCTTCCGTCGCACGTGAGCGCGAGACTCACCTCGCCGTCCCGGAAGCTGAACTTGATCGCATTGCGCACCAGGTTCCACAGAATCTGCTCAACGCGAACCGGATCGGCTTCGATGATGGCGGGGCTGTCCGCGCCCGTCACCGTGAGCGTGATGTCGTTCGCGCGGGCGTCGATGGCGCTCGCCTCCACGACGGTATGCAGCACGGCGGCGACGTCGACCGGCGCGACTTGCAGCGCGAGCTTGCCGGTGCGCACGCGCGAAAGATCGAGAAGGTCGTCGATGATCTTCGACTGCCCGATCACCGAGCGGCGGATCGCGTCGGCGGCGCTCTGCACGAGAGGAATGTCGCGGCACTCGAAGGCGCGCGTCAGCAACTCGGCCTTCACGTGGATCAGGTTGAGCGGATTCTTAAGTTCGTGCGACAGCACCGCGAAGAATTCGTCCTTGAGCCGGTTCGCGGCCTCCGCCTGCGCGCGCACCGTGCGCTCGAAGTTCAGTTGCGCGCGCGCCATGCCTTCGGCGCTGCGCTTTTCGGTCACGTCGCGCGCGATCTTGGCGAAGCCCTTGAAACCGTCCGTGCGAATCAGCGTCGTGACGCCGCTGCAATACACCCGGCGGCCGTCGCGGCGCGTGTGCCAGCGCTCGTCCTCCACGCGGCCCTCGTCGTTCGCGCGCTGCCGCTCGGCGGCCGGCACGCCTTCCGAGCGGTCGCCGACGGTGTAGATGAGGTCGGCGGACTTGCCGATCATCTGGTCCTCTCGAAAGCCGAACACACGCTCCGCGCCCTTGTTCCAGCTGACGACGATGCCTTCGAGGTCCTGCACGACAATCGCGTAGTCGTCCGTGCTCTGCGCCGCGAGCTTCAGCCGTTCTTCGCTCGCGTGCGCCGCCTGTTCCGCACGACGCCGCGCGCTGATGTCGACGAGCGTCAGCACGGCGCCGTCGATGCGATCGTCGCCCGTGCGGTACGGCATCACACGCGCCACGTACCAGCCGCCGTCCCGCGCGCTCACTTCGCGCTGCGTCGGCTTGAGATCTTCGAAGGCGGCGGCTACGTCGTCGGCAAGTTCGGGATAGTCAAGGCGATGGGTCAGGTCGAGCAGCGGCCGGCCAATGTCCGACGCAATGATGTTGAAAATGCTCACGGCCGCGCTCGTATAGCGCTTGATGCGCATCGCGCGGTCGACGAACACCGTCGGGATGCCGGTCGACGCGATCAGGTTCTGCAGGTCGTCATTCGCCTTGTCGGTTTCCTCGACTTTTTCCTGCAGTTCGCTGTTGACCGCGATCAGTTCCTCGTTCACCGACTGCAGTTCTTCCTTGCCGGTTTCGAGTTCCTCGGTGGCGGAGCGCAGTTCCTCGTTGATCGACTGCAACTCCTCGTTCGACGCCTTCAGCTCTTCCGTCGAGGTGTTCGACTGCTCGATCGTCGATTGCAACTGTTCCTTCGTGCGGTGCAACTCCTCCTCGATCTGTACGACTGTCGAGTCGCGCGCGTCGCCGGATTGGTCCGTGCCCGAGAGCGTGACGTCGGGGGTTTCGTCGAAAAGCACGAGCACGACGTCGGTGCCCGAGGTGTCGTCGCGATACGGGCGCACGGAAATATCGACGAGAGACGCCGTCTCGCCGCGCATGAAGCGCACGCGATCCACGTCGGCATTGCCGCCGGACAGCGCCGCCTTCGACAGGGCCGCGCGCAATTCCAGCCGCAGGTCGGGATGCACGAGCTTGAGCAGGTTATGCGACGGCTCGCCGCCAACGTAGCGCAGGAAGCGGCCGGCTTCGTCGGACATGTGGAGGATTTCGCCATCGCGGTCGATGATCACGCTCGGCGGCGCGTGATGCTCGACTGCGCGCTGATGCAGCACCGCGAGCGACAGGCTGCCGGGACGGCGCGAACTCTCGGCCTCCGCGGCCGGCCGCGCACCCGCGGCGCGCGCCTCGCTCGCAAGCGGCGGCGGGGCGGGGCGCGTGAGCACCGCCGAACTTTTCACGCGATAGATGCGATGCTTCTTGTCGACGGCGACGAACAGTTCGTCGGCGAGATCCGCCGATTCGGAACTGCCGAGAAAGAGATAGCCAGCGGGCTGCAGCGCGAAGTGAAAGGTCTGCAGCACCTGGCGCTGAATCGAGCGGTCCATGTAAATGAGCAGGTTGCGGCACGACACCATGTCGAGCCGCGAGAACGGCGGATCGCGCAGGATATTGTGGGTCGCGAACAGCACTTTCTCGCGCAACTGCTTGTCGAGCACATAGTGGCCGTGGGTCTTCGTGAAGAAGCTGCGCAGGCGCGTAGACGGCACGTCCGCGATGATCGACTCCGGATAAACCGCCGCACGGGCGATGTTGATCGCGTGCTCGTCGATATCGGTGGCGAAAATCTGCAGCACCGGCAGCCTGTTGCCGGCGCCAAGCAACTCCGTGAAGAGCATCGCGTGGGAATACGCTTCCTCGCCCGTCGAGCAGCCCGGCACCCAGATGCGAATCTGGTCGTCGTGCCTCTTCGATTCGAGCAGCGATGGCCCGATTTCGCGCTCGACCGCTTCGAACGCTTCGCGGTCGCGAAAGAAATTCGTCACGCCGATCAGCAAGTCGCGCAACAGCAGCGACGTTTCCTCGGCGTGCTCTTCGACGAACTGCCGGTATGCGCGCAAGTCCGCGAGCGCGTTCACCTGCATGCGCCGCTCGATGCGCCGCAGGACCGTCGCGCGCTTGTAGTGGTAGAAGTCGTGGCCGGTGCGGGCGCGCAGCGTCGTGAGAATGCCGCGCAGCAGTTGCTCGGAGTCGATCGCCGATTCGTGCGGGGCGCGCAATTCCGGCGCCTCAGGCAGGCGAATCCGGCGCGCGTTGTGCCACAACTCGATCAGTTTCTGCGGCATGGCCGCGACCGGCAGCACGATGTCCGCCTGTCCCGTCGCGATGGCACTCTTCGGCATCTCGTCGTACTCGGCGTCGTCGGGGCTCTGGACGATCGTGACGCCCGCCTGCTCCTTGATCCTGCCGATGCCCACCGCGCCGTCGCTGCCGGAGCCCGACATGACGATGCTGATCGCGCGCTCGCGGTGATTTTCGGCGAGGCTGCGGAAAAACAGATCGATCGCGACCGGCCGGCCATGCGCGCGCTCGGCGCTGGTGACGTTGAGAAAGCCGTCGGTCATCGCGAGATCGTTCGACGGCGAAATCAGATAGACGACGTTTTGCTGGATCGGCGTCGGCTTCAGCACCTGATGTACGGGCATCTGTGTCACGCGCTGCAGGACCTGGTCGGCGCGGCTTTCGTGCTTAGGCGACAGGTGCAGCACGATCACGAAGGCCATGCCGCTGTCGCTCGGCATGTGCTCGAAAAATTTGAGCAGCGCCTGGATGCCGCCCGCCGACGCGCCAATGCCGATCACCGGAAAATTCAGGGTTGCCCGGTCGGGCGCGCCTCCGGCTTGTTCCGCTTCGGCCGCCTGCGACTTTTCGGTGTTCATGATCGGGTCCGATGAGCGGCCACGCGCCGTCCGGAGAATGTTTTCACCGGCGTCTGCGCATGGGGCCGGTGTATGTGCGCCGCGTGTCTTATTTTTAATTCTTGGACAGCCGCGGACTTCTGGTGTCAGGGACAGATCCTCGATCTATTCCGTATGCGGAATTTGCTCCACTCCTCCTGGTTCGGCAGCAATGCGCGTTCCTGCCCTTGCACATGATTTGCGATTCGCGCTTCGAGCCGCGGCGGCCGCGCCGCTTGCGCACAGGCCCCGATCACAGCGCACGAACCGCCCGCGGACCCTCGCCCTGAAGCCACGCCCTCAGATCGCCGCGCTCCGCAAAGCGCGGCGCCGCCAGCCAGAAAATAAACTCGTCGCGCCAGTTGCCCCACGCGTTTTCGTCGAAATCGAATTCCTCGTCGAGCCGGCCGCCGTCGCGCAGATACGCGCCGACGATGCATGTCCCGTTCCAGTACGCGACCGTTACCTCGGTCAGCTCGGCGGTCGTGCCGGCCGGCAAGTCCCGCAGCAGCATCGCCAGCTGGGCTCGGAAGGATGCGAAATCGTAGTTGGGCATCGGCGGCTCCGCGGTGGGAAACGAGTCATTGAAGAATGCACCCGGCCATAGAGGCCGTCAATTTGTGACGCCCGGCTGTCGTTCGGCCTCCCGCTGTGCTCAGGCACGCGAGGCGATTCGAATCTCAGCCGAACGCGCCCTTATTCAGGTCCTTCTCGAAATCGGTTGTCCACCTGGTGCCGTGTCCTATGCGATACGCCCGCTCCTTGAGCGTCGACTTGCGGACTATCGTCAAGTGGCCCTGCAACGGATAGACATCGTCGACCATATCGGTCGTATCCGTTTCCTGCAGCACGAAATCGTCCTCGGACAGGCGGTGCCGGTGCAGGATGGTCACGAAGTCGGCCTTTTCGTCCGGCGCGATCACTGACATGGGACGCCTCCTGTTTCGCACGTTTTCCCTTTTCAAAGTAGCACACGCGCCGACGGCCTGCCGGAAGATGAAGGCGGCGCGTATGAGATGATCGGCGGTCCATCACGAAGCGAGCACCCATGAGACGCACCCTGGCGACGACACTGCTGTGCCTTTCGTTTTCGGTTGCAAATGCGGCGATCGCCGCCGATACCGCCTGCGGCACATTGGAAAGCGCCGCAGCGGCATCCGCGACCGATACGGCGAGCGGCGCGTTTGCGCTAAAGGAAGGTGAGCCGGTGGATCTGGTGCGCGAAAGCCGCCGCGTGCACGGCGCGCTGCACGTCTATCGTGATGACGCGGTGTATCGCGTGTACTGGCAGCCGCAGGGAAGCGCGGAGTTGTACGTTCTGGCGACGGCAGGTGAAAACAGAACAGCGTGCGCCTCGTTGCGACGCCGCCGCGCGGATCGCCGGTCGCGCAAGGCCCCGGAGTGTTGCCGCGTCAGCAGGTGCTGTCCTGTCCGTCGCTTTGAGCGGCCCGGTCTAAGGCCTTTGCGTCGGGCTGTTGCCGGCCGCGCCACGCGCCGGCGACTGCGAACCTGCGCCCGTTCCCGCCGTGCCGCCCGACGTTCGCGCACCGTTGCGCGCTTCGTCGTCGGCTGCCGTATTGGGGTTACGGGTCGTCGACTGCTGCTGCGGGCGGTTCAGCGCCTGCGTCTGCAGTAGTTTCTTCGTGCGGTCGTTGAGTTCCGCGTGCGCGGCGCCCGCCATGCACGCACCCAAGAGGCACATCATCGCTATAAGTCTGGTCATCGACGTCTCCCGTCGGCCAGGGTTTTCTGCTGCTCTGGCCGAATGCAAGCTTGCTTGCGGGCGCCGCTCGACGCCCAGTCTCATTGCCCGCGTTTTTCGTCCGCGAGCACTTTCGCAATCGACTCGGCCACCGTGCCGACGTTCTTCTCGTTCAGCCCCGCGACGCACATCCGCCCCGAGCGCAGGATGTACACGCCGAATTCCTCGCGAAGCCGGTCGACCTGCGCCGCCGAGAGGCCCGTGTACGTGAACATGCCGCGCTGCTTCACATAACGCGTCAGCGCCTCGCCGTGGACGTGATCGCGCAGGCCGTCGTGAATCGCGACGCGCATCCGCGCAATGCGCTGGCACATCGCCGCCAGTTCGGCCTGCCACGATTCCTTCAGCGCGGGCGTGTTCAGCACTCGCGTGACGATCTTCGCGCCATGCGTCGGCGGATTGCTGTAATTCGAGCGCACCGAGCCGGTCAGTTGCCCGAGCACGCGGTGAGCCGCGCCCGCATCCTCGCAAATCACATGCAGCCCGCCGCAACGCTCGCCGTACAGCGAAAAGCTCTTCGAAAACGAATTCGCGACGAACGCCGGAATGCCGCGCCGCGCCAGTTCGCGCACGGCGAAGGCGTCGTCGTCGAGTCCGGCCCCAAAGCCCTGATACGCCATATCCACGAAAGGCAGCAAGTCCCGCTCCTGAAGCACGTCGATCAGTTGCTCCCACTGCGCGCGGTCCAGATCAACGCCCGTCGGGTTGTGGCAGCACGCGTGCAGCAGCACGATGCTGCGGGCCGGCAACGCGTCGATGGCGGCGAGCATCGCGTCGAACTTCAGGCCGCCCGTCGCTTCGTCGTAGTACGGGTAGGTGTTCACCTCGAAACCGGCGCGCTCGAAGATGAATCGATGGTTTTCCCACGTCGGATCGCTCACCCACACCTGCGATTGCGGAAAGTAGCGACGGATGAAATCCGCGCCGACCTTCAGCGCGCCCGAGCCGCCGAGCGTCTGCACGGTCGCGATGCGTCCTTCCGCGCGCGCCGGATTGGCTTCGCCGAAGACGAGCGCCTGCACCGCGTCGCGATAATGCGCGAAACCGGCCATCGGCAGATACGGCTTCGGACCCGGCTCGTTCAGAATCGCCGCTTCCGCTTCGTGAACGGCGCGCATGACCGGCAGGCGGCCGTTGTCGTCGAAATAGATGCCGATGGACAGATTGACCTTGCTCGTGCGCGGGTCCTTCTGGAAGTCCTCGTTGAGGCTGAGGATCGGGTCGCCAGGATAGGCGTCGATGTGTTCGAACATGATGTTGAGCAACCGGAGCGGGTGAGCGGAACGGCGGCCGGCCGGCAGCCGCCGATGGAAAAGCGCCGCGCAAACGACACGCGGCGCCGGTGTCTATCAACGATTATCGGCCACGACGGCCTTCGGTGCCGTAACGGCTGCGCGCGCCCTTCCCGCCGACGCCGCCGATCCGCCCGCCGCGTGCGGACGGAACCGGTAGCTGACGCCGAGCACCGCGAGCCAGACCGGGATCAGGTACACGGACAGCCGCAGACCGGGCGTTGCGTACATGACGGCGAGAACGCCCGCCAGGAAAGCGAGGCACAGATAGTTGGTGAACGGATAGCCGAGGCTGCGGAACGCCGTCGACTGGCCGGCCTTGCGCTTTTCACTACGAAACTTGAGGTGAATGATGCTGATCATCGCCCAGTTGATGATGAGCGCCGACACCACGAGGCCCATCAGCAGTTCGAAAGCACGGCCGGGCATGAAGTAGTTGACGAGCACGCAGATGAAGGTCGCGAGCGCCGACACGCCGAGCGCAGCGAGCGGAATGCCGCGCCGGTTCACTTTCAGGAGCGCGCGCGGCGCGTTACCCTGCTTCGCGAGGCCGAACAGCATGCGGCTGTTGCAATAGACGCCGCTGTTGTACACGGAGAGCGCCGCCGTCAGCACGACGATGTTGAGCACGTGCGCGACAACATTGCTGTTCATTGCCTGGAAAATCAGCACGAACGGGCTGCCGCCGGTAACGACCTTCTCCCACGGATAAAGCGACAGCAGCACGCCGAGCGCGCCCACGTAGAAAATCAGGATCCGGTAGATCACCTGGTTGGTTGCGCGCGGGATGCTGCGGGACGGATCGTCCGCTTCCGCCGCCGTGATGCCGACGAGTTCCAGCCCGCCGAACGAGAACATGATGACCGCCATCGCCATGACGAGGCCGGAGACGCCGTTCGGAAAGAAGCCGCCGCGCTGCCAGAGGTTCGCAATGCTGGCTTCCGGACCTGCGTGGCCGGACGCGAGCAGATAGCCGCCGAACGCGATCATGCCGACGATCGCGAGCACCTTCACGATCGCGAACCAGAATTCCATCTCGCCGTAGGATTTGACGCTCGTCAGGTTGATCGCGTTGATGACGCCGAAGAACACGAGCGCCGAGACCCAGGTGGGAATGCCCGGCCACCAGTACTGGACGTAGATGCCGACCGCCGATAGTTCCGCCATGCTCACGAGGACATACAGCACCCAGTAGTTCCAGCCCGACATGAAACCCGAAAAGTGGCCGCAGTATTTGTCGGCGAAATAGCTGAACGAACCCGCCACCGGTTCGTCGACGACCATCTCGCCCAGCTGCCGCATGATCAGGAACGCAATGGCGCCGGCGATCGCGTAGCCGAGCAGCACGGACGGCCCCGCCATCTTGATCGTTTGCGCGATGCCGAGGAAAAGCCCCGTACCGATCGCGCCGCCAAGCGCGATCAACTGAATATGACGATTCTTGAGCCCGCGCTTGAGCTCGTCGCCTTGTGCGACTTCACTGCCCTCTTTGACCTGGTTGCCTGAAACCATCAGTGGGTGTCTCCCTAGTTCTCGTTGAATCGGGCGCGCTTTCGGTCCCTGTATGGATCCGTGCAGCGCGCTGCGAGCCGTCCGCGTTTGTGACGCGGCGGTCGTGTCGGGCGTGTCGCTTGCTTCATTTCGTCAGCGCGAAATTTAATTTCCGCACCATCGTGCTGCATGGCCGCCCGAAGATCGCAATTCTAGCCGACGCCCCTTTCCCGAGCGGCTCCCAGTGTATATTCGAGATAGCAAAATAGGATTGCATAAGACGCAGTGGCAAACCCTAGCTCATGCACTAAGATTTCTTTTAATCCCCCTTAAAGGAAACAAAAGTGCAGAAACTGGCTCTCGACCGCATCGACCTTCGCTTGCTCGCCGTTCTGCAGGAGCACGGCAGGATGTCCAACCTCGAACTCGCGCAGACGATCAAGCTTTCCCCCGCACAGACGCTGCGGCGTCACCGGCGGCTCGAGGAAATGGGCGTGATCCGGCGCTACGAAACCCGGCTCGACGCAGAAAGCCTCGGTTTCGGAGTCGTCGCGTTCATTCAGGTGACGATGGAGCGCGGCCATGTCAGCGACCTGCTGCGATTCAAGGAATTCGTCGAGAAACTCGCGCAGATTCAGGAATGTTTCTCCGTCACCGGCGATATCGACTACGTGCTGAAGGTGGTCGCGCGGGACCTGAAGGCGTTATCCGAATTCCTGCTCGACACGCTGATGCGCATCCCCGGCGTGAGCCGCGTGCAGTCTATCGTCTGTCTCGACGAAATAAAGGGCACGAGCGCGATGCCGCTCGACGCCTGATTCGCTGGCGGTCAGATTTTCCGGTACGACGAATAGCGATGAATTAGGCGGGAAAACCGCCCTTGTTCGGACGATTGAAATCCCGGTCGCGCCCTCACACTGAGCCTCATCCACTCACGAGGACGCCGACATGTCGCAGATCATTGATGGAATCGCCGGTATCGCAAGTCTCGCAGTCGCAACCGATACGGCGCCGTGCAGTGCAGCCGCCAGCCACCACGCGTCGATCGTCGCATCGACGGCGTCCTTCCCCGAACTGCCGATGACGCAGGCCGAGCTTCTGCGGGCGCTGCAAAACGCATCGGACAACATCATGCGGCTTGCCGGTCAGGTTCGCGCGAGCGCACCCGAGGCAGTCGAAGCCCGCGCAGACGAACTCGCGATGGCCCGGGAGCGCGCGCTGGCCCACACGATCATCGATCGTCTGCTGGCCTTGCCGGCCGCGCCTGTCCGCCACTGACCACAGATTACCGGGCGCCCACCGCGCTCCAGCCACGCTTCGGGGAAAGCAAATGAACTACTGGATGATCATTGTCGGAATCTGGATGATGTTCGCGTTTTGCGTCGTTTTGTTCATCCGTGGCGCGCAGGTGCGCGATCCGGTCATCAGCCGCAAGGCGGAAGCGCCGGCAGACAGCGACGGCGCCGATGCTTTCGCACTCGGCCGCGCCCGCTCTTACCAGCCGGACTGAGTACAGCGCCTGAAGGGCAAGCGCCGGCGACGCCGGCGCTTCGGGTCAAGCTTCAGTTCAAAAGCCGCGTCGGGCGACGCGGCTTTCACTCTCTTCTCACATCGCCGAGAGCGCGGCCCGCAGGCCAAGCAGGTAGCTCTCGACGCCGAATCCGCAAATCTGCCCCTTCACGATCTCCGCGAACACCGACTTGTGGCGAAATTCCTCGCGCGCGTGGATGTTCGACATGTGAATCTCGACGACCGGCACCGTCAGGATCGCGAGCGCGTCACGGATACCGTAGCTGTAGTGGGTCCATGCACCGGCATTGATCAGCACGGCGGCGGCGTTGTCGGTGTACGCCTGGTGGATGCGCTCGCACATGTCGCCTTCGCTGTTCGTCTGATAGCTCTCCACTTCCACGCCGAGTTCCTTGCCGAGCGCCTGCAGCTTCGCGTCGATTTCGGCGAGTGTCACCGTGCCGTACTGCGCCGGGTCGCGCTTGCCGAACATGTTGTGGTTGATGCCGTGCAGCATCACGATCTTTTTCATGGGATTTCCTTCGGTTGAACGGACTGGAATCGGGTGAACGGCTCGGGCGCGCGCCGCGCGCTGCGACTGGCGCATTTTAATGCGCCCAGAGCGCGCTGGTCGAAAGTCTCGTGGGGAAGGGGAACGGAACGCGCGGTGCTTGCCGCCGCTCCGAAAGGCGCCCGGCCGCGTCACGCCGCCGGGCGGCGCGACGCGGCCGGTATGTCACGCGGAGACCTTCGCCAGCTTCTCGTCGGCGACGGTTTGCGCGCGCAGCCGGTCGTACTCGGTTTTCTCGATCGGCACGGCGTCGGGTTCGCCGAGCTGGCTCATCGGAATGCGGTACGTTTCGCGGGCGCTCCATGCCGCCAGCGCTGCAATGACCGTCACCGCCAGCGCGATCGAGCCGACCGTCATCGGGATATTGTTCGATCCCGGCGGCGCGACCGTGGCGAAGAGCGCCGGCAAGAGCGCCGTGATGAGCGTCCCGACGTTTTGCGCAATCGCCATCGCCGAGACGCGCGAGCGGGTCGGGAACAGCTCCGGATAAAAGCTCGGGAAGATCGCGTTGTAGCCCTGGTACACCACGCCCCACATCAGGAGCGACATCACGAACGCGATCGGCACGCTATGGATACTGATCGCCCAAAGATAGCCGAACGAGAGCAGCCCCGAACCGATCGCGCCCACCGCGACCGGGATCTTGCGACCGATCCGGTCCGAGAGGTCGCCGACGTAGGGAATCACCAGCACCGCGACGATGTTCCCGACCACCGGAATCCACAGATACACGCTCTTGCTAAAGCCGATGCCGTAGGACGGCTGCACCGCATAGGCCGCGCCGAAGATCGTGGCGACGACCGGGATCACGTTCATCAGCGCCATGCAGACGACGCGCAGCATGTCCTTCCAGCTATATTTGAACGCCTCTTTGATCGGCGACTTCGGCACGGCGGACGCATCTGCTTCCTTGGCGAAGGCCGGCGTTTCGTCGACTTCGCGGCGGATGATGTAGCCGGCGAACAGCACGCCGGCGGACATCAGGAACGGAATGCGCCAGCCCCACGAATTGAACGAATCTTCCGGCATGAAGTACGCAAGCGGCAGGAACACCGCGGCGGCCATGATCTGCCCGGCCTGCACGCCTTGCAGCGTAAAGCTTGCGTAATAACCGCGACGGCCGAACGGAGCGTGTTCGAGAATCATCGAACTGGCGCCGGAGATTTCGCCCGCCACGGCAAAACCCTGGATCAGGCGCAGCACCACGAGCAGCGCCGGAGCCCCCATGCCGATCTGGTGATAGGTCGGCAGGAGGCCGACTGCCATCGTCGATGCGCCCATCATGAACATGCAGATCAACAGCACGGTTTTACGGCCGTGCGTGTCGCCCCAGTGACCGAGGACGAACGCGCCGATCGGCCGCGCCACGTAACCGACGCCATACGTCGCAAGCGACGCGACGATCGCGATCTTCGGATTGCCTGATGGAAAGAACAGTTGCGGGAAGATGAGCGCGGCGGCCTGCGCGTAGATGAAGAAATCGTAGTATTCGAGCGCCGAGCCGATCCAGCCGCTCGCCGTCGCCTTCTTGGTCTGCTTGCGATGATGGTCGTCCGGGGCGTCCGGCCCGCCGGCCGACAGCGTTTTCGTTTCCATGTTGTCTCCGTGTCGACCAGGGTTGGCATTCAGCGCCTTACTCTGGTCTCATGCAAGTTAATTGCTTTGAGAATCGGTGGACCGGCTTCTGAGGCCGACGCTTTGATACTACTGGGGCGGATTTTTACCACGGGCGATCCGCCTTTGCTTGCCTTCCGTCCGTTCGTGAGCGTGCTCCGGGCATCGACGGAGCGGGAAAACAATGAAACGAGCAGCCTTCCGATCATCTCGCTTGCTTCTCCGCCTTACGATGAGGCAAAACCCGATGAAGGACATGAAAGGGCACCGCCCATGCCGCATCGTGTGGCTGATGCGAACCGGCGCGTGCGCGGTTGTGCGCTGCAATGACCGCGGCCGGCAAGACGATTGCCCCGCGGCGGAGAAGCACGTGCCCTGTCGCAGAAGTCCGTATAGCAAAACAAGCGCCCGGTACCGGCGGTTCACCAGTCCTTCGGCTTCCTGGGGCGAAACGTCCGTGGCTTCGTGTCCTTCTTCTCGCGCCAGTCGCGCAGTGTATCGAGCGCCACCGAGTTGCGAATGTACCGATGCCAGATGAAGCTGAGATCGAAGGTCAGGATGGCCAGCCACCACAGGTAGAGAAACATCAGTGAGGCCAGCACGAACGGCCACAGCGGCGGCGACGGATCGGCGCTTGACGATCCGGGATAGGCATGGAGGATCGCCAGCGCAGTGATCGCCGCGCCGATCCCGATCATGACGCGCCGGCCCAGACGCGGCCGGCGCGGCAGCAGCCAGCAGACGAACGCCGGAAGGAGCGCGACGGTCACGAGAAAGGCGCCGCCCGGCGCGATACCGAATAGCGGCGTGGGATTGCCGCGTTCGAGGAACGGTGCTGCAAGGAACGCGCTGACTTGCGGAGGCACCAAATATAAGCAGAGAGCCGCGCCCAGCGCGAAGATGCCGACCGACAGGACGAGCCAGCGCCCCCGCGATTGCTGAACGAGGCGCGGCAACCGGCTAGCGACAGTCACGCCCGTCAGCAACGCCGCCAGCGCGATCACCGTATGGACGACATCGGCCATGCTCCAGCCCTTCTGCGACAGGAACTCCGTGGTTCCCTTGAACATCACGTACACCGCCGCGACATGCAGCGCGACCGCCAGCAGATACGGAATCGACGGGCTGACCACGCTCATGAGCGGCTTGTTGCCCGGCGGCTTCAAGGCCGGACCGCCCGCCGCAGCCAGTGACGCGTTCGGCAACACGACATCGTCGACGAAATGCCGGAACAGGTCCGTGTCCGACCAGTAGTCGGTATGCGCCTTGCCGGGCAGCGGATAGCGGCTGAATCCGTAGTCGTCGTCGAAACCGAACTGGAACGCGCCGCAGCGCGCTTCGCGCAGGAAGCGCCGCGCCGTGTCGAGCTGAAAGCCGATGGGATCGCCGAAGTCGTAGTAGTTGCGCCACTTGATCGGCTGCGGCAGTCGCACGCGGGTGCTGCCGTCTTCCGCCTTGAGCAGCACCGGCTTGTCGGCGCTCCACTTCTCGAAGGCATCGGTTTCCAGGTTGCCGCCGGGGATCGGGTTCGGCCACAGGCGCGGCCACAGGATGATGTGCTTGTCGATCGGCGAACCGATGGTCATGAAGCCGCGCACATATTCGATCCAGCCATACTGGTGGCGGCCTTGTCCCGGCGCGGACGAAAGCGCGTCGAGCATCGCGAGGAAGCTGATCACCGTCCCTTCGCTGTGCGCGATGACGTGAATCTCGGGACTGCCCGCGTAGTGGTCGCGGAAATGCTCGACGATTTTGGTGAGCACGTCATGGAAGCGATCGACGATCTCCTTGCGATATGACTGGAACTCCGCGACGAGCTGGACATCGCCGATGTAATCGGTCAAAAGCGGCGCGAGGTCGAACTTGAAGATGCCCGCTTTCCCCGCGACCCAGAGCAGGTTCTCCATCACGTCGACAGCTTCGACGATTTCCTCGGTGACGCCCGCTACCATGTCGAAATCGGCGCCCGACACCTGGCACACGGTCTGTTCGACCTGTCCGCGGTAGAGCGCCTGCGCGCGGCCGACGATCGTCCGCCCCCAGGCCTTGCTCTCCTCCAGGGTATCGCCCATCGTCACGACGCCGCGCGGCACGTCCGCCCAGTAGACTTCCGCGAAGCCGACTTTCCAGAGCGGGTGCTTCTTGTCGACGTCGAGCTGGCTCACGTACACCTGCCCGCTGCTGCCCACGCTGAAGAAGCCGAGCGGCATTACCGGAAGCGGCGGGTCGCTCAGCTTGCCGAGCCGGTGAGCGACGGTGCGGATCGTATCGAAGCGCCGCTGATTGCCGACGCCGTGAATCGCGACGACGATCTGCTCCAGCGGACGCCCGGTGAAGGTGCTTTCCGTCGACGGCTCCGGCTCGGTTTCGGGTTCCAGTCTGGCGGTCGTATCCATTTCCGGTCTCCTGATGATCGCACATCGGTCGGCTCGACCTCCGTTCCGCTCGCGCAGAAAGCGGTCGGCCGGGCTGCCACGCATCCAATGGGAGAACGAACGAGCAGGCTCTTCATTATGGTTCGTTTTGCGCGGTCTACAAGTGCGACGCTCATGAACTCCCGGGTCGCTTATGGCCGTGCGCGAAGCGCTTTCTCGCGATGCCATGGGGCAACGCGCGCTAGCGCACATAAAACACTGCCCTGAATGGGAAGGGCCGTTCGCCAGTACTACAGTGATTTGCAGTCGCCAATTCCGGTCGCAAAGGAGCGTGTCATGAGCGAGTTGCAAAAAGCGGTGATCGTCGGCAGCCGGGAGATCGGCGGCAATCACGAGAAGTCGATCAACGACTATACGTGGCGCTTTCTTGCACAGGGCGATTCATGGTTCTCGCTGGGCGCGTCGCTGGCGGTGCCGCCCGACGTGCTGCCTCCGAACGGCAGTGTGCTGTTCTGGTTCAAACTTCCGGACTCCTCCATCATCGTGAACTCGGCTTATCCGGGAAAGACGCTGGAGAAAATGGTCGATCCGGATTGGGAGGTCCATTTCAAGCGGTTGATTAGCGGACGCTTCGCCCATGAATTCGATGCGATCTTCCTGTCCGCGGGCGGAAACGACTTCATCAACGCAATCGGCATCGACCCGGCGACCGGCGATGAAAACCTCAAGCCTCGACGCCTTCTGAAAACCAAGGACCAATGGTCCGGGCAAGGTCCGGAGCGCTACGTGGATGCGGACGGCTGGAAGCGCTTCACCGACCGTCTCACCGGCTACTACGACACGCTGCTCCAATGGCGCGACCGGGGCGACGGCGACGGCAAGACGCCCAACCGCGGCATCCCGATCTTCACCCACTCCTACGACTACGCCACGCCGCGCGACGCGCCGGTGTTCGTCGGTCCGAAGAAGTTCGGGACCTGGCTTTGGGAGCCGTTCAACCGGCATCAGATTCCGCCCGAGGATCACATCGGCCTGGTCCACTACTTCCTCGACGAAATGCACGTGTTCCAGTCACAACTGAACGACGCGCTCGTCGCGAGGGGCAACGCGGTCGAGTATCCGAACATACTCGCCGTCGATTTTCATGGCGCGCTGAAACCGGCGGCGGCCGCGAAAAATGGCGAAGATGCGTCGTGGGAAAACGAAATCCATCCCACTAGCGACGGCTATGCGACGCTCGCCGAAAAGTTCGGGGCCGAGGTGGTCAGTCGCCTGCGGCGTGCCCGCATCGTGTGACGCTACGCTCGCGTTCGGCGCGCTAAGCACGCGTCTCCATCATCGATCGCAAGAGCGCCCCGCTCATCGCAAGTGCGCAATCACCGCGTCCGCTACCTGATCGGGCGTTTCTCTCGGCGGAAAATGACCGGCGCCGTCGAGCAGCACGCGCGAGTATCCCGCGGTGAAACAGGCGTCCTGTCCCGCCGACGACTCCGGCTCGTCGCACAGATCGACCGCGCCTTGCAGCATCAGCGTCGGCGTGCCGATCCGGTCGATACCGCGCAACCGCGCGTAGAGCGCGTCGTAGTCGGGGTCGGCTGGCTCGTCCTTGCGCCAGCGGCGTCGATAGCCGTTCAGCGTGATCGGCACCCAGTCGGGATTTTCGAAGGCACGCGCCGTGACGTTGAATTCGGCATCGTCGAACCAGCCGGGCGGCGACCACGTGTCCCACTGGATGCGCGCAAAGCCCTTAGGATCGGCGCGGATGACCGCGGGTGCATCGTCGAGCGTCATGAACCATTGATACCAGAACTTCCGCGCCTGCGAGAAGCCCGGCAGTTCGAATGCGCCACGCGGCTGGAAAGCAAGAGCCAGCGCAGCGATGCGCCGCACGCGCTGCGGAAAGAGCGCCGCCAGCGTGTAGGCGGCCCGGGCGCCCCAGTCATGACCGACGACATCGAACGTGCGAAGACCGAGCGCGTCCGCGAGATCGACTGCGTCCTGCGCGAGCGCGACGCCCGAGCCGTCGCGCACGGTGTCGTCATGCAGGAAGCGCGTGGCGCCGAAGCCGCGCAGTTCGGGGACGATCGTGCGCAGTCCCGCATCGTTCAGCCGGCTCGCGACCGGTTCCCAGGCGCGGCCGGCGTCGGGCCAGCCGTGCAACAGAAGGACAGGCGGACCATCGGGTGGACCGGCCTCGGCATAAGCGATGTCGAGCTTCGATGTCTTCGCGTGCCGGTTGAAATCGAGCATGGTCCACCTTCGCCGGATGGGAAGTGGCCATTCTAGCGAAGGCGTGCGTGTTGCGCCGCGCGCGTCTCGTAGTTGCGCGCGGTTCCCGCACGTCATCGAAAGAAACGGTCCATTCAGGAGCACTACTTGACGCAGTGGGCGTCCATGCGTGAGATGCGACTCGACAAGCTATGCGCTTCTTTCACTGCATTGTTTGTTGCAATGCAGTGTCGAAAGTTTGTTTTGTTAAGTGGAAACCCTCATACGCAATACTAATAACATGGCTATCCTTGTCCCGGCCAACTCGCTCCCCATTCTGGTGAATTGAACCAGGGAGGCGTGTTTGAAGCGACATCGCGCCGCGATGTCGGAGCGGGTTCCGTAGCGTGCAAGCGTTCACTCGGCACGCCGGATCCCTTCCCGACGGGCGCATAGCGGAGCCCCAAACATGCAGTTGCCAAAAACACTTCTCGGCGGTGCCAAGGATCTGTTGCCTGACTATGTATTCTTGAGCATGTCTCATCGTCAGAAGATCGGACGCTTCCCGAACCTCTTAAAGCCCACCACATTCAACGAAAAGATCCTTTACCGCTGCCTCCATCCTGATCCGCGATACGCGGACCTGACCGACAAGCTCACCGTCCGCGACTATGTGAAGTCCAAGATAGGTGAAGAGTATCTGATCCCTCTGATTGCCGAGCCCGACTCGTTCGACAGAGACGTATTCGACTCGCTTCCCTCGGCCTTTGTGATGAAGGCGAATCATGGAAGCAGCTTCGTCAAGGTGGTCAAGGACAAGTCGACGACCAGCTTCGAAGAACTGACGGCGCTCGCCGACCAATGGTTATCGAAGGACTTCTATCGCGTGGCACGCGAGCGACACTACCACGCGATCAAGCATCGAATCTATTTCGAAACCCTGTTGCTCGACGAGCGCGGCGACGTGCCCGCAGACTACAAGCTGCATATTTTCGCGGGCGCCGGCGGGCGCAGGACCGTGTTCATCTGCGTGATCTCCGACCGGTTCAACGATCACCCGCGCGGCGATTTCTACGACGCCCAATGGAATCTGCTCGACATCGGTATCGGCCATTTCGAGCGCAGCAAGTCTCCCGATCCTCGCCCGGAAAACCTTTCGATGCTGCTGGATATCGGGGAACGGCTGGCGGAAGATTTCGAATATGTGCGGGTCGACCTGTATTCGCCGCGAGGCAGGGTCTACTTTGGCGAACTCACCTTCACGCCGGGCGCAGGTGTACTTCAGCTTCGGCCGGACAGCGTCGATTATGAGTGGGGGACGTACTTCCGGTTGCACGAGCGCGTCGAAGCAACGCTGATCTCGGAGTCGGCTGTCCGGATGCAAAGCGGCGCCGACGAATGACCGCCTGACCCACGCTCAGGTGAATGACCACATCCCATGCGTTGCGCGATTTCGCAACGTAGCGCCCCGGAATAGCCTCGTCAAAACGCCCCAAGCGCGGCGCTCACTGCGCCTCGCCGCCGGCCATCGTCTGAATGATGGTTTCGAGCTGCGCACTCATCGGCAGGTTGAGGCTCGTACCCGACGGCAGGCGGCGCAAGAACCAGCGCTTGTATTGACGATCGATTTCTCCATCCGCCGCGAGTTCCTGGAAAGCATCCTTCACCACCTGCGCTAGTTGCGGGTCGTCCTTGCGGAACATGATGCCGTACGGGTCGTAGGAGAGATAGTCGCCGACCACGCGATACTCGCCCCCCGCGCCGGCATGTTCCGCGATCAGGCCGTACAGCAGCACGTCGTCGGTGGCGAACGCGTCGGCCTGGCCGTCGGCCACCTGCGCAAAGCCCTGTGCATGGTCAGGCACTACCTGCAACCGGATGCCAAGCCTGAACTTCCGGTCCAGATCGCGCAGCGCCTTCTCGTTAGTGGTGCCGGCGGTCACTGCGACCTTCCTGCCCGCGAGGTCGCGAAACGAACCAATCGGTGAGCCCTTCTTTACCATCACCTTCGTGCCGGCCACGAAAAAGATCGGCGAGAAGGCCACGCGTTTCTGGCGTTCCAGATTGCTCGTCGTGGAGCCGCATTCCAGATCGACACGGCCGCCGACCACCGCATCGATGCGGTTGTCGGGCGTGACCGGTACCCACTGGATGGTCAGCGTTCGGTTGACCGCGTCCTCGATCGCCGACACGAGTGCCTTGCACAGCTCGATCGAATAGCCGATCGGCACGTTGCGCGCGTTCAGATAGGAAAACGGCACTGAGGCCTCGCGGTAACCCAGCGCGATGGTGCCCGAAGCCCGTACCTTGGACAGCGTGCCGGTCAGCGCGGCGGGCGCCACGTTGTCGGGAACCGGGCGGGATGGCTGCGCGTCGTCCGCTCTCACTGCGGAGCAGGCGATCAGCAACCCTGCGATGGCCAGCATCGACCAGAATCGCGGCGTCTTCATGGCTCGCTCCCCGTCAGGTCTCTGCCGGATGAGCGATCGTCGACTCGAGCTCGGTTTCGATGCGCGCCGCGTTGGCCTCGGCATCGGCTTCCGACAGGAGTTCGCCTTCCCACTTCGCGACCACCGCGCTCGCGATCGAGTTGCCGACCGCGTTCGTGGCCGAGCGGCCCATGTCGAGGAACGTATCCACGCCGAGGATCAGCAGCAACCCTGCCTCGGGGATGCCGAACTGGTTGAGCGTGGCGGCGATCACCACCAGCGACGCGCGCGGCACGCCAGCCATCCCTTTCGACGTCAGCATCAGGATCAGCAGCATCGTCAGCTGCGTACCCAGCGGGAGGTGGATGTTGTACGCCTGGGCGATGAACAGTGTCGCGAACGTGCAATACATCATCGAGCCGTCGAGGTTGAACGAGTACCCCATCGGCATCACGAAGCTGGAGATCTTGCGCTTCACGCCGAATCGGTCGAGCGCGTCGAGGATCTTCGGATACGCGGCCTCGGAACTCGCGGTCGCGAACGAAAGCATGAACGCCTCCTTGATCAGCACGAGGAGCTTAAACACGCGCTGTCCGAGGAACAGCAGGCCGGCCGACGCGAGCAACACCCACAACAGGAACAGGCTGAGGTAGAAATCTCCCATGAAGACCGCGAACTTCAGCAGGATCGCCAGCCCGTTGACCGCCACGGTAGCGGCCATCGCTGCCATCACAGCCAGCGGGGCGAGCTTCATCACGTAACCGGTGATCTTCAGCATGACGTGCGAGAGCTGGTCGATGGCCGCCACGAGGATCTTGCCCTTCTCGCCCAGCGCGGCAAGCGCAACGCCGAAAAACATCGAGAACACGACGATCTGCAGGATTTCGTTGTTGGCCATCGCCTCGGCGAAGGACCTCGGGATCATGTGACCGACAAAGTCCTTGAGCGTGAACTTGGAAGTCGCCAGATTCGCCGACGCGCCGATGTCGGGCAGCGGCAGTCCGAGATTCTCGCCAGGCTTGAGGAGATTGGACATCAGAAGGCCGAGGAGCAGCGAGACCAGCGAAGCGGTGACGAACCACCCGAGCGCTTTCGCGAACACGCGCCCGACCGAGGCCGCGTCCCCCATGTGCGCGATGCCGACGACCAGCGTCGAGAAGACGAGCGGGCCGATCACCATCTTGATCAGCCGCAGGAACACGTCCGACACCAGCGAGATGTAGCCCGCGATCTCGGTGGCAACCTTCCTGTCCGGAAAACTCGAGTAGATCATGTAGCCGATCCCGATGCCCACCAGCATCGCGATCAGAATCCAGATGGCCGCGGCATTTTTTCTGTTCATTTCGAAGCCTCCATTCACTGCTGTGTATTTGCGGATGGCAAGGTCGAAACAGGATGCGACAGGCGTTGCCCGGGATGCTACCGGCTGCGTTCAAGGCGGCGTCTGGCGGCGGAAGATCAACTCGCCGGCGCGCCGCCGCCATTGCCGGCAAGGAATGCACCCGTCATTCTCCGGGCGCCCGAAGCCCGGCCCTCTCCCCGACAGCTTACGGCAGATTGTTGAATGTCGTGTAGCGTAGCGGCCCCCTCGCCGGCGGGACGACGACACGGGCGCACGAGCGCCGACGACTCGTCCGCGAACAACGCCATCTTCTCCAGATCACCGTCGTTGGACTCGCAGACCGGACCCCATTCGTCATCTGCGACCACTTCGCGCGGCAGTCGGTACGGATCATTTCCGCACAGATGGCCGCCTTGCTCCCGATCGCTATTTCTATAGAGTAGATCAATTGGCACTCTGGCAATGCGGTTTTATCAACGGCTGCGCGGGTGCAAAACGCCCGTCGAGCAAGGATCACGGGGAGCGACGCCAGGATGGCAAGCAAAGTCCTGCGCGGCTAGTCATGTGCTGCGGCCTTCGGCGTCGCCGTACACGATCCGCACGGCGGGCACGAACCACGCGAGACACAAGCCGATGAAGGCTGCCAGTGCGGCGACGACCAGACCGATATGGATCGACACGACGAGCGCGTCTCGAGCCGAGTGCATCATCGCGTCGCCCGAATGGCCGGCGCTTACCAGGCGTTCGATCAGCGCGGACTGCTCCGCGCGGTCGATCAGCACATCCGGGCTCGCAAACGATTTGAGCCACTGCGTCGCCTGATACGAATCGAGCGAACGATGCACGCTCCGGGTGTAGAGATGCTCCAGCAGCGCGCCCGTGATCGCGGTGCCGAGTATCCCGCCAAAAATACGCAGCGACTGCAGCAACGCCGTCACCGCGCCGAGATGATCTCGTGCGACGATCTGTTGCGAGCAGATCGTCAGGTTCGTCGCCACGAGGCCGAGTCCGAGTCCGCTCGCGCCCATGCAGGCCATCCACACGGGATGCGGTTCGTTGCCGTTGAGCGAGACGAGCGCGAGACAGCCGATCACACATAGCGAAAAGCCGATATACATGAGGTCGTTCGCGCGGCGAATGCGCGTAACGATCCGGTTGTTGAGCACGCTGCCGACCGTCGTGCCGAGCAGCAACGGCGTGATCAGCATGCCCGAATCGTGCGGCGACATGCCGTAGCCGCCCTGGAACAGCAACGGCACGTAAAACACCATCGAGAAGAGCGCAAAGCCACCGAGCACCGAAATGGCAAACAGGGCAGCGAGCCTGCGATCAAGCAGCACATCGATGGGCACGACGGGATAACCCATGCGTTTTTCCCAGAAGTACAGCGTCATGCCGCACACCATCGTGATCGAGAACAGCAGGATCGTCCTTCCGCTCACGCCCTCTTTCGGCAACAGTTCGACCAGCAATTGCAAAGCGCCGAACACCACCGCGACGACGCACGCGCCGAGCCAGTCGAGTTGTATCGCTCCGCGTCGCGCGACCATCGGACGAAGGTTCGGCACGAACATCTGAACAAACAGCAGCGAGACGATGCCGACGGGCACGTTGACGAAGAACACAAGCCGCCAGCCGTGCATCTGCGTGAGCATGCCGCCGAGTGTCGGGCCGATCACGTTGGCGACGCCAAACGACGACGTGACGAACACCAGCCAGCGCAGACGCAGCTTCGGATCAGGAAAGAGATCGGCCACCGTCGCGAACACCGTACCGATGAGTATGCCGCCGCCGATGCCCTGCAAGCCGCGTGCGATCACGAGAGACAGCATGTTGACGGCCAGCCCGCAGAACACGGAGGCTAGCGTGAACAGGGCGATCGCCGCGAGAAGAAACGGCTTGCGACCGAACAGGTCGCCTAGGCGCCCGAAGATCGGAATCGTGATGACGGACGCGAGCATGTAGGACGTCGCGACCCATGTGTAGTAATCGAAACCCTTCAGGTCGGCGACGATACGGGGCAACGCCGTGCCGACGATGGTCTGGTCGAGCGCGACCAGCATCGTGACGAACGCAATGCCGAGCATGGCGAGCAGCGATTCGCGAAACGGCAGCAGTTGCCGGTCTGGACCGTTAGTGTCGACGACGGACCTCATTGCGTGCTCCTTAGCGAGCGCTGGCGCACGGGCCAGGAACGATCACTCTACGACAGTGATACTCGCTCGTGAAAATAGCAAGAGTCGCGCGACGAGTCCGGCGCCGCGCTGGCGGCGACCTCGGCGCCGGTTTGAGCACGCGCCACTCGCAGCTACGTGAAGTCGCTAATTCAAGCGCGCCCGAAGTACGGCTCGAAGCCCGTGATCGGTCGCCAGCCCGTCTCGCAGAGAAGTCCGAAAGCGAACCGTCAGCTCCGCGCGGCCTGAATCATCTTCCAGCCGTTGCCGGCGGGGTCGCGGAAACCGGCGTCGACGCTGCCGAAGCGGTCGACCGGCTCCTGCGTGAATTCCACGCCGCTTGCTTTGAGCCGGGCGTAGCTGGCGCGGCAGTCGGATACCGAGAGGACCAGCGGCGGCATGGCCCCCTTGGCGACCATGGCGCGCAGGGTTTGCGCGGTGGCATCGTCGTGAACGGGTGGACCGGGTGTGAACAGGCCGAGCTGGAACGAAGGCTGATCCGGATGCTGGACCGTGAGCCATCGGTAGGAACCGTTGCGTACGTCCGTATGGACGCGGAATCCGAGTTTGTCGACGTAGAACGTGAGCGCTTCATCCTGATCGTCGACGTACAAGCCCACCACATTGATACCCTCGTTCATGACACCTCCTTGGTTGGTGGCGTGAATGTACCTTCGGCCAGGCGGCGGCGCTTCTCCAAAACTGCGATGGTGAGATCGGGACGCTGCGCGGCCTTCAGGACACAGGCCGGCACGCGGTCCAGCTGAGGCATGCTCGCCTGCGCCTCCATGCGCATGGCGCCGGGGCTTCGGCCGGTGATGTCGCGAAAGATGCGGCCAAAGGTGCCGAGACTCTCCCAGCCTGTGGCGAACGCTATTTCGGTGACGCTGAGTCCTGTGTCGCGCAGCAGGCCGATGGCCTGCTCGATGCGCCGTGTCAGCAGGTAGCGATGCGGCGGGATGCCGAAGGCCCGCTTGAAGGAGCGGGCAAAATGGGCTTGTGAGACACCGCTGACCGCGGCGAGGCGTTCGATGGGCCACGCCTCGTGCGAGGCGGCATCCATGCGGTCTTTCGCGCGCAGCAGGCGACGCAGCAGCGCCGGATCCTGCAATTGACCGGCGCTGGCCGCGGCGGGGGACGAGGCAAGCGTCTGGACGCTACGGTGTTCGCGAGGGGACATGAGTTCCGGGGACGCGGACGATATGCGCGTAGTTTAGCCTCAACACGGGTACCGCTCGAAGACATGCGAGGAAAGCGGTTCGTGACCCGATTGTCCGATGCGTTTTCCTGAACCTCGCTTCGAAAATTCTATTTTTTTCCTCTTTCAGGCGGGTGTAGCGTTTCCGGGTTGCAGCGACCGCGCTGATCCGGATCGGATGGCGCGGAGTGGATGGAATCCATACGACGTGCTTACAAGAGCACGCTTTTTTTGCCAACCCGCGCAAAGGGAGTGATTCCGATGAGCACTGTTCTACCCGCAGCAAGCGCATCAGCCGATAGCGAGCACGAGCTTCTCAAGAGCCTTTCCGGCCGGCGCGCGATCGTGGTCTCCACGATCGGCAACGCGCTCGAATGGTTCGACTTCATGGTCTATGGCTTTTTCGCCGTCATCATTTCCAAGCTGTATTTCCCCGCCACCAACCCGACCATCTCGCTGCTCGCCACCTGGGCGACGTTCGGCGTCGGCTTCATGACGCGGCCGCTTGGCGGCATCGTGCTCGGCGCGGTCGCGGATCGCGTCGGCCGCAAGTCGGCGCTCACGCTCACCATTTCGCTGATGGCGGTAGGCATCGCGTTCATCGCATTCGCGCCGACCTATGCGTCGATCGGCATTGCCGCGCCGATCCTCATGCTGATCGGCCGGTTGATCCAGGGTTTCTCGGCGGGCGGCGAAGTGGGCTGCGCGACGGCGTTTCTGGTCGAATATGCGCCGGCCAACCGGCGCGGCTATTTCGGCAGCTACCAGATGGTCGCGCAGGCGGTGGCGAGCCTGTGCGGATCGCTTCTGGGCGCCGTGCTGACGCGTTCGCTCAGCCCCGAGCACCTGAGCAGCTGGGGCTGGCGCATTCCGTTCGTGATCGGATTGATGATCGTGCCGGTCGGGCTTTACCTGCGCTCGAAGCTCGATGAATCGCCGGTGTTCGTCGAGAAAAGCGAGAAGAACGAACTGACTTCGACACCGATCCGCGATACCGCGACCAAGCACTGGGTGCAGGTCGCGGCGGGCTTCGGCCTGACGGTGTTCGGGACGATCGGCACGTACATCTTCCTGCTCTATCTGCCGACGCACGCGACGCGCGTGCTGCACATGCCGCTCACCGACGGCCTCGTCAGCTCGACGGTCGGCGCGCTCGTCTATCTGGTGTGCTGCCCGGTGTTCGGCTCGCTGTCGGATCGAATCGGGCGCAAGAAGCTGATGCTGACGGCGCTCGTCTTGTCGATCATCACCGCGTATCCGATCTTCGCGGTGCTGACCGCGCATCCGAGCCTGCCGATGCTGATCGCGTGCCAGGCACTTCTGATGCTCTACCTCGGCATCTTCCAGGGTTGCTATCCGGCGTTCATCGCGGAACTGCTGCCGTCGAGCGTACGTTCGACGGGCATTTCGGTGAGCTACAACGTCGCGGTGATGATCTTCGGCGGCTTCGCGCCCGCCATCGTCCAGTGGCTCACGATGACCACCGGCGATGCGCTCTCGATCTGCTATTACGTGATCTTCGGCAGCGCGGTGGCATTGGCGACCCTTTTGCCGCTGCGCGACCGATATAGCGAAGCGCTGCGGTAGAGAGCTATCAGCCGCGCCGGGTCGCGAGTTCCGCGCCCTGGCGCAGCGCTTCGAGCAAGCTGCCTTCATCGGCGATGCCCTTGCCCGCGATGTCGAACGCGGTGCCGTGATCGACCGACGTGCGGATCACGTCTAGTCCGACCGTCACGTTCACGCCCGCTTCGAGCCCGAGCACCTTCACCGGTCCGTGCCCCTGATCGTGATACATCGCGACGACGAGATCGAAGTCTCCGCGTCCCGCGCGGTAGAACAGCGTATCGGCGGGAAGCGGCCCGGTCACGTCCAGCCCGCGTTCCTGCAGCACCTTCACCGCCGGGATGATCTTCTCCTCTTCCTCGCCGTAGCCGAAGAGACCGTTCTCGCCCGCGTGCGGGTTGATCCCGCACACGCCAATGCGCGGCTTCGCGATGCCCGCCTTCACGAGCGTCGCGTTGCCGCGCTCGATCGTGCGCTCTACGAGCCCCGGCTCGATCTTGCGGATCGCGTCGATGATGCCGATGTGCGTCGTCACGTGAATCACGCGCAGTTGCGGCGCGACGAGCATCATCGACACTTCGTCGATGCCCGTCAGTTGCGCAAGCATTTCCGTGTGGCCGGGGAACTTGTGGCCGCCCGCGTGCAGCGCTTCCTTGTTGAGCGGCGCGGTGCAGATCGCATCGATCTCGTTCGCCTGCGCGAGCTTCACCGCACGCGCGATGTACTGATACGCGGCGTCGCCGGCCACCGCAGACAAGGCGCCGAACGGCAGGTCGTCGGGAATCAGGCCGAGGTCGATGCAGTCGATCGTGCCCGGCTCGTACCGCGCCTCCGACGCCGCTTCGATGCGACGCACCTTCGCCGTGCCGCAGACGATCTCATTCGCGCGTTCGAGCCGGCGCGCATCGCCGATCACGAGCGGGCGGCACTGGGCGTAGACGGCGTCGTGCGTCAGGCTCTTGACGATGATTTCCGGACCGACGCCGGTCGCGTCGCCCATCGTGATGCCGATTACGGGAAGATAGTTGCTCATGATGTCGTTTCGATTCGGTTGGGTTTCTCAGCGCGCGGCGACGGTGGCCGCTGCGCTTCGTTCGGGTTCCGGCGCGCCGCGCAGGTGCAGATAGGCGCCATAGAGCGCGTGCTCGCTGCCGAACGCGCCCGCTTTCGTGACGATCGCCGGCAGGAGCGCCGTGCCCGGCCGCGCGACGGCCACGCCCGCCTCGACTTCCGCGAGCAACTCCAGACTGCCGATGTTCACCGCCGCGAGCATCGCGCGCGCGGTCTCGCCGCCGGTTGCGATCAGGCCGTCGAGATGCGCGAAATGCGGCGCGACGAGCGCGGCGAGGGTCGTCGAGAGATGGGCGCCCTCGGCGGGATCGAAGGCCTTGTCCCGGCCTATACGCACGATCAGGTCCGCGCCCGCTTCCAGCCGCGCGCCGATACGGCCCAGCCACTCGCCCCACGCCGGATGACTCGCGCCCTCGCGCAGCACTGCGGGCGGCACGATCAGTTCGGTCACGCCAACGCGCTCGCGCAGCATCGCGCACTGGCGCTCGGAAACGGCGGACAGGCTGCCGACGAGAATCAGGATGGCGCCCGACGCCTTGGCGACCTGCCTCGCGGACAGCGTGTCACCGTCGAAGAGATCCGCGAGCGCGGCCAGTTCGCGCGCAAGGCCGCCCGAGCCGACCCAGAACAGCGGCTCGCTCATCGAAGCCGTGACGCGTGCGAGCGCGTTCAGGTCGTCGCTCGTTTCGGCATCGACGATCAGCGCCTCGATGCCGGTCGATGCTGCCGCCGCGATTTTCTCGCGCAGCGCTTCGGGCGCGCCGCGCAGGGCGTCGACGGAAAGCACCTCCGTGCGCAGGTTCTCGGCTTGCAGCAGCGCTGCGAGGCCCGCGTCGCGGCCGGCGTTTTCAAGCTGCCACGTCTCGGTCGATTCGAGCGGCGCGCCATGCACGAGCACGCGGCCTTCTCGCACCGTGCGGCCGGTCGCCGGAAACGCGGGCGCGACGATCGCCAGGCCCGCGAGCGGTTGCAGCGCGGCCACTTCAGCGGTCCAGTTGCCGCGCAAGGTCGAGTCGATCTTCTTGTATAGCCTGCGTCCGGGCGACTGCAACGTGCGCCATGCAGCCGCCGTGCGCTCCGCCGCTTCGGCGGGAGTGAGACGGCGCGTGTCGGTATCGGCGGCGATGACCGTCGCGCTCTTGTCGGCGCCTGACTCAGCGCTCGACGCGTCCAGCGTCACGACCGTGCGCCGGCCCGCGCCCGCGAAGCCGATCGCACAGTCGGCGGCGCCCGACAGGTCGTCGGCGATGATGAGGAGGCCGGCAGTCATTCCAGCCGAACTTGCGCCGTTCATTGCGTCGCCTCGCGGGTGATGCGCCGTTCGCTGACGCGCTTCGCCACCGCCGCCGTCAGCATCGGCGAGACGATCGCCGTGACCACGACGCACGCCGCAACCAGAAGGGTCGCGCTCTTTGCAGCTTCAGCGTAGACCGGATTGGCGGCCGCGATCAGCGCCGGCACGGCCGCGGCGTTGCCCGCCGTGTTCGCCGCCGCCATGCCCGCGACGCCCGTGCCGCCCGTCAGGCGATCGGTGAAATAGAGCGGAATGCCGGTCACGACGACCACCGCGAGTCCCAGCCCGATGCCAAGCAGCCCGGCTTGCCAGACCTTGTGCAAATCGAGGCTCGCGCCGAGCGCCAGCGCGAAGAACGGGATCATCACCGGCACCGCTTTGGCGAGGAAATCGCGCGTTTCGCGGTCGAGGTTGCCGAGCAGCATGCCGAGAGCGAGCGGCAAAATGCTGCCGACGAGCGTTGGCCACGGAAACGCCGACAGGCCCGCGACGCCGAGCGTCACCATCGTGAGGAACGGACCGGATTCGAGCGACATGATCGTGTACGCGCCCACGTCTTCCGATTTGCCGTACTGGCCCATCAGCGCCATGTAGAGTCCGCCATTGGTGTCGTTCATCGCGGCGACGACGGCGAGCGTCGAAATGCCGGCGAACAATCCCGACGACACCGGCTGCTCGCCGAGAAAATGCCCGAGCGCCACGCCGACGACGATCGCCGTGCCGACTTTGGAGGCAAAGAGCGCGCCGCCTTTTTTTAGCAGATAAGGAGTCGCCTTGACGTTGATGCTCGCGCCCATGCAGACGTAGAACACTGCGAGAATCGGCAGCGCGCCGGTGAAAAGCGCGTTGGTGAACGAGCCGAAGAACTTCGGCATGCCGGGCAGAAAAGTTGCGACCAGCGATCCGATCAGAAGCGGCACGATCATCATGCCGCCGGGCACGCGCTCCACTGCGCGCTTGATGTAAATCTGAGCCATCCGTGTCTCCCACTCGAGTTACGTGCGTGAATCGATCATTTTGTGACTGAATCAATCAAATCGGAGTGTAGGCGTTCTGCACGAATCGCGCAAATTGATCGACATCGGGGTTTCTACCGATCATGCTTCAGTCATATTTCGAATGAAATGATCGAATCAGTCATTTTTTGCGACTGACCGGCACGTCGTGGTCGAGAGAGCATTCAGCGCGCCCGCATTTTGGTCCGCATGCGGCGATTCGCTACACTGTGCGCCCGCCCGGATCACAACCACATTCACAGGGACTCCATGAAAGTTGCGAAACGCCGCGAGGCGATGCTGCGAGCCGTGCTCTCGGGCATGAACGACGTGAGCGCGCTGTGCGAGCATTTCGGCATGTCGGAGGCGACCGTGCGGCGCGATCTGCGCGCCCTCGCGGACGAACGTCGCATCGTGCGCACCTATGGCGGCGCGGCGTCGGCGGCGTCGGTGGGCATGCACGAGCCGGAGGAATCGCTCGATATGCGCAGCGAAAGCTTTCGCGAGCAAAAGGAAGCGATTGCCCGCGCGGCGGTGGCGCACGTGCAGGACGGCGACACGATCTTCCTCGACGGCGGCACGACCACCGCCGCGCTCGCGCGCTGCCTCGCGGGCCGCGACGGTATCCACGTGATCACCAACAACCTGCTCGCGGTGAGCCTGCTTTCCCCCGCCGACGTGCCGGTGACGCTGATCGGCGGCGACGTGCGTCCGTCGAGCATGAGCACGCTCGGGCCGCTCGCGCAGATCGCGCTGTCGCGCCTCACCGTCGACAAGGCGTTTCTTGGCGCGGACGGCGTCGTCGCGGGACGGGGACTGTGCGAGGCCACGGCGGAGCAGGCGTTTCTGAAGGAATGCATCATCCGGCAGGCGGCGAGCGTGTTCGTGCTGGTGACGTCGAACAAGCTCGGCCGCGCGAGCCAGCAGCACTGGACGCCGCTCGAACGCGACTGGACGCTCGTGACCGACGCGCCGCGCGATGCGCCCGCGCTCACGGACTTCACGCTCAGGGACGAAGTGACGGTGGAATCGGCGCAGGTTTCGCCGTAGCGAGGACGGGCGCGGTGTCTTAAGCCCCGGTTAAGGAAAGCAGCCTAATCTTGGTTTCGAATCACTCCGCGAATCCCCTCCTTCCGGCCGCCTCGGCGGCCATCTTTTTTGGCCGATCCCTGTGAAGACACTCTTGCGGCTCTGCATTACGACCATCGTGCTCGTCGTGTTTGTCGCAGGCGGAGCGGCGGCGCTTTCCGTCGTCGCCCGGTTGTTTGCGCACGCTTAATCGTCGTCGCTGTCAGCGCAGGAAACGCACGACGCTCGCCACCGGTTCGCGCTCGCTTGCAAGCTGGTTCTCCGGCTTCGACAGGTCGGCGTGGCCGATGCTCATCCCGCACACGACCGTCTCGTTTTCCGGCAATCGCAAATGCTCCGCGATGATGCGGTGATAGCGGTTGAACGCGGCCTGCGGACACGTATCGAGTCCGAATGCGCGCGCCATCAGCATCACGTTCTGTATGAACATGCCGTAGTCCAGCCACGACCCGCGTTCCATGTTGCGGTCGGTCGTGAACATGATGCCCACCGGCGCGCCGAAGAATTCGAAGTTGCGCCCCATCTGCGCCTTCATGCCCGCCTTGTTCTCGCGCGTAAGTCCGAGCAGAGAATACAACTCGAGTCCGAGCACGCGACGGCGTTCGATGAACGGCGACGCCCATGTCTTCGGGTAATACGCGTATTCCTCTTCGTGCAGGCGGTCGGTTTCGGGATCGTTATAGACGTCGAGGATCGCGCGTGACAGCCGGTCCTTGACGTCGCCCGTCAGCACGTAGACTTTCCATGGCTGGATGTTGCTTCCCGATGGCGCGCGGCACGCATGCCCGAAGATCGATTCGAGCGTCGCATCGTCGACCGGATCGGGAAGAAATGCGCGAACCGAGCGCCGCGAATCGATTGCGGCGACCACGCCTTCGTCCACTTTCATCGATACCCCGTGTTGCTGGTTGGTCATGAGCCATCAGTCTAACCGGCGCGGGATGTGCCCGCCGGAGCGCGGCGAACGCGCGCTATGATCGACACCCGAGCTCACCAAACTTCATCGTCCATGAATCGCCCCGCCGACACCACGAGCGCCGCCTCCTTCGCCGACTTGCCCGCCACTGCAACGCGCGACGGGTTGCGCGTCGAATATCGCGGGCTCAATGCCGGGCGCGCGGATGCGCCCATCGCCGTGTTCCTGCACGAAGGGCTCGGCTCGATCGCGATGTGGCGCGACTGGCCGCAGTCGCTCTGCGATGCGCTCGGCTTGCGCGGCATCGTCTATTCGCGCCCCGGCTACGGACGCTCGACCCCGCGCGCGGCCGACGTGAAGTGGTCGGTCGATTTCATGCACCGCCAGGCCGACGACGTGCTGCCCGCCTTGCTCGACACGCTTGGCGTCGACGCAGCCGAGCGGCGTCGCATGTGGCTGATCGGGCACAGCGACGGCGGCTCGATCGCGCTGCTGTACGCGGCGGCGTTTCCGGACGCGCTTGCGGGCGTGGTCGTGCTCGCGCCGCACGTGACGGTGGAACCGATGTCGATCGAAGCAATCGGCGCCACGCGACACGCCTATCAATCGTCCGGTTTGCGCGAGAAGCTCGCGCGCTATCACGAGGACGTCGATTCGGCGTTCTTCGGCTGGAACGAAATCTGGCTCGACCCGGCGTTTCGTGCTTGGGACATCACGGATGAACTGGCGTCCATCATGTGTCCGCTGCTCGCGATCCAGGGCGAGGGGGACGAATACGCGTCGATGGCGCAGATCGACATGATTGCGCAGCGGGTTGTGCAGGCAAAACTGGCGAAACTGCCAGGCTGCGGTCATTCTCCGCATCGTCAGATGCCGGAGCGCGTGAACGACGAGATCGTCGCGTTCCTGCGCGGCCTGTGAGCCGGCCGACCGGGCATGGAACGTGCGCGCCGAGCGCTCGCGCAAGCGCGGTCGGCCGGTTCTGCGAACGTCACGGGTAGTGCCTATACTGGCTGAGTAGTTCGATGTCGGCGTCCCCGTATCGCCCACGGCTTGCGCACCCGGAGCCGGTCTGCCGGCATGCTTTCGGCGCCCCCGCGCGCTGCAATCGCTGCAAAGCGGCTGCATTTCTCTCCAAGCCTCGTCCTGCCAGGAGAATCGCACAATGCAACAGCACGTCCCCCAAACCAGCAACGCCAGCAAATCCCGCACGCCGCCCGCACCCGACACGAAGGCGCGCGAGTCAGCCGCACCCGAAGGAGCCGAAGGAATCAACGGCAGCCACGCCGCCGAAGTGCTCGCGCCGCCCGTCGCGCCGGCTTCGGCACCGACGACGCCCGTCGAACTAACCGTCAACGGCAAGAATTATTCGATGTCGCTCGATCCACGCACGACGCTCCTCGACGCGCTACGCGACCATCTGCACCTGACCGGCACGAAAAAGGGCTGCGATCACGGCCAGTGCGGCGCGTGCACGGTGCACGTGAACGGCCGCCGCGTGAATTCGTGCCTGTGCCTCGCGGCCAATCACGAAGGCGACCAGATCACGACGATCGAAGGCATCGGCAGCCCGGAAAACCTGCATCCGATGCAGGCGTCGTTTGTCGAATGCGACGGCTACCAGTGCGGCTACTGTACGTCCGGGCAGCTGATGTCGGCGGTTGCGCTGCTCGACGAACCCGTCGGCCCCTCGGATGCCGACGTGCGCGAAGCGATGAGCGGCAACCTGTGCCGCTGCGGCGCGTACCAGAACATCGTCATGGCGATTCAGGCCGTGCGCGGCAAAGCCTGAGGAGCGCCGACATGGAACTCTTCCAGCTTTCCCGCGCGAGCGATGTGCGCGACGCGATTGCCGCGGGCGCGTCCTCGCGTACCGCGCAGCAGGGCGCCGACGTGCGCTTCCTGGCGGGCGGCACGACGCTGCTCGACCTGATGAAGCTCAACGTCGAACGCCCGAGACGCGTGATCGACATCACGCGCCTGCCGCTCGACAAGGTCGAAGCGACGGCCGACGGCGGCGTGAAGATCGGCGCAACGGTGCGCAACGCGGACCTCGCGCAGCATCCGCTGATTCGCGAACGTTACGCAGTGCTGTCGCAGGCGCTGCTCGCGGGCGCGTCGGCGCAACTGCGCAACATGGCGACCACTGGCGGCAACCTGCTGCAACGCACGCGCTGCGTATATTTCCGCGATACGACGATGCCCTGCAACAAGCGCGATCACGGCTCCGGCTGCTCGGCAATCGACGGCTTCAACCGCACTCAGGCGATTCTCGGCGTGAGCGACGAGTGCATCGCGAGCAATCCGTCGGACATGAACGTCGCGCTGATGGCACTTGACGCGACCGTTCACATCCAGGGCACGCGCGGCGAACGCGCGGTGGCCATCGACGACTTCTTCCTGCTGCCCGGCGACACGCCCGAGCGCGAAACCGTGCTCGAACCCGGCGACCTGATCACTCACGTGACGTTGCCGCCGCCCGTGTCGGGCAGCCGGTCGGTGTATCTGAAGCTGCGCGATCGCGCTTCGTATGAGTTCGCGCTGGCATCGGCGGCTGTGGTGGCGAGCGTCGTGAACGGCAAGCTGGATCATGTGCGCGTCGCGCTCGGCGGCGTCGGTACGAAGCCGTGGCGCTCGCGCGAAGCGGAAGCCGCGCTCGCCTCCACCGCGCCCGACGCCGACGCTTTCGCCCGCGCCGCCGACGCCGCCCTCGCCGGCGCGAAGCCGCAGAGCCAGAACGGCTTCAAGGTCGAACTCGCGAAGCGCTGCCTCGTGCATGCGCTGAAGCTCGCCACCGCGCCCGCCTGAGGAAACCTTCACATGTCCACTACGATCGCATCCCCGCTGTCCGTCATCGGACAGCCGCAACGGCGCATCGACGGGCCGCTGAAAGTGAGCGGCCGCGCCACCTACACGTCGGATGTCGTGTTTCCCGGATTGCTGCACGCCGTGCCGGTATGCAGCACCATCGCGAGCGGCCGCATCACGTCGCTCGAATTCGCCGCCGCCGAACGCATGCCCGGCGTGCGCGCGATCCTGCATCGCGGCAACATCGGCAAGTTCTTTCGCATCGCCGGCAATTCGATGGACACGGGCTTCGTCGACGAAGCACGCCCGCCGTTCGACGACGACGTAATCCGCTATTACGGCCAGTACGTCGCGCTTGTCGTCGCCGAGACGTTCGAGGCCGCGACCGCGGCGGCCGTCGCCGTGAAAGTCGGCTATGACGTCACGCAGCATGACGTGAGCGACCACCTCGAACCGGACAGCGAACCGAAAGTCGAAAGCGAACGCGGCGACGCGGCGAAGGCCTTCGACGGCGCCTCCGTCACCATCGACGAAACCTATGTGACGCCGGTCGAAACGCACAATCCGATTGAGCTGCACGCGACGGTCGTGCAATGGGACGGCGAAGGCTACACGTTCTACGAAACCACGCAGGCAATCTCGAACCATCAGGGCACGCTGATGCAGATGCTCGGCCTGCCGAAGGAAAAAGTGCGCGTGATCTCGCGCTACCTCGGCTCGGGTTTCGGCGGCAAGCTGTGGATGTGGCCGCATTCGCTGGTCGCCGCGGCGGCCGCGCGCCACACGAACCAGCCCGTGAAGCTCGTGCTGAACCGCAAGATGATGTTCCAGAATGTCGGGCACCGGCCGGTCACGCAGCAGCGCATGCGCCTTTCCGCCGATGCGAACGGCATGCTCACCTCGGTCCGTCACGACTACCTCAACCATCGCGCGCTGCTGGACGACTATTCGGAAAGCTGCGGCGAAGCCACGCCGGTGCTCTACAGCACGCCGAACCTGCGCGTCACGTCGGGCACGGCGAAACGCAATGTCGGCTCGCCCACCGCGATGCGCGGACCGGGCGCCGTGCCGGGCCTCTTCGCGCTGGAATCGTCGATGGACGAACTCGCGTTCAAGCTGAACATCGACCCGGTCGAGTTCCGCATCATGAACGAACCGAAGGTCGACGAAAGCACCGGCCTGCCGTTCTCGTCGCGCAATCTGGTTGAGTGCCTGCGCACCGGCGCGGACAAGTTCGGCTGGGCGAAACGCATGCCCGAAATCGGCTCGATGAAGCGCGACGGGCTGACGCTCGGCTGGGGCGTCGGCGCATGCAGCTGGCCGGGCATCCGCTTTTCCGCCGACGCCACCGTCGACCTGAGAGCGGACGGCACGGCGCGCGTCGTCTGCGGCACGCAGGACATCGGCACCGGCACCTACACGATCCTCGCGCAGCTCGTCGCGGCGCAGACCGGCATCGCGCTCGACAGGATCGAAGTCGGCCTCGGCGACACGGCGCTGCCGCTCGGCCCGATTTCGGGCGGCTCTGCAGCGACGGCGTCGGTCATTCCGGCGGTGTCGGACGCGGCGCGCGCGGCGGTCAAGGCGGTGCTCGCGCGTGCGACGTCGCTCGAAGGCTCGCCTTTTTCCGGCGCGAAGCCGCAAGAACTCGCGTTCAGCGAGGGCCGTGTGCACCGCAAGGGCGAGGCGGCGTCAAGCGGCGTGCCGTTCGGCGAGATCCTCAAGTCCGCGCAGATGCATGCGGCGTCGGGAACTGGCAGCGCGAAAGGCGGTTTCGACGATCCGCTCAAGAAGAAATATTCGATCTATTCCTACGGCGCGCACTTCGCCGAAGTGACGTGGCAGCCGGAGATCGCGCAGTTGCGCGTGAGCCGCGTCGTGACCGTCATCGATGCGGGACGCATCCTGAATCCGCATGCGGGGCGCAACCAGATCGAAGGCGCGGTGGTGATGGGCGTCGGCATGGCGCTCTTCGAACACACGAGCTACGACCCGCGCAACGGTGCGCCGATCAACAACAACCTCGCCGATTACATCATCGCGTCGAACGCCGATACACCGGCGCTCGACGTCACCTTTCTCGATCACCCCGATCCGGTGTTCAACGAACTCGGGGCGCGCGGCATCGCGGAGATCGGGCTTGCGGGAATTGCGTCGGCAATCACGGGCGCCGTGCATCACGCGACCGGCGTGCGCGTGCGCAAGCTGCCGGTGATGATCGAGGATCTGCTCGGCGCGGGTTGAAAGCGCCTGCTTCGTTCGAGGGCGAGCCGCCGAGGCTCGCCTTTTTTTGCGCCTGTGACGCGACCGATGGCCGTTCGCGTGCAACGGGGTGGCCATCGACGTATCATGACCGGTTCCCGCGCATTGCGACCGAGCCCGATTCGACGCAACGCGCGGAACCGACCAAGCGACGGACCCAATTCATGTTCGAAGGCACCATTTCCGCCACGCTGCCGAAGCCCGCGTTCTACGAGGAACTCGCGATGCAGGCACGCGCGCTCTTCGCGGGCGAATCGAATCGCATCGCCAACGCCGCGAATCTCTCCGCCCTTCTCTATCACTCGATGCCGGACCTCAACTGGGCCGGCTTCTACTTCATGACCGACGGCGAACTCGTCGTCGGGCCGTTCCAGGGCAAGCCCGCCTGCGTGCGCATCGCGCTCGGGCGCGGCGTATGCGGACGCGCGGCGCAAACACGCGAAACGCAGCTCGTCCCCGACGTCCACGCGTTCCCGGATCACATCGCGTGCGATGCCGCCTCACGATCCGAAATCGTGGTCCCGCTGCAGACGAAAGCGGGCGAACTGGTCGGCGTGCTCGACATCGACAGCCCGAAGCTCGCCCGTTTCGACGACGAGGATCGCAAGGGACTCGAAGCGGTCGCGCGTCTCTTCGTCGAGTCCATCGAAGGCTGAATCCGCGCGCGTAGCCCGTCGTTTGCCCGCCAGCTCGCACGCCGAACGCGCGCGATGCACCGCGATGCGGCACGCCTTGCCACGCCACTGGATCGAACTCGCCGAAGAAGCTATAACATAAGGTCACGCGTCCAGCCCGCCGTACCCAGACGCAAAAAAGAACAGACATACCATCAGCCAAGCCCAGGGAGCCCCCATGAGTGAAGTCATCAAGCAGGAAGGACTGCAAGTTGCAGCAAACCTGAAGCAGTTCGTCGAAGAAGAAGCGTTGCCCGGCACGGGCATCGACAGCGCCGCGTTCTGGAAAGGATTCGACGCGCTCGTGCACGATCTCGCGCCGAAGAATCGCGCGCTGCTCGCCGAGCGCGACCGTCTTCAGACCGAACTCGACAACTGGCATCGCGCGAATCCCGGCCCGGTCAAGGACGTGCGCGCGTATCGCAAGTTTCTGGAAAGCATCGGCTATATCGTGCCCGCGCCGGCCACGGTGATCGCGACCACGTCGAATGTCGATCGCGAAATTGCCGAGCAGGCCGGCCCGCAGCTCGTCGTGCCGCTCTCGAACCTGCGCTACGCGCTCAACGCGGCGAACGCGCGCTGGGGCAGCCTCTACGACGCGCTCTACGGCACCGATGCGATCCCCGATACCGACGGCGCCGGGAAGACCGCGCAGTTCAACCCGAAACGCGGCGCGAAGGTGATTGCCCACGCGCGGGCGTTCCTCGACGACTCCGCGCCGCTCGCGGACGGCTCGCATGCCGATGCGACGCGCTACAGCGTCGAGCACGGCCAGCTGGTCGTCACGCTGAAGGACGGCCCCACGGGGCTCTCGAATCCCGAGCAGCTCGCAGGCTTCCAGGGCGACGCGAGCGCGCCGTCGGCGGTGCTGCTCAAGCACAACGACCTGCATTTCGAGATCCAGATCGACGCGAACGATTCCATCGGCAAGACCGATGCGGCGCACGTGAAGGACATCCTGATGGAAGCGGCGGTGAGCACGATCATCGACTGCGAGGACTCGGTTGCCGCGGTCGATGCGAACGACAAGGTCCTGCTCTACCGCAACTGGCTCGGCCTGATGAAGGGCGATCTCGCGGAAGAAGTGTCGAAGGGCGGCAAGACCTTCACGCGCAAGCTGAACGCGGACCGCGAATACACGACGCCCGATGGCGGCACGCTGAAGCTGCATGGACGCTCGCTGCTCTTCATCCGCAATGTCGGCCATCTGATGACGAATCCCGCCGTGCGCGATCGCGATGGCAACGAGATTCCCGAAGGCATCCTCGATGCGGTGATGACCACGCTCGGCGCCCTGCACGACCTGCAGCGCAAGCTCAATTCGCGCACGGGCTCGATCTACATCGTGAAGCCGAAGATGCACGGTCCCGCCGAAGTGGCGTTCTCGGACGAACTCTTCACGCGCGTCGAAGACCTGCTGAAACTGCCGCGCCATACGCTCAAGATGGGCATCATGGACGAGGAGCGCCGCACCAGCGTGAACCTCAAGGCGTGTATCGCGGCGGCATCGGCGCGGGTGGCGTTCATCAACACGGGCTTCCTCGATCGCACCGGCGACGAGATGCATTCGTCGATGGAAGCCGGCCCGATGATGCGCAAGGGCGACATGAAGTCGTCGGCGTGGATCGCGGCTTATGAGCGCAACAACGTGCTCGTCGGGCTGGACACGTCGCTGCGCGGCCGCGCGCAGATCGGCAAGGGCATGTGGGCGATGCCCGACCTGATGCACGCGATGCTCGAACAGAAGATCGCGCATCCGAAGGCCGGCGCGAACACCGCGTGGGTGCCCTCGCCCACAGCGGCGACGCTGCACGCGCTGCATTATCACCAGGTCGACGTGCAGTCGGTCCAGCAGGAGATGGAGAGCATCGACTACAACTCCGTGCGCGACGAACTGCTCGACAAGCTGCTCACGATTCCGGTTGTAGCGAAAGCCGAGTGGAGCGACGACGAGCGCAAGAGCGAAATCGAGAACAACGCGCAGGGCATTCTCGGGTACGTGGTGCGCTGGGTCGACCAGGGCGTCGGCTGCTCGAAGGTCCCGGACATCCACAACGTCGGCCTGATGGAAGACCGCGCGACGCTGCGCATTTCCAGCCAGCACATTGCGAACTGGCTGCGTCACGGTGTCGTCGACGAGGAGATGGTGAGGAAGACGCTCGAACGCATGGCCGTGGTCGTCGACGAGCAGAACGCCTCCGATCCGTACTACAAGCCGATGGCGCCCGCGTTCGACTCGTCGCTCGCGTTCATGGCGGCGTGCGCGCTCGTGTTCGAAGGACGCACGCAGCCGAGCGGCTACACCGAGCCGCTGCTGCACAAGTTCCGGCTGATGGCGAAGAAGGTCTGAGCCGCGCTTGCGGAGTTTGAACCGCCTATTCGCCGCATGAAATGCGGCGAATAGGCTTGTCTTTGCAACGAATACGTCGCACAATCTCCGCATGGAAAGCGGAGATTGTCTTTATATCTGGCAGTCGCGCGACTGGCCGGACTGGCACTACAACCTCGCGACGCTCACCGCAGCGCTCGCGGACGTCGCGCGCGCGCAGGGTTTGCTGCTCGGACGGCTCGCGGACGTCGGTTTTGCGCTGCGCGATCAAGCAAGCCTGCTCGCGCTGACCGAAGACGTGCTCCGGACAAGCGAAATCGAAGGCGAAAGGCTCAACCCCGCCTCGGTGCGATCGTCGATCGCGCGGCGACTGGGCGTCGACATCGGCGCGCTCGCCGCGGCGGACCGGCACGTGGAAGGCGTCGTCGAGATGGTGCTCGACGCCACCTTGCGCTGCGAAGACACGCTCACCGAACAACGTCTCTGGGGCTGGCACGCGGCGCTCTTCCCTACCGGCTACAGCGGGCTTTCGCGGATTCGCGTCGCCGGCTTTCGCGACGACGCGAACGGCCCGATGCAGGTCGTCTCGGGGCCGCTCGGCCGTCAGCGTGTCCATTTCGAGGCGCCGCCCGCCAGCGCGCTCGACGCCGAAATGGCGCACTTCATCGCGTGGGTCAACGAAAATCACGACGATCATCCGGTCATCAAAGCGGGCCTCGCGCATCTGTGGTTCGTGACGCTCCACCCTTTCGACGACGGCAACGGCCGCATCGCCCGTGCGATCGGCGACCTGCTGCTCGCGCGCGCCGACCAGAGCCCGCAACGTTTCTATAGCCTTTCAGCACAGATCCAGCGCGAACGGCGCGAGTACTACGAGATCCTCGAACGCACGCAAAAAGGATCGCTCGATGTCACGGCGTGGCTCGCGTGGTTCCTCGAAAACCTGCGGCGTGCGCTGGAGACCGCGCACGGCGTGCTGGACAACGTGCTCGCGAAGACGCGCTTCTGGCAGCGGCTAGCGGGCACGCCGCTGAACGAGCGGCAAACGAAACTGCTCGACCGCCTGCTCGACGGTTTCGACGGCAAGCTCACCAGCAGCAAGTGGGCCGCCATCGCGAAGTGTTCGCCCGATACCGCGCTGCGCGACATCAACGACCTGATCGCGCTCGGCGTGCTGCGCCGGGCGCACGGCGGCGGACGCAGCACTGCGTACGAACTCGCCGGCTGATGCCGGACACCTGATCCCGCACATCAGCCGCCCAATATTTTTCCGGCGCGCATCGATGTAATACTCGCTCCACCCTGACGGCCCAATGCACGGAGTGGAACATGGTTGCATCGACGCATCCCGTTGACGAAGTCCTGCCTTTCGGACAAATGCTCGCGGTCGGCATCCAGCACGTGCTCGTCATGTATGCGGGCGCGATTGCCGTGCCGCTCATCATCGGCGCGGCGCTCAAGCTGCCGAAGGATCAGATCGCGTTTCTCATCAGCTCCGATCTCTTCGCGTGCGGCGTCGTCACGTTGATCCAGTGCATCGGCATCTGGAAGTTCGGCATCCGGCTGCCGGTCATCATGGGCGTGAGCTTCGCGCCCGTCGGGCCGATGGTGGCGATGGCGAATTCCGGCGCGGGCCTGACCGGCATCTTCGGCGCGACGATGGCGGCAGGCGTCTTCGCGATCCTGATCGCGCCGTTCTTCGGACGGCTGATGCGCTTCTTTCCGCCGATCGTTACCGGCACGATCATCCTGACGATCGGCGTCACGCTGTTTCCGGTCGCGATCAACTGGGCGGGCGGCGGGCGCGGCTCGCCCACTTTCGGCGATCTGCACAACCTCATGATCGCCGCCGTCGTGCTGCTCGCCATCCTCCTCATCAACAAGTACCTCAAGGGCTTTCTCGCGAACATCTCCGTGCTGCTCGGCATGGTGATCGGCTTTCTGATCGCGCTGCCGCTCGGTCTCGTCGATTTCTCAGGCGTCGGCCGCGCCGCGTGGTTCGCGCCGGTGCGCCCGTTCGCATTCGGCATGCCGACCTTCGACGTCGCCGCGATCGCCTCGCTGTGCCTCGTGATGGTGGTGATCATGGTCGAGTCGCTCGGCATGTTCCTCGCGCTCGGCGATCTCGCGCGCCGCCCGGTCACGCGGGACGACGCCTCGCGCGGCCTGCGCACCGACGGCCTCGGCACGCTGATCGGCGGCATCTTCAACACGTTTCCGCACTCGTCGTTTTCGCAGAACATCGGGCTCGTCGGCATCACGGGCGTGCGAAGCCGCTGGGTCGTGGTCGTGTCGGGCGTTTTGCTGATGCTGCTCGGCCTTCTGCCGAAGCTGTCGAATTTCATCGCGTCGATTCCCGTCGTGGTGCTCGGCGGCGCGGGAATCGCGATGTTCGGGATGGTCGCTGCGACGGGCGTGAAGATACTCAGCAAGGTGAACTACGAGAACAAGAATAACCTGCTGATCGTGGCGATCAGTCTCGGCGTCGGCACGATACCGCTCGTCGCGCCGACCTTCTTCCATCAGATGCCGCCGTGGGCGGGGCCCGTCACGCACAGCGGCATCACGCTCGCGGCGATCTTCTCGATCGGCCTGAACGCGTTCTTCAATCGCGGCGAGACGGCCGAGGAAGTCGAGCGGCAACTCGCCGAAGAGTTGCCGATGAGCCTGCGAACCGGACAGCGCGACGAATGAAGCGGCTTGCTGCGCTTACTCGTCGGACCAGAGCTTGCCCGCCGTCGCCCAGTTCTCGCGCTTCACGTCGGTCAGGATGATGTCCACCGAACCCGGCGTGCAGCCGAGCGTTTCGCAGGTCGTGCGCGTGATCGCTTCGACGAACTTGCGTTTTTCTTCGAGCGTTCTGCCTTCGAAAAGCTGGATGTTGAAAGTCGGCATGATGTCAGTCGTTGAGGGTTGAGAAATCAGTCGCGATAAGAAGGATCGATGCGATCGAGCTTGCGCAGCAGTGCCGGCCATTCGAGGCCGCCTTCGATGGCGTCGTTATCGTGAAGCTGGCGCGCCGTGCGCTCGACAACCGCGTCCGCAGGCACTTCCAGCCGCGTCTGGCCCGCAAGCGCGCGCAATTGAATGTCGCATGCCTTGATGAGCATGTCCATCAGCACATAAGCCTCGGCGATCGTCCTGCCGAGCGTCAGCGGCCCGTGATTGCGCAGGAGCATCGCGCGCTTGTCCGCGAGACTCGCGACGAGCCGCCCGCCTTCGTCCGGCGTGAACGCAAGGCCTTCGTAATCGTGATACGCGAGATGGCCGTGAAAGCGCATCGCGTGCTGCGAAGCGGGCAAGAGACCCGCCGGTTGCGCCGACACCGCGATCGCCTGCGCGACGTGCAGATGCATCACGCACATCGCGTCTTCGCGCGCGCGGTGCACCGCGCCGTGCAGCGCGAAGCCGGTCGCGTTGACGGGATGCTCGCTATCGCCGATCACGTTGCCGTCGATGTCGATCTTCACGAGGTTCGATGCAGAGACCTCGTCGAACGCGAGACCGAACGGGTTGATCAGAAAACGGCCCGCCTCGCCGGGGACGCTCGCGGAAATGTGGGTGTAGACGACATCGTCCCAGCCGTTCAACGCGACCAGGCGATACGCGGCGGCAAGATCGATGCGCACCGCGCGTTCTTCGTCGGACATGGCGCCGGTGGCCGCGATACGGCGCTCAGGCTGGTGGGTGAACGACATGCGAATCTCCATTGTTGGCGGGCGTCTCCAGGCGCTGGACGAACGCCTGCACGGCCCACGATGCGAGAACAAAAGGCGCGGTCAGCGCGGGAATTCCAAGCGCCGCAGCCACGCGCTCGACGAGCACGCACACGACGCCGCCGCCTAGCACGCCTTTCACGCCGAATTTTGATGTGGCGAGTGCCGTAAGTGTCGCATTGAAGCCGCAGCCCCCGCTCAGTACGACCGCGGCGGGCGTTCCGGCGAGCGCGTGGAGCGCGACGCCGAGCGTGCTGCCCGTGAGCGCCCACGCCGCGCTGACCGGCCGTGCCGGTTGCGCCGCGACGAGCCCGACGAGGATCAGCGCGCCGGCGACGAAACCCGTGGTGAAGACGATCGGCGAGAAGCCCGCCACGATGGCGGACGCCCAGGAGGCCGGCGCGGCCGTTGAGACCGTGGCAGCCGCAGCCGCGCCCGATGGCGCATCGGCGAAAAGCGGCAGCCAGCACCACGTCACGAGCACGGCCGGACTCGAATACGCCGGCAGCGGCCAGTGCTCCAACGCGCGGCCGAGCCGGAACGACAGGCCAGTGGCGAGCATCGCCGAGACGATGGCGACAGCGCCCGCCTGCGAATCGTCGCGGATGAATCCAAAGGCCGCGAGCGCCGCGAGCGCGCCGTTGAAGCCGTAGAGGTCCTCGCGCATCGCGGGCGAACCGGCGTCCTCGACGATGTAGGCGATCACATTGCCCGTCAGCGCGCCGATCAGCAGCGCGCAGGCGAGACGTGGACTGAACGAACAGACGGCCGCCACGAGCAGCGCACCCGTCGCGGCGTGCCGTTGCAGGACGATCTGGCCGATACTGCGCGCGAAGCCGCGCAGCGATTCGCTGGTATCGGAACCGGCAAGGAGAATTGCGGACATGCGATGCGCACCCGAGCGGAGAGCGCCGCTCGCCAGGCTGACAGCCTGTGAGGACACTGAAGTCGAGCCGCAAGGATAAGCCAGCGCGCACCAGTCAGGCGATGGCGACGTGAATACCGGCTATCAGATGAAGGGACGAAGCGGCGCCGGGGCGACCGTGCCCGGATGGGATGAAGCGGGGATGAAGCGAACGTCAGGCCGAAACGGCGCGCGGGCGTGCCGGAGTGGCGCGCACCGAAAGGTGAAGCGCGTTCCGGTTCAGCTGATCGCGAGCGGCATCCACGGGTCGACGGCAGCCGCCGGGTACAGCCGGGACACGTCCTTGCTGATGCGGACGATTTCCTGGAGATTGTCCCGGAAATTGGGACTTTTCTCGTAGCTGATGTAGGTGGCGTCGACGACTGCGGACAGCGTGAACAGCACGAAAGCGATTCGTTCGAGGATGAAATATCGGTGTGGCATGGCGGTTTTCCTGATTTCCGCCGCAATTGTAACAGAGATAAGGGTTTTCCCCTAGGATAAAATCAGTCAGCACAACGCCAATGCATCGGGTAAGTGTTGGGCCGGCGTTGATGAGTCTGCGTCGCCCCAGACCAGCGGCTTGTATCGGTCTGGACGAAGAATCGCTACTGGTCGCTCTCCCGAATCGAGGAGCCATGACGGCAAAGGGCCGTCACTTCCATCGTCATGTACGGAAAGAGCGGCAAACGGCTCAAGACATCGTGAAGATGCGCCGGACTTTCGACATCGAAAAGGCTGACGTTCGCATATCGCCCCGCAATACGCCACAAATGCCGCCACACGCCCTCGCGCTGCAACTGCTGCGACATGGCCTTCTCCTCTTCCTTCAACGCCGCCGCCCGCGCGGCGTCCATTTCCGGCGGCAGAATGACCGTCATCTCGACATGAAACAGCATCGGTAATCCTTGAATGTGAAAGCCTCCGCAGTCGAAGCGGAGGCTGGTTGGTCGGTAGCGGTCAGGCCGCGGCGCGCGGCCGTTCCACTTCGGTCGTCGGCACGTCGCTGCGTTCGCTGACGAGCGTGAAGTCGAAGTCGATCAGCGCAAAGTTGCCCTGCACGCCGTAGGGCTTGCCCTCCGCACCTTCTGCCTTCTTCACTTCGGGCACGAGCCCTTCACGCGTCGCGAACGCGAAGTCGTCCCACAGATACGGGTCGCCATCGATGTTGATCTGGGTCGTCAGCTTGCGATAACCCGGCGCCGACACGAAGAAGTGGATATGCGCCGGCCGATGACCATGACGGCCCAGCAGATCCAGAAGTTGTTGCGTCTTGCCGCCCGGCGGCACGCTATAGCCCACCGGCACCACGCTCGTGAAAGCGTACTTGCCGTCGGCGTCGGTGCGGATCGAGCGACGCAGATTGAACGCGGACTGCGACTTGTCGAAGTGCGAGTAATTGCCGAGATGGTTTGCGTGCCACACCTCGACCAGCGCATTCGCGAGCGGCTTGCCGTCATCGCTCAGCACACGGCCACGCATCACGAGCGTTTCGCCGGGATCGGTGCCATTGTCAAGGCGCGCGTGACCCACTGATTCGGGTGCGCCCGCCACATAGAGCGGCCCTTCGATCGTTCGGGGCGTGCCGCCTTCGAGACCGGCCTTCGCTTCCTTTTCGTCGAGACGCGCATCGAGAAAATGCTCGAAGCCCAGGCCCGCCGCGATCAGACCGAACTCGCCGCTCTGTCCCGTTTCGCCGAGATAATTCAGCGCGGTCCAGAACTCGCTCGGCGTGACGTCGAGATCTTCGATCGTATGAAACAGATCGCGCACAATGCGATTGACGATGGTTTTCGTGCGGGCGTTGCCTTCGCTCGTCGCGCTGTCGTTGATCTTTTGCAGCAGCGCGTCGATGGTTTGCTTGTTCATGTCCGTGTCTCCGTGAATCTGTGTATGTGGGGGTAAGACGACTCAATTCATTGCGACGGTCGCGCCGCGCTTCGTATCGCGCCGCAAGCGCCCGATGCGTTCCCAGTCGAGCGTGACGCCCAGACCCGGGCCTTGCGGCAGATGCAATGCAAAGTTCTCGTAGCGAAGCGGTTCGGTCAGGATCTCTTCGGTCAACAACAGCGGGCCGAACAGTTCGGTTCCCCACTTGAGCTCATCGAACGTGCTGAAGAGTTGCGCCGAAGCGATGGTGCCGATCGCGCCTTCGAGCATCGTGCCGCCATAGAGATCGATGTTTGCCGCGCGCGCGATGGCCGCGACGCTCGCCGCGCCGGCCAGCCCGCCGGACTGCGCGATCTTCACAGCGAATACATTCGCAGCGCGCGCGCTCGCCAGCGAGAAGGCATCGGCGGGACCGTGCAGCGCTTCATCGGCCATGACGGGCACGAGCGCCAGTTCAGTGAGACGCTTCAGGCCCGCGTGATTCGTTGCATCGATCGGCTGCTCGATCAGGCCGACGCCTGCATCGGCGAAGCGCTTCGCGGCCCAGACGGTGTCGCATTCGCTCCATGCCTGGTTCACGTCGACGCGCACTTCGCCGCGATCGCTGAGCGCGTGCCTGATGGCGATGACATGCGCGACATCCGCCGCCAGCGCACGCGCGCCGATCTTCAGCTTGAACACGCGATGACGCTTCATCTCCAGCATCTGCTCGGCTTCCTCGATATCACGCTTCGTATCGCCGCTCGCGAGCGTCCATGCAACATCGACCGAATCGCGCACGCGACCGCCGAAGAGTTCCGAGAGCGGCACGTTCATGCGCTGCGCCTGCGCGTCGAAAAGCGCGGTCTCCACCGCGCATTTGGCGAAACGGTTGCCCTGGAAGAGATCGCGCAACCTCGACATCGCCGCGCCGGGACGCGTGGCGTCCATGCCCTTGAGCAAGGGCGCGAAATACGTATCGATGTTGACCTTGATGCTCTCCGGGCTTTCCTCGCCATAGGCGAGTCCGCCGATCGTCGTGCCTTCGCCGACGCCGACGATGCCATCCGCGCAACGCACGAGCACGAGCACGAGCGTCTGGCAGTTCATCGTCGCCACGGACAGGCGATGCGGGCGGATGGTCGGAACATCGACGAGAATGGTTTCGATCGCTTCGATCGAGACGTGTGGGGCATGCACGAGATGCGTCTCCGGGGTTCGTTGATGCGGGACGCTCAAGTGCTTGCTACACCGTGCGTCCCTGCGTTTCGACAAAATTAATGGACGCTGTCTTATCGGTCAAATCAATCATATATGGCCGTCGTCATCCATCGCATTGATCGACGCATGCGACCGGCAAGGCTGCTCTCCGCGCAAACACGCGCGGAATACAGCCTTGCACCGTTCTCGCCTGCTTCAGAACTTGTGCCGGATGCCCACGCGCACTGTGCTCTGACGATCGCTCGTCGATGGCGTGAGGTTGTTGATGGCCGCCACCGCCGTTGCGCCAGTCGAATCGGTTCCAGACGCCTTTTGATAAACACCGATCAGATAAACGTCGGTGCGTTTGGACAGGTAATAATCCGCGCCGATCGCACCCTGGTAATACTTCGCGCCCGGATTGACGCCGGTGGACGAATCCACGTCGCCACCCTTCGTGTAGTCGAATGCCGCTCCGAGTAGCAACGCCGGCGTGAGCTGATACTTGAAGTTGATTTCCGCGTTGTTGAAATTCGCATTGCCGCTATAGCCACGCGGGTTCGGGCCCGAAGCGACGGTTTCGCCGAGGTTCTTGAACTGCACGTTGGAATATGTCGCGCCGACCGTCGCTGCGCCGAACACATAAGCCGCACCCGCCGCCATCACCTGGTAAGTGCGCGCCGATGCATAGCCGCTATACACCGGCGACGAAATGAAGTTCGCGCTGGCCGTGGCCGCTGTGCTCGCGCCGTTGTCACCAAAGAAGCCGACGTTCGGATTGCGCGCGTTCAGATAACCGACGCCGAGCGTGAGCGGTCCGTTCGCATAAGCCGCGCCCAGCGACCACAGTTGGTTGCGCGAAGCTTCGCCCGCCACGCCGCCGAGGCTGTACACGCCACCGAACCTGAATCCGTTATATGGCTTGCTCGCATACTTGATGGCGTTGTTCACGCGATACGCGTTGTTGAGGTTGTCCAGGTCACCCGGATGCGCGCCGATATAGCCGGCCCACTGAGTGCCCGATTCGAACGGACCGACGTAGTCGACCACCGAATCGTATTGCCGGCCGAGCAACACCGAGCCGTACGCGCTCGCCAGACCCACGTAGGCCTGACGGCCGAACATCAGGCCTTGCGTGCTTCCGCGATTCTTTTGCGCAAGCGAGCCGTTGTTGAGGTCGAAACCGTTCTCTAGCACGAACACCGCCGCAAGCCCGCTCCCGAGATCCTCATTGCCGCGCAAACCCCAGCGGCTCGCCTGGAGGACACCGCTCGACATGTTGTAGAGATTGTGGCCGCCGGAATTGGAGGTCCAGTTGAAACCGTCGTCGACGATGCCATACATCGTTACCGCGCTCTGTGCCTGGGCCGTGCCTGCCACTGCCAACAGCGCTAGCGATGCGCTCAAGGTGAGTCTCATACGTGCAACTTCCTTCTAACGAGTCTTTCGATGAATTGACGCAATGAAAGGCCATTGCGGGGATGGAATCTGTTGGCGTCGAAGTCTGCGATCCCATATTCCACGCTGCAAATCAGCCAAAAGCGTGTGCGTCGATAAGCGCCGCTGATGCGACGTCCCATGCACGCGCTCATGCAGGCTTAGCACGCACGCTCCATTCACGGCATTCATATCGGGCATTTTTGGCTCGAATTTGACCGGCCTTGGCGTGGCTCATATCGTTCGACCCATGTCATGTCGATGTGATTCGCCCCGCTCCTTCCGGCTCATCGGAAGCGGGAATCCAACTTTCGAGCTTCCCACTTCCATGAATCCTGACGCCGTGAATTCCGATCTGAGCATGCCGCTCGCATCACAACGAACCGTTCGTTCCGCGAGCAACGTACGTCGCGCGGTCACCACCGCCGTGCTCGGACAAATACTCGAGTGGTACGACTTTTTTCTCTACGGAACCGCCGCTGCGCTCGTATTCGGCAAGCTGTTCTTTCCTGTCGGCAGCGATCCACTGACCGGGACCATCGCCGCGTTCGGCGGGTTCACCGTAGGGTTTATCGCCCGGCCTATCGGTGGCGTTCTGTGCGGGCATATCGGCGATCGTTACGGCCGCAAGGTCGTCATGATGCTCACGCTTCTCACGATGGGCACTGCCACCGCGCTGATGGGCGTGCTGCCCACGTATCACCAGATCGGGATCGCAGCGCCCGTCCTGCTGGTGTTGCTGCGCATCCTTCAGGGACTTGCCGCGGGCGGCGAATGGAGCGGCAGCATCCTGCTGATTCATGAAAATGCGCCTCGGTCGAGACGCGGCGCGCTCGCGGCCTGGAGCCCGTGCGGCGCAGCGCTCGGCTTCGTGCTGTCGACAGGCGCGTTCCTGCTGGTTCAAAATCTATCGTCCGTTGACTTCCTGAGCTGGGGCTGGCGCGTTCCGTTCCTTTGCAGCGTCGCACTGGTCGCGCTCGGATTGTGGATGCGCCGTTCGGTGGGCGAAAGCACCGCATTCGCTGAAGTGAAGGCGACGCGCCATGAAAGCCGCATGCCCGTTATCGAAGTGTTGCGGCAATGCCCCCGTGAAGTCGCGACCATCTTTGGTCTTCGTTTCGGCGAAGGCGGCGCGTCGTACCTCTTCTTCGCGTTCTCTATCGCATACGGCCAGTTTCTCGGCATCAAATCGAACTGGATACTCAGTGGGCTCACGCTCTCGATGCTGCTGATGATCCCGGTCTCCTTGTTCTTCGGTTACCTGACGGACAAGGTAGGACGCAAGCCCGTCTACCTGGCCGGCGCAATAGCGATGGTGCTCGTCGCATGGCCTTACTTCGCCCTTATCGGCTCCGGCGAATACTGGAAGATCGTCGCCGCGCTCGTGCTCGCCAACAGCATCACGCTCGGCATTCTCGAAGGCGCGCAACCTGCCTTCATCAGCGAGATGCTGCCGGTGCATCTGCGCTTCTCGGGACTCGGCGTCGGGCGGGAGATTTCATCGGTGCTCGGCGGCGGCCTCTCGCCGATGATCGCCACCGCGCTGCTCGCGCACTATCGCAGTGCCGTGCCGGTTGCGCTTTATCTGGGCGCGCTCGGCTTGATCACCGTCGTCGCCACGCTGCTCGCCCGCGAGACGTATCCGAAATCGATGCGTATCGCGGATCGCCAGGCTTCCAAATGACATCGCCCACTCCCATTCACCAACAAGAGGTATCGCGCATGCACGCCATTCATACCGCAAGCGCCGGCGCTTGCGCCGCCAACGCACGAATCATCGATATGCAGGACGACTATCCCGAGTACGCGGGCCCGCTCTCTCTGGACGAACTCGTCGTCGAAGTCGAGCGTCGCCGCGACGAATTCGATCGGCTCTCGCACGTGCCGCGTGACATGGTCGCGAAGATGAAGCGGGCGGGGATTTTTCGCGCGAGCACGCCGAAGCGCTTTGGTGGCGATGCCCTGCCGCCGCCGCGCTTTCTGGAAATGCTCGAACGTATCGCGATCGCCGATGGCTCGGCCGCATGGGTCGCCGCATTCGGTTCCGCGAACACGTATCTCGCCTCGCTGCCCGTCGAAACCCAGGCGCGCATCTATGCGTCCGGGCCGGATCAGGTCTTCTCAGGCGGCCTGTATCCGCTGCAAAAAGCCGAACGCGCGCCTGGCGGATTTCTGGTCTCCGGACAATGGCGCTTTGCTAGCGGCTGCAAAGGCGCGGACTGGATCGGCGTGGGCATCGGCGGGGCGCCGGGCAACGCTGATGGTTCAAATGCGGGCAAGCCTTTCACCGCGGTCTTTCCCGCAAGCGAAGTGGAGATCGTCGACAACTGGAACGTGGTCGGCATGCAAGGCACGGGCAGCCACGATCTGCGCCTCGCGAACAAGTTCGTCGACGCGCAATGGACCTTCATCCGGGGCGGTGTGCCGTTGATCGATGAGCCGCTTTATCGCTATCCCGCCGTCGCCTATCAGGCGCAGGTGCATGCGGCGGTGAACATCGGCCTTGCGCGTGCGGCGCTCGACCTGCTTGCCGGCATGTCCGGCGTGACCACGACCACGACGGGCGCACCGCGGCTCGCCGACCGCGCCTACTATCGCACCGGCCTCGCGCAAGCCGAAGCGAACCTGCGCAGCGCGCGGGCTTTCTTCTTCGATTCCGCGGAAACCTCATGGCGCACGGTGCTGAATGGCGATCCCGTCACGCCCGACGAAGCCAATCTGCTTCGCCTCTCCGCGACGCACGCCGCGCACACCTGCGCCGAGGTCGTCATGCAGGCGTACAAGATGGCGGGCATCGGCGCCATCTATCGCGAGAGCCGCATGCAACGGCTCGTGCGTGACTCGATCGTCGTCACGCAGCATGCGTTTCTCGGCGAAGGCACGTACGACGCTTCGGGCGCGCTGTTCGTCGGCATTGCGCCGGTGACGCCCTATCCCTGATCGACCAGGAGCAACAGCCATGAACCACGACGACACACGCACGCAGTTTCGAAACGCAATGGCCTCTCTCGGGGCGGCCGTCAATGTGATCACGACGGACGGTTCGCACGGCCGCTGCGGCATCACGGCGAGCGCGGTCTGCTCGGTGACCGACACACCGCCGATCATGCTCGTGTGCATCAATCAATCGAGCTATGTTCACGATGTACTGCAAGGCAACGGGCGTGTCTGCATTAACGTACTCGGCGCGCGCGCTCAGGAACTGGCGCGCGTGTTCGCCGGCATGACCGGATGCTCGATGGACGAGAGGTTCGACCGATGTGAGTGGCAACGCGGCCCGCTCGGCGCGCCGGTCCTCGACGATGCAATTGCAAACCTCGAAGGCAAAATCATCGACAGCAAGACGGTCGGATCGCACTCGGTGATTTTCGTGCAGATCGAAAGCATCGCCACACGCGATGACGGCGATGGACTCGTCTACTTCGGCAGACAGTTTCATCAGCTCGCACGCGAGGCCGCCTGATCATGCAAGCGTGTCTCTTTCTGTTCAGCGAGCGCGATACCGCAGGCTCGCTCGATATCTTTGCATTGCAGGAGAACGCGGCTCGAATCGACGGCCTGAGCCGGCTGATCGTGCATGAACCGGTCGCCGGCGAGGTCGATCCACGTATCACGCAGAAGCAGGATGCGCCGTCGTGCGTGCTGCAGTGGTACTTCGAAGAACTCGCACCGCTCGAAGCCGCACTCGAAGCCGATGGCGCGATTCATCGCGCGTTGCACTCCGCGGCGCACACGGCACTGAGCACTTCATTCTTCACGCAGCAGATCATGGCCGTGCGCACGCTCGCGCCGCCGCACGCCGCTCCGATGCGCGAGCACGCGAAACGGTGCACTTATCTCGTCGCCTATGAAGGCCCCGCCGACGACTTCAATGCGTGGCTCGCGCATTATCTGCGGCATCATCCGCCGCTGATGCTGCAATTGCCCGCGTTGCGCGAACTGGAAATTTACACGCACATCGACTGCGCGAACTGCCTGCCGTTCGAGCCGGCACGAGCCATGCAGCGCAACAAGGTCGTTTTCGACGACTTCAGCGCACTCGCCGATGCACTCGCCTCCCCCGTGCGGGACGCGATGCGGCGCGACTTCCAGGCGCTGCCGCCCTACAGCGGCGCGACTCCGCATTTTGCAATGCGCAGCACTTACGTTAATCTCGCGACACACTGACCGGCCGTCGCGCATGACGCGATATGCCCCACGTTCGCGAGAGACGCGCATGAACAAGTCGAATCCCGGCATCGCCGATCTGAACCTGCTGCGCGTGTTCCTCGCCATCTGGGACTTGCGCAGCCTCACCGCCGCCGGGGATCGTCTGGGTCTCACTCAGCCCGCGGTGAGCCACGCGCTTCGCCGTTTGCGCAATCTCTTCGAAGACCCGTTGTTCGTGCGCACGCCGAACGGCATGGTGCCGACCGATGCCGCGTTTCGTCTCTATCCGCCGCTCGCGCAAGCCATCGCCATCATCAACGAAGCAATGCAGCAACTCGCGAAGTTCGATCCCGCGACCGCGCAGCGCGTCTTCCGCGTGTCGATGTCGGACATGTCGGAGTTCTACTTCCTCCCGCCGCTCATCGCGCTGCTCGATCGTGAAGCGCGCGGTATTCGCATCGACGTTGTCAATATTCCCGTCGAATCGGTGAGCGCCTCCATGCGCGCCGGCGAAATCGATCTCGCGCTCGGCTACGTTCCCGGTCTCGATGCGGGCTGCGTGAGCCAGACGCTCTTCGTCGATGAGCACGTGTGCGTGGTGCGCGCGGGTCATCCGCTGCGCAAGGCAAAGCCGAGCCGCGAAGACCTTTCCGCGTTGCGATATGTCTATGCGAGCACCAATGCAACCGGTCATCGAATGGTCGAACAGTGGCTCGACGAGTTGAACCTCAAGCGCGATGTCGTACTACGCTTGCCGCATTTCGTCGTCGCCCCGGAGATTGTGATGAATACCGATCTCGCCGTGATCTTCCCGAAGAGCATCGCGCGGCGCTTCAATCGCGGCAAGGCGTTTCGCATCCTGCCGCTGCCGTTCGCGCTGCCGCCGATCGAAATTCAGGTGCACTCGCATACGCAATTCGCATCGGACGCCGGCATCACCTGGCTGCGCGAAACCATTCACGCGATGTTTGATCAGCCCGCCTAGCGCCCATTTGCCGCACTGATACCCGAAGGTCTTTTCGGCCAATTTGACGCCGATATCTGTCGACTCGACACTGCGTGACATGCAAAAGCCTTCTGAAAGGCCGCATGCCCTACTTCTTCCAATGCGAGCAGACATGTCTACGGTTCAATCCTCCGCCCGTGCCGAGTACGGCACCGCGATGCCGGATCGCGCACTCAAACGTATCGTCGTGGCGTCTGTCGCGGGCAATGCGATGGAGTGGTACGACTTCTTCGTGTACGGCACGGCGGCCGCGCTCGTGTTCGGACAATTGTTTTTTCCCGCCAACGCAGACCCGCTGATCGGTACGCTAGGCGCGTTCGCCGCGTTCGCAATGGGCTTCATCGCTCGACCGCTCGGGGGCGTCGTGTTCGGGCATATCGGCGACCGCTACGGACGCCGCGCCTCGCTCGTGTGGACGCTGCTCATCATGGGCTTTGCGACCTTCGGCATCGGCCTGTTGCCGACCTACGACCACGTCGGCCTGTGGGCGCCTGCCGCGCTGGTTGCATTGCGATTGCTGCAAGGCATCGCGTCCGGCGGTGAATGGGGCGGCGGTGTGCTGATGATCAGTGAGAGCGCACCACCCGAGAAGCGCGGTTATTACGCGGCGTGGAGCCAACTGGGAGTGGGCGGCGGGTTCGTGCTTTCTTCGGCCGCGTTTCTCGCTGTGCAGGCGCTTCCGCACGATCAGTTCATTTCGTGGGGATGGCGTCTGCCGTTTCTCGCCAGCATCCTGATCTTCGCGATCGGCGTGTACATCCGCCGCAGGCTGCCGGAAAGCCGCGAGTTCGCGAGTGCGGAGAAAGCGGGGACCACGTCGCACATGCCCGTGCTCGAAGCGATCCGCCGGCATCCCAAAGAGATTCTGATGGCGATGGGTTTGCGGGTCGCGGAAAACGGCGGCGCGTATATTTTCCTTGCGTTCTCGCTCGTATACGGCAAGTTCTCCGGCATTCCCAACTCGACGATGCTCACCGGCGTCATGCTGGCGATGGTGGTCGAAATGGGCGCGATGCTCGCATGGGGCAAACTCTCGGACCGCATCGGACGCAAGCCCGTCTACATGATCGGCGCAATCTCGCTCGCACTGATGGCGTTCCCGTTCTTCTGGCTGCTCGACACGCATTCCACTCCGCTCGTCTGGCTTGCGCTCGTGCTCGGCACGGCCGTGTGTCACGGCGCGATGATCGGCACGCTGCCCGCCCTCGTCGGCGAACTTTTCGACACCGAGGTGCGCTATTCCGGCGTCGCGCTCGGTCATGAAGTGGCGTCGATTTTCGCGGGTGGCCTGTCGCCCCTCATTGCTATAGCGCTGCTCTCGCGTTACCACGCTTACTGGCCTGTCTCCCTCTTTCTGATCGCGCTCAGCCTCGTCACCGTCGTGACGTTGAAATTCACGCGCGAAACGCATCAGAAGTAACGCCGCTTCCCTTTTCATCCAACACACATCGATCTGCATTCGCGCGGCCCGCGCCGTCGCGAGTGCTTTCGCACATCCATACCGGAGAGACAGCATGAACCCGTCGCCCCTGACGAAGCCCGCGGGCAAGCGTTATACCTATGAGTGGTATGTCGTCCTCATCTGCATGCTGGCGTACATCTTTTCCTTCATCGACCGGCAAGTGCTCGCGTTGATGATCGAGCCGATCAAGCGAGACCTGCATCTTACCGATACCCAATTCAGCCTTCTTCACGGCTTTGCTTTCTCCCTCTTCTACGCGGTGATGGGCATGCCGATCGCTTATCTGGCCGACCGCTTCGCGCGTCCGCGCATCATCGCCAGCGGCATCGCGCTGTGGAGCGTGGCGACCGCCGCGTGCGGAATGAGCCAGAACTTCGCGCACATGTTCATCTCGCGCATGAGCGTGGGTGTCGGCGAGGCCGCGCTGTCGCCCGGCGCCTACTCGATGCTCGCGGACCTTTTCCCCAAATCGAAACTCGGGTGTGCGGTAGGCGTGTATTCGTTGGGCTCGTTCATCGGAGGCGGTATCGCGTTTCTCGTCGGCGGATATGTGATTGCATTGCTCAAGCATGCGAGCGTATTTACGCTGCCGCTGCTCGGCGAGGTTCGCGCCTGGCAGATCACGTTCTTCATCGTCGGGCTGCCCGGCCTCCTCATCGCGCTACTTTTCAAGCTGACGGTGCATGACCCCGCGCGCAAAGGCCTCGCGCAGGACGGCGCGGGCCGTGTCAGGCGCGTGTCGATGGCGGACTCCGTACGTTTCATAGCATCTCATCGCAAGACGTTTTTCTGCCATTACCTTGGCTTCTCCTTCTATGCCATGACGCTGTATTGCCTGATGAGCTGGAGCCCCGCGTTTTACATGCGCCGCTTCGGACTTACGCCGGTCGAAGCAGGCTACACGCTCGGCACTGTGATGCTGGTCGCCAACACGGCGGGCGTGTTCTGCGGTGGCTGGCTGAGCGATCGTCTGCTACGTCGCGGTCACGCGGATGCGCCCATGCGAGCCGCGTTCATCGGCGCCGCGTGCATGTTCGTTCCGGCCATTGCGTTCGCGCAGACAGCGAGCCTCAACGCATCGCTCGCATGGCTGGTCGCTGCGATGTTCTTTGCGTCGTTCCCGCTCGCGACCTCGGCCGCCGCGATGCAATCGCTTGCGCCCAATCAGATGCGCGCGCAAATCTCCGCGATGTTACTGCTCGTGTCGAACCTCATCGGGCTGGGCCTCGGCACGACGGCCGTCGCGCTCATCACCGACAAGGTGTTCGGCTCGCCGCTCGCGGTCGGGCAGTCGATGACGATCATCGACGCCATCGCGACCGCGCTCGCCGTGGTCCTGCTCTTCCGTGGGTGCAGACACTATCGCGCGAGTCTCGAACGCGAGGCGCTTGAGTCGCGCGTGACGGCAGAAGCATCGGATATCGCCGTGTCAGACGGCAGAGAAATAAATCCGGCTGATGTGTCCAAGGCTTTTTAACCAATTTCACTTATTCGCTCGACGGCGCTAACCTCGACGCATCGTCCCCAAAGACACACCGGAAGGCAATTGATCATGCAAGCTCAGACCCTGAAAGTTCGGGTGGACGCTTTGCGCGAGGAAGCGCATGGCGTCCGGTCATTCAGCATCTCGCGCCTCGATGGGCGGCCCTTCGATCGCTATGAGCCGGGCGCGCATATCGACGTCACGAGTCCATCGGGCATTACGCGTCAATATTCGCTGTGCGGCGATCCGGAACGTCTGGATTCGCACATCTTCGCCGTGAAGAAAGAGGCTGAATCGCGCGGCGGCTCGCGCTCGCTGCACGAGGAAGTGAAAGTCGGCACCGAGTTGTCCATCGGCGCACCGCGAAATCTGTTCCGGCTGGAGGAAAGCGCAAGCGAGCATATCCTGATCGGCGCGGGCATCGGCATCACGCCGCTGTTTTCGATGGCTTATCGGCTCGCCGCCCGCCAGGCGCGCTTCACGCTGCATTACTTCGCCCGCAGCGAAACGCATGCCGCATTCATGACGCTGCTCGCACGCGCGCCATTCGACCAGCACGTCAAGCTGCATTTCGGCGTGCAGCGCGACGGCTTTCCGGAAGAACTCGATGCGTGCCTGCGCGAAGCGGGTCCGGGCGCGCACGTCTACACATGTGGCCCCGCGCCTTTCATGGACCTGGTGGTCGACCGGGCGCAGGCGCGTCTTCCGGCAGAGGCCATCCATCTCGAACGTTTCAAGGCCGAACCGGCGCCCGCCACCGACAACCCGCTCGACAGCTTCGACGTGCAACTCGCGAGCACGGGCCAAACCGTGCGCGTGGATGCGAAGACCTCCATCGTGGAAGCGCTCGCGTCGATCGGCATCGAAGTGGACACCTCGTGCGGCGAAGGGGTGTGCGGGACTTGCATGGTCGATGTCATGAGCGGCGAGCCGGAGCATCGCGACCACTGTCTGAGCAAGGCCGAGCGCGCGAGCAACAGCGTGATCTGCTGTTGCATCTCGCGTTCGCGCTCGCCCGTGCTGGTCCTCGACCTCTGAATCACATCTTCTCGAAGTTCGCCAGGAGCTCGGCCATCAGGTCGCGCATCCAGGCGATGCCTTCATCTTCGTGAAAGTGCTCGTGCCAGTGCATCGTCACGGCAGCCTTCGGCAATGGCACGGGCAGCGCATAGATGCGAAACGCATCGCCTCGATTGAGGATGTGCGCGAGCCGCTCGGGCAGCGTGGCGAGCAGATCCGTTGCAGCGAGCACGCCCGGCACGGCAACGAAGTGCGGCAGTGCCAGCGCGATATTGCGTCCGACGCCTTGCGCTCGCAGCGCATCGTCGAGCGCATGGTGACTGTGTTCGAGCGAGCGCACCTGCACGTGTGACGCGGCAAGAAACTGGTCGAGCTTCAGCGTGTTCCCTGCCGGCAAGTCGCGGCGCTTGCGCGTCATGCATACGTATGACTCTTCGAACAGCAGGCTATGGCGCGTGCGCGGCAGCAGGGACGGCAGGTTCCCGATCGCGAAGTCGAGCCGGCTGGATCGCAACGCCTCTTCTATGTCTTCCACCGGCAACGGCTCGACCAGCAACTTCGCGCGTGGCGCGGCTTCCTGCATCGCCGCGCAGATCGCGGGCAGATACGCCATTTCGCCAGCATCCGAGAGAGACAGGCGAAACGTCCGCGTGCTCGTTGCGGGATCGAATCGTTCGGCGTAGCGCAGCGCCTGGCGCACGGTATCGAGCGCGCGTCCCACGATCTCCGCGAGTTCGAGCGCGACAGGCGTGGGCTGCATGCCCGCGCGCGTGCGAATGAAAAGCGTGTCGTCGAACAGCGTTCGCAAGCGTCCCAGCGAATAGCTGACCGCAGGCTGCGAAAGCGCAAGCCGTTCCCCTGCCTTTGTGAGGCTGCGTTCTTCCACGATGGCTTGAAAGACGCGCAAGAGATTCAGATCGACGTGGTCGATGGAAGTCATTGTGGGAACTCCGAGATATCGGCCGCACTTATTCGACGACCTGTTTTTAATCGATTTGACGCATGATCTTCGGAAAGCGAGACTGATGTCAACGAGAGGATGCGCCGATGTTCGTCGACATCCTCGTGTCGCCCACTCAACTTCTCCCCACGACCACGATGAGTACGCCAACCTACCAAACCATCGACACGAGCGCGCTTGCGAAGCGCGCAGAGTCTGATCGCATTGCGCCTTCTCTCTACTACGATCCCGATCTGTTCGAAGCCGAACTCGAGCGCATCTTCTACAAGACGTGGATCTGGGTTGCGCATGAAAGCGAACTGCCGAAGCCCGGCGACTTTGTCACGACGACGATCGGCCGCCAGCCGGTGATCGTCGTGCGCGACAAGACGGGCGCGGTGAACGTGCTGCAGAACCGCTGCCGCCATCGCGGCGCGACCGTGTGCGAGGAACACAAGGGCAACGCAAAGGGCTTCACGTGCCCGTATCACAGTTGGTCCTACGCGCTCGATGGGGCGCTGCGCGCCCTGCCCTACGGCGACGGCTATGAAGGCGTCTGCGAGAAAGGCGATCTGCCGCTGAAGAAACTGTGCGTCGGGATTTATCAAGGACTTGTTTTCGCGAGCTTCAACGAAGCGATCGAACCGCTCGAAGACTTTCTCGGCGGCGCGAAGCCCTGGATCGATCTGTTCATGAAGCAAGGCGCGGGCTACCCGATCAAGGCCAACGGCGAGCACAAGTTCAAGTTCAAGGGCAACTGGAAGATTCAGCTCGAGAACACGACGGACCTCTACCACTTCCCTGTCGTTCACAAGTCGTGGATGAAATCCATCGACGACGAAACCGCCGCCGTCATCACGAGCTTCATGACGAGCGATCAGGCGTTCTGCCGCGCGCTTGGCAACGGCCACAGCCTTGCGCTGCTGGTTCCCGAGATCGTCGATCTCGACCAGGACGATGGCGCGCCGCTGCCGGAGCGCTTCAGTGAACTCGCTGCGAAACTCTCGGAAAAGCACACGCCGGACGAAGTGCGCCGCATCGTGCGCTCGCTGATGGGCGTCGGCTTCAATCTGAATCTCTTTCCGAACCTCGCGCTGTCGATGGCCTTCTTCCGCGTCTTGCGGCCGATCTCCGCTGAGGAAACGGAAATCCGTCACGTCGCGCTCGCGATGGATGGCGGCCCCGAGGAAGCCAATCGCGTGCGTCTGCGCATTCACGAACATTTCCAGGGTCCGTTCGGTTTCGGCAGCCCTGACGACGCGGAAGCATGGGAACGGGTGCAGCGCGGCTCGCACGCGGGCCCTGACGTGCCGATCCTCGTCAACCGAGGCCTCAACCGCGAAACGACTGCATCGAACGGGGAGAAGACCGCGCACGCCACGGATGAGACCGGCATGCGCGAAGCCTACAAGCAATGGCGCGCAATGATGGAGCAGGCATGATGGACGACCGCAACGTACTCTTTTCCCATCAGACCTTCGCGCGTGCGATCGAGTTCATCTGGCGCGAAGCCGAATTGCTCGATCGTCGCGACTATGCCGCGTGGCTCGAATTGTGGGAGCCCAAGGGCTTTTACGTGGTGCCGATCGATCCCGACACGACCGATTACGCGTCGACGCTGAACTACGCCTACGACGATCACGACATGCGCGAAAAACGCGTAGAACGCATGACGTCCGGTTATTCGGCTTCCGCGTCGGATGCGGCGCGCACCGTGCGCACCGTGTCGCGCTTCACGCTGTCGAGCGATAGCGCGGACGGAGTCGAAGTGAAATCGTCACAGGTCATTGTTGCGTACAAGCGCGGGGTGTCGACGATCTTCGCCGCCGATCTCACGCACAAGATCAGCATGGCGAGCGGCGAGCCGCGTCTCGTCGAGAAGGTCATCCGTCTGATCGATTCCACCGAAGCGCTCAGCGCCATCGGCTTCCTGCTTTGATGCAGAGGCGCGCATCGGCGCCCGCTTTACGCTGATGCGCGCACGTCCAACTGAAACGCCATCATGCCGACACTCGAAGTCTATCTGCCGCAAGGCCACGCGGTCGAACGCAAGGCGTCGCTCATTCAGGGACTGACGCAAGCGACCGTCGATGCAATCGGCGCGCCCGCCGAGTCCGTGCGCATCCTGCTTTCCGAACTGCCCGCAACGAATATCGGTCTTGGCGGCACGCTCACGCCATCCGCGTTACCTGTGATCATCGCGATACTGATCGCAGGACGCACGGACGCACAAAAGAAAGCGCTGATCGCGCAGCTGTCCGAAACGATCGCCGCGGTCCTCGATGCGCCATTGCAGTCCACGCGCGTCATGATCAAGGACATTCCGAACACGGACTTCGGAATTGGCGGCCAGACGGCTCGCGCGCTCGGCCGCTAGCTCGATAGTGGACTCACGGATGCGTCGAAAGCGGCAGCGCGAAGCGGCAGTCAAGCCCGCCGGTTGCCGCACGCTGCGCCCAGATGCGCCCGTCGTGCCGCGAGACGATGTTCTTGCACAACGACAAGCCGATGCCATTGCCGCCCGCCTTCGACGAGGAAAAGCCGTCGAACAGGCGGTCGAGCACATCGTCTGGCACACCCGGACCGTTGTCGGTCACGTGAAGTTCGGCGGCATCATCGCTTCGGGATGTGGCCAGTGTGACGGTACGTCCAGCTTGCTTCGCTTCGGTCAGCGCGTCGACGGCATTGAAAGCCAGATTGAGGATTACCTGGCCGATCAGCACGCGCTCGCAACGAACCGGCAAGGGCGCGGACCACTGTTCGATGTTCACGCTCACGCCTTCGTCGCGCGCACGCAGCTGGATAAAGTACGCGACGTCCGCGAGCACGTCGCGCAAGTCAGCTTGCGTCTCTACAGGCTCGCGTTTCCCGACGAATTCGCGCACGCTCCTGATGATGTGCGCCGCGTGTTCCGCCTGCCGGTCGGCGGCGCGCAAACCCCATATCGCGCTTTCGATTGCATCGGGCTGGCTCAAGCGCTGAATCGCGCCCTCGATGAAATTGCGTACCGCCGCGAGCGGCTGGCTCAGTTCATGGGCGATTGCCGTGGCCATTTCACCCATCGCGTTGTAACGTCCTGCGTATTCGAGCATTCGCGCTTCAGTTCGACGCGCGTCCTCCAGCTCGACCTCCTCGCTGATATCGCGGAAATGCACGAGCACGCCGTTGAGCGCATCGTCGATCTCGACGCGCCGGCACGTGATGCGCAACCAGCGTCCTGCTCCGTCGCGCCGTGTAATGCGATAGCGCTGCGCTGGCGTCGAACGGTTGCGCGTCGCGCCGCGCAATTGCGCCACCAGACGATCAAGATCCTCGCGCGCGCAGTAGTCGAGCGCGGCACCGAGCGGTGCATCGGGCGCGACGCCGAGCACGCGCCGTCCGGACTCGCTGAGATAAGCGACCTTGCCGCGAGTCGTGATCACCGCAACGCCCTCGCCAAGATCCTGCATGTATTCGCGCAGGCGCGTCTCATAGCTGCGCAGCTTCTGACGCATCGCTTCTTCTTCGCTGATGTCGCGAAACTGCACCATGACGACCGCGCGCTCGCTCAAGGGCACGTAGGTAGCAATCGCCTCGGAGAGCATGTCCGTGCCCGTGCGCGAGCGATAGCACCACTCGTACGCCTGAGGGCCGTGTTCGACCGATCGATCCATTGCACTCACCGCAATTTCGCGCCGGTATCTGGCGTCGTTGCGCGTCATGTCGTGCGCCTTGAGCGGCAGCAGATCGTCAAGCGAAAAACCGAGCGCGACGCAAGCGGCACGATTCGCCCAGACGATGGCTTTCGTTTCCGCGTCGTGCAGCAGCACACATTGCGTGAGCGCATCGAGGAGAACTCTGAAGTCCGCTTCGGAGGGATATGTCATGGAGAGCAACCCATTACGCATGTTTCGGGAAGGAGCCTTGTGACCCAGCTTGCACCATACCATCGGCTTCTCGCGGCATCGCTAAAGATTTCTTTACCCAGGTCAGGAATTGCCTTGTGCGCCGTGGTCTCTTCCCAATTGCTCCGGCATTTTTGCGTTTCTAAACTGGGTTCAACGTGTTGAGCTTCGCACCCCTTCCCCACCTACTCACCAACACCAAAGATACGGAGACGCCCATGTCGCTCGCCGCTGCCGTCAGCAAGCAAGACTACGCCGTTCAGACCGAAGCACTGACTCTCGACGAAGTGATCGCAGAAATCGCGCAGAGACGCGAAGAGTTCGAACGGCTTTCGCATGTGCCGCGCGATGTCATCGACAAGCTCAAGCGTGCGGGCATCTATCGCGCAGCCACTCCGAAGCGTTTTGGCGGCGATGCACGCGCGCCCGGCGAATTTCTCAACCTGATCGAGCGCATCGCGACCGCAGACGGTTCCGCCGCGTGGGTCGCGAGCTTCGGCTCCGCGAACCTTTATCTCGCCGCATTGCCGCTCGCGACGCAAGCTGCGATCTACGCGGATGGTCCCGATCAGGTGTTCGCGGGCGGCCTCTTCCCCGTGCAGAACGCGACGCCCGAGTCGGGCGGCTACCGGGTCAACGGAACGTGGAAGTTCGCAAGCGGCTGCAAGGGCGCGGACTGGCTCGGCGTCGGAATTGGTACGGGCAAGCCCGGTGAAGCACTCGGCAAGCCGCGCACGGCTGTGTTCAAGCCGGAGCAAGTAGAGATCGTCGAGAACTGGAACGTGGTCGGCATGCAAGGCACGGGCAGCCACGATCTGCGCGTCACGAACCAGTTCGTCGCCGAAGACTGGACCTTCGTGCGTGGCGGAACGCCAACGGTCGATGAACCTCTCTATCGCTATCCGACCATTGCCTATGCGGCGCAAGTCCTCGCGGTGGTGAACCTCGGCCTCGCGCGCGCGGCGCTCGACGTCGCCAACAACATGGCAGGCGGCCGCAAGACGACGACCGGCGCGCCGCAACTCGCCGACCGCGCCTACTACCGCATCGAACTGGCGAAGGCGGAAGCGCAACTGCGCTCTGCGCGCGCGTTCTTCTACGAATCGACCGATGAAGTCTGGCAATCGATCCTCGCGGGCAACGACGTCACGCCCGAACAGGTCAGCCTGCTGCGCCTGTCGGCCACGCAGATCGCGCGAGAAGGCGCAGACGTGGTGAGCCGCGCCTATCGTCTCGGTGGAACGATGGCGATCTATCGAAACCATCCGCTGCAGCGCCTCGTGCGCGACGCCATGGTCGTCACGCAGCACGCCTTCCTGGGTGAAGGCAACTATGACGGAGCGGGCGCCGTGTTCGTCGGGGTTCAGCCGATCCCGGGCTATCTGTAAGCCCCTTCCATCCATCGAACAAAAGGAACGAAACACTCATGACCGATACTCGAAACCTGCCCCTCCGCGTGCTGTTCTGCTGTGGCGTCTCGCAGAATTTCTTCGACTTGCCGCGCGAGCAGATTGGCGGCGTGTGGCAAGCGTACGGCAAGATGCTCAGTGCGATCGAAGCCATGGAGAACGTGCGCGTGCTCGGCGTGATGGACGATGACCGGCTCGTCGTAGGAAACGCCGATGGTGCGCCATGGACGTTTTACATCATGGCCGATGTGGCCGACTTAGATACTGCCGTCGCCGTCTGCAATCTGTATCGCACGACGCCCGTGGGCGACTACAACCTGTGGCGCTATGGCAAGATCGAAGCACGCGTGGGTCGCGCGCTGAGCGTTCCGCCCGTTGCCGCCAACAACGCGTGACGTCATGAATCAATCGACCGTCGAAGCGTTGCAAGCGCGCGTCAGCGCTCTGGAAGCGCATAACGCAGTGCGTCGGACCATCTCGCGATACATGGCGCTGTGCGATGTGCCCGCATTGGTGCTCGAAGGCGAGTCGCTCGCCGGGCTGTTCAGTGATGACGCCGTGTGGGAAGGCATCGGCCCGCAGTATGCGGACAAGTTCGGGCGCTTGCTGGGCGGGGAGCAGATCGTCGCCATGCTCAAGCGCTATCTGCCTCCCTCGCCCCATTTCGCCACCAATGTGCACTTTCTCACCTCAGAGCACATTGACATCGAAGGGGACGGGGCCAAGGGTCGCTGGATCATGTTGCAGGCATCCGGTTATGTCGATGGCAAAGCGGAGCTGATCGCAGCCCGACTCGAAGTCGACTTCGTGCCTGCGCACGACGATCGAGACGGCACCTGGTTGATTCGCCATTTCCGCACCGAGCGCCTTTTCGATGCACCGTGGCAAGTCAATCCGGCTAGAGGAGTTCCGGCATGAGCGCGTTTCTGAAGAAGTTCGATCTCGGCGCACATGACCGCGCAGACGCGCCGACGATCGCCATCAAGGACAGCATCGATATCGCCGGATATCCGACGACCGCGGCAAGCCGCGCACTCGCCGACGCACCGCCTGCGCCGCGCCATGCAGAGGTCGTGCAGCGCCTGCTCGATGCGGGCTGGCGAATCACCGGCAAGACGAACATGCACGAACTCGCGTTTGGCATGACGGGCATCAACGACTTCTGCGGCACGCCGCAAAACCCGCAGGACGCAAGGCGCATTCCCGGCGGCTCGTCGAGCGGCTCGGCTTCAGCCGTGGGACTGAAGCTCGTCGACGCCGCGCTCGGAACCGATACGGGCGGCTCGATTCGCGGGCCCGCCGCATGTTGCGGCGTCATCGGATTGAAGCCGACTTTCGGACGCGTGTCGCGGGACGGGGTTGCGCCGAACCTGACAACACTGGATTGTGTGGGACCGTTCGCGCGCGACATGAACACGATCACCGACGTGATGCTGGCCATCGATCCATCGTTTCAGGCGGACAAGGCCCGTCGCGATGCGTCGAAGACGCGCGTAGGCATTCTCGGCGTGGATGCGGATGAAGACATTGCCCGCGCGGTCGCCGAGGCGATTCGACGCGCTGGCTTCGACAGCCGCAGCATGCAACTTGAGTTGATGACCGGCGCGTTCGCTGCAGGCCTCACGGTCATCAACGCGGAAACGTGGCGTGCGTTCGGTCATCTCGCAAGCTGCGGCAAGCTCGGGACCGATATCGACTCGCGCTTGCGCGCCGCCGCCAATACGACCGCGGATGAACTGAGTGCCGCTGAACAAGTGAGACGGACGTTCACGAACGAAGTGGACCGCGCACTCGACGCGTGCGACGTACTCGTGCTCCCCACGATGCCCGCACTGCCCATCACGATTGAATCCGCGCGCGCGGGAACGTCGGTCATTGGCATGTCATCGCTCATTCGGCCATTCAATCTAAGCGGACATCCCGCGCTCACCATTCCCGTTCCGATCGAACACTCGACGCTCAAAGCGGGTCTTCAGATCGTCGGTCGCAAAGGCGAGGATGAAGCGGTATGTGCCGTTGCCGCGCATATCGAGGCCGCGCTCGCCGGTCGATCGCCAAACTAGAACCGAGGAATCAGCACTATGTCGAACCGAACAGTCGTCGTTACGGGCGCGGCGCGCGGATTGGGTGCAGTCGTCGCCCGGCGCTTTCATGAAGCGGGCTACAGGGTCGCGCTGGCCGATATCGCCATCGAGCCGGCGCAGGCACTTGCGCGCGAACTGAGCCAGGATGGATCGAGCGCGTGTGCGATCCGCATCGATGTGACGTCCAAGAGAGACTTCGAAGCCGCGCGCGAAGCGCTGCTCGAACGCTGGGGCTCGATCGATGTGCTCGTCAACAACGCCGGCGCATCGAAGGTCATTCCGGTGATGGAGATCACGGCCGAGCAGTTCGATCAGGTCATCGACGTGAATCTGCGAAGCGTCCTGTTCGGCTGCCAGGTGTTCGGACAGCATTTCGCTGATCGGGGCGCGGGGCGCATCGTCAATATCGCGTCTCTCGCGGGACAAAATGGCGGCTCCGCCACGGGCGCCCATTATGCCGCTGCGAAAGGCGGCGCCATCACGCTGACGAAAGTCTTTGCGCGCGATCTCGCTCCCTATGGCGTCACGGTCAACGCCATATCACCGGGACCGCTGGACCTGCCTGTCGTTCACGAGAGCGTTCCCGCAGACAAGTTGCAGAAGGTGATCGCGGGCATTCCCGTGGGAAGGCTGGGTTCCGCAACTTATATTGCGGATGTCGCCGTGCTGCTCGCTTCCGCCGACGCCTACTTCGCAAACGGAGCGTGCTGGGATGTGAACGGCGGCCTGTTCATGCGCTGAAAAGTCGTGCCCGGGCGAACGACCGCGCTGCTCAGGCGGCCGTAGCAAACATCCGTCTGCTCATTTTTTCGATTGAAAGCCAAACAGGAGACCAATTCATGTCCGCCAATCCAGTGCACGCTCCCGTCGAACTCGATCATGCCCGGCAGCAGTTTCGCCAGGCGATGGCCCATCTCGGTGCCGCGGTCAACGTCATCACCACGGCGGGTCCGCACGGCCGGTGCGGCATAACGGCAAGCGCGGTCTGCTCGGTGACGGATGCGCCGCCGACGCTCCTCGTGTGCCTGAACCGGTCGAGCGCGATGCACGCAGTGTTCGACGGCAATCGAAAGGTGTGCATCAACGTCCTTCCCGCTAGCCTGGAAGGCATCGCCCGACACTTCGCCGGCCTGACCGGGCTCTCCATGGAAGAGCGCTTTCAGCTGCCCGTGTGGGACGATGGTGAGAACGGTGCCCCGGTGCTGCGCGGAGCGCTGGCGAGTCTGCAAGGCACGATCGTCGAAGCGAAGGAGGTCGGTTCGCACGCCGTCATGTTCGTCGAAACGACCGAGATCAGGGTACGTAACGATGGGGATAGTCTGGTCTACTTCGATCGCAATTTTCATCGAGTTCCGCGGAGCGGCCATCGCAGCAACTGACATGAAACGTTGATGATGTGGCCGCCAACCGGTCTCACTCGTCAACATGGAGACGCTCAAGCAGTGAGATTGCCATTGAACCCGCGGTGTTCATGCATCAAGTCGATTCGGCCGTGCGCCTTGATCGCATGATCGACGGGCCATTGCCATCGAGCGTGCCGCGATCAGTGAGCACGCTTCTCGAAGACGTCCTTGAGGGTTCTGGCGCGAAGCTAGAGCCATCAGCTTGCATGTCGCCGCGAAAGCAAGCGTGCGTGCTGACGGGCGGCCTCGCCAGTAACGAAGCAGGCCGCCCTGGCCTCTTCAGTCTGCCCAGTTGACGAGACCCATGTGCGCGGTAATCAGCACCGCGATGCCGAACGCGATCCGATACCACGCGAAAGGCACGAAGTTATGCGTCGCCACATAGCGCAGGAGCCAGCGAATGCAGAGCCATGCGCTGATAAAGGAAAACGCGAGTCCGACCGCGAAAAGCGGCGCGTCCGCGATGGTCAGCAACGCACGTTCCTTGTAAAGGCTGTACGCGCCGGCGCCGATCAGCGTGGGAATCGCGAGGAAGAAGCTGAACTCCGTCGCCGTGCTGCGGGAGAGGCCGATCAGCATGCCACCGATGATGGTCGAACCGGAGCGGCTCACCCCCGGTATGAGCGCAAGACACTGGATCAATCCGACCTTGAACGCATCGACCGGCGACATGTCGTCAACGGAATGAATGCGCGCCGTGCTCGCCGGCCGACGCTCGGCCCAGAGAATGACGAACGCGCCGACAATGAAAGAGGTCGCCACGACAGTCGGCGTAAAGAGATGCGCCTTGACGGCCTTGCCGAACAGAAGCCCGAGGATCACCGCGGGAATGAACGCGATCAGCACGTTCGCGACGAAGCGCCGGGACCGTCCGTCGCCCGCAAGGCCGGCGGCGGCATCCATGAGACGGCGCCAGTAATACAGGATGATGGCAAAGATCGCGCCTGTCTGTATCGCGATGTCGAACACTTTCGCCTTCTCGCTGGTGAACCCGAGAAGCGAGCCAGCCAGAATCAGGTGACCAGTCGATGAAATGGGCAGAAATTCGGTCAGCCCTTCCACGATGCCCATGATGGCGGCCTTGGTTAATAACACGAGATCCACGAGTTCCTCGACAGGTTAAGTTGAGATGGCGAACCTACCACGTTCGCGATGACATATCAGTGCATCGCCGCTCGTTCGGCGACTGGGCGGCCGGAACGCCGCGCGGCGAGCCAGTGCGAGAGCCTGTCGAACCACAAGGCGGCAAGCGCCGTCATCATGATTGGCCTGAAGCGCAGGGTGCACCCCTGGCGACGCCAGTCTGCTATTCGAGGCGATCGCCAATCTCACGGAGAACGCCATCAAGTTCGCTCCCGCCGGCGGACACGTTCATCTCGAACTCTTCCGCGACGTGAATGGCATCGGCATCCTCCGGGAAGCGGACTCGGACTCAGTCTCGTTAATGCCGTGGCCGGCATGGACGGCACGACGCTGCATATCGAAGACGTCGTGCGCGGATGCAGCATCGCGCTAGTCAAGCACGGGTTAGATCCGCCGATGAGTCCTGTGTCGGACAGTCCGCAGCGGTATCGAGCATCCAGCGCGCTGAAACGTGCGAAATATGGCCGACGGCGCGGTTCGCAAGAAGGAGCACGGACAGCACAATCGCCGAGCCGCCCGCCCTCATCCGTCGACACACCGTTTGCCATCAATGACCGTATTAGATGGAGTGCGCTTCGATCCCGCCCTGGATCGCCGGTCTGCCGGATGCCGTGCCGTCCGCGCTTCCACCGTATCCACCCTGCGAGGCATTCATCGACTGAACCTTCGCTTCGGCGGCCTGGATTTTCTGCGGATAGTACGGGTCGTTCATGCTTGGCCGATAGCCGGCTTTTTCAAGCTGGACCAGGTCGGCTCGCACCTGGGCCCGGGTCAGCGGCTGCGTCGTGTTTTGAGCGAAGGTCGTGAGCGGCGCGGCAAGAGCGAGTGCAGCAATGATGCAAGTGAGCGTTTTCATGACGATGTTCCTCGATTGTAGGTTTCTACTGGCCTCGTTCGTTGTGATCGAGGCCTTCGATCCCTCTCGTCGTCGATGACGATCAGGCAGGTTCATTCTGCGTCGCGACGCCTGGCGCGATGCTGACGCTGCCATTACCAAAATGAAATGTGCAGGTTGCTCTGGGGCACGGAACGTGACTACGCGCTCTCACGCGACTGCATGTGCAGCGACGCACATGCCATTTCGCCCGCCTGCGTATCTGGTGCCAGAGACGATCCCGGCGCAGCCGCTCACGCCGGCCGGATCGAGTTGGAGATAGAGAAAATGTTCTCCCCGAAATGAACGAAATCCCGTTCCATTTCAACCTGCCACTTCAGGAAGTTGCGACTATTCGATTCACGCGGAAGCATCCAGTCATGCAGCTCGATGATCACCAATGGAAACTTGTTCAGTTCTTCGGAGTGCCTTGAAAACAGATCCGACTCGGCGCCTTCGATGTCTATCTTCAGAATGAACGGCGTTCCGCTCGATTTGGCCATCACGTCTTCAAGCGTCAGCGCCTCGACGGCGTAGGACCGCTCGGTGGGATTCTCCCGCGTACGGTATCCCCATGCGCCGACGCCCGGATCATCCAGATAAAGGGTGCCCCTCGTCGCTGCGATAGCCGCGTTCACTGGGACGATCGATGGGAAGGGCTTCGAATTGCGCTGGAGTAATTCGAAGTTCGATGAGTCCGGTTCGATGGCGAGAATCCTGGCCTTGGGATAAGTGAGCGAGAACCAGACCGCGGCCGCCCCGATATTGGCGCCGGCGTCGACGATGATCGGATCCGGGCAAGCACGGTAAAAGTCGAGAATCTCTTTCGAGCGGCGGAGATTGTCCGTCGCGTAATCGCGTCGAAAGAAGATCTGCATGCATACTTCACGGTCCGCCACCACAGGCCGGTATTCAAAGCGCTTCCCTTCCGGAAGCCGCAACCCGGACACTCCATATTTGACGGTTCCCCACGCATCGACTGGCTCGCTTCGGGGTTTCAGAAGTCGCACGAGCGCCGGAGGCAAGATATCCTTCAGCGTAGACTTAATTAGGTCATGCATCCTCGTTCTCCGCATAAGAGTGGAAAGAACCGTCAGCGCCCGAAATGTTCGCGCGATGCGTGACGCCAAGGCCGAATCGATGGTGTAAAGCTTACATTCGCCGCCTCCCGGCAGGGAATATCTCCATATAAAAGCTCACGCCCCATCGAGATTTTACTCGTCCGTTGGCCTAACGTTACGACACGCTACACGAGTAATGCGACCGACGTAGCAATGCGCTCCTCGGCATGGTGGGCGCAACCAAAGCGATAGACCGATGGCTTTTCAGTGCGACGGGATCCTCAAATCACGAAGATGGATGAGCCCGTGGTCTTTCTGGACTCCAGGTCCCGATGGGCCTGAACGGCGTCCTGCAAGTCATACCGTTGATTGATCTCGATGCGGATACGGCCCGCCGCCACGTGGCCAAACAGTTCATCGACCAGTTCCGCCTTTTCGGCCGGATCGGCAATGTAGTCGGCGAGGCCAGGGCGCGTCAGGTAGAGCGATCCCTTGCGGGCCAGTATTTGCGGATCGAACGGCGGGATCGTGCCCGAAGCCGTGCCGACGCAAACCATCAGGCCGCGACGCTTGAGCGAGTCCAGCGAGGACATGAAGGTGACCTTGCCCACGCTGTCGAAGACCACGGACACGCCCACTCCATTCGTCAGTTCGCGCACCCGCTTTGCCACGTCTTCATGGCTGTAGTTGATCGTGTGATCGCAGCCGTGGGCGCGCGCCACTTCGGCCTTCGCGTCGGTCGAAACCGTTCCGATCACCGTGAGCCCGAGCAACTTCGCCCACTGCGAAACGATCATGCCGACTCCGCCTGCTGCGGCATGAAGCAGCACGGTTTCGCCGGCCTTGAAAGGGTAGATCCGCCGCACGAGGTAAGCGGCGGACAGGCCTCGCATCGTCATCGCCGCAGCCGTCTCGCAAGCGATGGCCTCCGGCAGCTTGATGAGCAATGCGGCAGATATCAGCCGCTCAGTGCTGTATGCGCCCAGCGTGTTGATGAAACCCGTGTAGGTCACACGGTCCCCGACGGCCAGATCAGTCACGCCGGCACCGATCGCCTCGACCACGCCCGCTGCCTCGTTGCCGATTCCGGAGGGCAGCGGAACCGTATAGGTGCCCCCGCGAAAGTAGGTGTCGGCAAAGTTGAGACCCACGGCCGCGTGCCGGACGCGAACCTCTCCCGGACCCGGCTCTCCTACCTCGACGTCTTCGAACCGAAGAACCTCGGGGCCGCCCGTTGCGTAAAACTTAACCACTTTCGCCATATCGTCTCCTGTTACGTATCAACTATCAAAGTTCCAAATGCCTCGCGGCAGTCCGTGCCAGCGGTCGGATTGCCACGACGACGCCGGCCACGCAGGTTGCCTATGCTTCGGCACCGGCACGACGCGATTCATGGAGCACGAGAAGCCGCCCGAATCACGTCGATGAGGACCGATGCCCAGCGTCCGTTTCGCGGCCGATTCAAAAGCCATCTCTGGAAGATTCAGTTATGCGCCAAGGTATTGCGTGAATCCGCGCTGACCCGGACGCCGTGTCGGAGGAAAGCCATTTTTGGCCAGGGTCTCCTCGACGCTGCTATAGAACTCGCCGATCTTGTAGATGCGCCTGGCGTCTTCACCGGTTGCGACCTCGCGATGGAGTTCACGGGAAATGCGCGCGAGCTTCTCGACCTGCTTCACCGACGTGATGCGTTCGTTCAGGTTGTCATTGAGCGTGTCCTCGATGCCGCATCGAACGTGCATTCCCAGACAGATGCCCATTGTCGTCAACGGCCATGTCTGGCGCGCGGTTCCCTCGATCGTGAGCACGGCACCATCCGGAACGTGGTTGATGAACTCCATCATGCTGCGCGGGTTGGGACCATCCATACCGCCCCCGATGGATACCCAGTTCAATACGACGGGCCCCATATATTTGCCTTTGCGGATCATGCGCCCAAGGGTTTCGAACTGCGCGAGGTCGCCCAGCTGGAAGTGCGGCTGAATGCCGTTCGCCACCAGTCGCCGGATGTGCTCCTCGACGAAAGCGGGACCGGCGGGAATCACCATTTCCCGGTACGCGCTGTTCTCCAGATCTTCCCACGACGTGCCTGCAACGTCGGACGGCACCTTCATCTCCGCCGTGTTCATCTGGTTGGTGTTGATCGCGACGGTCACCTGATCGGGACGGGGATTCAGTTCGGCCAGGCCGTGACGCGTGTCGTCGGAGAGCCATGCCGCGGTGTCGCCTTCGTTCTCGGGAGCAAACGAGATCGAGCCGCCCACTTGCAGGACCATCTTCGGCACGGCCGAGCGCAGGCGGTCGAGCATCTCGTTGAACATCGACAGGCGCTTCGAACCCGTGCCATCCGCTTCGCGGACATGCACGTGCAGAACGGTCGCACCTGCGTTGTAGCAGTCGACGGCCTTCTGGACCTGATCGGCCATCTTGACCGGAATATCGTCCGAATCGCCTGGCAGCCATTGCGGTCCGTACGGCGCGGCTTGAATCACCAGAGGGTCCTGATTTTCAGGCAGCAGGGAGTCGTCCATGAAATGCATTTCTATCTCCTTCAACGGTTTGATGTCTGTGTGTCCGAGGCGACGACTGAATCATCTGGCCTGGCGCCACTTCCCGCTTTACATTGCATGCCTCGAACTTGGCATTTCATGACAGTGGTTTGCGGACTCGGGAGTACGGAGTCGTCGGCAATCGAATCCACGGTCAGACGGCGTCGCAATAACAAGCCCGGCCTGCCGACCGGGCTTGTTCGCTGGTGTGTCGGGACGCGGGGAAAGAACTGCTACAGGAGTGATGCGGCGTGCGTCAGGCACTCCCGTCGCCGACGCAAGCATGCGCTGGCCGCAGAGACGGGTCTGCCGGATGGAGTGATGTTCGAGATGACAAAAGCTCACGCCGGTTCGACGCGAGCTTTTGCGTCGACGGGCTTTGCGCCGACGTTCTAGTGCTGCGTGATTTCAGCTATGAATTCCGATCACGGCCGTCGAATGTGTGCGCCATCGCATTCAGCTAGCACGTGCACTTTCAAACGCCCGAACATCGCTCGTGGAGGAAAGCTCGCGGATGAACTCTTCGGCCCGTGGCCACTCGCCATGCCCCGACGCCGGATTCAGATGCCCCACCGCGCCGAGTTCGACGAAACGGCTACCCCACGCCTGCGCGAACTCGCGAGCGCGATCGAGACGCGTCAAAGGATCGTTGCTGCCTGCCGCGACGATGCTCGGAAACGGCAATCTGCCGCGGGGTATCGGCAGCCAGCCATGCTGGTCCAGTGCTTCGGTCGTCGGGTAGCCCGGCGGCATGGGCGTCTCGACGTCAGCAGGCGCTGCGAGCAATGCGCCGCGGACTTCGCGCGTGGCGCCCCGGGCCGCCCAATGGGCGACCATCATCGCGCCTGCGCTATGCGCCACGATGATCACCGGTCCCTCGATGGCAGCCAGAGCACGGTCGATGGCGTCGACGCGGGCCGCGCAATTCAGCTTGTCGTGTTCGAGGGGAGCGACGCTGTGCACGCGAGGCAGCTTCCCTGCCAGCAGGGTTTGCCAGTGGTCCGGCACATGCTCGCGCAATCCGGGGACGATGAGAACGGTAGGTGTCGTAGAGTTCATTTCGATCATTCAGTAAGGTGCGTCACCGACGATGGCGGCGCGTTCCATCTTGCGGTGGCACGGCGGGTAATCCATCACTGCGTAGTGCTGGGTCGAACGGTTGTCCCAGAACGCCACGCTGTTCTTCTTCCAGCGAAAGCGCACCTGGAATTCGGGGATAGTGGCCTGACTGACCAGATAGTTGAGCAAGTGACTGGAGCCTGGCGCCTTGTCCTGACCGAATCGCACATTGGCCGCAGTATTGAAGTTAGTGAAGTGCGTCGTGAAGCTTCCATTGACGAACAGCACCTTCTCGCCGGTCTCGGGATGGATACGCACGACCGGGTGCTCGGCGTCCGGATAACGGGCCTTCAGCGCAAGACGTTTTTCGATCGGCATCGCGGCACCGAAGCTCGCCTCGATGCTGTGGCGTGCGCGCAATGAGGCGATCTTCGCCTTGATCTCTTCGGGCAACTGCTCGTAAGCCTCGACCATGTTGACCCACATCGTGTCGCCGCCCACGGGCGGACATTCGACACACCGCAGCACGCAGCCCATCGGTGGTTTTTCGCGCCAGGTGGCATCGGTATGCCACGAATTCTCATTGCGTTCAGGAGGACTCTCCGGCGTCTTGTAGATCTGAACCAGTCCCGGATAGTCGGGATGGCTTCCCACCACCGGATGATCCTCCAGTTCGCCGAAGCGACGCGCGAAGGCCACATGCTGAGCGCGCGTGATGTCCTGGTCGCGGAAGAACACCACGCGATGCTTCAGGAGCAGCGCCCGGATCTCCGCCATCAGCCCGTCGTCCTCCGCAGCCGCGCCCAGGTTGACATTGCCGAGCTCCGCGCCGATCGTGCAAGTGATTGGCTCGACCCGTATCGAGTGGCCCAGAGAGGTCGCGCGGACCACTGCCGGTGCGCCGTTGGGACTTTGAATCATGAAGTTGTCTCCTGTCGATTGGAGTTGGCGCTGTGGGCCAGAGCATGCGCCGTCGACAAGCGTCAGCGCTTCAGTGCTTCCTCTGATCCCATGCACTGACTCTGGTCCATGCAAGATGGTTGCTGTTGTCGATTACGCCGACCGATGCTTCGAGTGTGGATGCGGCGGGTTTCCCCCGCTTGACATTACATGACACGGACTTATCATTCGGTGCCAATCTTCTACTTGGTTTTCCGATGTCGCCACTCGTCCGCGCTGCGAGCCTCACCAACTATTACGAGGTCGCTCGCGCCGCCGGACTGGACCCTGTGCGGATGCTCTGCGACGCCGGGTTAAGTCCCAGCGTGCTGAGCGAACCGGACCTCATGATTCCGGTCGAGCGGGTCGGGCAACTGCTGCAGGCGTCCGCAGCCCTGTCGGGCAATGAGAGTTTCGGCCTGTGCATGGCCGAATCGCGCCTGTTGTCCAATCTCGGAGCGGTAGGCTTGCTGATCCGCGATCAGGCGACGCTGCGCGACTCGCTCGACATGCTGATTCGCTACCAGGCGCTGCTCAACGATTCGCTGTCGCTGGCGATCGAGGAGTACTCCGGGCTGGTCATCATTCGCGAGGCGGTCGTGGCTGGCAGGGCGCATCAACCCACGCGCCAGAGGGTCGAACTGGCGCTGGGAGTCATGGTGCAGTTGATACGCCAGCTCGTCGGGGCCGACTGGCAGCCGCGGCGCGTATGTTTCGAGCACCCTGCACCGCGCGATGTGAGCGTGCACCGGCGTCTTTTCGGTCGTAGCGTCGAGTTCAACTATGACTTCAACTGCATCATCTGCGCGAAGGCCGATCTCGATGCACGCAACCCGTCAGCCGATCCTGCAATGGTGCGCTACGCGCAGCAGTTGCTGGACGGGTCCGCGATGTCCCATCAGGCGACGATGCTCGAAGACGTCCGGCGCACCATCCTGCTGCTGTTGCCGAGCGGGCGCTGCGGCGTCGAACAGGTCGCCGAGCATTTGGGCCTCGTGTGCCGCACCGTCCAGCGCCGGTTGGCAGAACAGCAGCAGAGCTTCTCGACGATCGTAAACGACGTTCGCAAGGAACTCGCTACGCGTCATGTGATCGAGAGTGATCGTCCGTTGACCGAGGTGGCGACCCTGCTCGGATTTTCCGCGCCGAGCGCCTTCTCGCGCTGGTATCACTCGCAGTTCGGTTGCAGCGCCAAGGAGAGCCGGGCCGCGCGCGGCAAAATGCGCCGGCTGGCCGTACTCCCGGGGGAAGGACGAACGTAACCCGTTGCGAGGCCATGCGTGTGAACTGCAATGACGCGCCGCCACGGGGCGCGTCATCCTGCTTACGCAGCGACCGTCTTGCGCTTGCCCTTCGCTTCCGGAGCCGCGCCGCCGATAGCCCGGATCGCATTGTCGCGTGACGCACTCATTCGCACCTCGGCCCATTTGAGCACTCTTGGGTGGTCCTGCGCCGCGATCGCGCGACGCAGTTCCCGCCATCCCTTGATCGACTGTCCGATCGTCTCGGGGAATGCCGAGAACGCCATGCGGTTGTAACGCAATACGCGAAGGGAAATCGATTTCAGCATGTCCGTGAGCAAGTGATTGCCGCTCAGGTCGAACACTGCGAAGTTCAGAATGAAGCTTTCGAGGAGATAGGCGTCGATCGACTCGTCCATCTTGCGTTCGAGCGCTTTGACGTGCACGTCGAACAGTTTGCCGAGTTCCGCCGGCCGCTCTTCCATCAACTCCTTGAGCAAGGCGGTATACAGCACGGTGCGCACGGCGAAGATGTCGCGCAACTCGCGCGCGTCTGGCTGCGTGACGATTGCGCCACGTCGCGCCTCGAATTCCACCAGCCCGTCGCGCTCGAGAATGCGCAACGCCTCGCGTACGGGCGCGCGGCTCACGTGCAGGACTTCACCGATCTCGGTTTCCAGCAGACGCTTACCCGCCTCGATGTGATTAAGCGTGATCGCCCCGGCGATGCGTGCCGCGAGCTGCGCCGCGACCGGCATCGAGGTGCGCGTCCATTCCTGCCCGCGCAGCACGGCGTCCTCGACCGCCAGCATAAGCTGATCCTTTGGCGCCAGCAGGACGCTGAGGTCGGGAAGCTCCTGGGTTTTTTGTCGCGCCATATCGAACTACCTCGTCGGGACCATTGCGATTACGCCTCCTGGCGCACTGCCAGTATATCAGCTGCGGTAGTCGATAATATTAATGTCGACATGAGATAAACGGATTATTCATGCATCGTCCGTGTCGGGTGCGGCGCGTCAGACGAGGCTCGCTGGCGCATCATGCGGTTCGCCCCGGACGCTTCCCGGCACCGCCGTATGACAGGGCTGTATCGATGAACCCTTGCACGCAAGGCGAATGCTCGCGAACGCGATATGCCACCGCGAGTTCGACCTGATCCTTGAAGTCACTGAGGGGTTTGAACACCACGCCAGGCTGGGCGAACCCCCTGATGGATTGAGGCACGAGGGCTACGCCGTAGCCCGCCGACGCCATGCTCACCGCCGTGAGGAAATCGTTGACTCGATACTCGGGCTGCGCGTCGAACCCGCCGACCCGGCCGAGCCTGGCGAGATCCTCCGCAAAGCCTGCCGCCTCGTTGAACTGCGGCGCGATGAATGACATCCCCCGCAACTGCGAAGCCTTCACCGCTTTCGCACGCGACAGCGGGCTGTCCACCGGCAGCGCAATCAGCAGGGGTTCGCTTTGAACGACTCTGGCCGTGACTCCATCGGGATAGTGCGCACGCGGCCGGATGAAACCGACATCGATGGCTCCGTCCGACAGGCGCTCCAGCTGCGTCGGCGTTTCCATTGCCACGATATGCATGCGGACATCCGGGCTCGTCAACCTGTATGCCTTGAGCGTATCGGGGAGCAGCCCGGTCGTCACGGCCGAGCCGATATAGCCGAGAGCAACGTGACCTGCTTCTCCCCTTGCTGCCAGACGCCCGATGCGGTCCGCGCGCTCAAGTTGCCGCAGCGCCACCTTGGCTTCCACCAGAAAAACGTCGCCGGCATCGGTCAGGGTGATCGCCGCTCGCTTGTTGCGGTTGAGCAGCCGAACGCCAAGATCGGTTTCGAGCCTCTTGATCTGCTGGCTGAGAACCGATTGCGCGATATCGAGCCGGTCGGCCGCGCGGGCGAAATGCAGGTCTTCCGCCAGTGCGACGAACAATTTGAGTTGCCGACTATCGATCATCTTTAATCTCGATTCGCGAATAAAAACGTAGTCTATCCGTGTTTATCGAATTACAGATGAGGAGTCAAATAGCCAAACCCATTCCCGAGGATAACGTTCATGAGTTCCGTAACAGCATTGCCGATAGCGGCACCGGTCGATTCGCAACCCAGGTTTTCGATCGGGCGTCACCCACATCACGAACGCCTGCGTCATGTCACGGTGCGACGCGATGCGGTGCAGACCTTCTTGGCTTCAGTCAAACACATCGAGCCGCAGAACCTCGAATACGTGCCGTTCATGCGTTTCATGCTCGCGGACGCGCTCGAGCGCGCAGTCGGCGACGGTTTCGCTTGCGCGCTTCGGCAACTCGTCCGGGACCGGTCCACCGGCGGATTCACGCTGGGCGTTCAGGATGCGACCGCCGACGATCGCGATTTCGTCCGGTTCGGAACCGCAGTCGGCTACCTGCTCGGACCGGCGAATCATGACGCCATGTCGGGCACCTACTACGCGCGCTTCTTCGTGAAGGACACCGACGACAGCGACTCCTATCTGCGTCAGGCGTACCGTCTGTTCACGCTGCACACGGACGGAACCTTCGTCGACGAGCCAACCGAGTGGCTGCTCATGATGAAGTTCGCGGAAGAAAACGCTGTGGGCGGCGAGTCGCGCTTCCTGCATATCGACGACTGGGCCGAGCGCGACGCTTTCCTCGACGACCCGTTCGGCACACGGCCTTTTCTGTACAAGGCGCCCGGTTCGAAGAACGTCGAGGCGCAGGTCGAACGCCACGTGTTCTTCCAGAGCGAGCACGGTCTCTCGATGTCGTTCATCGATCAATTCGTGCAACCGCGTTCAACGGCCGAAGCGATCTATCTGCACAACTTGTCCGCATCGATGGAAGCGGCGCCCGCGACGCGCGAAGTGCCGCTTCCCGTGGGCGACCTCGTGGTCCTCAACAACTATTTCTGGTTGCACGGCCGGGCGCCTTTCCAGAAGCATCCGGACCTTCACCGCGAATTGATGCGCCAACGCGGAGTGTTCGCACAATGACGACCATCCAGCATCACCGCGGATATGACGCGGACGTCCTTGTCGTGGGCGGTGGCATTGTCGGCGTCTCGACGGCCATGCAACTGATCGAGCGTCATCCGGGACTGAGCGTGCTTCTGCTCGAAAAGGAGGCGTCGCTCGCTGCTCATCAGTCCGGACACAACAGCGGAGTGATTCATGCCGGCGTGTATTACACGCCGGGAAGCCTCAAGGCCGAGTTCTGCAGGCGAGGCGCCGACGCGACCTATGAGTTCGCCCGACGCCATGGGGTGCCGGTAGAGCGATGCGGCAAGCTGATTGTTGCGACCGAAGAGGTCGAGGTCGAAAGACTGAATGCGCTCTATGCGCGTTGCCAGCAGAACCGGCTCGACCCGCAGATGCTCGGGGAGTCGGCGCTGAGGGAACTCGAACCGCGCATCGCGGGGCGGGCAGCGATTCGCGTGGCGACGAGCGGCATCGCGGACTATCCGGCCATGACCGCGACGATGGCCCGGCTCGCGCAGGAGCGAGGCGCGCAGATTCTGCTGAACCAGCGTGTAGACGCCCTCCACGAAGACGAGAACGGCATCACCGCGGAGACATCGGGCGGCCGCTTCCGGGCAAGGCACGCCATCATCTGCGCGGGTCTGATGGCGGATCGCCTTGCGAACATGTGCAAGGTCGATCTGGACTTTCGTATCGTGCCGTTTCGCGGTGAATACTACCGGTTGCCGGCGACGAAGAACGACATCGTAAAGCATCTGGTCTATCCGGTGCCCGATCCCGCTCTCCCTTTTCTGGGCGTGCATCTGACGCGCATGATCGGCGGATATGTCACCGTGGGTCCGAATGCCGTGCTGGCGCTGGCACGCGAGGGCTATCGCTGGCGCGATGCAAATCTCAAGGATCTCGCCGGCATGGCGGCGTTCCCGGGATTCTGGAAGATGCTTGGAAAGCATGGAGCGTCGGGGCTGAGCGAGATGCGCAACTCGCTTTGGAAACGGGGCTATCTGGAACTGTGCCGCCGATACTGCCCGGAACTCACACTGGCAGACCTCGATCCCTACCCGTCCGGCGTACGCGCGCAGGCCGTGATGGCGGACGGCAGCATGGTGCATGACTTCCTGATTCGTTCATCGCAGCGCAGCCTGCACGTGTGCAACGCGCCCTCTCCGGCGGCGACCTCTGCGCTGCCGATCGGCGCATATCTCGTCGAAGCCTTCGACAAGCGCTTCAATATTGCCCCGGCCACTCAAGTACGTTCGGCGGCACATGTCTACGATCTGGCGGCCGGTTAGGTTCACGGCCGGGTGGTGTCATGCATCGGGAGATCGAAATAACGCAGTTCGGTCTTCCGTCAGCGCCACTTTCGCGTAGCGAGAGACGGCCGTGACAACAGCCCGCGGAAACGGGCCCTCAAGTAAAAAATGCTCCCTTCGGAGCATTTTTTTGAGCCTGCAGATAGGGCATCACTACGTCATAGACCAAGGTGGCCCGGCATAAACCTTCCGCCGGACCATCAGGCCGACGACGCTGAACACGGACGTCGACGAGTCCGGTCAGCGAGTTCCGCCAGACCGGCAGCATGCTCAGATGCGTCGCGCTTCCACGACGTGCCGCCACCTGCCAATGAGGTACACCGCGAGCGGCAGGATCGCTGCGAGCGGAAGCCAGCGCAAGGCGGCCTGAAGACCAATCGCATCCGCTACCACGCCGGTAAAAAACGGCCCCGCTGCGAGACCCAATATATTGTTGAACAACGTCAGCGTGGCAAATGCCGAGCCGTGGATGGCCGGCCGTGTGGCCCCCGCAATGATCGCGCTGCATGTGCCGAACGAACTGGCAAGGAAGAACACAGCGAGTGCAAGAAGCACGAGTTGCATATCGCCCGGTGGCAAGCGGAACGCGACCGCCGACAGGACGCCTAGCGCGAGGCAATAGCCCACGGCCATGTTCCACCGCTTGAGCACCGACTCCCCGCTGATGCGGTCGGTTATCACGCCGCACATGAGTTGGCCCAGGCCGCTGACGAGGACGAGCCCTGCCGCCACGACGGCCGCTTTGCTGACAGGCATGCCCCAGTATCGATACAGATAGCTGGGGAGCCACACAAAAAGCGTGCCCTGAATGAAGACTTGCAAGGCGGAGCCGAGGTACGCGCAAAAAACGGAACGGGACGGAAAGAGGCCCGAGAACAGCGCGCGCGGGGTCAGCCTCACTTGTCCGTACACCGGCTTTCCGCTCGCGTCGTCGGGCCGCGCCCGCGAAAGCCTGCGTTCCGTGACGACGACACAATAGATGCTCACAAGGACAAAGCCGAAGATTGCCATCAGGCCCATCGACCAGCGCCAGCCAAAGTGCGTCGCGATGATGCCGGAAAGCGAAACACCGAGCACCGACCCAAACGCGGCGGCAGATGTAAATCCACCGGCAATGGTAGAGCGCAGACGCTTCGGAAACACACTCATGAGCATCGCGATACCCACGCTCCCGTAGGCGGCCTCGCCGACACCCACGAAGATCCGCGCGACGAACATCTCGTTGTAGTTGCTGGCGATGGCACATCCGAGCGTGGCAAAACTCCACAGCGCAGCCATCAGCGCAATGCTTCTGACACGTCCCCAGCGGTCGGCCATGATGGAAAACGGCAGCGTCAGCACGCCCACCGCCAGCGGCACCACGCTGCTGATCGAACCCAACTGCGTGTCGGACATCTGCCACTGCACTTTCAAAATCGGGAACAGGGCATTGATCGCCTGTCGCGACATGTAGTCCGACAGCAACAGGCCGAACATCAACGCGAATACCACCCACGCGTAGGTTCGGGCACCTCTCGTAGCCGCAGCCGACTCGGCCGGCATTGCGTTACTCGTATGCAGGTTCAATTCCGTCTCCTCCAGTGAATCACGAAAATCATATCGAATAGTGTGATCTGGCATCGTCTGCCGGTGTGTTTTGGGCAGCGCCCCAGACAATCAGAAGCTGTGCCGGATGCCGACCATGGCTGCCGTCGTCGACACACCCGGCGCAACGATCTGCCCGTAAGCAATCATCTGATTCATGCGCCCCCTGTTGATGACCTCGCCCACTTGCCCGTACAACTGCGTCTGTTTCGACAAGGAATAGTCCCCGCCGATGACGTACAAGGCCGAATGATTGGCCGAGTCGTTCATGTCCTTCATGTAGTAAAAACCGCTCGTCACCTGAAAGGCAGGGAAGAAGCGATAGCCAAATCCGGCCGAGTACAACTGCAGGTCGGTCTGTCCGGTATTGGATGGGTTCTTCCCGCTGCTAAAGGAGCCGGATACCGTGAAGCCATTGAATCGGTAGAGGGCGCCCAGATAAAGCAGCCGGTTGTTGTCAAGCCCCGTCGGTGCGACGCCGGGCGCGAGGTTGGTGTCGTGCCCGAAGTAGTAGCCGGCCGAGAGGTTCAGGCCGCCATACGCGTATTGCAGCACCGCGGACTCGCGTGTGCCACCCTGGAACTGGCCTGCCACCCCCCCGGGCGCATACTCCAGCGCCAGTGTCATGCCTGCGAATTTCGGGCTGCGATAGACGATTGCGTTGCTGTCATAGAGCGCCCCGATCGGCACATTGGTGTTGGTGCCAGACCATCCCGACACCGCGCTTATGCTGATCCACGCGGTAAGGATGCTGCCGAAGTAATGGCCTTCGCGCGCATCGGTCGTCGACATCGCGTTGATGATTGGCGCGAACTGCCTGCCGATCGTGACCGCCCCGAACGGACCCGAAATACCGACAGTCGCGATCTGGTTGAACGCGGCACCGACACCCGTCGTATCGCTGAGACCGAACTTTCCCGAGCCGCTGTCGAACACGCCTTGCAGGCGGAAGTTCGCCCGATATCCGCCGCCGAGATCCTCGGAGCCCTGCATTCCCCAGATGCTCGAATGCATGCCCGCGTCCTTGTAGCGAACGATCTTTCCGGTGTTGGGAGCCGTGGGACTGAAGGATGCCGCAGCCGAACTTTGGTAGAGGATGCCGGCGTCGATAGCCCCATAGAGGGTAACGGACGACTGCGCATGAGCACTGCCGCTCAATAGCGACAGCAGTCCGATACCGACGATTTCCCGCTTCATAGTGTCTCCTTGACACGCCTGTCACTTGATTTGGACGCGATGTGTGACTTGCAGGCCGCCCGACGAATCGAGCGCGCGTCTGCAACGGCGCGTATTGCGTTGCCGAACACCGATAACGCAATCATCCGCCAAAATTATTTATGTCGACATTAATATTTATACTTAGTCGACCTGGGAGCAGGAATCGTATAGGGGTCGCGACGGAAAATTCCTGCGCACATATTCATGTCGACATTAATATTAGAACCGTCTAGACTGAAGCGACGATGGTCTCGCACGTCGCGCCGATGCGATGTCAAGGAACGGAGGGACTCAAATGCTGTCGACACTGTCGCGTGTGACGATTCTGATGCGCAAAGCCCTGGCTGTCGGGCAGTTTGCGTCAGAGTTCTCCCAGGGAGGCAATACCACTCCGATGATCCATGAAGCGCTTTGCTACAGCTGCATGCTCGGCATCGTGACGACGATTCACCATGACGCCGCGCCGAAGGAAGCGTGAAGCGCTGCGAGGCAACACGATCGGTTGCCCCGCAGCGCCGGCGAACCTCCTCCTACGCCTGCTTCTGGATCAGGCGAGCTAGTGGCGCAAGCGGGCCGACCGGCGTCAGTTCGAACGTCATGAAGCCGCCTTCTGACAGGGGAAGCTCGGACACCGCCGTCTTGGCTTCATCGACGGACGCCACGTTCATGAGAAAGATCACGCCGGGGCGGTCCTGGCGAAACCAGAACTGCTCGATTTTTCCGTCGAGGTAAAGCTGCAGGGTGTCCGGAACCTCTTTGGGCATGATCTGCTGCTGTTGTTCCGGCGTGAGCGGGTTGATGATCGTTCCGACAGCAAAAACTTTCATGAGTGATCTCCTTGTTCAAGCTCTGTTGCGACGTGCAACGGTGATCACTCTAGCGATCAACCCAGAAAGACGGTATCGTCGTAAATGACAACTTTGTGGTCATTTACGCCATGCGCATATCTGTACTCGCCCTCGAAGGGGTGTTCGACACCGGACTCGCCGTTACGCTCGATGCCCTGCGAGCCGCGAATAGCCTTTCGGCCCGGACCATGGGCGGATCGCCTCGCTTTGATGTGTCGATCGTCGGGGTCCGCAGGAAGGTCAGCTCAGGCCAGGGATTTACGATCCCGGTACAAGCGATAACGCCGGATCTGAAGCCCGATTGGGTCATCGTCCCAGCGCTGAGCACCACGACTCCGGACCAGTTGGTCCCCGCTCTCGGGCGATCGGATGTCGTCCAGGCCATGGCTCAGTTAGTCAGGTGGCGTGCCGGGGGCGCATTCATCGCCGCTTCGTGTATCGGGACTTTCGTTCTGGCAGAAGCCGGCCTGCTCGATCATCGAGAGGCGACGACGACCTGGTCGCTCGCCCCGCTGTTTCGTCAGCGCTACCCGAATGTCCTGCTCGATGAATCGCGCATGCTTGTGGCAACGGAGGTCGGCGTCACGGCCGGCGCAGCGATGGGACATCTCGATCTCGCTCTCTGGTTAATACGCAAAGCCAGCCCGGATCTGGCGACCGTCGTTTCACGCTATCTGCTCGCGGATATCCGCAGTTCACAGGCGCCCTACATCATCCCCAATCATCTGGCGCAGGCGGATCCGCTCACCCAGCGCTTCGAACAATGGTCGCGACAACATCTCAAGTCCGGGTTCTCGTTGCAGGAGGCCGCCAACGCATTGGCGACGAGCCCGCGCTCCTTGCAACGCCGATGTCAGGAGGTGCTCGGCAAATCGCCCCTGGCCTATTTCCAGGATCTTCGTGTCGAACGCGCGCAGTCTCTTCTCCATGGCAGCGGCCTGGACATCGACGCCATCGCAGCCGAGGTCGGTTACGTCGACGGAGCCACCTTGCGAACCCTCTTGCGCCAACGCCTGGGACGCGGTGTGCGCGAACTGCGCGCCGACCTTCGCTGACCGCGGGCTGACCGTGGGCTGATCTTCACCAGCGTCCGGTACGGCCGAGGTTCGCGCGCGCCGCCTGCGACACGGCTGAATTCATTGGGCTCGCGCAGGCGGGATACGACTCATGCATGGCGGATTCTCATGACATATCGAGCTATCAAATCGCTTCCGGAAACCTAAACTTAGTTCATCCTCGATCAGGGAAAATACCGATGTTTTGAACTGAAACATCGCAAGGGGAGAAGTCCGCGGGACACGGCGATCGTGTCGCAGATCATCGGACGAGGCTCTCCCTGTACTGATCCACGAGGTGCCTGCGATGGACTCTGATCCAAGCCGACGCGCGTTCGTATGCCAACGGATCTTCCATCCTTGAGGTGAGAGGGAGCTAGCGGTGAACGAAGACTTCCCGTGGGACTATCTGCTCGAATACATCGAGGACGGCAAGGTCGTGCCGATACTTGGCCAGGAACTCGTGCAAGCGGACTACCAGGGGCGCCAGGTTTCCCTGCAGCGGCTGATCGCCGAGCGCCTCGCGGAGCGCGAAAAGCTCGCGGTCACATGGACGCCCTACTTCGAACTCAACGACGCAGTCGGCGCTTATCTCGAAAAGCCCCAGACAAGACTCGCGGGACTTTACGATCGCGTGGGAAGCCTGTTGAAGGGCCTGTCGCCGCCGTTTCCCGTACCACCCGCGTTGAAACAGCTCGCGCAAATCCGGCGACTGGAACTGTTCGTAAGCCTCACCTTCGATTCCCTGATGGCGCGCGCACTGGATCAGGTCCGGTACGGCGGCCAGCCCGTGACGCGCGAAATCGAGTTCTCGCTCAACCAGTCCACGGCGGCCCAGACAGAAGCATTGCTGCCGCGCTCGAGCGCGGCACCGGTCGTCTTCAGCCTGTTCGGCCGTGCCGGCGGCAAATCCGATTTCGCGATCCACGACGAGGACCAGCTCGAGTTCATCCACCGTTTCGTGAGCGGCGACGTGCCGCCGCCCGAATGGCTGCTCTCAGAGCTGCGTAACAGCCACCTGCTGCTGCTCGGTGCCCACTTCCCAGACTGGCTCGGACGCTTCATCCTGCGCGCAGCGACGCGCGACCGCCTGCGCGTCGCACAGCGCGCGTATTTCAGCGCCGGAGAAGCAGCCCCCTCGGATTCCGCTCTCCCCGAGTTTCTGCGACGCTTCGGACGGGAAACCGAAATCAACATCTACGCCGGGACAGCCGCGGCATTCGTCGCGGAACTGCTCGAACGCTGGCTGGAGCGCAATCCCGAAACGTCTCGAACGGAGACGAGCCGACCCGATGCGGATTCGCGTGGCGGCAGCATTTTCATCAGCTATGGGCGCGAGAATCTGAACGAGGTGGAACGGCTGCACGCATGCATCTCGGCGCTCGGCGGCGACGTATGGTTCGACAAAGTCGAACTGGAGCCGGGGGATTACTGGGAGCGCAAGATTCTTCCGCAGATCCAGCGCGACGTGCGGCTCTTCCTGCCAGTGATTTCCGAGCGCACCACGAACCGCGTGCGAACGTCGGAGGGCTACGTCTTCCAGGAGTGGAGCGAGGCATTCAAACGCAAGCGGCGGATGCCGGGACGCAAATTCATCATGCCGGTGGTGATCGACGCTGATTACACCGGCGACTTGAAGCGCTACCAGGCACTCTACGATGTCTTTCCCGATCTGCAGGAGGTGCAGCCGGGACACGCGCCCGGCGGCAAGCCAGACGCGGCGCTGGAGATGTCCCTTGTCGAAGAGATTCGCGCCATGCGACGCGAAGACGCGAGATGAGCACGCCGGGCGGCTCTCCTTCGCCGCAACTCGACCCGCAGAACCCGTGGCCGGGCCTTGCGTCCTACGACGAATCCTCGCAGGAGTTCTTCAGCGGTCGCCGGGCGGAATCGGACGAGCTTCTGCGCCGCATCGTCGACGAGTCAGTCACGGTGCTGTTCGGCAAGTCGGGGCTCGGCAAATCGTCGCTCCTCAAGGCCGGCGTCTTTCCGCGGTTGCGCGACAAGGGTTATCTGCCCGTGTTCGTCCGGCTGCAGGTCCGACCCGGCGCCGCACCACTCGTCGAGCAACTGTGTCTCGCGTTCTTCGAGACGTTGCGAGCTCAGGAAGTGGCTCATGAGCCGCCAGCGGCCGGACAGTCGCTGTGGGCTTACCTGCACGCGCCCGGGCTCGAATTCTGGACGAAGCTCAACCGGATGGCGCGCCCGGTATTCGTGCTCGATCAGTTCGAAGAACTGTTCACGCTCGGGCGCTCCATGCCGGCCGAGGTCACGACTTTTCGCGAGGCGCTTGCGGACCTTGCCGAAAACCGGATCCCGGCCGAACTCGCACGGCGCCTGAAAGAGCGTGCCGTAAGCGACGAGGAAATTGACAAGGAGGCGATGCCGTACAAGATCGTCTTGTCGCTGCGCGAGGACTTTCTCGCCGATCTCGAAGGCTGGCGCCCGATCATGCCTTCGCTGCGCCGCAACCGAATGCGCCTCTTGCCGATGGGCACCGAGCAGGCGCTGCAGGCGGTCTACAACGAACGCACGGACCATCTGGTCGACGAACTGCTCGCGCACAGAATCGTCGCCTTTTTGTCGCTGGGCGCAGCGGACGAGGCCGGCGCCACGGCCGACCCGGGCGCCCCGCGCACGGTCGAGCCCGCGCTCCTCAGCCTGTTTTGCCGCGGCGTCAACGAGCATCGCAAGCTGGCTGGCGCGGAGCGCATCACCGAGGCGATGTTCGAGGGCGAGAAGGACACCATCGTTACCGGGTTCTACCGCCGAAGCCTGCAGGTCTATCCCGATCGGGTCCGGCACTTCGTCGAAGAAAAGCTCATTACGGAACATGGCTACCGGAACAGCTATTCGGTGGACGACGCGATCGTCAATGGCTTTGTCACTGCCGAGGAGATCGCCGCGCTGGTAGACGGGCGGCTGCTTCGTCAGGAGCAGCAACACGGAACGAACCGGGTCGAGCTCACCCATGACATTCTCACCAAGGCCGCGCTGGAAGAGCGCGACCGCCGCCGTGCGGACGAGCGCGTGCTCGCCGAGCGGCGACAAAAGAGCAAGCTGCGGCGCGTTATCGCAGTGAGCGGACTGGCGATCGCGGCGTTCTCCGGCCTTGCGCTTTCCGCGTATTGGGCTAAAACGGACGCGCAAGCCGAGCGCAGCCGCGCGCAGTCCAGGGAGCTGGCGGCGCTCGCCGGCACGGCCCAGGATCCGGAAGTCGGCGTCCTGCTCGCGCTGGAGGGACTGAAGCGCGCCGACACGAGCGAGGCGCGCTCGGCGTTGCTTGCTTCCGGGCAATATCTCTGGCCCTCGGAAAAGCTGGGTCCGGACCAGCTCGGCGGCGAGGCAAAAGTCGTTGCGCTCAACCCGGATGGCGATCTGCTGGCCGTCCTCGCGGGAAACTCCACCCTGACCGTATGGGACCTGAACGTTCCGGAGCCGCGAAGGCTCTGGTCCTCGAAGCCCGATCTCAACGATGCCATGTTCATCGCGTTCAGTCCGGATCAGACCAAGCTGGCGGTCGCGCGCGCCGGATCGGTCGACCTGTTCGACTCGCGCAGCGGTACGCTGTCGGGTTCTCTGCCACAGTCCGCGATTCGCGATCGCGCGCTCCTCGTGTTCAGCCCGGACGGGAGATGGCTCGCGTCGATCCAGAAGGACGATCACATCTGGGTGTGGGACTACCGCGATCCAAGCGCGGACGTCATGAAAGTCGGGGCAGAGGGACTGCTCGCGATCGGTCTTTCTCAGGACGGCAAGACCATCGTCGGCGCCGGCTTCAAGGAGCACTTGTTCGCGCAGCGGATTGAACGACAGCAGGACGGCAACTGGGTCTCCACGCCGATCGACTTCACTCGCTGCCTGCAGCCGAAATCCGTGTCGCCGGGCGCGAAAACCTCTTCCGCCAACTTCAGGGCAACCACTTGCGAGTACACCGTGGCGCAAGGGAACGAGCCTCTCAATGCGGGCACGGGCGACGACCGCCAGATCAATGACGTGGTCTGGAGTCCCGGAGGCGGAGCATTCGTCGAGTACCTCGATTCGGGAGATATCGTCGTCGCGGAAGGAAGACCGAACGCGGTGCACGGAGAGATCCGCATCAAGGGCGCGGAGCCGAGGACTGCCGGTAACAACGCAGGGCTGCTCTCGGTCACGGACGATACTGCCCGGGTCGCGCTCGTCGATCAGGACGGCGTTGTCCATATCTACTCGACGAGCAAGCTGCTGCTCGCGATACTCGGCGACCCAAGGTACTTCGACGCTTCGCCCGACGGCCGGTGGGTCGTGCTCTCGCGTCGGGGCAAAGCCTGGATCGATGTGATCGAGGTGCCGGCCGCCGACGGCAAGCGGGCCAGGCAGACGCGGATCCAGTTGCCCGACGAGCCCAGGGAGCTGCGCTTCGCGCGCGACAGCGTCGTCGCCGTCGTCACAAAGGAGAAGCGCGATACGACCTACGTGCTCGACCCGGCAACCGGCGCATATCGGTTTGCGCCGGTTGCGGGTGGTGCAAGTATCCTCGGCCGCGACGGCGAACTGCTGTTGATCACAGGTCAGGAGCCCGGGCCAGCCAAAGTGATCAGAACCCGCGACGGTGCGGTCGTGACGCCCTGGAAGGAGCAACCCGGAGGCGTTCGGTCTTCGTTCATTGCCTCGCCGTCGGGCACCGCGCTGGGCGTTTTTCGCAGGTCCGCGGCCGGCCCCGCGCACGCGGAGATCGCCGTCTATGCGGTTCGCGACGAACAACTCGTGCCGACGGGGCAAATCGTGGACCTGCCTCCCCGCGCAACCGTGAAAATCGACGACGACGGCCAGTCGGTGATCGTGAGGTTCCACACGACCGGTGATCCCCCCAGTGTCTGGCCGCTGTCGGCTTCGGCGCCGACGAGCGTGAAGGATCTGGCGAAGTCGCATCCGGCGCCCAAGGAGGACGACGAAACGCGCGTCAGTCCGCTCGGGCGATTCGAGATCCAGAACTCTCCTTCCGGTGGTCATGACCGGACGCGCGGCTTCGAGGTCGTGCGGCGTTCGGGCGGCGCCCTGATCAAGCGCCTCGGCGACTCGCGCTCGAAGTTCAGCACCGACGACCGATGGCTGGCCTACTGGAACACGAAGGGCGTTAGCGTGCTCGACCTGGCATCAGGCGACACGGCCTTCAGTCTCGATTTCGCGAATGTCGAGGGGGTCAAGTTCAACCCGCGCAACACCATTCTGGCGGTCGAGCTCAACTCAGGAACCATGCTGGTTCCGCTCGAACGCGCAATGATGGAGCGCTTCGCCCGCTCGCTGACCAAGCGCGGACTGAGCGCACAGGAGAAGTGCGCCTACGGGCTTGGCGACACGAATTGCCGGGAGCAGGTAGCGATCTCGCGAACACGCGGCCCGACGCAGCAGGCCACGTCCGGCAAGCCTGCCAAGGCGTCCGAGGCCACCGCGCAGTAGCTTCCGGCATGCCTCGGTGCGTTCAACACCGGCACGAAGCTCGACGAAACCAGCACCCCGAGTGCGTCGCTCGCATGAAAGCGGCCGGGCCTCGTTCGATCATGATCCGCGACCTCAGCCCATCAGCGTATCGACGAGCAATTTGACGTTCAGCACCACGATGACGCCCGCAACGAGCCACGCGAGCAGCGCGACCCAGCCCGGCACGACGAAGGCGCCCATCTTCCGCTTGTCGGAGACGAAGCGCACGAGCGGGACGATGGCGAACGGAAGCTGCATCGAAAGGATCACCTGGCTCAGCACGAGCAGTTGCGCCGTGCCCTTCTCGCCGTAGAGCGCCGTGACCACGACCACCGGCACGATCGCGATGCCGCGCGTGATCAGCCGCCGCGCCCAATTGGGAATGCGCAAACGGAGAAAACCTTCCATCACGATCTGACCGGCGAGCGTCGCGGTGACCGTCGAATTCAGGCCGGAAGCGAGCAGCGCGAGCGCGAAGAGCGTCGACGCGATCGAAAGACCGAGGAGCGGCGACAGCAGCCGGAATGCGTCGCCGATTTCGGCCACTTCCGTGTGTCCTGTTGCATGAAACACCGTCGCCGCGACGATCAGGATCGCCGCGTTGATGAAGAGCGCGAGCATCAGCGCGATGGTGCTGTCGGCGGTGGCCCAGCGGATCGCGTCGCGGCGACCGGTGTCGTTCGGCTCGTATGCGCGCGTCTGCACGACCGACGAATGCAGATACAGGTTGTGCGGCATCACGGTCGCCCCGATGATGCCGATCGCCACATAAAGCATCTCGGGATTCGTCACGATGACGGTCGTGGGCACGAAGCCGCGCAGCACGGCGGCGACGGGCGGCGCCGCGGCGACGATCTGCACCGCGAAGCACACCGCTATCACGACGAGCAGCGCGATCACGAACGCTTCGAGGAAGCGAAAGCCGCGGTTCATCAGGAGCAGCAGCAGGAAGGCGTCTAGCGCGGTGATGAGCGCGCCCGCGATCAGCGGAATGCCGAACAGCAGTTGCAGCGCGATCGCCGTGCCGATCACTTCGGCAAGGTCGCACGCGATGATCGCCGCCTCGCACGCGAGCCACAGCGCGAAGTTGACCGGCTTCGAATAATGGTCGCGGCAGGCCTGCGCGAGGTCGCGCCCGGTCGCGATGCCGAGGCGCACCGCCAGCGCCTGCAACAGGATTGCCATCAGGTTCGACAGCAGGATGACCGCGAGCAGCGTGTAGCCGAAACGCGAGCCGCCGGCGAGATCGGTGGCCCAGTTGCCCGGGTCCATGTAGCCGACGGAGATCATGTAGCCGGGTCCGGCGAACGCCAGGAAACGCCGCAGCCACAGGCCGCCCGACGGTACGGCGATCGACGAATACACCTCCGGCAGGCTGTGCCGGAAGGCTTCCTCGGGCCGGGCGTGCTTCCACGCGGGCGGCTCGGAAGGCGGTACGGCAGAGTCTCGGACGTCGGGCATCGATGCGCGCTCCAGCGCTGTCGGCGGGTCTGCCACGCAATATGCGCCGGGCGTGCGGAAGATTCAAGCGGGATTCTTCATACGCGACCGGCGGGCGTTTCGTCTAGAGCTGCGGGTCGAGTAGCGCCACAACGCGCTCGATGAGCTTCTCCGTGAGCGGGCGCCGGTTCCAGTCGTCGAGCGTGACGCGCTGCGACTTTGCGATGTCGTCGGCGAGAATCGACGTCTGCAGTTTCGCGAAGTCGCGGTCGTAGATGTTGAGATTCGCCTCGTCGTTGAGCTTGAACGAGCGGCTGTCGAAATTGGTCGAGCCCACGGACACCAGATATTCGTCGACGATCAGAAGCTTGCAGTGAAACATCGTCGGCTGGTATTCGTAGATCTCGACGCCCGCCTTCAGCAGATCGCCCCATCCCGCTCGCGACGCCTCGCGGACCGTGTGGGTGTCGATGTGCTTGCCCGGCGTCACGATCTGCACCTTCACGCCGCGCCGCGTCGCCTCGACGATCGCGTTGATCGTCAGCTTGTCGGGCACGAAGTACGCGCTCGCGAGATGGATCGTGTGCGTCGCGGCGGTGATCGCCATCAGGTACATGAGCTGCATGTCGTCGCTGCCGCCCGAGGGCGAACTGCTGAACATGTGCGCGATGCCCTCGCCCGCCGGCGCGATCTCCGGGAAGTACTCGGGGCCGTGCAGGACGTTGCCGGACGCCTTGATCCAGTTGTCCATGAAGACGGCCTGCATGTGGCCCGCCACCGGCCCTTCGACCCGAAAATGCGTATCGCGCCAGTGCTTCTCGTCCTGTGCGTGCCCGGTCCATTCCTCCGCGATGCCGACGCCGCCCGTGAAACCGACATGCCCGTCGATCACGAGCAGCTTGCGGTGCGTGCGGTCGTTCATGCGGCCAAGGCCGGTCCAGTGCGGCTTGTGATACTGGATCACTTCGGCGCCCGAGTCCCGCAGCATGCGCAGATAACGCTTGTCCATCTTCGACGACCCGACCCAGTCGAGCAGCACATGCACCGCGACGCCCGCGCGCGCCTTGTCGGAGAGGGCTGCGGCGAACTCCTCGCCGATCTCGCCCGACCAGTAGATGAACGTTTCGAACGTGATGGTCTTCTGCGCCGAGCGGATGCCCGCGAGCATCGAAGGGAAAATCTCGTCGCCGTTCACGAGCACGTCGAAGCGGTTGCCGTCTTCGACGGGCGGGCCGAGCAGCAGGCTCATCGAACGCGGGAACTGCGGGTCGTCGCTGGCATAGCGGCGCTCGATCGTGTGCTCGATCTTCTTCTCACCGCTCGTGAGATTGGCGACGACCAGCACGACGACCAGCGTCGCGCACGCGACGACCGCGGCGGTGCTGAGGATGGTGGTCAGCATGCTTTACCCGATGTCTTATGAATGTTCGAGGGTGATGCTGTAAAAAGCGGCTGCATGGGGCCGGGCAGCATATTCTGCGCCACCGACCGCAAGCTACCCGTCAACTTCGGGCAAACACTTATGGCACGACCGTTCATATTGCCAAGGGCGCGGCTCTTGTCTATGTTCGACCGCATTCACATCCGCGAATCATGAATCGAACCGATCTGAGCGGACGTGAAGGGCAATGGCAGGGTCGTCCAATCCGGCATGGCGCGCAGTACCGGATGCAGACGACTCGCCCGACATAAAACTATATGCGAACGCACTGCATGACGATGCGTTCCCGGAGACCGACAATGAACAGCACGATCGACGATCGTCCCGCCGCCGCCCCACGCGGTTTTTTCTCCAAATCCGCGACTGTCGCCCAACCCGGCTTCTCGCGCTGGATGGTCCCGCCCGCCGCGCTCGCTGTGCACCTGTGCATCGGGCAAGCGTATGCGTTTTCCGTCTTCAACGCGCCGCTCACGAAGGTGATCGGCATCACGCAGTCCGCGCCGGACGACTGGTCGATCACGACGCTCGGCTGGATCTTCTCGCTCGCGATCGTGTTTCTCGGGCTATCGGCGGCTTTCGCCGGCAAATGGCTCGAAAAGGTCGGCCCGCGCCGCACGATGTTCACCGCGGCCTGCTGCTTCGGCGGCGGCTTTCTCGTCTCCGCGCTCGGCGTGCAGCTGCATCAGATCTGACTCTTGTATCTCGGCTATGGGGTGATCGGCGGGATCGGACTGGGGCTCGGTTATGTGTCGCCGGTATCGACGCTCATCCGCTGGTTCCCCGATCGGCGCGGCATGGCGACGGGCATGGCGATCATGGGCTTCGGCGGCGGCGCGATGATCGCGGCGCCGGCCTCGGTCGCGCTGATGAACCACTTCAAGAGCGCGACGAGCATCGGCGTGGCCGAGACCTTCGTGGTGCTCGGCGTCGTGTACTTCATCTCGATGACGGTTGGCGCGCTCGCGATCCGCATCCCGCCGGCAAACTGGGCGCCGGCCGGCTGGACCCCGCCCGTCAAGGCGAACAAGATGATCACGCGCAACCACGAGCATATCGATCAGGCATTGAGGACGCCGCAGTTCTATCTGCTGTGGCTCGTGCTGTTCTTGAACGTGACGGCGGGCATCGGCGTGCTCGGGCAGGCGTCGCTGATGATTCAGGAAAGCTTCAAGGCGTCGATCACGGCGGGCGCGGCCGCGGGCTTCGTCGGCCTGTTGTCGCTCTTCAACATGGGCGGCCGCTTCGCGTGGCCGTCGACTTCGGACTGAATCGGCCGCAAGAACACCTACTTCGTGTTCTTCGCGCTCGGTGCGGTGCTGTATTTTCTGGTGCCGCAGTTCGCGGCGTCGGGCAATATCGCGCTCTTCGTGCTCGCGTACGGCGTGATCCTGTCGATGTACGGCGGCGGCTTCGCGACGGTCCCCGCCTATCTCGCCGACATGTTCGGCACGGCGTTCGTCGGCGGCATCCATGGACGGCTTTTGACCGCGTGGGCCGCGGCGGGCGTCGCGGGGCCGGTACTCGTGAACTACATCCGCGCTTATGAAGTCGAGCACGGCGTGGCAAAGGCGGAAGCGTACACGACGACGCTGCACATCATGGCGGGGCTGCTCGTCGTGGGATTCCTGTGCAACCTGCTCGTGACGCGCGTGCACGAAAAACATCACATGAACGCGTCGGCACCGGCGATCAACTGAACAGGAACCATCAAATGAACGCCAACCACGATCTCCATGCACATCCGACCAACAAGGCGCTGCTCGCGGTCTTCTGGATCTACGTGCTCGTTCCGCTCGCGTGGGGCATTACGAACACGCTCACGCAGGCGATGAAACTGTTCCACTGAAATTCGCTTTCACGGCGAGGGGTGGCGGTTCGTTCGCGCCGCCCTCTCGCCGGTTTCCTGCTACAACGGATTCAACATCGAACCGGTTGTTTCAGCGGCCGTCCACTGCCGACGTCGCCAGGCTTCGCCGCGACAGAACGCTCATGAAAAGCGTCGCGCCAACGAGTGCAACCAGATCCATTCCTGCCATCAGCCAATCCATTTCTGCCACGTTCGTTCTCCCTGGTGAAAAAAGCGCCGCGCCGTTGATGCGCGGACGTGTCGTCGGTTACTGACCTCATTTACGGCACCGGGATTAAAAGCTTGAGTCCGTGCGCTGCCGAACAGACGGGACGCAAGCGCCACGAAAAAGCGAACGACCGTACCAGCGCGCGCGGGGCGCGCGGGTGGCGTATCGTTCGGGTAGGCGGCGGCGCGCGCTTCGGCCTTTGCCGTCCGCCGGTCCCCACGACAAGACAATGCACATCCCCGCCATGAATCCATCCCGTCGCAGTTTCATGATTTACAGCATCGGCGCAGGGTCGTCGCTGCTGCTCTCGCGCGCCGCGCTCGCCGCCGGCCCGAAACTGAGCGAAACGGACCCGGCCGCGGTCGCCGTCGGCTACCGGGAAGACGTCGCGAAGGTCGACAAGGCGAAATTCCCGAACTACGCCGCCGGGCAGGATTGCAGCAATTGCTCGCTGTTCCAGGGCAAGTCGACGGACGCATGGGGCGGCTGCACGCTCTTCGGCGACAAGCAGGTCGCTGCGCACGGCTGGTGCAGCTCGTACACGAACATGTGAGCGATTTCAGCCCGCGGGTTTCGCGCGCCGCGGGCGCGCCGCGGGCGTTTTGGCGGCGGTTTTTTTCGCGGCGGCCTTTTTCGCTGCTGGCTTGTCGGCGGCGGCCTTCTGCGTCGCCGGCTGCTTCTGGACCTTCAGATCGACCGAGATCCACGTGGGCGCGTGATCGCTTGCATGGGGCCGGTCGCGCACCCAGCGATCGACGCCTGCGTCCTTCAGATGCGGTGCCATCTGCGGATTGAGCAGCAGATGGTCGATGCGCAGTCCCGAGTTCTTCTGCCAGTGCTGCCGGAAGTAATCCCAGAACGTGTAGATGCGCTCGGCCGGATGCCGCGCGCGCAGGGAATCGAGCCATCCCTGATCGAGCAGGCGCCGGTAGCATTCGCGGCTTTCGGGCTGAAGCAGCGCGTCCTTGAGCCACGACTTCGGGTTGTAGATATCCTCGTCGGTGGGCACGACGTTGAAGTCGCCCGCGAGCACCACCGGATGCCCGCTGTCATGAAGACGCGCCGCGTAGTCGATCAGGCGTTCGAACCACGCGAGCTTGTAGTCGAATTTGGGACCGGGCTGCGGATTGCCGTTCGGCAAGTAGAGGCAGCCGACCAGGACGCCATGCGCCGCCGCTTCGATATAGCGGCTGTGGGTGTCGCCCGTATCGCCCGGCAGGCCGCGCCGGCTCTCGATAGGCTCCATCCCTTTGGCCAGGATCGCGACGCCGTTCCACGACACCTGTCCGTGCCAGATCGCGCCATAACCGGCCGCGCGGATTTCGTCGATGGGAAACGCCGCGTCCGGCGCCTTCAGTTCCTGCAGGCAGGCGATATCCGGCGCTTCGCGGTCGAGCCATTCAAGCAGCGCGGGCAGGCGCGAACGGACGCCGTTGATATTGAACGTGGCGATCTTGAGCATGGCTTCGAGTGTCGTGTGTGTCGCGATACTGAGCAAGCACAGTACCGGATTCCACGACACTCGTCAGGCGCTGCCCTAAGCCGTCTTCCACCGCGCGTCGCTGACGACGAGCTTCTTCGGAATCAGCCGCAGGTCGTTGAACGTATCGGCGATCTGCTGCTGGTACGCGAGCGTCTCGGCGGTCACTGGCTGCACGCCGTAGGCGGTGCGTTCGAGCGCCACCTGAAGCGTCGCCGCATCGAGGCCGACGAGCGGCGAAAGGAGGCGCGCGACCTCCGGGATGTTGTCGCGGCCGTACTTGTCGACGGCGTCGAGTTCGGCGAGCAGCGCATGCACCAGTTGCGGCTCTGCGGTCGCGAACTTGCGCGTCGCGAGGTAGTACTGCGTGTTGTGCACGAGACCTTCGCCGTTCGTGACGACGCGCGCATTCGCCTGCTTTTCGATCGCCGCGAGATACGGGTCCCAGATCACCCAGGCATCGACACTGCCTTGCACGAACGCAGCGCGCGCGTCGGCGGGCGCGAGATAGACCGGCTGGATGTCGCTGTAGGCGAGCTTCGCATTCTGCAGCGCCTTCACGAGCAGGAAGTGGACGTTCGATCCCTTGTTCAGCGCGACCTTCTTGCCGCGCAGGTCGGCCACGGTCCTGATCGGCGAGGCGGCCGGCACGACGATCGCTTCGCCGCGCGGCGCGGGCGGCTCGTTCGCGATATAGACGAAATCGACGCCCGCAGCCTGCGCGAAGATCGGCGGCGTTTCGCCGACCGTGCCGACATCGACGGCGCCTGCGTTGAGGCCTTCGAGCAACTGCGGACCGGCTGGAAATTCGAGCCACTGCACGTTCACGCCCTGCGAAGCGAGCCGCTTTTCGAGCGTGCCGCGCGCCTTGAGCACGACGAAGTTGCCGTACTTCTGATAGCCGATGCGCAGGGTTTTCGCATCGCCCTGCGCGAACGCCGGGCGCACGGCGAGAAGCGCGGCCGCCGTCGCGGCACTTTTCAGGAGCGACCGGCGATGTGCGTCTACGGCGTCGTGTCGATCGTCTTTCGAATTCTGCTGAGGCATGAGCGTTCCCGATAACATTGCGATGCAAAGACGTCAGATTCTATGAACGCAATGCCCGCTTCAGGAACCAAGTTTTTCAGCTTTGCTTCTGGCGATGCGCGATTTGGCGCGACCGTCGGCGCGTCTCTGGCGGCGGCGCTAAACTCGTCGCGTGCATGGGTCAGAGGAGAACGTCATGCGACTCGTCGACTGGAACATTCAGTGGGGGCGCGGCGTGGATGGCCGCGTCGATCTCGCGCGCATCGTCAGCGAGGCAAAAGCGCTGTGCGACTTCGATGTCCTGTGCCTGCAGGAAGTCACGCGCGGTTTCGATCAGGGCGAGATGTCGGGTGGCCTTCCGGGCGGCCCAGGCGCCGATCAGTTCGCCGAACTGGCCGGACTGCTGCCCGGCGCGAACGTCCTCGATGCGCTCGGCTCCGACCTGCCGCCGAGCGGCGCCGGGCTCGGACGGCGGCAGTTCGGCAACGCGATCGTGAGCCGCCTGCCGGTGCGGCAGGTGCTGCGCCATTCGCTGCCGTGGCCCGCCGATCCCGCGAAGCCGTCGATGCTGCGCGTCGCGCTCGAAGCGGTCGTCGAAACGGATGTCGGACCGTTGCGCGTCATCAGCACGCATCTGGAGTTCTACTCGGAGATGCAGCGGCTCGCGCAGGTCGAGCGCCTGCGCGGCCTGCACGGCGAGGCCTGCGGTCACGCGCGCCGCCCGGCGAAATCGGAAAGCCTGAACAGCCCGTTCGCTGACACCGGCCGGCCGATGAGCGCGATCCTGTGCGGCGACTTCAACAGCGCGTTCGAGTCGCCGGCGTATCGGCGGATGATCGAGCCGTTCGGCGATGCCCCAGCGTTCGTCGATGCGTGGGGCATCGCGCATCCGGACACGCCGCGCGCCGCGACGGTGGGCCTGTACGACCGCGAGCAATGGCCCGACGGCCCGTTCGCCTGCGATTTCGTGTTCGTAACGGAGGATCTGAGCGCGCGCGTCGCGGCTTGCGAGGTCGATCAGGCGAGCCAGTCATCCGATCATCAGCCGATGTGGCTCGAATTGCACTGAACGCGCTCAGCGCTCGTTGAGCGGCGCAAGCGCCGGTTTTGCGTCGCGTTGTCGCGTGCGTTTCGCTGCCCGCTTCAGTTCGCGCTCGACTTCGCTCCATTCGAGCGTCGCATCGGACTTGCCGGCGTAGTCGTCAGCGACGCTCGCGGCGAGTCGCGCAAGCGCCGTATCGTGCGTGCTTGCGTTCGCGTTTGCGATGTTCTGCACGCGAGCCGGCCGGCCGAATTCCGGGCGCTTGTCGAGCCATCGGTAGAGCGCCGGGACGATGCGGCGCACGGCGCCCGTGCGGCCAGCCGCGCGCAATGCGCGCCACGCGGGCGCGTCGCCTTGCGCATGGCGGCGCCGCGCTTCACGGATGCGCCCGCGCACCGCGGCGCCCACTCGCGCGAGCCGCGGATAACCCCAGACGAGTGCGAACACGCCCGCGATCAACGCGACGCCATATGCGACCCGCGCGCCGTCGATGTAAATCACCATATGGCTCGCGGCCTTCGACATCGCATCGACGGGAATCTCGAAGAGCGGCTTCTCCTTCGCGGGCGTGGCCGACAGGCTCACCGCCGGCAGCACGATGGTTTCGCGTTTGTTCGTTGCTGTATTCCACCATTCGATCGTGACGGGCGGCAGCCTGTAATGCCCGCTTCGATTGACCACGTAAGCAGTCGAATCGGTCCGCTCGCCCGCGAGCAGCCCCGCCCGATCCTGCACGATATTGCGTGTCTGTGGCGTCTTCGGGTAGCGACGCAGCCCTTCGATATCCGCGAATCCAACGGGCGGAATCAGCATCGACTCGGTGCCGCTCGCGGTCTGCGTCATCGTGCGGGTGATCGTATCGCCCACTTTGAAGCGTGTTTGCGCAGGCTCGATCTTTTGCGTCGCCGTGAGCTTGGTCAGCGGGAAAAACGACGACATGCCCTCGGCGCCCGGCGGCAAGGTGGCGGTCAGCTTCAACGACGGCGTCTTCAACTTGACGGGAACGTCCGCCCCGCCGCCGGGAAAAACCGTCAGTTCGAACGGCGCGATGTCGAACGTCTTCGCCGCACGCGGCACGATCCGGTACGCGCGGCTCACGCCGAACCACCTCACTCCGCCGATCGTCTCCGAGAGGTTCACCGCCTGCTCGTCCGGCAGCGCGACGATTGCATCGGGCACGGTGAACAGCGGCCAGTCGGGCGCAGCGGTGAACCATGTCGTCGTCAATGCATCGACGACGAGCCTGACCTCCGTCCCTGCTACCACCGGTCCGGACGGTTCGAGATGCGCGCGGACCATCGTCTGCGGCACATCGGCGGCGAACGCGTGCCGCGAGACGAGCAGTATCGTGACGAGGAATACGCGTGCGAACCAGCGCGACGTCATGGCGTGCCTCCCGCTTCCTGCTGGAACCGCTGATGCAGGAATGCGGCCGGCGAGGTGTTGAGGTTGCGCATCCAGACGTCCTCGGCCGGTCGCGCCTCATGGACCATCACCCTCTGCCCTTTGTCGCTCTTCTTGCCGGTTTTGGTCCGGTCGGGCTGTTGCGCGTCTTCGTCGTCCTCGGGCTGCGTTTTTTCCCGCGCGAGCAACTGCTTCATCAGATCGCGGTTCGACGCGGCGTCGGCAAATGCGGGCTGTTCCCTGAGCGCGTTGTCGTAGGCGAGCACCGCGCCCGCATAGTCCTTCAGATGCGCGAGCGTATTGCCGATGTAGAAATACGCCTCTGGCGTCCTGAGCCGCGAGAAGCTCTCCAGCGCGGCCCGGTAATCGCCCGCGAGATACTGCGCGCGGCCCTTCCACACCGGGTCGTCGAAACGCTGCGCCGCCGACTTGTAGTCGCCGTGCTCGAAACTCCAGCGGCCCTGCTGATCGTGCGTGGCGAAGAGGTCGATCCAGTTCCACGACGCCGCCCGCGCTTCGCCCGGCGCGGCGCTCAATGCAAGCGAGATCAGCAGCAGCGGCAGCCATTTGACCGTCCATCCGCGCCGGAAACACCACAACGCAATCGCGACGAGCGGCCATACGAGCCAGTACCCGGCTTCCTTCCAGCGCGGCACGATCTTCGAATCCTCGGCGTGCGCGAGGAACGTCTGCGCGCGCCGCGTGACCCAGGTCACATCGTCGTCGTCCGCGCGCATGCTGGCGAGCGGGATGCCCGCCGCGCCCGTGATCTTGCGGATCGCGGCCGCATCGAAGCTGCCGGTCAGCGGATGGCCTTCGGCATCCATCGCGATAGCGCCGTCCGCACCGCGAATCGGGCCGCCGTCCTCGGTCCCGACCGCGAGCCACAAAAGCTGGTGGCGCGACTGCTTCGCGCGGCGAACGAACGCATCCGACTGGCTCTCGTCGAAGCCGTCGCTCATGAAGACGATCGTGCCGGCCGGGTCGTTGGCAAGCACGCGCTCGGCGATTCCCAGTCCGGCCGCTGCGTTCCTTCCATCGCGCGGCATCAGCGACGGCGCGAGCGCCGGCACGTAGAGGTCGAGCATCGCGGGATCCTCGGTGGGCGGCACAACGAGATGCGCGCTCGAAGCGAACACGACGAGTCCCGTGCGGGCGCCCTTGCGCGCGGCCGCGAGGTCGAGCACCTTCTGCTTCGCACGCTCGATGCGCGTGGGCGCGACATCGGTCGCGTCCATCGAGCGCGCGAGCTCCAGTACGACGACGAGCGGCGCCTTGTCCTGATCGAACGGCGGCCGCTCCTGCTGCCACGTCGGGCCGGCGGCGGCGACGGCGCCGAGCGCGATCAGCAGCGCAAGCGTGTGGATGGGCTGAAGGCTGCGCCGCGCCTTGTCGCCGACGATCAGATGGTCGAGCAGATGCGGCGCAATGAGGTTGCGCCAGTGCGCGCGGACGTCGTTTCGGCGCAGCCAGACGAACGGCAGCAGCACCGCCGCAAGCAACAGCCACAGCCACGCGGGACGCAGGAAATGAAACGCGGTGAGGTCAATTTCCATGCGTGGCCTCGCCGAAGTTCGCCCGCCCGCGACGTGGCGCGCGCAGCATCGCAATGAGCCACGCGACGACGTGATACGCAGTCAGGAGCGACAGTGCCAGCGCGAGCGGTATCCAGAAGTAGTCGCGCTGCGGCCGGTAGACCTCGCGCTTCACCTTGTCGGGCGTGATCCGGTCGAGCGTCGTGTAGACGGCGGCGAGGTCTTCCTGCCGCCCGAGCGCGTGGAACGACCGGCCGCCCGTCGCATCCGAGATGCGCTTGAGCGCATCCAGATCGACCTTGTCCTCGCCGGTCGTCTCCGGATCGCCGATGCCGATGGTATGCACGACGATCCGGTGATCCTTCGCGATCTCGGCGGCGCGTTGCGGCGGAATCGCGCTTGCCGTGTCGTTGCCGTCGGTGAGCAGGATCAGCACTTTTTCGGGCGCGGGCGTCTTGTCCATCAGCTTGACCGAGAGACCGACCGCATCGCCGATCGCCGTGCGCGGCCCCGCCATGCCGATCTGCATCTGGTCGAGCAGGATCAGGACGCTGTCGTGATCGAGCGTGAGAGGCGCCTGCGGATACGCGGCATCGCCGAACACGATCAGGCCGATGCGGTCGCTCTTGCGTTTCGCGATGAAATCCGCCACCACGCGCCTGACCGCCGTCAGCCGGTCCATGCGCTCGCCGGTCGCGGCGCTGACGAAATCGCGCGCGCTCATCGATTGCGACAGGTCGATCGCGAGCATCAGGTCGCGTGCGGGTTCCTCGCGCGTGATCGGCGCTTCCACGTAGACCGGCTTCGCCGCCGCGGCCACGAGGAGCGCCCACAGGAGCGGCATCAGGATGCGCTGCAGCCCGTTGCGGCGCAGGCGCACGCCACCAGGCGCGGGCTTTTCGCCGGCTGCGTCGGCCATTTCCTGGAAGAACGGCATGCGCACCGCCTTCGACGTCGTGCGGTAGCCGGGAGCGAGCCACCACACGAGCGCGGGCAGCGGCAGAAGCAGGAACATCCACGGGAAATCAAACTTCCACATGATGATGCGCGATCCAGTCGCGCGCCTCGTCGACGAGTGCTGCGGCTTCTTCGCGCGAAATCGCGGCGATCCGCTCCGCCGGGGCGTAGCTCACCACGGCGAGGAGCGCGCCGCTCTGGGCGCCGAAGCGGCCGTGCGTCTCGCGCAGGAACGCGAGCCACGCGTCGCCCGTGAGCGACGCCACGCGCTCGCGCGGCGCAACCGCGAGCGCCGTGCGCTTGAGAAGCGGCGCAATCGCGGTTAGCGCGGCGCCGCGCTGGTCGGCTTGCGCGAGCCGCGCCTCGATGCGCTCCAGTTCCGCGAGCGCGACGCGCCGGTATCGCTCCTTCCGATGCCGACGCCACCCGGCCCATGCGCCCCACAGCGCACACGCGGCGAGCACGATTGCGAGCACGGCCCAGCCGGCCGTCTGCGGCGCGTACGAGACCGCCGGCGGCGGCGGCAACTCGTGCAGCGTCGCGAGTTCGGCGGGCGTGCCGGCGGCCGCTGGCGTCGCGCGAGTCGTGGCCGCGTTTGTGCTCACAGTCCGCTCTCCGTGCCCGCGCGCGGACGCTCGCCGAACAGCCGGCGGACCTGGTCGACGGTCGGCTCGGCTGTGGACAGCGCCATCAGCGGCACGCCGCTCGCGCGCAGCAGCTCGGCCACTTCGGCGGTCCTGCCACGGAAAAGGCTCGCGAGCGGCGCGCGCACGCGCTCATGCTCAATGCGCAATTCGACCTGCAGGCGCCCCTCGCTCACGACGAGCGCGCGATGCTCGGGCATCTGCTGCCAGAGCGGATCGAAGACCATCGACGCAACCACGTCGTTATGCGTCGACATTTCGCGCAGGAGCTGCCGCGTGCGCTCGTTCGCACCGGCGAAGTCGCTGACGACGAAGATCAGGTAATCGTGCGCCGCCAGTTGCAGCACGCCTTCGAGCGCCGCGTTCAGCTGGCCGTAGTCGGTGCGCACATCGCTTTCGGCGTCGAGCGCGGCGTTCATCCGCGCGATCGCGCCGAACAGCAACCGGACCCGGCTGCGGCTGCGCAGCGGCGCGACACGCACGACGGAACGGTCGTCGAAGATCACGCCGCCGACGCGGTCGCCCGCGCCGAACGCCATCCACACCGCAAGCGCGGCCGCTTCGGCGGCGACGACCGACTTGAACGCGCGGCGCGAGCCGAAGAACATGCTCATGCGCTGATCGACGACGACAAGGAGCGGCCGGTCGCGCTCCTCCGTGTAGACGCGCACGTGCGGCTTGCCGAGGCGCATCGACACTTTCCAGTCGAGGTGGCGGATGTCGTCGCCGGGCAGGTAGCCGCGGATTTCCTCGAAGTTCAGGCCCCGGCCGCGCAGCCGCGACGCGTGCTTGCCCGACAGGATGCTCGTCAAAGGATGCGGCGCGACGAACGAAAGGCCGCGCGCGCGGAACTCGAGTTTCGCGAGATGCGCAGCATCGACGTAGACGCTGCCTATCGGGTTGTCCGGGTTGTCCGGGTTGTCCGCAGGGTTGCCCGTCGCTTCGTTTGCCATCGGAAAGCTCCCGTCGCTTCGGAAGATCAGGCCGGCACCGCCACCTTTTCGATCAGCCGGTCGATCACCTGGTCCGCGCCGATGCCATCGGCATTGGCATCGTAGGAAAGAATCAGCCGGTGCCTCAACACCGGATGGATCACCGCGCGCACGTCGTCAGGCGTGAAGCCACGCTTCGACACGGCTCGCACGGTCGAGGCCGATCGCGCCGCGCGGGCTCGCGCCGATCTCGATCCACTTGCCGAGATCCGCGTCCAGATCGCCGCCGTGGCGCGTCGCGTTCACGAGCGAGACGATGTACTCGTCGATCGCGGGCGCGACTTCGACGCGTTCCACTTCGCGCCGCACGGCGAAAATATCGTCCTGCGAGAGCGTGTCGGCAGTTACGTCCGCGTGCTCGCCGACGCTTTCACGCCTCAACATGCGCAACATTTCGCGCTCGCTTTCCGGCGACGGATAACCGATCAGCACTTTGAACAAAAACCGGTCCATTTGCGCTTCGGGAAGCGGATAAGTCCCTTCCTGCTCGATCGGATTTTGTGTCGCCATCACCAGAAAAAGATCGGGCATCGCATGCGTTTCTCCAGCCACCGATATCTGCCGCTCTTCCATCGCTTCCAGTAATGCCGATTGCACTTTCGCGGGCGCGCGATTGATTTCGTCGGCGAGAATCAGATTGCCGAATATCGGACCCGGCTGGAAAACGAGCGAGCGCTCGGTGCCGGATTGCAGCAGCGTCTCGCCGCCGGTGATGTCGGACGGCAGCAGGTCGGGAGTGAACTGGATGCGCTTCATGGTCGCGGCGAGGCGCGTCGCGATGGCCTTCACCGTGCGCGTCTTGGCCAGCCCCGGCAGGCTTTCCAGCAGGACGTGCCCGTCCGCGAGCAACGCGATGAGGATCTGCCGCACGACCGCTTCTTGCCCCACGACCGCTTCGCCGATGCTCGCCTCGAAGCGCAGGATGGTATCGCGCATGGTCTCGCCCGCCGGATGGTTTCAGCTTCGGTTTCGATTTCGTGTTCCGATGCCGGATGTCGAATCGCAATCCCGCAAAAGGTACTGGAGGGAAATCGATTCGTCAAAGTATCGAAGTGCTTTTTAAATATCACGATGAAAGTCGCGACAGGATTTTTCGAATCCGCTCGCGTGGAATCGACGCAATTTTGTCCACTTGTTGCGCGCGGCCTGCACGAAAGAGATTGAATTCATCGAGCGCTTCAGATATTGGTAGGCACAAGCGATTGATTGACGCTGCTGAAACAGAAGGCTTTTTCGAAGTCGGCGCGCGATATGCACGTCGACGCAGACGGAGAACGAGCATGGCGAAACGCAAGCCCGCGACGACCGCCGCGCCCCGCGCAAGCAGCGCGGCGAGCGGCCCCGTCGGCCATCTGGGCCGCTCGCGCAGGCTGCTCCTCTGGGCGACGCTGCTTTTCGCGTGTCCGGCCCTGATCGGCTTCGCGGTGAGCGGGGCGATGAACGCGCGCGCAAAACCCGCAGTGCAGGCCGTTCTCGGCGACGGCGTGCGCGGGCCGCAAGGCATGGCCTGGGTGCCGGGCGGCGAGTTCCTGATGGGCAGCGACGCGAAGATGGCACAAGCCAACGAGCGCCCCGCGCACAAGGTGCGCGTGCACGGCTTCTGGATGGACGAGCATCACGTGACGAACGCCGAGTTCCGCAAGTTCGTCGAAGCGACCGGCTACGTCACGACGGCTGAGAAGAAGCCCGACTGGGAAACGCTCAAGGTGCAATTGCCGCCGGGCACGCCGCGTCCGCCAGAGAGCGCGATGGTCGCGGGCGCGATGGTGTTCGTCGGCACTGACCAGCCGGTGTCGCTCGAAGACTACTCGCGCTGGTGGCGCTATGTGCCGGGCGCGGACTGGCGGCATCCGACGGGGCCGCGCAGCAGCATCGCCGGCAAGGACGATCATCCGGTCGTGCAGGTGTCGTACGAGGACGCAGAAGCCTACGCGAAATGGGCCGGCAAGCGCCTGCCGACCGAGGCCGAATGGGAGTTCGCCGCGCGCGGCGGGCTCACGCAAGCCACCTACGCGTGGGGCGACAAGTTCGTGCCGGACGGCAAGCAGATGGCGAACGTCTGGCAAGGCCAGCAAGCGCACCCATTCCCGGTGATGAGCGCCAAGGCGGGCGGCGCGGTGGGCACGAGCCGCGTCGGCAGCTTTCCCGCCAACGCCTACGGCCTCTCCGACATGACCGGCAACGCGTGGCAGTGGGTCGCCGACTGGTATCGCGCGGACCAGTTCCGGCGCGAGGCATCGACAACGAGCGTGATCAACAACCCGGCCGGCCCGTCGGATGCGTGGGACCCGGCCGACCCCGGCGTCCCGGTCGCGGCGCCCAAGCGCGTGACGCGCGGCGGCTCGTTCCTCTGTAACGAGGACTATTGCCTCAGCTACCGGCCAAGCGCACGGCGCGGCACCGATCCGTACAACAGCATGTCGCATCTCGGCTTCCGGCTCGTGATGGACAAGGACAGCTGGGACAAGTCGCATGGCCGCTCGCAGCTCGCCCGCGTAGATGTGCCAGCTCGCTAGCACCTTCGATTCACGTGATTTCGCTTCACTTGCTTCTCCCGCTGCTGGCCATCGAACCTCGACGACCAGGGCAACCATCTTGCACGGGACCAGAGTAAGGGCTGTCGACCGCAACTTGAATGGGACCAGAGGAAGCGCCAAAGCGCTAACGCTGGTCGACGAGGAGAATCGGATGCAGAGCTTGAGCCGCCGCACCGCGCCGGGATACGTGTCCGTCAACGCCTCCGGCTCACGACCGGATCGCTCGTTCGGCAACGCCGTGAGTCGCGTCTCGGCTTGCATCGTTGCGGCGCTGTTCGCGCTGACGCTTGCCGGATGCGCCGGGCAGAACCGCAATGCCGCGTCGCCCGACGCTTCGCCCGAAAGCGCCCGCAGCGCGGAAACCGCGCTGCCCTCATGGCGCGACGGCCCCGCGAAGCGCGCGATCGTGAAATTCGTCGGCGATGTGACGCGCGAAGGCACGATGACCTACGTGGAACCGGCGCAGCGCATCGCCGTATTCGACAACGACGGCACGCTCTGGACCGAGCAGCCGATCTACGTCCAGTTCGCCTTCCTGCTCGATCAGGTGAAGGCGGCCGCGCCGGCCCATCCCGAGTGGAAGAGCAATCCCGCCTTCAAGGCACTGATGGCTCGCGACCAGGCGGCGCTCGCCGCGCAGCAGAAACAGCTGATGCAGCTCGTCGCAGTTGCGAACAGCGGCATGAGCGTCGATGCCTACGACCAGACGATCCGCGCGTGGCTCGCGAAGGCCCGCCATCCGAAGTTCAACCGGCCTTACACCGAGCTCGTCTATCAGCCGCAGGTCGAACTGCTCGCGTATCTGCGCGCGAACGGCTTCAAGACCTACATCGTGTCGGGCGGGACGATCGAGTTCATGCGGCCGTGGGTCGAGAAGGCCTATGGCGTTCCGCCGGAGCAGGTGATCGGCTCCAGTCAGCTCGTCAAGTACGAACTGCGCGACGGCAAACCGACGCTCACGCGTCAGCCCAAGCTCGATTTCGTCGACGACGGACCGGGCAAGCCCGTCGGCATCTATCGCTATATCGGGCGGCGTCCGATCCTCGCGTTCGGCAATTCGGACGGCGACCAGCAAATGCTCCAGTACACCGCGGCGAACACCGACCCGCACCTCGCGCTCCTCGTGCATCACGACGACGCCGAGCGCGAGTTCGCCTACGACCGGCAATCGAAGATCGGCCGGCTCGACAAGGCGTGGGACGAGGCCGTCACGGACGGCTGGGTCGTCGTCAGCATGAAAAACGACTGGAACACGATCTTTCCGGGGCCGGCGCGCTAGGGGCTGCAAGCCGGAACGACGGTCAAGAGGTAAAGGCGGGCCGGGCAACCGCGTCCGCCCGAGGAAGTCCGTTGTGCCCGCGAGGCGCATCGGGCAGAAGCATTTAACGCACGCGCTGCGGGAAGTGGGCATCGCGTCGCCGGCTGCGCTGCTGGCGACCTGGGTGACCGACCGCGCGGGACTTGCCTATTACGTCGCCGATACGCCGCCCGTCACCGACGACGCGCCGCGCATCGAATACGCGCCCTGGGTGCGGCGCGCCGCGTTTCCGGCGGTGCTGGCGCGGCTTCTCGCGTTGCAGACGGAGCCGCCGCTCATCCGCGCCGACGATGCCTTTCGCGCCCAGTTGCGCGCCGAGCGCGACACGCTGCATGCGTTCTACGGCGCTGGGCTCGACGCCTATCGGGGCGATCGCGATGCTTGGGCGGCGAATCTCCGGCGCGTGATGGACGCTGATCCCGACAATCCGTACTACCGCTGGGTGATCGGCGAGTGAACGCCGCGGCTCAAGCGGCGCGCGACCGGCTCGAATCCTGCGCGATACGCCTCTTCGAGTTCCCGTGCCTTGCGTACGCGCCGTGCGGGGTCTGTGGCGAGCGCATCGATGGTGGCGCGCGCGATCTCGTCGATTTCGACTGACGCCGTGGTGTCCGTGTCGTCCCATGTGGCGGCGAACGCGGCCTGCTTCGTGACGCGAAGCCCGAACGCCGGATGGCGCACGCTCACGCGCGGCAAGGCGAACGCCGTCGCGACGATCCGCCCATGCAGGCTGCTGCCGATAAAGCCGCGGCTGCGGGCGATCAGCGCGCAGATATCCCATACGTCAAGCGAGCGGAATACCGCCAGCGGCTTCGTCCGCATGCGCGCCGCCGTGCGTTCGTAGCATGCCGCGTCGTCGTGCCACGGCGCCGCGCCGGCACGAAAGAACACCAGGCCGTGACCGCTCGCATTCGCTACGCGCTCCAGTTGCCCGGCGATCCGCGCGAGCGTGGCGTCATCGCCGAAATCGGCGCTGAACTGCACCGCGATGTAGCCGTTCGGGAACGCAGCGAGCGTACGCGCGAGTTCGCCCTGTTGCGCGCGTTCGTCGATGCGCGCGCCGTAAAGCTGCGCCACCATCACGGCCGGGTCGGGGATCAGCCGCGCTTTCACTCCGGCTGCGGCGAGCAGCGTTTGCGTGTGCGCGTCGCGCACGCTGATGTCATCGGCGGCGGCGACGTTCAGCAGGACTTCGGCACGCAAGCGCGCGTCGACCGTATCGAGATCGACACCTCCGACCGCGTTGAACGATACCCAGGCCTCATGAGGAAACATCTCGCGCGAAGCCGCGTAGGGCGCGAGCGCGCGCGTTTGCAGCACGGACTGCGCCCATACCGTTCGATCCAGCGGCCTCTTGTCGAGGTGTGCGACGGTCTGGTGCCATTCGTCGCCGGACAGCGTCATTGCTGCGGCTTCCCACGCGCTGCAGGTCAGGATCTCTCCACCTGCGTGGATCAGATTCACCGCGCGCCCGCCCAGGTTTTGCGCGAGCTCCGTCGGCGCCCGCACCCGATGCCCGCCGTACATCCGCAAGTCGCGCCCGGCGACGCCCGCAAACAGCGCGTCCTCATGGCTCGACATCCGCGCGACGATGTGCGCAAACAGGAGATCGCCGAAATTGTGGCGGTCAAAGGCGCCGAAGATGATCGTGGTCGGTTCGTCGGTCACTGGAAGCGTCCGTGGATTGCGTGTGCTTGTCGAAGGTTAGCGGGTTCAGGCCGCGTCGGCATTCGCCATCGCGTGCTAGGATTTTTGCTGATCCACGGAGACACCCGACATGCGATTCGACTACAAGGCCTATCACATCCACTGCCGCGCGCGGCATGACGAAGACGGCCAGTTCTACGCCCACGCCACGATCACGCGCGGGCCCGACGAGCGCAGCGCGCATGGCGAGACGCACCACTCGGGCGAACTCGACGCCTTCGCCGATGAATCCGACGCGCTCCATTGCGCGCGCGCATGGGCGATCGAATGGTGCGACGAAGCAGCGGCGTAGTTCCACGCGAGCCAACGCGTTGCACCGCGTGCGCCCGTACGTTTTGACGCAATTGCATATACCGCGATGCAAAATGATCTGATATTGTTTTCCCGAGGGGAAACGATGTTATCGGCAACGTCAATCGTCTTCGTGAGCGCCGCCATGAATGATGTACGTCACCAACTCAGCCCGCGCGACCGCGTTGAATTGCTCTGCTGGCTCACTTGCGGCAGCCTCGGCAATTACTACCTGAACGAGTCGTGGCCCGCACCCGTGTTCTTCGTGCAGGCGTCGCGCAAGTGGCTCGACCGCCACAAACGCCAGGCCGACTGGCTCACCGTTGCCAGGCTCACGGCCATCGCCCAGCGCCTCGCGATGCAGAACGTCGGATACGTCAACGCCGACTGGGCCCTCGACGCCGTCGAAGAAATTCTCGAAAGCGACGACCTCAACTACGAATCGGCGCTCGTCGTGCGCGTGTTCGACGACTGCCGGCGTGCGCTGGCCGACAAGCGGCTCGCCGACTGAGCGGCCCTCCCGCTTCGTTCCGAATCGATAGTCAGTCGTGCCAACGCCCGCGAATTGAGCTCGCGTGTGTACGCGAGCGCACGCATTGCGGTGCCCGCCGCGCCCGCAGCGTCTACGATAGATAAGACATTTGGCGCCGGCACCCTGCCGCAGAATCGGTACGCACTCCGCCGGGCGCCGCGGCGAAACCACATCGCAACGGTGGAGACGACATGGCCAAGAACATCGTTTTCTGCGCGGACGGCACCTGGAACGGCCCGAATTCCAAGGACGACGACAACGACGGCATTCCCGACACGACCAACGTCTGGAAGCTCTTCTGCACGCTCGCCGGCAATCCGAAGCAGGATTCCGTGCTGCTCGCGTCGGAGCAGGAAATCGAGGAGCCCGGTCCAAACGGCCAGGTGGCGAAATACCTGCATGGCGTCGGCGATTCGCGCAACATCGCGATCAAGCTGCTCGGTGGCGTCTTCGGCGACGGGCTGATCGCGCGCATCGTCCGCGGCTACACGTACATCTCGCGCAACTATGAACCGGGCGACGCGATCTTCCTGATCGGCTTTTCGCGCGGCGCGTACACTGCGCGCGCGCTCGGCGGCATGATCGCCGACGTCGGCGTGCTCAACCGGGCAAACTACGATCCCGACAACAAGGAGCAGGCTTACGAACTCGGCATCAAGCAGTGGCGCAGGCATCGCGAGACGCGCATCGCGGCGCGCCAGAACGCGGGCGGTCTCGCGGGTCTCTTCAGCAGTCTGGTGAGGCACCTGCCGCTTTTCGCATCCGATCCGCCCCAGCCGAACGAAACGCTCCCCGTCGACATGATCCGGGCAATCGGCGTGTGGGACACGGTCGGCTCGCTCGGCATCCCGATCTATCTCGGCGCGAACGGTTCGGACATCGACGTGTTCCGTTTCGCCGATACCGCGCTCAACAACAAGGTGCAGTTCGGTATCCACGCGATCAGCCTCGACGAGCAGCGCGCCGACTTCACGCCGACCTTCTGGAACAAGCGCGACGGCATCACGCAGGCGCTCTTCGTCGGCGCGCATTCGGATGTCGGCGGCGGCTATCCGATCGCGGAATCGGGGCTTTCGGACATCGCCTGCGACTGGATGCTGCGGCGGCTCTCCGATCCCGCCGTCGGACTGCATCTGAAACCGGAGCCGTGGCCGTTCAAACCCGACTTCTTCGGCGCGTCGCACGAACCGTGGGCGATGCCGCCGTTTTCCCTGCTGCCGAAGGGACCGCGCACGCCGATTCCGTTTCCGCAGGACGTCGGCGCGCACATTTCGATCGCGCACCGGATGGGGATCGATCCCGCCAGCGGACAGACCGTCGCGGTGTCGCTGAAGTATCTGCCGACAGCCCTCGCGGAGCAGCTCGGGACCAACACGGTCTGGGTCAGTTGAGCGGGCGCGGGGGCTTTCGGACTACTCGTATATCTGGAATCCGATACGCTCGCGATTTTCCCGGCGCTCGATCTCGTTATCACGATCGACGCTGCCCGGTCTGGGCGCTCGTGCCGACCTGCAGCGACTCGCGCTGGATGCCCGACCGACCCGACGGTCCCTGGTATCCCTCGATGCGCCATTTCCGTCGGCAAGAACTCGGACGATGGCAATCCGTGATCGACGAAGTGCGGCTCGCCCCGCACGAATTGCCCCGCTGACCTTCCCCGATTGGCCAGTTAGTTAAGCGTACCCTTGACCTGCCCCGCTCGACCGTCTATACCAGACACTCGTGCTATTCCTTCGGAACTGCACGCGGCCCGGGCGCGCGGCTTCGAATGCTGAAACCTCGCGCGACGGCCGGCGTTTGAAAAAGAGATCCGGACTGCCAAGCCACAGGAATCGAACGCACCGCGAGGCCGCAATGAAAAAGACCGCTACGTCGTGCAGCGCGCTGTTCGCTTCGTTCGTATGCTGTCTCCTTCTCGCTTCCTGCACCGCCAGCCATCCGCTTCAGCCGGCCACCGCCGCAGGCACCACGACACTGCCGTCCGGCGGCGTCTACAAGGGCAGCGTGTCCGCCCGCGGTGACGCCATCCTCCTGATGCTGTTCGACGGCACCGCCTATCTGTTCTACGGCGACGCGCCCGCGTCCGCAGGCAAAGGCGGACTGGGCGGCGTGGTCGTCGCGAACAATGGTTCGCAGTCCGCAAGCGGACAGTTCACCAGCCTCAGCGCCCAAAACTACAGCCTGCGCACGCGCACGACATCGCCCGTCACGTTCGATGCCGACTTCGCGCGTGCGCCGGCCGTGACGGGCAGCGTCGCCGACAAGGGCTATGGCGCCGCGACCCTCACATTCTCCGGCGCGTCCGACCAGATGCTCGGCGCGGGACCGGCGCGCGCGACCGTCGCAGGCCTCTACAGCGGCCGCGGCGGCTCGATGCGCGGCAACACGTCCGCCAGGCTCACCATCACCGACGACGGCTTTCTCGCTGGCACGACGGGCATCGGCTGTGTATTCAAAGGCACGGTCGCGCCGCATACCGGCGTGAACGCCTACGACGTTTCGATCACGTTCGGACCCGCGCCGTGTCCGCAGGCGGGCACGACCGTCCCGGGCAACGCGGTCCTCGACGGCGCGCGCCTTCTGGCCGTGCTGCCGAGCGCCGACCGCTCGGACGCGTTCGTATTCGACGGCAGCAAATAATCTCAGCAAGTGACGGCCGTAAATGGCCGTCGCACTTCAGGCTTTATCCGCAGTTGCAGTCTTCAAAAACGACGTATCCAAGGAGACGAAACAGATGAAAGCGAAGATGAATGCAGCGCTCAGGGCCGTACCGCTCGCCGCCGGGAGCGTGATGCTCGCCGCGCTCTCCTGCGCCTACGCGGCGCAGGACAACGTGGGCACGCTGTCCAACTTCAAGCAGACGGGCAACAACGTGCCCGCCGAGACCATTCCGCAAGCCGGCCAGAATGCCGAGGCCCTGCGCAACAATCTCAAGCAGATCAAGCTGCCGCCGGGCTTCAAGATCGAGTTGTATGCCGTGGTGCCGGAGGCGCGCCACATGGCGATCGAACCGTCGACCGGCGTGGTGTTTGTCGGCACGCGCAAGAACCGCGTGTGGCAGGTCACCGATCGCACCCATCAGCGGGTTGCGAGCGATGTCGTGCAGTTCGCGTCGTCGGTGGCATTCAAGGTGCCAAATGGCGTTTGCTTCTCCCCCGACGGCGTGCTTTACGTGGTCGAGCAGAACCGCGTGCTCGGCTTTCCCGCAGCGCAGTTCTTCGGCGAAGGCGGTTCGGACGTCGCGGCGGCAGTCGTCGTGCCACAGGGCAAGCTGATTCCGACGCAGTTCGAAAGCTTCAACCACGGCGCGCGCGCGTGCCGCATCGGGCCGGACAAGAAGCTCTACATCGCGCTCGGCCAGCCGTGGAACGTGCCGCCGAAGGACAAGCTCGCCGAGCTCGACAAGAACGGCCTCGCCGGGATCATCCGGCTGGATCAGGACGGCAAGAACCGCGAGGTGTATGCGCACGGCGTGCGCAATTCGGTCGGGCTCGACTTCAATCCGAAGGACAAGACGCTCTGGTTCACCGACAACCAGGTCGACGGCATGGGCGACGACACTCCCCCCGGCGAACTCAACCGCGCGACCAAAGCGGGCGAGAACTTCGGTTTCCCGTGGTACGGCGGGGGCAAGGTACGCACGGCCGACTACAAGGATGCCACGCCGCCGGCGGGTGTCGTGTTCCCGCAGGTCGAAATGGCGCCGCACGCGGCCGACCTGGGCATGTCGTTCTACACGGGCAAGATGTTCCCTGAGAAATATCAGGGCGGGATCTTCGACGCCGAGCACGGCTCGTGGAACCGGACCAAGCCGATCGGCGCGCGCATCATGTTCACGCCGGTCAAGGACGACGGCACCGCCGGCCCGACCGAAGTGTTCGCGGAAGGCTGGCTTACGTCGACGGGCGAATACATGGGCCGCCCGGTGGACGTCCAGCAATTGCAGGACGGGTCGCTGCTCGTTTCCGACGACTTCGCCGGCGCGATCTATCGCATTTCCTACGCAGGCGGAAAATGAGACACGGAACGACGACGATGATCGCGGCGGCCGTACTCGCCGCGTGCGCGGCGAGTACGGCGGGCGTTTCTTTCGCCGCCGACGTCAAGGCGGGGCGGGCGAAGGCGGTACAGTGCCAGGCCTGCCACGGGATCGACGGACTCGCGAAGATTCCGGAAGCGCCCAATCTCGCAGGCCAAACCGAGGAATATCTGGTGAAGGCGCTGAAAGACTTCAAATCCGGCGCGCGTCAGAACGACATGATGACGTTGATTGCGAAACCGCTGACGGACGCGGATATCGCCAATCTCGCCGCCTACTATCACAGCCTCGGCAAACAGTAGCGGCGCGGCGTCGTTTTATCAAAGGTGTTGACAGGAAGATTTAAGGGTTTATACTTAGTCCTGTCTCCTCCATGTCTCAACCGATATGGATTACGCCCGCTCAACGAGAGCGGGCTTTTTTTTGCCCTGCTTTTCCGAAAGGCCGTCGAATCGACCGCGCGCGGCCATCTCGAAAAAAACTTGGCCCTCCGCGATGAATCGCCTATTCTGAAATCGTAGTCCGTGTCGAGCACGAGACTGCAAAACGGGGCGAAAAGCGGTGCTGGCCGGAAGGTACGCCGCCTGTTTTTGGCCCCGCCCTCACATGAAAGCCCGCCAAGCGCGGGCTTTCGTTTTTGTGGCGGCGCGCACGGCAGCCCGCGCCACTACTCCTCTTTCGATCCGCCGCGCCGAGCTTCGAGCTGGCGTCGCGAGCGTTCGAGTTCTTCCGCGATCAGTTGCTCGTCCGGCAGCACCGTCTGATATTCGGCGGCGAGGATCTTGTTCGGCAGGTTGTCGAGCGCGTAGCGCGCTTCCGCGCTGCCCTTCCCGGCGCAGAGAATGAGTCCGACCGGCGGATTTTCGCCGGGCTTCATCCAGTGCTCGCGCGCGTAGTTCAGGTAGAGATGCATCTGGCCCGCGTCGGCGTAGCTGAACCGACCGACCTTCAGGTCGATCACGACGAGGCACTTCAGCCGCCGGTGGAAAAAAACGAGATCGACGCGAAACCACGTATCGTCGATTCGCAGTCGCCGCTGGCGTCCGATGAACGCGAAATCGTCGCCGAGTTCGAGCAGGAAATCCGCGAGACGGTGAATCAGCGCGTCTTCGAGATCGGATTCCGAGTATTCGTCCTTGATATCGAGAAATTCGAGCACGAACGGGTCGCGAATTGCTTCTTCGGGCGTCATCGCGTCGCCGGGCTCAGGCTCGCCGGCCTTTTCGATGAGCGCCGCCTTGTTGCGCGACAGCGCGAGTCGCTCGTAGAGCTGGCTGTTCACCTGCCGGTCGAGCTGCCGCACCGACCAACCCTCGCGCAACGCCTCGCTCGCGTAGTAGGCGCGCGCCGCGTCGCTTTTCACCGAGAGCAGTCGCACGTACGCCGACCACGGCAGCGGAAAACGCGCAGCGAGCGTCGCAAGGGCGGGCGGTGTCGCGGCATCGTCGGCGGCTGCGGCTGCGGCTGCGGATTCTCCAGACGCCGTCTGGACATTCGGGTCCAGCGGCAATTTTCCAGACGGCGTCTGGACAATCTGCCCAAGTGGCCATTGCAGATAGAACGCGCGCATGTTCGCGAGATTCGCGCGTCCGAAGCCCCGGCCGAAGCGCTGCGTCAGGTCGTCGGCGAGCCGGGCAACGAGTGCTTCGCCGTACGCCGCGCGGTCCGCGCCGCCCTGCTCGAATTCGACGATCCGCCGCCCGATCTCCCAGTACGAGGCCGTCATGACCGCATTGACGCTGCGCGCCGCCGCCCGGCGCGCGCTTTCCAGCACCTCGACGATGCCCGAGCGGATGCCGTCGTAGTCGCTGGTGGAAAGTGCTCGCTTCGTCATGCGCCGGCCGCCTCGATCTGTTCGTATCGTCGCGACCGATGTTAGCGGAATTCGCCGCCCGCGCGACGCGCGCCGCACGCGACCGGGTTAGACAAAAAAGGAACGAATCGTGCTATTCCTCTCTACAACTACAACGGAGGAGACGATGCAAATCGAATCGACGGATTGGTTCCCGCTCGACGAGTACGCGCCCGTTCGGGACGGCTGGTACGAAGTGCAGTTGACGAGCGGCGCGACCGCGTTCTCGAAGTTCATCGAAGGCCAGTGGACCGAGAAGCCCGCGCTCACCTTTACGCACTGGCGCGGGTTATCGGCGGACCCGACGCTCTCGGGAGAAACCGAAAACATCGATGCCGAAGCGACGGCCGCTGAAGGCGTGCGCGCCGTCTGGAACGCGTTTTTCCCCTCGATCGCCGACGACCCCAAACAGGGCGAAGCGCATCGCAAGGACGCCTGAGCCGGGCATGAAGCTGTGGATATCGATGCAGCGCCGCATTTATCCACAGTTTTTGTGCTTAACCCTGTGGATATCGGGCCGGTGAACGCGCCAACGCGTTGATCCGAAAGGCGTTGGCGCGGAAGGTGCAGGCGGGTCTCCGTTCCTCAGTGACGCACGCGCTGCTGGCCGCAGAACGAGACCGCCAGCGCATTCGTCGATGAAGCGAGCCAGTTCGGCAGCGCGGGAAGATCGACGTCGAGCAGCGCCTCGGAAACCGCGGCGCGATTCAGTTCTTCCTCGGCGGACATCGGCAGCGCGAAGGCGATGGTCCACGCAGCAACAAGAGCAACGGCAATCGCGCTCAGCCAGATCGATACGTACATGATGGGCAACCTCGCTAATGGTGAGCATCAGGCGTGCATCTGCGAGTTCCGGGGAAATTCGTGAGCGCGGGCGTGTCGCGGCGGTCAGCGGGTAGAACGAACTCGTATCGACGGCGTCCGGTACAAATCAGAAGGGCGAACCCCGAAAAACGTTTGCCGGAACGCGATCAGCAATCAGATGCGTCTGAATGTGAGGTTAGTTTCGCGCCGACGATTCGACAGCCCCACTGAGGAAGGGACCTGAAGCAGGGATCGGGCGTGTCCCGTGGAGCGCTAACGGACGAAAGCCGTTCAGCGCACGTCCGGTGCCGGCATTTCCGGGACGCCCTGCGCCCGGGCCGCAGCGCGTTGTGCTTCGAGCGCGCGCTGGAAAGCCTCACGCTCGCGCAGCCGCTTCCAGTAGGCGGCGATCGACGGCGGGAATCGCTCGCTCAGTTGCAGATGCTCGGCCAGCATGAGCGCGTAGCCAACCGAGATATCGGCCGCCGTGAAACGCTTCGCGCACAGGAACGCGCGTTCCGCGAGCAGCGGTTCGAGCGTGCGCAGACGGGCGAGAAACCACTTCGTGTAATCGTCGGCGACTTGCTGCTGGCGGCGCTCCGGCGGCTCGAAATGCGCGTAGCGCAGGATCAGCGTCTGCGGAAACGTGAGCGTCGCTTCGCCGAAATGCAGGTAATTGAGGTAGCCGCCGAAATCCGCTTCGTGCGGCGCGACATCGAGTACGCCGGGCGAATGGCGCGCCGCCAGATACTGGCAAATCGCGGCGGATTCCGTCATGCGTCCGGCGTCATCCAGAAAAAGCGCGGGCACGGTGCCAAGCGGATTGACGTCGAGATACGAGCGGGCGTGCACGCGCGGCGGGAACGGCAGCATCTTCAGTTCGTAAGGCAAGCCGATTTCCTCGAGCATCCACAAAGGACGGAACGAACGCGCACTGACGCAGTGGAACAGGGTGATCATGGCTCGGCGCCTCGCTTTCTGAGTATTGCTCGGTGACATTTCCGATTTTCGACGGCCATCACACAAAGGTCAATACGATTTCGTGAGTAACGCTCACACACGGGATACGCCAGGGGCGCTATCGTCCCCGCGACAATCGCCCTAAGATGGGCGACTCTGTCGAGTGTGAATGAACAAATCTCATGGACCTGAACCTGGTCGGGCTGTTTGTCGAGATCGTCGAATCGCGCAGCCTCAGCGCCGCCGCCCGCAAGCTGGGCATGACGCGCTCGAACATCAGCCAGCGGCTGAAGCTGCTCGAACGCGAAACCGGCGCGCAGTTGCTGCGCCGCTCGACGCGCAGCTTCGAACTCACCCAAGCCGGCCACACGCTCTACGACTGCGGCCAGCGCATGCTGGAAGACCTGAGCACCGCGCGAGCGTCGATCGACAGCCTCGGCCAGACGCTGCGCGGCCGCGTGCGCATCAGCGTGCCGACGGGCTTCGGGCGCATGTTCATCGGCGCGAAGCTGCTCGAATTCGCGCGCGCGCATCCGGGCATCACGCTCAACGTGTCGTTCAACAATCGCATCGAAGATCTGATCGCCGCCGAAGTCGACGTCGCCGTGCGCATCACGTCGACGCCGCCGCTCGATCACGTCGCGCGCAACATTTGCCCGATCGAATGGAACCTGTACGCGTCGGCGGATTACGTCGCGCGGCACGGCCCGATCGAGCGTCCCGCCGATCTCGCGCGGCAGACACTCGTCGCGTCGCCTTATCCGGGACTGCGCGCGGTGATCGAACTGATCCACCGGCAGAACGACACCGACGTCCACTCGATCCCGATGCAGCCCGCACTGCAATCGCCCGACTTTCCGTTTCTCGCCGACGCGGTGTGTCAGGGCATGGGCGTCGGCATGCTGCCGGAGTACGTGCCGCACGCGCCGGGAAACCGCGGCCTCGTGCAGATCCTGCCCGAATATCGCGTGGCCGGGCAGCAGAACACGCTCTATATCGTGACGCTGCCGAACCGTTACCCGTCGCCATCGACGCAGGCGCTGATCGACTATCTGCGCGACGAAATTCTGGCGCTCGCGCAGACGTGGGAATGACTCGTCGCACGCTTTGTCAATTCTGAATTAACAGTCCATCAATCTCAATTGGAATTGTCAATACCGGCAGGTCAGCCCACAATACGTTCAAACAATCAGGAGACTTAGCACGATGAACGCTCAACTAGCCGACGCTCCCGTCAAAACCGAATTGCGCGACGGCGTGCTCGTCGTGACCGTCGACAATCCGCCCGTCAACGCACTCGGCGTGGACGTCCGGCGCGGACTTTCCGCCGCCATCGAACGGGCCGACGAAGACAGCGGCGTCCAGGCGGTCCTGATCGTCGGCGCGGGGCGCAACTTCATCGGCGGCGCGGATATCCGCGAATTCGGCAAGCTGCCGATGCCGCCCTCGCTGCCCGACGTCTGCAACCGGATCGAAGCGTGCGCGAAACCGGTCGTCGCCGCAATCCACGGCGCGGCGCTCGGTGGCGGCCTCGAAGTCGCGCTCGCGGCGCACTACCGGCTGGCCGTCGCGGGCGCGAAGCTCGGACTGCCCGAAGTCACGCTCGGCCTGCTGCCGGGCGCGGGCGGCACGCAGCGCACGCCGCGCCTGATCGGCGCGCAAGCCGCACTCAACCTGATCCTGAGCGGGCGCCACATCGGCGCGGAAGAAGCGCACAAGCTCGGCCTCGTGGATCGCGTCGGCAAGTCGGGCGAGGCACTCGCCGACGGCCTCGCCTACACGCAGGAACTGCTCGCCGCGCGCGCGCCGGTGCGCCGCACCCGCGACGCCGCTGGCCTCTCCGACCGTCGCACGAGCCGCGCCGCGATCGAAGCGGCACGCGAACAGACGGCGAAGAAATCGCGCGGATTGTTCTCGCCGCTGAAAATCGTCGACGCGGTTCAGGCCGCGCTCGAACTTCCCTTCGACGACGGCCTGCGCCACGAGCGCCAGCTTTTCCTGCAATGCATCGACAGCCCGCAGCGCGCCGGCCTGATCCACGCGTTCTTCGCCGAGCGCGAAGTGCTGAAGGCGCCGGAGACGCGCACGGCGAAGCCGCGCGCGATCGCGAGCGTAGGCGTGATCGGCGGCGGCACGATGGGCGCGGGCATCGCGGTGGCCGCGCTCGACGCGGGCCTGCCCGTGACGATGATCGAGCGCGACGAGGCCTCGCTCTCGCGCGGCCGCGCGCATGTCGAGAAGGTCTACGACGGACAGATCGCAAAGGGCCGCATGACGCCGGAAGCAAAAGCCGACGTGATGAGCCGCTGGACCGGCAGCACGTCCTACGATGCGCTGGCAGCCGTCGATGTCGCGATCGAGGCGGTCTTCGAAGACCTCGACGTGAAAAAAGCCGTGTTCGCGGAACTTGATCGCGTCTGCAAGCCGGGGGCGGTGCTGGCAACCAACACGTCGTATCTCGATATCGACGCGATCGCCGCCAGCGTCTCGCGTCCCGCCGACGTGATCGGCCTGCACTTCTTCTCGCCCGCGAACCTGATGAAGCTGCTCGAAGTAGTCGTGCCGGCGAAGGTTGGCGCGGATGTGGTCGCGACCGCGTTCGAGTTCGCGAAAAAGCTGCGCAAGGTGCCGGTGCGCGCGGGCGTGTGCGACGGTTTCATCGGCAATCGCGTGCTGGCGGTGTACCGCACGGCCGCCGATCACATGATGGAAGACGGCGCGTCGCCTTACCAGATCGATCGCGCGGTGCGGGAATTCGGCTTCCCGATGGGGCCGTTCCAGGTGATCGACCTGGCGGGCGGCGACATCGGCTGGGCGGCGAGAAAGCGCCGCTCCGCTACGCGCGATCCGAACGCGCGCTACGTGCAGATCGCGGACCGGCTCTGCGAGCGCGGCTGGTTCGGGCAAAAGACCGGGCGCGGCTTCTACCTGTATCCGGACGGCGCCCGCAGCGGCACGCCGGACCCGGAAGTCGAGGCGATCATCGATGCGGAGCGCCAGCGCGCGGGCGTCGCGCCGCGTGAATTCTCCGACGACGAAATCATCCGCCGCTACATGGCCGCGATGATCAACGAAGGCTCGAACGTCGTGCACGAGGGCATCGCGCTGCGCCCGCTCGACGTGGACGTCGCGTTTCTCTACGGATACGGCTTCCCGCGCCATCGCGGCGGCCCGATGAAATACGCCGATACGGTCGGCCTCGCGAAGGTGCTCGCCGATATTCGCGAGTTCGCGAAGGAAGATCCGCAGTTCTGGCAGCCGTCGCCGCTGATCGTCGATCTCGTCGAGCGCGGCGCCGATTTTGCGAGCCTCAATCAAGCCGCGTGATCCTCTTCGGCGCAAAGCCTGAAATCCGCGCGACGCGTCATGCGTCGCGCGGGATCGCATCGAACTTCACCGAAAGAAGCCCATCATGGACCTGAACTTCACCCCCGAAGAGGAAGCGTTTCGCGAGCAGGTCGTGCGCTTCCTGCAAGACAAGCTTCCGCAACGGCTCTCCGATAAAGTCCGCAACGGCCGGCGCCTGACGCGCGCCGACATGGCCGAATGGCACGCGATCCTGAACGGACAGGGTTGGCTCGCGAATCACTGGCCGCGCGAACAGGGCGGCCCGGGCTGGAACGCCGTGCAGAAGTTCATCTTCGAGAACGAATGCGCGCTCGCCGGCGCGCCGCGCGTGGTGCCGTTCGGCGTAAACATGCTCGGGCCGGTGATCATCAAGTACGGCAGCGACGCGCAGAAGCGCCACTGGCTGCCGCGCATCCTCGACGGCTCCGACTGGTGGTGCCAGGGCTATTCCGAACCCGGCGCGGGCTCCGACCTCGCGGCGGTCAGGACGACAGCCGTGCGCGGCATCGACGAGAACGGCGAGCATTACCTCGTGAACGGCCAGAAGACGTGGACCACGCTCGGCCAGCACGCGAACATGATCTTCTGCCTCGTGCGCACCGCGACCGACGTGCGCAAGCAGGAAGGCATCAGCTTCCTGCTCGTCGACATGAACACGCCGGGCGTCGAAGTGCGCCCGATCTTGACGCTCGACGGCGAGCACGAGATCAACGAAGTGTTCTTCACGGACGTGCGCGTGCCGGCTGCGAACCTCGTCGGCGAGGAACACAAGGGCTGGACCTACGCGAAGTATCTGCTCACCTACGAGCGCACGAATATCGCGGGCGTCGGCTTTTCGGTCGCGGCGCTGGAGCGCCTGCACAAGGTCGCGGCGAAGCTCACCCGCAACGGCCGCCCGCTCGCCGACGATCCCATGTTCGCGGCGCGCATGGCCCGCGTCGAAATCGATCTGGAAAACATGAAGACGACCAACCTGCGCGTGATCGCGGCGGTCGCGGGCGGCGGCGTGCCAGGCGCCGAAAGCTCGATGCTCAAGATTCGCGGCACCGAGATTCGCCAGGAGATTTCGTCGCTGATGCGCCGCGCGATGGGGCCGTACGCGCGCCCGTTCATCGACGAGGCGCTCGACGAAGGTTACGACGAGCCGCCGGTCGGTCCGGAAGGAGCCGCGAGCGCCGCCGCGATGTATTTCAACAACCGCAAGCTGTCGATTTTCGGCGGCTCGAACGAAATCCAGAAGAACATCATCTCGAAGATGATCCTGGGACTGTAAGGGGACGCGCGCGATGGACTTCCAACATACCGAAGACCGCCGCATGCTGGCGGACACATTGAATCGCTTCATCGCCGAGCAGTACGGCTTCGAGACGCGCGACGCCATCGCGCGCTCGGCCACCGGCTTCAGCCGCGAGATGTGGGGCCGTTTCGCGGAACTGGGGATCGTCGGCGCGCTGTTCGGCGAAGCCGACGGCGGATTCGGCGGCGAAGGCTTCGACATCGCCGTTGTGTTCGAAAGCCTCGGGCGCGGACTCGTCGTGGAGCCGTTTCTCGGCGCGCTCGTCGTCGGGCGGATGGTCGCCGCGGCCGGCAGCGACGCACAGAAAGCGCTCGTCGCGCGGTTGATCGAAGGCACGGCCGTCGCGGCGCTCGCGCACGACGAACCCGGCTCGCACTACGAACTCGCGCGGGTATCGACGCGCGCAACCCGCGCCGCCGACGGCCAGTGGACGCTGAACGGCGCGAAGGGCGTCGTGCAGCAGGGCGAAGCCGCCGACGTGTTCCTCGTCTCGGCGCGCACACGCGGCCCGGACGATGCCGAAGACGGCATCTCGCTCTTTCTCGTCCCGCGCGACACGGCCGGCGTGAGCGTGCGCGGCTATCGCACGATCGAAGGCGGACGCGCCGCCGAAGTCGCGCTGGACGACGTGCGCCTGCCCGCCGACGCGCTCCTCGGCGCGCCGGACGCCGGTTTCGCGACGCTCGAACGCGGCATCGGCTTCGGCGTGCTCGCGCTTTGCGCCGAAGCGCTCGGCGCGATGGACGTCGCGAAGGACTTCACGCTCGACTACCTGCGCACGCGCAAGCAGTTCGGCGTCGCCATTGGCAGCTTTCAGGCGTTGCAGCATCGCATGGCCGACCTGCTGCTCGACATCGAACAGGCGCGCTCGGCTGTCATCAATGCGGCGGCCGCGCTCGGCGCGGGACGCGTCGCGCGCGAGCGAGCGCTGTCGGCTGCGAAATACAGCATCGGGCGCATCGGCGCGCGCGTCGCCGAAGAGTGCATCCAGTTGCACGGCGGCATCGGCATGACGTGGGAACTGCCGCTCGCGCACTATGCCAAGCGCCTCGTCATGATCGACCACCAGTTCGGCGACGAAGACCATCATCTCGAACGCTATATCGCGCTCGGCAAAGACTGAGCCAGTCGACGCCAAACGAACCCGGACCTGCCCATGTCGAATCCGAATTCCTCGTTGCCGCTCGCGGGCGTGCGCGTGCTCGATCTTTCCCGCGTGCTGGCGGGCCCGTGGTGCGGCATGGTGCTCGGCGACCTCGGCGCCGAAGTCATCAAGCTCGAACATCCCGAGCGCGGCGACGATACGCGCGACTGGGGCGTGCGCGTCGGCTCGACCGAGACCGCATATTTCAACAGCGTGAACCGCAACAAGCGATCGGTGAGCCTCGACTTGCAGACCGCCGAAGGGCAGCAGATCGCGCGCGATCTCGCGCGGCAATGCGACGTCGTGATCCAGAATTTCAAGTTCGGCGGGGCGGAAAAGCTTGGCCTCGGTTATGAACAACTGCGCCGGGAACGCGACGACCTGATCTACTGCTCGATTTCCGGCTACGACCGCAGCGGGCCGGAGGCGGCGCGTCCCGGTTACGACCTCGTCGTGCAGGGCGAGGCCGGGCTGATGGCGATGAACGGCGAAGCGCACCAGCCGCCGCTCAAGTTCGGCGTCGCGGCCGTCGATCTGTTCACCGGCATGTATTGCGCGCAGGCCGCGCTGGCGGCGCTGTTCGAGCGGCAGAAGACCGGGCGCGGACGCCATATCGAAATGGCGCTCTTCGATTGCGGGCTGATGATCACCGCGTACTACGGACTCGAAGCGCTCATCCTGGGCGGCGACCCGCCGCGCTACGGCAACGCGCATCCGTCGATCGTGCCCTACGGCGTGTTCGACGCCGCCGACGGTCCGCTCGTCATCACGGTCGGCACTAACGCGCAGTTCGCGCGCTTTTGCCGCGACGTGATCGAGCGCCCCGACCTCGCCGACGACGTCCGCTTCCGGACAAACGTCGGCCGCGCGGCCAACCGGGACGTGCTCGCGCCGGAGATCGATCGCGAAGTCGCGCGGCGCGAGCGCACGGTCCTGCTGGAGCGGCTGGCAAAAGCCGGCATTCCCTGCGGCGAAGTGCTCGGCCTGCACGAAGCGCTCACTTCGAAGCGCGCCGCCGATGCTGGAATGGTCACGAGTCAGCCGCATCCGGAAGCGGGCAGCACGCCGGTGCTCGCGCCGCCATATCGCTTCGACGGTGTGCGATTGCCGGTGCGGCGCGCGCCGCCGACGCTTGGCGAAGGCACGAAGGACGTCTTGCAGTCGCTGCTCGGTTTGTCGGAGGAACGGCTCGCGCGGCTGAAGGCGGACGGCGTCGTATAACGGTCATATCGACAAAACGTGCTTCCCAGGCGCGCATCGAACTCGATCCGCAATATATTCGGCTATATTACGGTTCTCGATTTCAATGCCACTTTGAGGAGGTGTTCGTGAAGGCTCGATTTTTCCGCGCGTTGGTTGTCGCCGTATCCGCCCTGGCGTCGAGCGCAGGCTTTGCCGGCGAGGTGCAGGTTGCGGTAGCGGCCAACTTCACGGCGCCCGTGCAGGCAATCGCAGCCGACTTCGAGAAGGACACCGGCAACAAGGTGGTCGCGTCGTTCGGCGCGACCGGCCAGTTCTATGCGCAGATCAAGAACGGCGCGCCCTTCGAAGTCTTCCTCGCCGCCGACGATTCGACGCCCGCCAAGCTCGAAACCGAAGGCATGACGGTGCCGGGCAGCCGCTTCACCTACGCAACGGGCGCACTTGCGCTCTGGTCGGCGAAAGAGGGCTACGTCGATTCGAACGGCGACGTGCTGAAGAAAAACGAATTCACCCACCTCGCGATTGCCAATCCGAAAACCGCGCCTTACGGCCTCGCCGCGACGCAGGCGCTCGACAAGCTCGGGCTCGCGCAGGCGGTGGCACCGAAGATCGTCGAAGGGCAGAACATCTCGCAGGCGCAGCAATTCATCGCGACGGGCAACGCCGAACTCGGCTTCGTCGCGCTGTCGCAGATCTACAAGAACGGCAAGATCACGAGCGGCTCGGCGTGGATCGTCCCGGCTTCGCTGCACGAGCCGATCAGGCAGGACGCGGTGATCCTGAACAAGGGCAAGGACAATCCCGTCGCGAAGCAATTCGTCGATTATTTGAAGGGACCGAAGGCCGCCGCCGTCATCAAGTCGTACGGCTACCAGTTGTAATTGCAGCAAGATGCCGCTCACCCGTGCCGACTTCGAAGCGATCTGGCTTACCGTCCAGCTCGCGTCGCTCGCGACGCTGATGCTGCTGATCGTCGGGACGCCGCTCGCGTTGTGGCTCGCCCGCACGCGCTCGCGGCTGAAGGGGCCGGTCGGCGCGATTGTCGCGTTGCCGCTCGTGCTGCCGCCGACCGTCATCGGCTTTTATTTGCTCGTCGCGATGGGACCGAACGGAAAGGTCGGGCAGTTGACGCAATCGCTCGGCTGGGGTCTTTTGCCGTTCACGTTCGCGGGGCTTGTCGTCGGCTCGGTGCTTTATTCGATGCCGTTCGTCGTGCAGCCGCTTCAGAACGCGTTCGAAGCCATCGGCGACCGTCCGCTCGAAGCCGCCGCGACGCTTCGCGCGAGCCCGTGGGACTGCTTCTTCTCGGTGGTGCTGCCGCTCGCTCGACCGGGCATCGTGACCGCGACGATTCTCGGCTTTGCGCACACGGTCGGCGAGTTCGGCGTCGTGCTGATGATCGGCGGCAACATTCCGGGCAGGACGCGCGTGGTGTCGGTGCAGATTTTCGATCACGTCGAGGCGCTTGAATACGCGCAGGCGCACTGGCTCGCGGGCGGCATGGTCGTGTTCTCGTTTCTCGTGCTCCTCGCGCTCTATTCGACCCGGCGCACGCCTTCCGCCTATGTCTGACGCTCGTTTTTTCCTGAATGACGATGAGTGATTCCCAGGCGCCGGCCACTCCTGAAGGCATCGCGACCGGCCGCGCCGATGCCGATGCCGCGCCCGCTGGAATCGAGGCGCGCTTTCTGGTCCAGCAGGGCGGGTTCACGCTCGACGTCGACGTGCGTCTGCCCGGACGCGGCGTCACCGCGCTCTTCGGTCATTCGGGCTCCGGCAAGACGACGGTCCTGCGCTGCCTCGCCGGCCTCACGAAGCCCACCCGCGGGCGCCTTTGTGTCAACGGCGAAACGTGGCTCGACACCGCGAACGGCATCTTCCTGCCGACGCACAAGCGCCCGCTCGGCTACGTCTTCCAGGAGGCGAGCCTTTTCCCGCATCTGACGGTCGAGCGCAATCTGCGCTACGGCATGAGCCGCGTTCCCGCGACGGCGCGTCGCGTCGATCTCGCGCAGGCCGCCGGGCTGCTCGGTATCGGCCATCTGCTGGATCGCATGCCGGCGGGTCTGTCGGGCGGCGAGAAGCAGCGCGTCGGGATTGCGCGCGCGCTGCTCACGAGTCCGCGTCTCCTGCTGCTCGACGAGCCGCTCGCGTCGCTCGACCAGAAGCGCAAGCTTGAAATCCTCCCGTATCTCGAACGTTTGCACGACGAACTCGACATCCCGATCCTCTACGTCAGCCACGCGCCCGAGGAAGTAGCGCGGCTCGCCGACCATCTGGTGCTGCTGGAGAACGGCCGCGCGCTCGCGAGCGGCCCGATCGCTCAGACACTCGCGCGCCTCGTGCCGATGACGATGGCCGACGACGCCTCGGTCGTGATCGAAGGCATGGTAGGTGCACACGATGCAACATACGGGTTGCTAACGCTCGGCCTGCCGGGCGGGCGCGCGTCGCTGCGGGTCGTGCATGCGGCGCTGCCGGCGGGCCGGCCGATGCGGATCGTCGTCCGGGCGCGCGACGTGAGCCTCGCGTCGAGCGCGGCCAGCGACACGAGCGTGCTCAACGTGCTGCCCGCGACCGTCGTCGCGATGGAACCGGCCGCGGACCCGGCACAGATGATGGTGCGGCTCGACATCGACGGCACGCCGCTCCTTTCGCGCATCACGCGCTACTCATACGATCACCTCGGTCTCCACGTCGGCGCGCGGGTCTGGGCGCAGGTCAAGGCAGTCTCGCTCCTGGCCTGAGCTCGGGCAGCCGTCGCATGCATCGCCTGCGGGCGATCGCGCTTCGCCATCCTTACATTCCTCCCCCGCGTAACGCGCCGAAAAAATCCCGGGCGCGCCTGTAATTGAATTTCAGGCGCAATCGGCATAGCGTTGCATGATGCGGTGCTCGCCGCTGGCCGTTCTCCTGTAAGTGCGTAGGTGCTCCACTTCGAGGCTGACGGCGCAACACGCCGAACGAGGAGATCGCCGTGCAATCCCTGAGAATATTCGCCGCGCTGCCGGTCCTGGCCGCTGCGTTCGCCTGCGGGTCGGCGAATGCGGGCGGGCACGTCGGCGTGTTCATCGGCGGGCCGCTCTATTATCCGGTCGCGCCCGTTCCGTACTATTACTATCCGCCGCCGCCCGTCGTCGCCGTGCCGGCCGCGCCGCAAGCCTACGTCGAACAGGGGCAGCCGGCGGGCGGTTCCGCCCAGTCGAGCGGATACTGGTATTACTGCGACGCATCGAGGGCCTACTACCCGTACGTGAAGCAGTGCCCCGGCGGATGGCGCGAAGTCGCGCCGCAACCGGCCCCTTCCAATTGACGCATCGAGCGCATCGTCCCGGCAACATGGCCCGTTCAACCATCGCACTACTCGCCACGCTGACGTGCGTCAGCGCGTGCACTGTCCTGCCGACGACGCCGAGCGTCATGGCGCTCCCCGGCACCGGCAAGACCTTCGACCAGTTCCGCGCCGACGACGGCGCATGCCGCGAGTTCGCGTACCACCAGGTGGGCGGCGTAACCGCTGACCAGGCGGCCACCACGAGCGCCTTGGGAAGCGCGGCTGTCGGCACGGCACTCGGCGCCGCGGCCGGAGCGGCGTTCAATGGCGGCGCAGGCGCGGCCGCCGGCGCCGGGGTGGGTTTGCTCGCGGGGAGCCTCGTCGGGTTCGGCAACGCTCAGGGCGCGGGATACGAGGTGCAGCGGCGTTATGACTACGCGTACCTGCAATGCATGTATGCAGCCGGCGATCGCGTGCCGGTCAGCGGACGTGTGATTTCAGCGCCGGGCACCCGTGCATACGCGCCACCGCCTCCGCCACCGCCGCCAGGGATGCCGCCGCCCCCGCCGCCTTCGAGCTGAGGAAAGCGTTGCGGCCAGCGCTGCCTGTTTGATCGCGTGCGTGCGGCGGTACACCCGGTCCGCTCACCTCGCGATGCCATCGCGCACGCCTCACCGCCTTCCCCGCCACGCGTCGCTCGAAGCCCGCATCCTCGGCGCCCCCACGAAATCCGGCGCGACGAGGAGCCCGACCACCCAGCCCAGATAGAACCGGAAGTCGATCCAGTACTCGCTCAGGTCGTAGACCTCGAACCGCTGCACGTGAGCCAGCGACAGTCCCGCCTGCAACGCCCCCGTCACGACGAGCCACACGATCGCCGTCACCGCCGTCACGCGCGCGCAGCGCCGGAACGTGTGGTGATCCCACGTCTCGCGCACCGCAAACATGCCCGCAGCAAGAATCAGGATGCCCGGCAGCGCGCTCGTCAAGATGACTAGCGTCCCCCATTCGAATACGACGCCGGACAGCACGGCCACCAGCGCAGCCGCGACCGCGACGCTCCACGCGATCCACGACCGCGAGCGCGCCGAGAGCCATGCGACGGTGATCGCGAACGGCGTCCCGGCCCATTCGAGCGCTTGCGAGACCGCGTTCTGCAGATTCACTGCGGCCTGCTCGTTGGTATGGCTCGCGGCGATGGAAACGGTGATCGCCTCGTGCACGCAGACGGCCGCCACCGCGAAGCCGATCGCCGTGCAGGCGGCGAACGCCGGGCTCTTGCTCGCGTGAGCGGGCGTGAGGCTCATGGTGCGCAGCCGCTCGATCAGCGGTTCGACGAAGAACGCGAGAATCAGGCCGATGAGAAGCGCCGCGGCTGCATCGCGCAGCGTGAAGTGGCCGAACACGGACAGCATTCCCTGCCAGATGAACTCGGGCGCGGCCGAGCAGACCGCGACCCAGAGCGCGAAGAAGAACCCGTTCGATATTCGGCTGAGCGACAAGGCGGATCTCCAGGCAGGTGAACAAGCCGTTAGCGCGTCATGAAGTCCATGGAACCGGAGGCGGCGATGCCGCGACGACCGCCGCCCCGAGCGCGCGGGCCACGGTCGCGCGAAGGTCCTCGTCGACGACAGCGCCCTGTCGTGCGAGCGCGTCCGCGACGCTCACCACCTTCGCGGCTTCGTAGTGCCGGCCGCTGCCAATCAGCGACTCAAAGTCGTTGGCGCGCCGGTTGATCTCGAGCGGATCGGCATCGACGAGCAACACCGCATGAGCGAGCACCGCGTACAAGGACTCGCCGCGCAAATCCGGAGACTGTGGCACGCGCCGCCAGTATTGCGCAGCGCCGGCGATCTTGCGCGCATCGTCGGCGGGACCCCATGCGAGGTTGAAGCGGCCGTCGCAGAAGGAGCCTTCCACTTCCTGCCAGTGCGTTTCGATACCGAGCTCATGCAGCGCGCCAGCCAGGATCGCGCAGAGATGCAGGTAGACGGCGTCGGCCATTGTGCCGATCGTGCCCGCGAGCGGATACGCGAGGCTCAGGTTCAGGATGCCCGGTCCCTGCGGCACCAGGCCGCCGCCCGACAGGCGCAGCCACACCGGACAGCCGCGCTGCGCGAAGGCGTCGCGGGCCGCGTCGAGCGTGGCGTGGCGCTGATAGCTGCGCGGAAGCACGAGTGAAACCGGCGCCTCCCACAGATGCGCCACCGCGCGCCCCGCAGCCGCATGCGCAAGCAGCGCCTCCTCGGCGTCGAGCGGATTGCCGGCATCGGCGGCGGTGTTGACGATTTCAAAGGGCATCGGTCGGACGATAAGAACAGCGGCAAGTGAGCGGCACGCAAAAAGGCGAGCGGTCAGCGCCGCTCGCCCAACACATGAAACATGGTAACGAAGAACCGCGCGATGCAACCGCGCTCTTTGCGCGCTGGCGCACGACGGTCAGCCAAAGGAAAGCGCTATTGGCTCAGCGCATCGAAGTAGGCGAGCGCCTTCGAAGCGTACATCGCGCCCGGCCCCCCGCCCATTTCGATGTTGACGGCGAGCACGTCGGTGAGCTGGGCGCGCGTCGCCCGGTGGCGCAGCGCCTGCGACGTATGGAACAGCACACAGTCGTCGCAGCCCTTGTGGACGGCGAGCGCCACCGCGACGAGTTCGCGGAACGCCGCCGGCACGCTGCCCTCCTGGGTCGCGGCCTTCATCACGGCCTGAAAGCCGCCCATCACGGCGGGCTGCGCCTGTCCGAGCGCGGCGAACTGCTGGTTGATGCCGGCGAGGCGGCTCTTGAGATCGGTGGTCGTGTCGGTGCTCATGTCGGATGAAATGGTTCGGGAGAAGGAGTGGCGGACACGGCGTGCCGCGTCCGCCCGTTCAGGACCGTCAACCGGCCAGATGCTGCTTCAGCAGCGCATTTACGTCGTTGGCCTTTTCCATCTGGCTCATGTGGCCGGCGTCGTCGAAGACCTTGACCGTCGCGCCCGCCGGCGCATTCCCGGCGTGCGAGGCAGGAATGATCCGGTCCTGCGCGCCCCACACGACGAGCACCGGCTTGCCCGTTCCCGCGAGCTTCGCGCCGGGCTGCCCGCCTTGCCTGCCGTTCGCGAAGAGACTGCCGCCGAGCGCACCCAGCGCTTCGCTGACGCCGTCGAGCCGCTTGTACTTCAGCAGGTCGTCGAGCATCTGGCGGCTGACGAGCCCCGGATCGGCGAAGAGCAGTTCGACCACCGGTTTCAGGTCGCGCCGCGACTGCGCGTTGACGAAGCCCTCGGTATAGGCGTTGTTGACCTCCTCGCCCAGCCCCGCCGGCGAAATCAGCGCGACGGACAGCACGCGTGCGGGCGCATCGACGGCCATCTGCGCAGCGACGCCGCCGCCCATCGAATGGCCGACGAGATGCGCCGCTTCGATGTCAAGCGTGTCCATGAAGCGCAGCACGAACTGCGAGAGGTCTTCGAGCGTCGTGCCGGGCAGCTTGGGCGTCGACTGGCCGTGCGCGGGCAGATCGAGCGCGACGACCTTGTTTTTCTCGGCGATCGCGTCGAGATTGAAGAGCCAGTTGTCGAGATCTCCGCCGAAGCCGTGGATGAAGAGCACCGTCTTCTCGCCCTCGCCACGGCTCGCGTACCGCACGCGGATGCCATCGACTTCGACGAAGTGATACGCCGCGGCGGCTTCGTCGTCGCCGCCCTCTTCGTCGACGGGTGTCACGTAGCCGGCCACGTATGCGTCGATGTCGGCGTCGCTCACTTCCGCGGGCGCGAGCACGCCGAGCAGCGCCTTGACCGGCAGCACCTCGCCCGCCTGCGCGACCTTGCGGCGCAGGGTGCCCGCGTCGGGCGCCTCGACCGCGTTGGCGATCTTGTCGGTTTCGACGTCGAGGATCGGCAAGCCGACGGTGATCTGCGTCCCTTCGTCGACGAGCCACGCGTTCACCGTGCCTTCCTTCATCGAAAGGCCCCATTTCGGCATGACGATCGGAGTGATTTCGGCCATCAGTGTTTGCCTCCCTTCATGGTCTTGCGCGCAGCATCCGCGATCTGCGCGGCGCTCGGGATATACAGGTCTTCGAGCGTCGGCGAGAACGGCACCGGCGTATGCGGCGGCGCGACCATCTCGATGGCCGCCTTCAGCGCGCCGAACGCCTGCTGTGCGACCTGCGCCGAAATGTCGGTGGCGATGTTGCAGCGCGGGCTGGCCTCATCGACGACGACGAGCCGCCCCGTGTTCTCGACCGATTCGAGCACCGTGTCCATATCGAGCGGCGACAGCGTGCGCAAATCCACGATCTCCACTTCGATGCCTTCCTTAGCGAGCGTGGCTGCCGCTTCCAGCGCGCGATGCACCATCAGGCCATAGGTGACGATCGACACGTCCTTGCCGTCGCGCACGATGTTCGCTTCGCCGAACGGGATCGCGTACGAGTTTTCCGGCACTTCGCCTTCGAAGCCGTACAGGTTCTTGTGCTCGCAGAAGATGACGGGATCGTTGTCGCGGATCGCCTGGATCAGCAGGCCTTTGGTGTCGTAGGGCGTTGAAGGACACACGACCTTGAGCCCCGGAATGTGCGTGAACAGCGGCGTGAGCATCTGGCTGTGCTGTGCCGCCGCGCGAAAACCTGCGCCCACCATCGCGCGGATCACGACGGGCGTCTCCGCCTTGCCGCCGAACATATAGCGGAACTTGGCGGCCTGGTTGAAGATCTGGTCGAAGCAGACGCCCATGAAGTCGATGAACATCAGTTCCGCCACCGGCCGCATGCCGCACGCGGCGGCGCCGATCGCCGCGCCGACATACGCGGATTCGGACAGCGGCGTGTCGAGCAGGCGGTCGCCGTGCTTTGCATAGAGTCCTTTCGTGACGCCGAGCACCCCGCCCCATGCGTCCTTTTCGCCATCGGCGCCTGCTCCGCCGACGATGTCCTCGCCCAGCACGATCACGTTCGGATCGCGCGTCATTTCCTGATCGAGTGCTTCGTTGATCGCCATCTTCATGCTCAGTTTGCGGGCCATGAATGTCTCCAGTTCGTTCGTTGCGAGTTAGTAGCTGACGTACACGTCGGTGAGCAGGTCGGCGGCGCTCGGTTGCGGCGCGTCCTTCGCCTCCTGCACCGCGCGCTCGATCAGCTCGGCGACGTCGCGGTCGATCGCATCGAGTTCCGCGCGCGTGATCACCTCAGCCTGCGTGACCGTGTGCGCGAATTTCTTCAGGCAATCCTTGTTCGAGCGGATGTCGTCGAGTTCGCCGGGCGCGCGATAGGTCTGCGCGTCGCCTTCGAAGTGGCCGTAGAAGCGGATCATCTTGCATTCGAGCAGCGCCGGTCCGCCGCCTTCGCGCGCGCGCCGGATCACTTCGCCCGCCGCTTCGTGGACGGCGAAGAAATCGGTGCCGTCGACGGTCACGCCGGGAATCCCGAAGCCCGCCGCGCGGTCGACGTAGCTGTCCACCGCCGTTCCGTATTCGCGCGACGTCGATTCCGCGTAGCCGTTGTTCTCGATGACGAAGATCACCGGCAGGTTCCACACGGCAGCCAGGTTCAGGCTTTCGAGGAACGTGCCCTGGTTCGACGCGCCGTCGCCGGCGAAGGTGATGCCGACTTCGCCCTTGCCGCGGAACTTCGCGGCGAGCGCCGCGCCGCAGATGAGCGGCGCACCCGCGCCGAGAATGCCGTTCGCGCCCATCATTCCCTTCGACAGGTCCGCGATGTGCATCGACCCGCCCTTGCCGTTGCACGAGCCGCCCTTCTTGCCGTAGATCTCCTTCATCATCGCGACGGGATCGACGCCCTTCGCGATGCAGTGGCCGTGTCCGCGGTGCGTGCTCGCGATGCGGTCGCCGTCGTTCAGGTGATGCATGATGCCGACGCCGGCCGCTTCCTCGCCGGCGTAAAGATGGACGAAGCCGGGGATGTCACCGCGGCCGAAGTCCACGTGCAGGCGCTCCTCGAAATCGCGGATCGTGCGCATCTTCCGATAGACGCTCAGCAGTTCCTCCTTGCCGAGCGGCAGCGCTGCGTCCTGCTGCGTTGAACCGACTGTCATGTCTGTCTCCTTCGTTGGAAGTGGTGGGGCAGAAAAACGGTTACGACTGGACTGGCGCGACCTGGCGCATCAACCCGGCGCGCGCGGCATAACGCATGCACGCGGCGACATCGATGCTGGCAAACGCGCCTTCGCGCAGGGTGATGGTGACTTCGTCGCTTGCGGAGAAGGCCAGCTCACGCTCGCCGTCGAGCGCGACGATGCCGGAGCGCTGGCGCACGCGTTGCGGGACGCCGTCGCGAAGACGCTGCCAGCTTGCGATCGGCACCGCGCACATCAGGCCGGGCGCGATCGGCGCGCAGAGATCGAATTCGCCTTCGCCCGGCGCGGCGAGTTCCACGGCGAGGCCGCCCGGATCGTGGCGGCCGACGGGTTCGAGCAATCCCGCTATCGCGGAGAGCCCGATCGCCTGCGGATCGGCGTAGGACACGTAGACGGCGGCGAGCGTGTCGATCTTCCAGAGCGCGCGGGCGCCGATGAAATGCTCGTGCGAGATGACGGCATCGACGAGTGCGATGTCGCTGCGCACGTTGCCGTGCGCGTCGCGGATATCGATGTCGAGCCGCTTGTTGTGGACGAGCGCGTCGGTTGAAGGAATGCGGCCGGCAGCGTAGAGACCGGCGGCGAGTCCGGCGATGGTCGGCTCGCGCATTTCGGGGAAGGCGTTGTTCGTGCCGGTCGAGAGGCCCGCGACCGGCACCGCGCCGCACTCGCGCACCACTGCGCGATGCGTGCCGTCTCCGCCGAGCACGACGATCGCCGCGACGCCCGCCTCGCGCATCAGTTGCGCGGCGCGAAAGGTATCGTCGACGCGGGCGGTCACCGGCATGTCGAGCCAGTCGACGGCGGCAAGCGTGGCGTCCGGACCCTGACGGCGCGACAGATGGCGTTCGAGCATCACCTTGAGCCCTTCGCGGTCGGGCATCATCATGACGCGCTCGATGCCGCACGCCGCCAGCGCCGAAAGCAGGCGCAGCACGATGTTGACGCGATCGGCGAGTTGCAGGCTGCTCGCGTTCGCGATCACGCGGCGAATGTCACGCGCGGAAATCGGATTCGCAATGATGCCGACGAGCGGCGGCCGCACGGGCGCGGGGTTGCGCATGCATGTCTCCTGATCTTGTTTGCGGCTATACAAGGCAAGGGATATGCCAACCGTTTATTGGCGTGTGAAGGCGGGAAAGTCGAGGGATAACCCGGAGAAATCGGGCCTCGTGAAGGTGCCGCTGTGACAGGTGTCACAGCGGCAGGTGTATCGGGGGAGTACAGGCGTAACGCGGTTAGTGCGAGCCGGCGTCGCGTTGATTGGGCGAGCGGATGCCATAGCGCGCCATGCGCCGGTACAGCGTCATCCGGCTCACGCCGATCTGCCGCGCCACCGCGCTCAGGTTCCAGCTTGCTGCGCGCAGGTACTGCATCAGCAGCATGCCTTCGGGCGGCAGCAGATGCGGATCGAATTCGTCGGCGGAGGTGTTCGAAGCGGGCAATGCCGGCGTCGCCGCTTCGCTCGCGGGCGCATGCCCGGAGAAATTCTCCGGCAGATCGTCGACGTCGATGTGGCCGTCCGCGCACACCGCCTGCGCGTATCGAAGCACGTTGCACAGCTCGCGCAGATTCCCCGGCCAGCGATGCCGGTGCAGCCGCTCGCGTGCCGCCGGCGCCATCGCGACCGCCCCGCCCGCCGTGTCCTTCAAGAGCTTCTGGATCAGCCAGTCGAGATCGCTGCGCTCACGCAGCGGCGGCAGCGCGAAGCGCGCGCCGTTCAGCCGGTAGTAGAGGTCTTCGCGGAAGCGTCCGCTGCTGACCAGCTCATCGAGCGGATGATGCGTTGCGGAAATCACGCGCACGTCGACCGATACCGGCCGCGATGCGCCGATCGCCAGCACTTCGCCCTCCGCCAGCACGCGCAAGAGGCGCGATTGCAGTTCGCGCGGCATGTCGCCGATTTCGTCGAGGAAGAGCGTGCCGCCGTCGGCTTCCTGGATGAGCCCGCGCTTGCCCTTCGGACCCGCGCCGGAAAAGCTGTTCGGCAGATGGCCGAACAATTCGCTTTCGATCAGCGTTTCGGGAATCGCCGCGCAGTTGACCGCGACGAACGGACCGCCGCGGCGCGCGCTCGACTGATGCAGCGCCTTCGCGAAATATTCCTTGCCGGAGCCGGTTTCGCCGTTGATGAGCAGGTTGATCGGCGAATCGACGAGCTTCGCCGCGCGTTCCAGTTGCCGGTCGAGCGCGGCGTCGCCGCCGGAAAGCGCGGCGAGCGGCGGCGGAATCTTTGCGGCACGCGCGGCCTGCGTGCCGGTCTTCGACGCCGCGCCCGGCTGCCACATCGGCGCGGGCGGCATCACGCTGAGGTACAAGAGCGCGCCGCTCTTCGCGAGCGCCAGCGCGCGCAGTTCGCTCGGACGCGAGTAGACGAAGCGGCCGAAGTCGTCGAGCCGCGCTTCGAAGAGCGACTCGAACGGCGTGCCGATCAGCGACGGCAGCGGCGCGTCGCGCAGTCCGTGCTCGGCCGCGAGCATTTCGTGCGCACGCCGGTTGTGCCCGACTACGCGTCCGCTCGCATCGAGCGCGATCAGGAAGTCGGGATCGACATCGAGGAATTCCGGCGCCGCGTTCAGCTTGAGAATCCAGTCCTGACGGTGTGCGCGCAGGAAATTGGCGTTCTCGATGTGGCTCGCGTAGATGCGCACCAGTTGCAGCGCGAGGCTCTGGCTGTCGCGTGCCTGCGGCGAAGTCAGCGCGGAAATGTCGAGGATCGCGGTCAGGCTGCCGAGCGAATCGAAGAGGGGCGCGGCGGTGCACGTGAGCGGAATGTGCGTGGCGTCGAAGTGATCGACCTGATGGACCGTCAGCGCCTGGCCGGTCGCGAGCGCGGTGCCGACCGCGCAGGTGCCCGCGCCGTTTTCGCTCCATTCCGCACCGAGGTAGAGGCCGGCGCGGCGCAGGGTCGCATCGGTGTTGGCGTCGCCGAGATAATCGACGGTGACGCCTTGCGCGTCGGTCAGCAGCACGACGTAGCCGAGACCGGCCACCTGGCTGTAAAGCGTCTGCAGGCCGTGGCGGGCGATGCGGGCGAAGTCGTCGATGCGCTGCTGGTGCTCGCGCAGTCGCGTCTGCGGCAGGATGCGCGCCTCCTGCATCCGCGACGGGTCGAGACCATACTGATGCACGCAGCGCCGCCAGGACGACTGGATGATCGCCTCGTGCGTGCGCGCCGCGACGGCCGGCGCATTGCGCGTGGTCGCCTCGACTACCGCCTCGATGTGCTCGCGTTGCCGCATGTCCATCGTGCTTTCTCCTGTCGACCAGAGTTGGCGATGTCGACCCGGGTTGGCGTTTTAACGCTTACTCGGGTCCCATGCGCTTACTCATGCGCCCTGCTCCGGCCGCCTGCAAGGTTGCTGATGTCTCCTGGTCCGGAACGGCGCGGCGCCTGCGCTTCTCTGAGCGCGTGGATTCGCCGCTGGCTGATTCGATGTCCGGAACGGACTCCTACTGTAGCCGACTGCGCGCGAGTTGGGCAAACCGCGGCGCAGCAAGCATTTAATTCACACGAAAGCTTTCGCGCGCGTAATGCGAGCACGAGCCTTTGATAGACTCAGGTCATCGCCGATGCTTGCCTAATACCTGGAGACAACGATGACGAAGATCGCGTTCGAGGACTTCGAGCGGCAGGTGCTGCAACACCACCTGATCAAGGGGAACGTCTACGAAAACGGCGCCGCGCTGGTGGAGCGGGCGAACCGGTGGATCGCAGAGCACGGCATCGACGTGCTGAACGTCGAGAGCCTCTCAACGTTCGGCGCCGGCGACGATACCAGCGTCAGTCACTGGTATTCGGGCATCCGGGTCTGGTACAGGACGGAGTGATCGACGGGATTCATCCGCGGCCGACGAACGGCATCTTGGTCGCCATGACCGTGTGGAAAAGCACGTTCGCCTCCAGCGGCAGATTCGCCATATACAGCACCGACTGCCCGACGACGCGCACATCCATCATCGGCTCGGCCTTGATCTCGCCGTTTGCCTGCGGCACGCCCTTCTCCATGCGCTGCGACAGTTCTGTCTTCGCATTGCCGACATCGATCTGGCCGACCGCGATGTCGTATTTGCGGCCGTCGAGCGAAGCAGTTTTCGTCAGCCCGGCGACGGCGTGCTTGGTCGCCGTATAGGCGATCGAATTGGGACGCGGTGCATGCGCCGAAATCGAGCCGTTATTGATGATGCGGCCGCCCTTCGGATCCTGCGCGCGCATCACGCGAAACGCGTTCTGGATGCAATAGAACATGCCGTTCAGATTGATGTCGACGACGCCCTTCCACTGCTCGGGCGTCCAGTCCTCGAACGGGCCGGGCGGGTTGCCGACGCCCGCGTTGTTGAACAGCAGGTCGAGCCGGCCGAAACGCTCGACGACGGAGGCGAAGAGGCCGGCGACGGCTTCCGGATCGGCGACGTCGGTCGGGAATGCGACGGCGCGGTCTTGCGCGGTTGCTTCGGCGACGACCGCTTCGAGCGGTTCGGGCCGGCGTCCCACGAGCGCGACGCGCCAGCCGTCTTCGAGCAGCGCGAGCGCCGCCGCCCGGCCGATGCCGCTGCCCGCGCCTGTGACGATCGCGATGCGTGGGTTCTGTTCGTTCTTGTTGCTTCCGTCAGTCATTGCCGAAGTCTCCGTGGTTGCGCACCGTGGTGCCAAAGACCCGACATTACCAAACGTGAGCGCGCTTCACACGCAGATGGCCCCTACCGCTTGCCGCAGAACACGGCCGTGAGCACGAGCGGCACGACCTGATGCACGACGGCGTCGCTGCCCGCCGCGCGCACGCGCTCCTCGACCGTCTCGGCCGGGCCCTGCACCACGACGCCATAAGCCGACTCGGTCAGCGGCTGGCCGCTGCCCTGCTTGAACATCGCGTCGCCGCGCTCATAGCCGAGCACCGCGTAGACGCGATAGCCGAAGGCGGTGAGGTCGCTGCCGCGCGTCGGCCGAAACGCATTGACCGAGTTTGCTTCGACGCGCATCGGCGTCGCTTCGATGGATTGCGAGCTGACGAGCGGCGCGATGAAAGTGTGCGCATTCGACTTGCAGTCGAGCGGGCGATCGAGCGCGTGCCCGTACGCGGCGACCGGCAAGGTCACCACGGCGAGCGCGCTCGCGAAGAGATAAAAGCCCTGATTCATGGCGGCTATGCGTCGAACGTTTTCTGACGGTACAAAGGCGTCAGGATCGATGCAATAAGCGCGCCAGATTCAGTTTCGAAAACGGCGCCGCGGGACCTGGCGCGAGACTCGCCCGGAATGTTCGCAAATACGCGGGCCGGGCGGGTATGTTCAGCTTCCCGCGTTTGCCCGTCTGACGTCTGTACGGGAAGCCTCAGTCCCTTTTTGCAATGGCGTCATAACCGAATTGCAAACGCCGCAGGGCGCGCCACTCACGCGTCTAGCTGACACGCTCGCCTCGCCGATAGGTTGCGCGCGGCACCGGCAATGCACCTGCTGTGACCACGCGCACGAAGTCCGCGCGCAGTCCGGGCGCGATGGTGCCGCGATCGGTCAGGCCCGCTGCGCGCGCGGGCGCCGACGAGACCGTAGCGATTGCGCGCGGCAGTGTCCAGCCGGCCTTCTCGACAAGTTCGAACGCGCCGATCAGCAGACTCGACGGCACGTAATCCGACGAGAGGATGTCGAGCAATCCTTCCTGTGCGAGCGCGAGCGCCGACACGTTGCCCGAATGCGAGCCGCCGCGCACGACGTTCGGCGCGCCCATGATCGTCGCGATGCCGTGCGCGTGCGCAGCTTGCGCCGCCGCGCGCGTGGTCGGAAATTCGGAGAGCACGATGCCGTCGCGCGCGGCTTCCTCGACGTGCTCGACGAGCGTGTCGTCGTGGCTCGCGAGCGCCACGCCGAGCGACTTGCAGCGCGAAACGATCTGCTCGCGATGCAGCGCGGCGAAGCGGCGCTGATGGGCGGTGAGTGTTTCGACGACTTCGTTCGCGCGCTCGTCGGTCATCTTGCCGTTGCGCTCCTGATAGCGGCGCCACTGCACCGGATCGTGCCACTGGCGCTGTCCCGGCGTGTGATCCATCACCGACGCGAGTTGCAGCAGCGGATGCGCGCTCAGCGAGTCGAAGATCTCGACTACATCGGGCGTCGCCACTTCGCAGCGCAGATGCAGGAAATGATCGGCGCGCAACAGGCCGCGCTGCGTGAAGCTGTCGATCGACCGCGCGCAGTTCGTCTGCAGTTCGCGCTCGCGCAGGCTGTCCTGGCGCGAGCCGATCCCGAGCGCATCGAAGACGGTCGTGATGCCTGCTGCCGCCACCTGCGCGTCGTGCACCAGAATGGCCGCTTCGTGATTCCACAGCACGCCGGGGCGTGGCGAGAGATGTTTTTCGATGTTGTCGGTATGCAGCTCGACGAGACCGGGCAGGAGATAATCGCCGTTCCAGTCCTCCGCCTCGCGCGCCGACGTGCCGCCCGGCGCGACTTCCGTGATGCGGCCATCCTCGATGCGCACCACGCCGATGAATTCTTCGTCGCGCGTCACGATGCGCGCATTCCTGATCAGCATGTCTGAAAGACTCCGGTGTTGTGTTCGACTTGCGCGGGCACGGCTTCGAGCCTGACGGTACGCGTCGCGACGCGTTCGCGCGTGTCCTCGTCGTGAAAGATGCCGACGATCGCAGCGCCCTTTCTGCGCGCCTCGACGATCAGGCTGGCGACCACGTCGCGGTTTTCCGCATCGAGCGAGGCGGTCGGTTCGTCGAGCAGCAAGAGCGGCTGCTCCGCGATCAGCCCGCGCGCGATGTTCACGCGCTGCTGCTCGCCGCCCGAGAAGGTCGCGGGCGCTAGCGCCCATAGCCGGCGCGGCACGTTGAGCCGTTCGAGCAGCGCGCCCGCACGCGCGCGCGCCTCCTCTTCGCCGACGCCGCGCGAGATCAGCGGCTCGCTCACCAGATCGAGCGACGACACGCGCGGGATCGCGCGCAGGAACTGGCTGACGTAGCCCATCGTCGTCATGCGCAGGCGGATCACGTCGTGCGGCGCGGCGTTCGTGAGCGAGACGTGGCGCGAAGGACGGCTGTCGTCGCGGATCGCGATGGAGCCGCTCGTCGCGAGATAGTTGCCGTACATGCAGCGCAACAGCGTGCTTTTGCCCGCGCCCGACGGACCCGCGAGCACGACGCACTCGCCGCGCGAGACGTCGAGCGATACGCCATGCAGCGCCGCGATACGCACGCCGCCCTGCTGATGCAGCGTGAAGCGCTTGGTGATGTCGCGGGCGCGCAGCATCAGCGCGTTGCGCTCGGAAAACGCTGGTTCGTGTGAAAAATCGGTATTGGCATTCATCGTCGCACCTCAGACGGGCAGCACGGACGCGACCAGCGTCTGCGTATAGGGATGTTGCGGATCGTCGAGCACCTGATCCGTGAGGCCGCTCTCGACCACCCGGCCGTCCTTCATCACCATCAGCCGATGCGCGAGCAGACGCGCCACGCCGATATCATGCGTGACGATCAGCGCGGCGAGATGCAGCTTGCTCGTGAGCGTGCGCAACAGGTCGAGCAGGCGCGCCTGCACGGAGACGTCGAGGCCGGCGGTCGGTTCGTCCATGAAGACGAGGCGCGGACCGGTGACAAGATTGCGCGCGATCTGAAGGCGCTGCTGCATGCCGCCGGAGAACGCCGAAGGCAGTTCGTCGATGCGCGCGGCATCGAGTTCGACGCGCGACATCCAGTCCGACGCCGTCTCGCGAAGCCGCCCATAGTGGCGCGCGCCGATCGCCATCAGCGGCTCGCCGATGTTCGCGCCCGCCGATACGCCGTGGCGCAGGCCGTCGCGCGCGTTCTGATGCACGAAGCCCCATTCGGTGCGCGAGAGAAGCCGCCGGCGCGCTTCGGGCAGCGCGATCAGGTCGAGCGTCTCTGCGTCTTTCGTACGATAGCTGAGCGTGCCCGCGTTCGACGGAGTGCGCAGCGCGAGCGCATTGAGCAGCGTGGACTTGCCCGAGCCCGATTCCCCGACGATGCACAGCACTTCGCCGGGATACAGATCGAGGTCGATGTCGATGCAGCCGCCGCGGCCGTCGTAGCGTTTGGTGAGGCCGCGCGCGGTGAGGAGCGGTTTCATCGCGCGCCCTCCTCGTTGCCGTCTTGTTCGTCGCGGCGGCTGTGGCAATAGTCGCTGTCGGAGCATACGAACATGCGCTTGCCCGCATCGTCGACGATCATTTCATCGAGAAAGCTTTCGCGCGAACCGCACAGCGCGCATTCGTGATCCCAGCGCTGCACGCTGAACGGATGATCCTCGAAATCGAGGCTCTTCACTTTCGTGTACGGCGGGATCGCGTAGATGCGCCGCTCGCGGCCCGCGCCGAACAGTTGCAAAGCGGGGTTCATGTGCATCTTCGGGTTGTCGAATTTGGGAATCGGCGAAGGCGACGTCAGATAGCGGTCGTTCACAAGCACCGGGTAATCGTACGTGGTCGCGATGCTGCCGTGCCGCACGATATCTTCATAATATTTCACGTTGATGAGACCGTAGTCGGCGAGCGCGTGGAGCTTGCGGCACTCCATGACGCGCGGCTCCAGCTTGAAGAGCGGCTCGGGCATCGGCACCTGATACACGATGATCTGCGCGTCGGTCAGCGGCGTCTCGGGGATGCGGTGGCGCGTCTGAACGATGGTTGCATCGGCGGTGCGCGTGGTCGTCGCCACGCCTGCCGTGCGCGCGAAGAAGCGCCGGATGTTGACCGCGTTCGTCGTTTCGTCGGAACCCTGGTCGATCACCTTGAGCGTATCGTCGCGGCCGATGATCGCGGAGGTCACCTGTAATCCGCCCGTGCCCCAGCCGTAAGGTAGCGGCATTTCGCGCGAGGCGAACGGCACCTGATAGCCCGGCACCGCGACCGCCTTCAGGAGCGAGCGGCGAATCATGCGTTTGGTCTGCTCGTCGAGGTAGGCGAAGTTGTAGCCTTCGGCCAGTTCGTTCGATTCCTGGCGAGCGTTCATGCGGCTTTCTCCTGTTCATTGCTCTGCGCGCCGCGCAGGCGCCTCAGCAATTCCAGCTCCGACTGGAAATCGACATAGTGCGGCAATTTCAGATGCTGCACGAAGCCTGACGCTTCGACGTTGTCGCTGTGATACAGCACGAATTCCGGGTCCTGCGTCGGCGACTCGACCGTCTCGCCGAGTTCCTCCGCGCGCAGCGCGCGGTCGACGAGCGCCATCGCCATCGCCTTCCTTTCCGAGTGGCCGAACGCGAGCCCGTAACCCTGCGTGAATGCGGGCGGCACGTCGCCGCTGCCCGCGAACTGGTTGATCATCTGGCACTCGGTCACTTCGATGTCGCCGATTTCGACCGCGAAGCCAAGTTCGTCGATGTCCATCTCCACCGAGACCTCGCCGTTGCGGATTTCGCCCGCGAACGGATGGCTGTGCGCATAGCCGCGCTGTGTCGCATAGCCGATCGCGAGCAGGAAGCCCTCGTCGGCGCGCGCTAGATTTTGCAGGCGGGTCGTCCGGTCGACGGGGAACGTAAGGGGCTCGCGCGAGAGATCGCCGGGTTCGGCTGCGTCGGCAGACGGCGCTTCCTGCTCGATCAGGCCTTCCTTGTCGAGCATCGCAAGCACACGCGGCATGGGCTGCGCTTGAGCCGCCGCAGCGGGCCCGGTGCGGGACGTATCCGCGCCTTCGGCGAGCAGCCTGAAGTCGAGCAGACGCTGCGTGTAATCGTAAGTGCCGCCGAGCATCTGGCCACCGGGAATATCCTTGAACGCGGCGGAAATTCGACGCTCGATGGACATCGCCTCGGTATCCAGCGGCAGCGTATAGCCGAAGCGCGGCAGTGTGGTGCGATAGGCGCGCAACAGGAAGATCGCTTCGACCAGATCGCCCGCAGCCTGCTTGATCGCAAGCGCGGCGAGTTCCTCGTCGTAGACCGAGCCTTCGCTCATCACGCGCGCGACGGCGAGCCGCAACTGCTCGCGAATCTGCGCGACCGAGATTTCCGGCACCGACAGTTCGCCGCGACGCTTGGAGGCGAGCAGGTCCCACGAGCGTTCGATTGCCCGTTCTCCGCCCTTGACAGCGACGTACATCAGTTCACCTCCACGAGAGTCGTGCGCGGCAATCCGACGAGCGAGCCGCCGGCCACGAAGTAGCAATCGATGCCGCACGGAAATAGCGATGCGAGCGCGGCGCGCTCGTGCCAGAAGCGCGGCGGCAGGCCGTCGATGGCGACCGTGCGCGCTTCGCGGATGCCCGGGCCGCGCCACGTGAGCGGCGTGCCTGCGTCGAGCGAATCGACCTGGATGAAGAGCGTCGCCGCGCTTTCCGGCGACTCCGGTTCACCCGGCGCAAACGAGTCGAGCGGTGGCATCGTGCGTGCGTCGTTCAGGTACGCGAACACCGCCTGCGCGCGATCGGCGGTCAGCGGGGCGCCCGTGTGAAAGCGCACGGCATCGCCGAGCGCGCGGTCGTCGTCGTGCAGATACACGGGGGTCGAGTAATCGGCCAACGCGAGCAGCGATGCAAACGCGGCCCGCTGAACGCGAGCACGCGGCGCGGTTTCTCCGAGCGCCGCGTCGATCGACACGATGCTGCCCGGCCGCGCGAGCGCGTCGAGCAGCGCGCGAAAGACCGACTGCGAATCGTGCACGACGTCGCCGAAGCCCGGCAACAGCGACGCCATGTCGATGCTCATGCGATCCGTTCGATTCGTCCCATTGACTGCGTGCATCAGTCTCCCCTCACCATCGTGAAAAATTCGACCTTCGTGGGGGCAGCGTGCGCCTCCCTGTCGGCACGGCGTTCGGCGACACGCGCCGCAAGCGGCGGAATCACGCGCTCACGCAGACGGGCCTCGAAAGCGGGCACCTGCAACAGCGCGTCGACGAGCGCTGCGAGTGTCGCGCGCTCCTTGTCCCGTCCCATGTGCACCGCGAAGCCGACCGGCGCGCTGCCGTCTTCCATGCGCAGGCGCAGCGTCGCGCGCGTCACGGTGACTTCGCCGAGATTGAACGCATCGCCCGTGCCGCCGATGCGCCCGCGCACCATCGCGAGCCCGATTTCCGGGGCGCGCAGCCAGTCGAACGCGGGCGGAGCCGTTTCGAGCGCAGCGTCGAGCGCACTCTTCAACTGCTCGCGCGGCGCGCGCGCCAGCACCGCCATCCATTCCCGCCGCTCCATTCGGCCAGCCGCTTCCGGCGGCTGTGCAGACGTTTTCATCGCTTTCCTCGTCGTGGGTGACTTTGGTTCAACATGCATTTAACTTCGTTTACCATACCTGTTGTTTCATCTGGTCGTCTAGACGTTTCCACATGCGGATATTTCCATCGCTAGACATGCGCCAATTTCATATTTTCATCACGGGTGGCGCACTACAATGTGCAAGACGTTATTCAAACCGAGAGGAATGACACCCACATGACATCCAACGAAAACGCAGCGCCAGGGACAGCGGTCGAGCGCGGCGCGGGCGTCGCCGTCTGGCGGCAGATCGAGCAGATACTCTCGGCGGAAATCGCGGCGCACGGCTTCGGGGACGAAGGCCGCTTGCCGAGCGAGGCGGAACTCGCGCGGCGCTTCGACGTCAACCGTCACACCGTGCGCCGCGCGATGCTGCGGCTCGCGGCGACCGGCCTCGTCAGCGTCGAGCAGGGACGCGGCACGTTCGTGCAGCCCGGTGCGATCGATTACCGGATCGGCAAGCGCACGCGCTTCACGGAGAACCTGCAGCAGCAGCATCACACGAGCGCAGGCGTCGTGCTATCCGCCGAGAAAACCAAGGCCGACCCGACGGTCGCCAAGGCGCTCAACATCCGCGCAGGCGCGCTCGTCTACCAGATCGAGTCACGCCACGATTCCGACGGCGTGCCGATCACCTATGCGCGCAACTGGTACCCGGCCGCACGCTTCGCCGACCTGCCCGCGACGATCGAATCGGCGGGCGGCATCACGGCGGCGCTGGCGGAATACGGCGTCGTCGACTACACGCGCAAGTGGAGCCGCATCGGCAGCGTGCTGCCTTCGTCGGATGTCGCGCGGCGTCTGCAGATCAATCGCCAGCAGCCGGTCATGTGGGTCGAGAACGTCGACGTCGACGAAACAGGCGTGCCGATCAAGTACGGCATCACGCATTTCGCCGCCGACCGCGTGCAACTGATGGTCGAGCACGACGCATGAGCGAGGTCGCCAGGCACGCCGTCGTCGGCCCGAACGCGCGCATCGCGCTCTACTACGCTCCGCCTGCCGACTCTTCGTGGTGGCGCGCGGGCTGCGAGTGGCTCGGGCGCGATCCGGAGAGCGCGCGCGTTTATCATCGGCCTGCACCGCGCGAACTCGCCGCGCTCGGCCTCGGTGTGCGCGGCCTGACCCGCGCCCCGCGACGCTATGGCTGGCATGCGACGCTCGTCGCGCCGTTCCGCTGCGCCGAAGGCGCGACGCCGCTCGACGTGCTCGTGGCCGCGCGCGAATGGGCGAGCCGCATCAAGCCTTTTTCGATGCCCGTCGCGGTCGCCGAAATGGGCCGCTTCGTCGCGCTGCGTCCTTCGGCCACGCAGGACGACCAGGCGGTGCGCGACATCGCCGCCAGCGCGCTTCACGCGCTCGGCTCCGTGCGCGCGATGCCGTCCGAGGCCGAGCGCGAACGCCGCATCGTCGAAGGCATGAGCGATCAGCAGATCGCCATGCTGCGCGAATGGGGCTACCCGTACGTGCTCGACGAATACCGCTTCCACATGACGCTCTCCGATTCGCTCGACGACGCCAGCGCGCGACAAGCCATCGCATCGCACTGGACGGAGCGCGTCGAAACACTCGGCCTGCTGCCGCTGCACGGCGCGGCGCTCTTCGCGGAACCGCAACCGGGCGCGCCCTTCATGCTGTGGCAGCGCCTCCCCTTCGACACTGCACAGGACCCGGCATGAGCAAGGCAAAAGGCGCGCGATTGATCTACGTAATGGGCCCTTCGGGCGCGGGCAAGGATTCGCTGCTCGGCTTCGCGCGCGAGCGCATCGGCGCACGCGTGATGTTTTCGCATCGATACATCACGCGCCCGGTGTCGGACGGTGAGAATCACATCGCGCTCACGCACGACGAATTCGCCACGCGCCTCGCGCGCGGGCTGTTCGCGTTGCATTGGGAAAGCCACGGGCTGCGATACGGCGTCGGCGTGGAAATCGACATGTGGCTGGAACGCGGCATGCCGGTGGTCGTGAACGGCTCGCGTCAGCATGCACACGCGGCGCTCGCGCGCTATCCGGGCGCTCAGTTCGTGCAGATCGACGCGAGTCCTTCGGTACTCGCCGCACGGCTCGCACGGCGCGGACGCGAAGACGCTCGCCAGATCGAGGCGCGGCTCGCGCGGCGCCCTTCCCTCGTGCTGCCAGACGAAGCGCATTTCATCACGATCGACAACTCGGGCCTGCTCGCCGACGCGGGCCGTCGACTGCTGGAGACGATCGGCGCGGCGGATTGACCGCCGCCGCCCGCCGCGTCAGATGACGCGTTCGCGCACCCACGCGGAGCCGAGATCGATCAGCGACACGATGACGATCACCATCAGCATCACCGCAGCGGTCTGCGCGTAGTTGAACGAGCGGATCGCCTCATACAGCACGACGCCGATGCCGCCCGCGCCCACCATGCCGACCACCATCGCCGAGCGCACGTTCGATTCGAAGCGATACAGCGCGAACGAAATCCACAGCGGCATGACTTGCGGCAACACGCCGTAGACGATCTCATCGAGACCGCTCGCACCGGTCGCGCGCACGCCTTCGGCGGGCCGCGCGTCGATGGCTTCGACCGCTTCGGCGAAGAGCTTCGCGAGCACGCCCGTCGTGTGCACCCATAACGCGAGCACGCCGGCGAACGGCCCGAGTCCGACCGCGACGATGAAGAGCATCGCGAACACCATCTCGTTGATCGCGCGGCACGCATCCATCATGCGGCGCACCGGCTGCGCGATCCACACGGGCGCGATGTTCTGCGCCGAGAGCAATCCGCACGGTACCGCGCACACGAGCGCGAGCGCCGTCCCCCAGATGGCGACCGCGAGCGTCACGATCATCTCGTGCAGGTAGGTGCGCCACTCGGCGAAGTCGGGCGGAAAGAAGTCGCGGCCGAAGCGCACCATGTTGCCGGGATCGCGCAGCAGATCGAGCGGGCGCATGTCGGCGCTTTGCCACGACAGGCCGAGCACCGCGAAGAGCGCGATCCAGCCGAGCATCGACGCCCAGCTTCGTTTGCTTGCGACAGATGCGGACGTGCTTCCGAGCCGCGATGCATCGACGGAGTTCATCACTTGGCCGCCACGGTGTCGAGTTCGGAAAGCTTCTGGTCGAGCGTCGCGAGTTGCGTCTTCTTGTCGGCGTCGGACATGTGCGCGTCGCTCCGCACTTGTTCCTTCTTCTGGAACAGCGCCATCTGACGGATCGGCACGAGCTGCGCATTCGACGAGTCGGCGAATCCCGAATAGCCCGAGATCGCATGCATGATCGCCTGCTCGCGCGGGTCCTTTTCGGCGTAGTGATCGAAGAAGCTGCGCAGCTTGTCCTTGGTCGCCTGCGGCAAGTCGCGGCGCCATACGAGCGGGTCCGAAGGAATCAGCGGCGACTTCCACAGCACGCGCACTTCCTTATACCGGTCCGGATGCTGCGCCTTCAGCGTATCGAGCATGTCGGTGTTGTTGGTCGCGACATCGATCTTGTCGTTGACGACCGCTAGCAGGTTCGCTTCATGGCTCGACGGCAGCACGCTCTTGAACGAAGTCTTCGCGGAAAGCCCGTTCTTCGCGAGCAGGTAGTACGACGGGACGAGCGTGCCGGACGTCGAGTTCGGATCGCCGAATCCGAGATTGATCTCTCGGCTGTTCTTCAGCACCTGATCGACGCTCTTCCATTTGCTGTTCACGTTCGTGATCAGGAGCGAGTAGTAGCCCGCCTCGCCGCTCTTGTACTTCACCTTCGCGAACACCTCGCCATTCGAACGATCGACGGCTTCGATCGCCGACGCATTGCCGAAGAAGCCGATCTGCACCTTGTTAAAGCGCATCGCTTCGATGATGCCCGCGTAATCGGTCGCGAAGAACGCCTTGACGTCGAGTCCGGTCTGCTTGTTGAGATCGTCGATGAGCGGTTGCCAGCGCTGCTTGAGCGCCGATGAGGAATCCGTGGAGATGATGCCGAAGTTGAGCGTCTCCGCGTAGGCGGCATGCGTGATGAACGAAGCGGCAAGCGCCGTGCCGGCGAGGAAATGGCGGAACGTTTTCATGTGATGAGGTCCTGTGAGAAGGCAGAGGTTCGAATCAGGAACCGGCGGCGGAGGCCGCCGAAGCGAATGCTGCGGAATGTGCGGACGCTTCATTGCTGCGGGCCTGAACGCGCTCCGCGCGGCGCGCGTTTTCCCAGGCGGCATCGCGCTCGGCGGCTTCGGCATCGGTCAGCAGTTCGTCCGCTGCCGCGCCGTACAGATCGCGCAAGACGGCGGGCGTCAGGTGGTCGGTCGGGCCATCGAAGACAACACGGCCGTCGCGCAACGCAACCGTGCGCGCGCAATACTTCATCGCCACGTCGATCTGATGCAGCGATACGACGGCCGTCAGCCCGTGGTCCTCGTTGAGCGAGCGCAGCAGGTCCATCACGCGACGCGACGACTCGGGATCGAGCGAGGCGATCGGCTCGTCGGCAAGCACGATGCGCGCGCGCTGCACCAGCGCCCGCGCGAGTGCGGCGCGTTGCTGTTGGCCGCCGGAGAGCGTGCTCGCGCGCTCGTTCGCGTGTTCGCCGATCCCCATCGCCACGAGCGACTGCATCGCCAGTTCGCGTTCGACAGTTGGAAAGCGCCCGACGAGACGCCGCCACAGCGACACGCGCGACAACGCGCCGATCAGCACGTTGGTGCGCACACTGAGTCGCCCGACGAGATTGAACTGCTGGAACACGAACGCGACATCGCGCCGGATCCGCCGCACTTCGCGCACGATCCTGCCGTTCTGCTGGATCGGCCGCCCGAGCAGCGTAATGTGCGACGGCTCAAGATCCGGCGCGGTGAAGCCTGCGATATGGCGCAGCAGCGTCGACTTACCCGAGCCCGACGCGCCGATCAGCGCGACCATTTCTCCCGTGCCCACCTTCAGGTCGATGGAGTCGAGTGCCTTGCGGCCATTGCCGAACGTCTTCGAAAGACGCTCGATGCGAATTGCATCCATGATTTCCTCGAAATGGTCTAAGCGCGTTGAAACGTTCGGGAGATTCTAGGAATGCAAGATGACGTGCAGGTGACGCTGGCGAGACGTCTAGATGAATACATGTGTCGAACGCGGCTGGGGCGCGAAAAGACAAGCGCTGCGGGAGTGTTTATATTGGACGACCTGCCCGGCACGCACGACGTGCCGCACACCATTCATAGCCCGAGGACCCGATGAACGATCTTTCCGACTTTCTCGTCACGAAGAAGTGGCCCGCCCTGCACCCCGAACTGCTCCAGCTCTATTCGCTGCCGACGCCGAACGGCGTCAAGGTATCGGCGATGCTCGAAGAAACCGGCCTGCCTTACGAGCCGCATCTGGTGCGCTTCGATGCCAGCGACCAGATGACGCCCGAGTTCCTGTCGGTGAGCCCGAACAACAAGATTCCGGCGATCCTCGATCCCGATGGTCCCGGCGGCAAGCCGCTCGCGCTCTTCGAGTCGGGCGCGATCCTGATCTATCTCGCCGACAAGACCGGCCAGTTCATGCCGCAGGATGTCGCGCGCCGCTACGAGACGATCCAGTGGCTGATGTTCCAGATGGGCGGCATCGGCCCGATGTTCGGCCAGGTCGGCTTCTTCCACAAGTTTGCGGGCAAGGAATACGAGGACAAGCGCCCGCGCGATCGCTACGTCGCGGAATCGAAGCGGCTGCTCAACGTGCTCGAACAGCGTCTCGTGGGCCGCGAATGGATCATGGGCGACGAATACACCATCGCGGACATGGCCGTCTTTCCGTGGGTGCGCAATCTCGGCGGCTTCTATGAGGCGCGCGACCTGGTCGGCATGGCCGAGTTTCCGAATGTCACGCGGGTGCTCGACGCGTTTCTCGCGCGGCCGGCCGTCGTGCGGGCGCTCGACATTCCGAAGCGCAACTGAGCGCGTCCCGTCGATGCGTTGAATCCCGTTGTCATCGAATGGTCGCTTTCTTTCTGTAGAGTGCGCTCTCCCCTGCTCGCGCAGCGGCCACAAAAATCATCTACAGACCAGATCTCAACGGGAATGACAAAGCTCACTGTCAGGACGCGTCTATGGATCGTCACGGGCGCTGTCGCGGCCGTGACGATCGTCGTAGGCGCCGCCGGGCTCTTCGGCGTCGCGCAGGGCAATGCGACGCTGCGCCAGGTTTTCGAAGGAAGCGCGAAGGCGCTGCAAACCATCTCGTCGGTCGAAGCGGCGCGCGCCGGATCGCTCGGGCGAGGCTTTGCGGTGGTCGCACAGGAAGTGCGGGCGCTCGCGCATCGTTCGTCGGATGCGGCACGGCAGATTTCCACGCTTACGAGCGAAGTGACCACGCAAGTCGATTCGAGCGGCGCTGCCGTGCGGCAGGCGGGCGCGACGCTCGCAGAATTGCTGGGCTCGGTGAACGGTGTTTCGTCGCTGATCGACGCCATAGCGACGGCGTCGCGCGAGCAAAGCGACGGCATCGATCAGGTGAACGGCGCCGTCTCGCAGATGGATCGCGTCATGCAGCAGAACGTGACACTCGTGCAGAACGCGGCGTCGGCGGCCGGCGCGCTCGATGCCGAAGCGCGCCAGCTCAGAACGGCGGTGCAGGCTTTCGCCGTGTGAATGTCAGCGTGCCGACGCGGCTCGGGTGCGCGCGTCGGCAGCGCCTCACGCTCCCTTGAATGCCGCGCGGCTCTTGAGCCACTGATCACGCGGCGTCCTGCGACGCTCGCGCCGCGTGCCGACTTTCGCGCGCATCTGATAGGTCGCCGGCACTTTCTGCGCGTTGATCTGATTCCAGCCGCCGCCCGACGTCACGTCGAACGCGCCGATGTAGCCGCCCGGCGCGAGCGCGGGCACCGGCTTCTTCAGATGCTTGCCATAGTCGAAACGCGTGCCGGCCGGCCGCGACGGCTCGAACCACGACGGAAACACGAAGTCCGACACGGTAACGCCGTCGATGTCGTAGCCGAGATTGTCGGCTTCGCAGGCGTCGCAGACTTCGTACGCGTAGAGCACGCCTTGCGTCGCACTCGGCTGCACGAATACCGTCAGGTTGATTTCGGGGTCCGCGAGCATTTCCAGCAGTTCGTGGCTCGCCGTGACGGTCCACTTGTTGCCGAATTGCTGATCGGTCTTTGCGAAGACCTTCCCGAGCGGAAGGCCTTCGTTCGTCACATCGTGATAACCGAGCGCGCCCGCCTGATCGGAGTTGTCGAGAATGCTGAGCCACCAGCTGCGCGCAGCCGGTTTGCCCTTCTTGCGCACGAAGGTCAGATCGGCGTCGACACCCCAGGCCGGCGCGAAATGCTCGTGCACCTGCTTTTGCAAGGCCGGAATTGCGGCCTTGACCTCGGCATCGGTCAGGACCGTGCTCGCGTTGATGACTGAAATCTTGATGTTCGCCATGTTGCCCTCCTGTTGGGGACGGCTTCGGTCTCGGTTGCCGAATTCGTCGGAAGAGTGGATTGGTCGGACACAGCTTCTGTCGATCGGTTTTTGCCGCGCCCAGCCGGAGTTATGCCACTTTGTCCACGCGATGGCATCCCCGACAAGGCATGGCTACCGATGGGGCGTTCGCTCCCGTTGCAGCGCAGCGAGACGCGCTTGCTTCGCGTTTTTTGAATCGCTACCGTGGTTTGCATGGAAGCTGTCCGTGACAGCTTTCCTCGGATCGCTTCGTTCCGACACGCCTATCCGCGTTGCTGCCAACCGATCGTTCGTGCGGCGAATCTTCTTTCGTATCAGTGCCTTGTCGAAATCTCAGGCAGGATATCCACAAGTTTGCCAACAGAAACTGTGGACAACATCCACTGATGATCGCGGGCCGTATATGTATGCAGTCACGTCGCGCGCGGTCACGCGGGGCGCCTGCTCGCGACCTTCATCGGCAAGCGCGGCTGCACTCTTGTAGCGGGGATCATCATGAAACCCTTTTCCGCTGGACCGCGGCGTCACTGGTTCTGGGTCGCCGGCCTCTTTGCGCTCTTGTTCTCGGCGCTGGCGCAGGCTGAAGCCGCGTGCCCGAACTGGGTGGAGACGGCTTCCGGAAGCGCGTTCAATATAGCGGCACTCATCGCCGACGCGGGTTCAGCGAACGCTGCGCTCGACCGCGTGCGGCGAGCGTTGTCGAAGGTGAACGCCGGCGGCGGATGCGCGATATTCAGCGATCGTCCCGCTTGCGACGAAACCCTGGCGCTTGCGAAAAAGGCGATCACAGCGCTCGAGTCGTGCTCGACGCCGACCGTGTCGAGCAACGTCGACCGCAAAATGCTGGAATGACGGGCGTGCCAATCCGCCGCGCGCTTTGCGGCGCGCGAGGAATGCGGGGTTTAAATCGGGGATGAACGCTCGTGAGCGCCGGGTCGGCTCACGAGCGGGAGACTGCTGACACTGGCGCCGGGTCCAGCGCGCCAGGATTGCTCAACGATCGAGGAAAGGACGCAGCTTGTCCGCGCGGCTCGGATGCATGAGCTTGCGCATCGCCTTGCTTTCGATCTGGCGGATACGCTCGCGCGTCACGTCGAATTGCTTGCCGAGTTCTTCGAGCGTGTAGTCCGAAGCCGTATCGATACCGAAACGCATGCGCAGCACTTTCGCCTCGCGCGGCGACAGCGCGTTGAGCGCATCGTCGATTGCGGCGCGCATGTTCGCGTGCACGGCGGCATCCGCCGGCGATGCCGCGCTCGAATCTTCGATCATGTCGCCGAGCGTTGCGTCCGCATCTTCGCCGACCGGCGTTTCGAGCGAAACCGGCTGCTTCGCGATCTTCAGGATGCCGCGGATCTTCTCTTCCGGCATTTCCATGCGCTCGGCGAGCACGGCCGGATGCGCTTCCTGGCCGGTCTGCTGCAGGATTTCGCGCGAGATGCGGTTGAGCTTGTTGATCGTCTCGATCATGTGCACCGGCACGCGGATCGTGCGCGCCTGATCGGCGAGCGAACGCGTGACGGCCTGACGAACCCACCACGTCGCGTAGGTCGAGAACTTCCAGCCGCGCCGATATTCGAACTTGTCGACAGCCTTCATCAGGCCGATGTTGCCTTCCTGAATCAGGTCGAGGAACTGCATGCCGCGGTTCACGTACTTCTTCGCGATCGAGATCACGAGGCGCAGGTTCGCCTCGATCATCTCGCGCTTCGCCTGACGCATCTTCGCTTCGGCGGCCGTCATCTGGCGGTTGATCTTTTTCAGTTGCTGCAGCGGCAGCGAGACGCTCGCCTCGATGTCGATCAGCTTTTGCTGTTCGGCCTGGATCGCGGGCAGACTGCGCTCGAGCGACGCGCCGTATTCGCGCGAACCCGTCGCCGACGCCGCCTTCGTGGTCCAGCCGAGATCGGTTTCGTGACCCGGGAACGTCTCGACGAATTTCTCGCGCGGCATGCCGCAGCGGTCCACGGCGATCTGGAGAATGCGGCGCTCGACGGCGCGCACCTGCGCAACCTGCTGCTGCACGTCGGCACACAGGCGGTCGATCGTGCGCGCGGTGAAGCGGATCGGCGCGAGTTCGCGCTGAATCTCTTCGCGCACACGTGCGAACGCGGCGGCGCCCTTCTCCGGCGTTGCGTTTCCGCCAGGCATCTGCTCGAAGCGTTCGCGCACGCGCGCGAAGATCGCGAGGCTGTCGCTCGTCAGTTGCTTCAGGCGCGCTTCGTTCGCCTTGCCCGAATCGGCGCCTTCGAGGTCGCTGTCGTCGCTGTCACTGTCGGAGTCGTCGCTGTCGGATGCGTCGGTGTCGATATCGGCGCTCGGCGTCGAATCCGATGCCGACAGTTCTTCTTCGTCGCCCTGCTCGTTCAGGCCGTCGACGAGTTCGTCGATGCGCATTTCGCCCGATTCGACCTGTGCCGCGTTGGCAAGCAGGGTCGCAACGGTCGACGGGCAGGCGGCGATCGCCTGAACCATTTCGTGCAGGCCGTCTTCGATGCGCTTCGCGATCGCGATTTCGCCCGCGCGCGTCAAGAGTTCGGTTGCGCCCATCTCGCGCATGTACATGCGCACGGGATCGGTCGTGCGGCCGAATTCGGAGTCGACGGTCGACAGCGCGACTTCAGCTTCCTCGTCGGCCTGATCGTCCGACACGGCAGCCGGCGCGGCGTCGTTCAGAAGCAGCGTTTCGGCGTCCGGAGCCTGCTCGTAGACTGCCACGCCCATGTCATTGAACGTGCTGACAATGGTTTCGATCGCGGCCGTCTGCGCGAAGTTGTCGGGCAAGTGATCGTTGATCTCCGCATGGGTCAGGTAGCCGCGATCTTTCCCCAACTGAATGAGCGCACGCATCTGACGCTGCCGCTCTTCGTCCTGCAGTGCCGTGGACGCTGCGTCCAGCACCGGAAGGGCGGCGGCGGCCTTCCCTTTCGAAGCGCGCCGGGCCGGTGTTTTCCGCGCGGATGCGACGACTTCCAGCCCTGAATCTTCCCGATCAAAACTTGCCATACTTTCTCCTCGACAGGTTTGCTCGGCGATGACGAGACCATCGGCTGTGTGGGGGCCAGGCGTCGCCTCTTGCAGCCGCCTCGCGCACTTGCGCGGGCATTTGCTACAGGCGTCGCGCCCCTTGCGCCGAATTCACGACGCGAGGCGCCCCTCGACTTCCAGGATCGCAACGAGCAAAGAACGCGGCCCGCGAATCGGGCGAGCCGGTTTGAAACCATGCGCAAAAACGCGCAACCTTTAATTATAGCAACGGTTGTTGCGTCGCAGCAAGGGAAAAGTTAATCGGGATTAAGGAACGCGATGGATTGACTCGCTGAACTGATCGGACCCTTAAGCTATTTGATTGCTTCACGATTCAAGACGCGCATTCTGCGGAAACAGAACACGGCGTGCTGCGTCGTCCATTTCGGTCTTGAATTGATGCGCCGTCCGAAGCGCTTCGGCACGAGCCGCCGCCGGACGGAGGTTGATTTCGTCGAAGAGACGTCTTACGTGCGGCAATTTGTCCCAAGCCTCGGCCCCGAGCACGAACGGCACCACGCGGGCCCAACCCCACACCGCCATATCCACGATGGTGTAGTCGTCACCCAGCATATAAGGCTGCTGAGCGAGTCTTGCATCGAGTATGTTCCAGTGACGCCAGGCTTCGAAATCGTATCGATTGACCGCGTATTCCTTGGGCGCGGGCGCGAAGTGCTTGAAGTGAACAGCTTGCCCCGAATATGGACCGACGCCAGTGGCGACGAACATCAGCCAGGAATACATCTGCGCGCGTTGCTCCGGCGCGTTGGCTGGGAGGAAGCGACCGGTTTTCTCGGCAAGATAGAGCAGGATCGCGTTGCTGTCGAAAACCATCGCTTCACCATCGACCAATGCCGGGGTCTTCGCGTTCGGGTTGATCGCCGTGAAGGCGGCAGCATGCTGCTCGCCCTTGCGGGTGTCGACGGGCACGAGTTCATAAGGCAAGCCGGTTTCTTCGAGCATCAGCGCGACTTTCGCCGGGTTCGGCGACGGGTGATAGTAGAACTGGATCATAGGTGAACTGTCAGGTTGGTCATGCGCGTTGGACGCCTTTGCTGGCAATGATGGCACGGTTTCATAGACAGGGCCGGGAGGCGATCAGGTGAGTCGTCCGGGAAGATGCATTGTTGCCTTTAGGTTGATTAACGAACGGAGTAGGAAAACCTCGATCGCAAGTCCGTGCTGTGTGCGATCGCTCGAAGACGCGCGCTTCTTGGCTCTTTTATTTCGGATAACTTAGTAGTGGTTGGCCGTAGAACTTCAGTTGCTTACGCTGAGAGTGCAATCGAGACCATCGCGGGTTTTCTGTTCTCCACACCATGACTGACCCACTTCGTCCTGGACGCGAGTTCCGGCTTCGCCAGAGTCCCGTTTTGTAGGGTTTTGCCGTGCAAGAGAAAGAAGGACACTTTACTTCCCCTTCGACGTGGCTGCCACGGTGTGAGAGCCATTGCGTGTGTTTCGACGTACGAATGTGGACTCGCCGACACCTGCCTGCCGCAGCAGACGCTTCATATCGTTCAAACTTTGGGCGATCACTGTCGCACGAGCCGGCGCGGGCTTGTCTCGCGTGGCTGACTGGCGTTCCGTCGTCGACGCAGGAACAACCGACGCAAGCTTGGATGTAAAGATAAATTCGCGTTGCGGTGTCGCGGGTTCGAGCATGCCACCTCCAAGAGCGGCGGCGAATTCTTCCGCCCAGTTGCCGATCCGTACGCGTGGCTTCGATTCGCGACAGTGATGGACGGTTATCTCGAGCCCATCCGCGGAAAGTACGAAGCGCCGTTCGTTCGCGCTATCGAAGAACGTCGCGCCAGCATGACGCTGAACCGTGTCTTTCGTTTGCAAGGCTTTCACCTGCGTTCTTTCGATTTCGGCACGAGCAAAAACCTTCGCGCGAATCTGATGTGTAAAGTCGACCGGGGAGCGCAGCAGGGCGCGGAGATAACTGATCGGACGTTTGGCTTGCTTCAGATGGTCCCAGGTGACTTCGACCACATCGGACAGGCGTTTGGATTGCAGGCGCGCTTCGCGCATCAACTTGAAAATCAAGAATTGATGAAAGCCCAGGCTCAGCAGGCGGTGAAGGTCGGTCGGGAGCGTCGCCGGTTGTCTCTTTTGATTATTGGGGTATAGATCCTTATATATAGCGCCGTCTGCCACGGTGACACACGGTGTTCGCAAAGAAAGGCTCGTCGAATCGCTGCGGTCCTGAGCGGCCGAAGTCGGTGTCGACTGATCTGCGGGCGCAGCCGGTTCGTCGACAAGCCCTAGCAGCGCTGCGGCCTTCTCTGTGAGATGGAGGTACGCGCGGCCGAACAGGCCGGCGTCCCCGTGCCGTTTTTGAGGAGGACGGGTGATAAACCCTTCGCCTTCGAGGTCGTCGAGGCTGCGGTAGAACGTACGCATGGATTGCAGCGCGCGGCCGGTGAGGAGCTCGCGACGAGCGAAGATGGCTGCGAAAGGACGGTTTGCGTCGACCGTACGCGCCAGGGCCGCGAGCAATGATCGCGAACGCGCGGGCAGTGCGGCGATGTGATTCGCTCGGTGAGCGGCGCGGAAAATGACCCAAGGAAGGTTTGATCGGTCGCAGGCGTACTCGTCGAGCGCCGCTTGATCCTGGCCTGAATTGTTCGATTTGGGTGTGCGAAGACGATCATCATCCTCGCCAGCAACGGGAAGTTGCGCGATAAGCATGTCCAGTCGCCCATTTCTGAAAAATGGAAGTCAAACGCTTGACTGGCGAACGCTATTCGCTACACTTCGAGGTGTGCACTCGTGACCCGATTGGCGTCGGGAAGCGTAACGGGCGAACGACAGTTAAGCCCGATATTCAAAAGCCTTCGGTTGGCGCCGAAGGCTTTTGTCTTTCTGAAGCAGGTTTGACTACATGGCTAACCTTTGTTAAGTGTTGTTCGTAACTAGTTGATTCTTAAGAGAACTCTACTAGGTTCGAGTTTTGCGTCGCGATGAAGAGATGCTAACTTACTGATTTCATTCAAAAATCTACTAGGCACTCAGTCGTCTGCGGCGTCCGCTAGAGACTGATTGATGAAGTCGGTAATCCGTTGGGCCCACAATTCAGCTTCGGACGCGTCTTTTTCGAAAAATCGAACGCCGACGACACCGCTGCGAGCCGATACTTCACAAACCTTCCGCTTCCCACGCTTGATGACGGTTGGCGCTGTCGTGATCACGCGAGGTTTTTCCGTTGCGAGCGCGACCGCGCGATCCTGTGTGAAGCTCTCGTCGTCCACCAGCCTGCGGATCGCTTCAACGACCTTCTCTGCTTTCCCGGACTCCGCCAGAGCTGCGAGCTTCTGTGCGGCGTTGCTTCCCAGTCTTTCTGGCTTTTCCGCAAGCGCGGTCTTCGCGGCGTCAGGGAGTGCGTCGAACGAAAAAATCCGCGTTACGTGACTCTTGCTCAAGCCCGCGCTTTCCGAGATCTCGGCGCGCGACAACCCGGATATCTCCTGAAGTCGTTTGAAATTCCAGTACTTCTCGAAGTCTGTCAGCGAGGGTGAAAGCAGATTCGAAAAGAAGGCCGCGAACTCAATCTCGCCTTCTTCGATCGACGCGATGTTCGCCCGAATGCTTTTGCGACCCAATTCGCGATACGCCGCCACGCGGTTGTGACCGGCAACGATCTCGAATCGGTCGTCAGGCAGGGTGCGTACGAGGATGGGCGTCGCGAGCGAGTGCTGCGCCAAGTTGTTCTTGAGTTCCTGAAACTGTTCCTGCGTCAGCTTGCGACGGCGTCCGTTCACCTCGACCAATGAGTCGAGGCTGACTTCGAGCGCAGCTTTTTCCGCGAGCTGTGTTTCGAGTTCCTTGATCCGTGCATGGGCGGAATTGATTCGGTTCTGCGCATCCATCAACCGACCCGGCGAAGTCCGGGGCTCCGAGTCGTTGGTCTTCTGCGGAGCGGATTCCGAAGGCCTCGATCCGATGTTCGCCGTCTTGGCGAGTAGTCTGTCCCCGATGCCCATTTAATCCTCCGATTGATTCCACGAGCGGACGAACTGAGCGTCCAGGTGCTCCGCCAGTCGATCCAGCGGCTCCTTGAAGCGGTTGTACGCCGCCGTGCTTCCATCCGGCTTCGAAAGGTCGTACACCGTGGAAAGTTGTGCTGACGCGCCCTTCGGAACCGTCGACTCAGGGATCTCGAAAGGCAGCACGCGATCCCCGTACGCCTTCTGCAGCCACCCGCGAACGACGCGCGAGACATCGTCCGACTTAGCCTTCGTCATGATGACGTTGACGAAGTCGAAGCGCTTTTGCTCCAGCACGCCGGGGAGTTTCTTGGCGATGTCGGCGAACAGGTGCCAGAACTGCGTGGAGCTGGCGAAGTCGAGTGCCTCGGGCGGGCAGGGGAGCAGGATCGCGTCGGAGGCGAGCAGCGCGTTGATGGTGAGGTAGCTGAGCGCAGGCGGCGTATCGATGACGATGACGTCGTACTCCGCCGCAAGCGGCATCAATCCCTTGCGCACGATTTCCCAGAACTCGAAGGTGCTGTCGTTGAGAACCTTCGCAGGGATCTCGAACTCCGCGTCGAACAAGGACGAGGACGCCGGAATCAGATCGAGGTTGTGCCAGTACGTCTCCTGCACCGCGTAATGCAATGTAGTCTGATCGCCATAGATGAGCGGAAGCAGCGTCTGGTCATCGGAAATCTCGGCGTCCGGAGCCCAGCCGCACAACTGCGTAGTCGTGCCCTGCGGATCGCAGTCGATCACGAGCACCCGGCGGCCAAGTAGCGTTAGAGCCTGTGCGGCCGACACCGCAGTCGTCGTCTTCGCCACGCCGCCCTTGAAGTTGGCGACCGTCACGATACGTCCGCGTTTACCCTCGGGTCGTCTCGACCGTTCGGACGTCGCGTGAACCCACGTCAGCGTTTCCGCCAGCGTGAATTCCTTGCTGCGTCCGGCGCCCTTCGACGTTCCCGGCGGCAGTTCGCCCTTGGTGGTGAGATACTGAAAGCGTTGCTTGTCCAGGCCGCAAAGCGATGCGACCTGCGAACTGGTGTAAGTGGGCGCACTCTTTCGCGGATACGGCTCCAGCATCGCATCGCGAATCTGGTTAAGGATATCAGTGGCTTGGGCAGCCACTCCCAAGAGCGTTTCTATCGAAACGGATTGGTCGACTTCGGGAAGCCGAGCGCTTAACATGGAATTCGCAGTCACTGGCGGGCCTGGGTAAGCAAAAAATTCTTCGGTTTGTGTGGAAGATGCTGCAAACCGAAGAATAAACGTCGAACTGGTAAACCTCAAGTAAACTCTGAAGTGTTGTGGCGGCGCGGGCCAATTGAGCGGCTTCGGCGGCGTTTTGCGGTTCGCGTCCGGTAAACGCGAGGTTTGCCGTGGGATTGCGGGGACGCGTGAGCGCTAGATTCGGTCGTCGACTGCGATTCGTGCCGTCATGGACAACTCAGGTGGAGTAGTCGTCACGTGTCCGGATACCTCGTCGGCACCTGAGGTCAGGTATCTTGCCGCGACGCTCGCAAATCCCTCCTACGCTGGAGAAAACGACAGACGCACGCGGCGCCAAGAGTCTTCGCGACGCCCGTGAAACAACAGGCATTTTTCGGTTATTCTATAGAGTCGTTAAAAATCAAACTGTTACGTGAACTTCCTAAGCATGTTTCACGAACGTACGTCGACCAGCTCGATTTGAAGCTTCGGTCTAGACGCAAATTTGCCAATTCTCGGAACATCATCCCAGATCGTCTCAATCGACACGGTATTTGTGATTTTCGTTACATCACCTGCCGAAACGCGTTCGCATTAAAAGAACGCCAAGCGTCTCGACCGCCGTCGCTTCGGTTGCTAATCTATTCGAAAGCATCTCGCCCAACCCATCGCGACCCGACCTCCGAAACCCATGCCCGCGCCCGCCGCGCCGCTCACGCAGCACATCCGACTCTGCACCGGCGCGGATAACGTGCGTATCGCCTACGCGAACTGCGGGTGCGGTCCGCCGATCATCAAGGCCGCAAACTGGCTGAGTCACCTCGACTTCGATTTGCAGAGCCCCGTCTGGAGCCATCTCGTCGCGGAACTGTGCCGGCAGCACAGGCTCGTGCGCTACGACCAGCGCGGCTGCGGACTATCCGACCGCGAAGTCGACGACATCTCCTTTCGCGCCTGGCTGAGCGATCTGGAAGCGGTAGTCGATGCGAGCGGCATCGAACGCTTTGCGTTGCTCGGCATTTCCCAGGGCGCGTCGATTTCGATTGCTTACGCGATTGCGCATCCGGAACGCGTGACGCACCTGATCCTGTACGGCGGTTACGCGCGCGGCCGACTCAGGCGCCAGGCGACGCAGCACGCAGTCGAGGAAGCAGAAACGCTGGTCAAACTCGCCGAACTTGGCTGGGGCCAGACGAACCCCGCGTTCCGGCAGTTTTTCACGACGCAGTTCATCCCCGGCGGCACGGCCGAGCAGCATCGGTGGTTCAACGAACTCGAGCGCATGTCGACGTCGCCGCACAACGCGGCGCGCATCATGCGCGTATTCAATGAGATTGACGTCGTCGATTTGTTGCCACAGGTTCGCTGCCCGACGCTCGTGCTTCACGCGAGCGCCGACGCGCGCGTGCCATTCGAGGAGAGCCGGCTGATCGCGGGCATGATTCCGGGCGCGCGCTTTGTTCCGCTCGATAGCGAAAACCATCTGCTGCTCGAGGACGAGCCCGCCTGGCAGCGCTGGCAAGAGGAGTTCCGTGCTTTCCTGCCTGCGGCATCCCCGGCCGATCCCGCTTTCGCGATGCTCACGCGCCGCGAGCGCGACATCGTCGAGCTGATCGCCGGCGGGCGCGACAACGCGCAGATTGCCGCCCGTCTCGGCCTCAGCGAGAAAACCGTGCGCAATCACATCACGAGCATCTTCGCGAAGCTCGAAGTGGAAAATCGCGCGCAGGCCATCCTCCTGGCCCGCAAGGCGGGCTTCGACGCGTCGTCGGGTTGAGCGAGCGTCCACGGGGCGCGTAACAATCCCCATCGGACCCTCGTCCTGCTTTCTCCCGCCTTTCCGAGCCGATCCCGGATCTTCCGGGACTCTCGCCTCATGCCCGTCGCTTCGTCCGGACAATTTGTTCCTGAACGGTCGCGGTGATTTACGTGCTCTTGCTCCCGTTCGATCGATGCGATTCACGCATCTCAACCCCTTCTTCAATCGCAGCAAAGATCACAGGAGCCTGACATGCAAGCCGTTCAACACGAAACGCAAACTCAACGCTATGCCACATGCATCGCGGTGTCGAAGCGTATTCGCTGGGATATCGACCGCGACGTCATTCGCGCGCGCCGCTTCGATTTCGCTCACAAGTTTCTCCCGGACGGACTGTCGCAGGTCGATCGGCTCCCCTTTCTTGATTCTGCCGCGCGCACGCTGATGTCGCAGATCCAGGGCCGCACGTACGCCAACATGTTCCGGCTGTGCGAACGTTTTATCGGCGCGAAGATGCTCGAAGTCGGCGGCGACCACGCGCTCGGCGACCAGATCGCGCTCGAGGCCGTCGTGCGCTTCACGGACGAGGAGCTCAAGCATCTGGAACTGTTTCGCCGCGTCGAACTGCTCGCAGCCGAAAGCATGGCGGACGGATATCGCTTTCTTCCCGACGCGGACGATGTCGCGCGCTTCGTGCTCGGCAAATCGACGTGGGCGATTCTCGCGCTAACGTGTCACATCGAGATCTTCACGCAGGTGCATTACCGGCAGAGCATGGAGGCCGACGAGGCGCTCTCTCCGCTCTTCAAGGACGTATTCCTGTTCCACTGGAAAGAGGAATCGCAGCACGCGATCATCGATGAACTGGAACTGCTGCGCGAAGATGCGCGGCTCGACTACGCCGCGCGCGACGCGGCGGTCGACGATCTCATCGCGCTGGCGGGCATCGACGGCATGTTGCAGGAGCAGGCGCAAGCCGACGCCGCGTATTTCCGCGCCCAGTGCGACCGCGCGTTCACGCCGACTGAACGCGAAGCGATCGATGGCTGCATGCTCGACGCCTATCGCTGGCAATACATCGTGTCGGGCATCGAAGAGCCGCGCTTCGCGAAACTGCTGGCGGATCTCGTCGACGAGCGGCAGGCAAATCCCATCGGCGCCGCGCTCGCGCCGATCATGCAGCGCAAATTGCCCGATCCGATGATGGCGCTCGGTTAAAAGCCAAGTCGATTCGGCTCGCCGGTCGCCTGTACGAGCCGGGCGGGCCGAATTGCGCGCTTTCTCAATACCAGCAAGTGCGAGACCAAAAGAGGCAGGCGCGTCCGAACGAGTGCGCATCGCGCAGAAGTTGAGAATGATTCGCGTTTACGTTAAGTTGCGGATTGTCCTACGACTGTGGAGCAACTTCATGTCTCAGATGCGCGCCCCGCTGGCACCTTCGAAACGTCCTGCAATTTCACCGCGACCACCGCTCGTCACCGCGCGGCAGAAGTACTGGCGTCCGGCACCAGACAAGGCAACGCCGAAAGCCCAGCAGTCCCTGCTCGAGGTCGCCATTGCGAACCGGCAGATGCTCGTGAACGTGGCGCGCGGTTTTGTCGGTTGTGCGAGCCGGGCGGAGGATGTGGTTCATGACGTCTTCGTTCAGCTCATCGATTTCTCCGAGCATGATGCGGTGCGCCAGCCGATGGGCTATATCGCGCGCATGGTGCGCAACGCGTCGATCGACGCCTGTCGCCGGCAGAGCCTCGAAAACATCTATCACGCCGACGAGGAAGACGGCCTCGACGTGCCGTCGCAGGAACTGACGCCCGAGGCGAAAGTGCAGGCGCGCGATACGCTGCGCCACGTCTGCGACGCGCTCGCGCAGTTGCCGGCGCGGAGCCGGACCGCGTTCGAGATGGTGCGGCTTTCCGAGGAAACGCTGCAAAGCACGGCGCGCGCGCTGAACGTCTCGCAGACGCTCGTTCACTTCATGGTCCGCGACGCGCAGAAACACTGCGCCGACTGCCTCGACGCCTGCGACCGCAACCTTGCCTGCCCGGCGTTTCTCGGCGGCCGCGCCCGTCGCCGGTAAAAAAGCGCGCGCGCCAAACGTCTATTCGATGAAGGCGGCGTTTCAACGTCCCGCCAGCAACGGGTCCTTCGCAGCCATTCCGCAGCCTTTCCCATTGAATTCACTCCGACAGAGCCACCGATCATGACTCAGGCCCAGCCATCCGCAACCGCAGTCGCCGCAAACGAAGGGGACGATCTCGTCTACACCGTCGTCATGAACGACGAAGAACAGTACTCGATCTGGCCGACTTTCCGTGCCGTGCCCGCGGGCTGGCGCGAAGCGGGCATGCGCGGTCCGAAGGCCGATTGTCTCGCGTACATCGAAACCGCCTGGACCGACATGCGTCCCGCGAGCCTGCGCCGCCACATGGACGACGCAGCGCGCAAACCCCGCGCGTCCTGACGATTCCGGCCCGAAAAGCCGACGCGTCGCGCAAACGATTCCGCACGAGGACTTCGCATGACCCAACTTTCCGCCGCGGCGCCAGCGCTCGCCGAGCTCCGCATCGAGCCTGGCCTGCCGACCGTCGTCGCGCCGCGCGCGGGCGCGGACCTGTCGCTTGCCGAAGCGGCGCCGCTCCTGAGGGCGATCGTCGGCGATACGCTCGAGCGCGCCGGCGGCGTGCTGTTCACCGGCTTTCGCGTCGAGTCGATCGAGGTCTTCCAGCGCTTTGCCGCCGCGTTCGGCGATCCGCTGATCGGCTACGAATTCGCGTCGACGCCGCGCAGCCAGGTCGAGGGCGCCGTCTACACGTCGACCGAATATCCGCCGCACCGCTCGATTCCGCTGCACAACGAGCAGTCGTACACGCGCGAATGGCCGATGCGCATCTGGTTCCATTGCGCGCTGGCCGCCCGTTCGGGCGGCGCGACGCCGATCGCAGACAGCCGCGCGATTTATCGCGCGCTCGATCCCGCGCTCGTCGCGCGCTTCGCGAAGCGCGAACTGCGCTACGTGCGCAACTTCGGGCAGGGCCTCGACCTGCCGTGGGAGCAGGCGTTCGGCTCGGACGATCCGCGTGAAGTCGAGCGCATCTGCGCGGCGCGCGGTATCGCGTGTTCCTGGCGCGAAAGCGATGACGGCGAGTTGCTGCTGCGCACCGAGGAGCGTTGCCAGGCGGTGGCGCACCATCCGCGCACGGGCGACATGGTGTGGTTCAACCAGGCGAATCTCTTTCACCTGTCCGCGCTCGACGAAGACATGCAGGAAGCGCTCGTCGATGCGGTCGGTCTGGAGAACGTGCCGCGCAACGTGTACTACGGCGACGGCGCGCCGCTCGAAGCCGGTGCGCTCGCCGAAATCCGCGGCGTGCTGGATCAGCAGCGCGTCGTTTTTCCGTGGCTCACCGGCGACGTGCTGACGCTCGACAACATGCTCGCCGCGCACGCGCGCGATCCGTTCGAAGGTCCGCGCAAGGTCGTCGTCGCGATGGCGCGCAGTTATCGGGAGCCGCCGGAGCGCGACGGGACGGCGCAACGATGACGGCTCGTGCAGCACTCGCCGCCCGTGCGCTCACGGTCGGCTATCGCGACAATGTCGTGCTCGATTCGCTCGACCTGCAGATCGCCGGCGGGCGCATCACCGCGCTGTGCGGTCCGAACGGCTGCGGCAAGAGCACGCTGTTGCGCACGCTCGCCGGACTGCAGCCCGCGCGATCGGGTCAGGTCGAAGTGAACGGCGCGCCACTCGGAAGCCTGCGACGGCGCGCGCTCGCGCGCACGCTCACGATGCTCGCGCAGTTCAACCAGATTCCGGCGGGCCTGACCGTGCGCGAACTCGTGGCCTACGGGCGCTATGCACATGGCGGCTGGCTGCGCGGCCTGACGCGTGCGGACCACGCGGCCATCGACGAAGCGCTCCAGGCAAGCGGCCTCGCGACGGATGCGTCGCGCGATGTCGCGGCGCTCTCGGGCGGCGAGCGGCAACGCGCGTGGATCGCGATGGCGCTCGCGCAACAGGCGCCGATCGTGCTGCTCGACGAACCGACGACTTATCTCGATATCCACCATCAACTCGACATCCTGCGCGAACTGCGGCGCCTGAACCGCGAACGCGGGCTGACGATCGTCTGGGTGCTTCACGACCTGAACCAGGCGGCGGCCTTCAGCGACGACATCGTGCTGATGCGCGCTGGGCGCATCGTCGCGCAGGGTTCGCCCGACGCGATGCTCGATCCGCGGCATCTGCAGGAGACCTTCGGCGTGCCGATGCTCCGCATCGCACATCCGCAGACGGGCGCGCCGATGTGCGTGCCGGCCTACGATGGCGCGCCCGCGATGGCCGAAGCGTTGTGCGCGGAGCAATCGGACGGAGACCTCGCCGCATGACGACGCTCGCTACCCGCCGGCGGCTGCGTCGCGAAGTGCCGCGCGTCCTCGCCGCGCCGAATCACGTGGGCGCGCTTGGCGCGGCGCTCGTCCTGCTGATCGTGGCGCTGGCCGCGCTTCGTCTCGCGCCCGACCTTCACGCATGGCTCGCCGCGCCCGCCGGCAGCGATGCGAAGCAGCTCGCTGGCATCTTTCTCTTCGACCTGAACGCGCCGCGCATCGCGGCGGCGCTCGTCGCGGGCGGATGTCTCGCGGTGGCCGGCGCGCTCTTCCAGGCGATGACCCGCAACCCGCTCGCATCGCCCGACCTGCTCGGGATCACGGGCGGCGCACAGCTTGGCCTCGTCGCTGCGATGATCGCGCCGTCGCTCGTCGGCGCGGCTTCGGTGCCGCTTCTGTTCGTCTGCGGCCTCGGCGCCGCGGGCTGCGTCGCCGCTGCGGCGGGCGGCTGGCGCGCGACGCCGCTACGGCTCGTGCTTGCGGGCAGCGTTTGCATGCTGCTGTTCTCCGCGATTACGACACTCCTGCTCGCGTTCTTCGAACAGACGGTCGTCGGCGCTTCGCTGTGGGCGAGCGGCAGCCTCTATCAACCGGGCGCCTCGGGTTTGAAGGCCGCGCTTGGCTGGCTCGTCGCGCCGCTCGTCGCGCTGCCGTTCGTGATCCGTCCGCTCGACCCGCTCGCCCTCGGCGACGACGCGGCCGCCGCCGCCGGCGTGCGCGTCGATGCGACGCGCCTCGCCGCGATGACGGTCGCGGTCGGCTTCGCGAGTGTCGCGGTGAGCATTGCCGGGCCGCTGTCCTGCGTCGGCCTGATCGCACCGAACCTGCTGCGACAGGTGCGCGGCGCGAAGTCGTCGAAACTCGGCGCGCTCGTGCCGCTTTCAGCGCTCGCGGGTGGCGCGCTGGTGCTGGCAACCGACAGCGCCGTGCTTGCCCTCGACCTCGATTCGACCTTGTCAACGGGCGTCGCGATCGCGTTCATCGGCACGCCGCTGATGCTTGCGATGATTCGCAGCGGCGCGGCGTGGTCGGGTGTGCTGCATGCCGGACAGGAGCGCGTGTCGGCGGCGGGCGGCACGCGCATCGTCCGGGCGCTCACGGCGCTGCCTTGGCCTGTGCTCGCGGCGATCCTCCTCGCGGCGGCCTGCGCGGTGCTCGCAGCAGGCGCATCGATGGGAGCGACCTGGCTCGGCCCCGACCGCTGGCTCGGCATGCTGAACCATCGCGATGACGTCGCGCGGATGCTCTTCGATCTGCGCGTGCCGCGGCTCCTGTGTGCGCTGCTCGCGGGCGCGCTCCTGGCGGCGAGCGGCGTGCTGATGCAGACCATCGTGCGCAATCCGCTCGCCGGACCGGAAGTGCTTGGCGTGACGCAGGGCGCCGGTCTCGCGACGCTTGTCGTGCTGATGATCTGGCCGCTCGCCGGCCACTCGATTCTTGCCGCTGCCGCGCTCGCGGGCGGCGGCGCGACGCTCGTCCTCACGCTGCTGTTCAACCGGCGGCACCAGTACGCGCCGCTCGCGGTCGCGTTGACGGGCATCGTGATCGGCACGCTGTGGACGACGCTCGCGCAATGGCTCATCACGCAGCAAAGCGTGCAGCCGGCGCGCTTTGTCGTGTGGCTCATCGGCGGGACTTACGGGCGCAGCTGGGGCGAAGTCGCGATGCTCGTGCCGTGGTGCGTGCTGGCGTTGCCGGTGTTCGTGCTGCTCGCGCGTCCGCTCGATCTGCTCGCGCTCGGCGATGATCAGGCCGTCGCGCTCGGCCTGCCGGTCGCCGTCCTGCGACCGCTGGTCCTGACGGTGGCGACGTTCGCGGCGTGCGCGGCGGTGGCGGCGGTCGGGCCGGTCGGTTTTATCGGACTGATGGCGCCGCATCTCGCGCGGATGCTCGGCGCGCGCTCGCACGGCACGCGCCTCTGGCTCGCGGCGGCGCTTGGCGCGCTCGTGCTGGCGGCGGCGGATCTCGCGGCACGCACGCTGCTCGCCCCGCGCGAGATTCCGGCGGGCGTGCTGACCGCGCTGATCGGCGCGCCATATCTGCTCGCGCTTCTGGTGGTGGAAACCCGGCGCGACAAGCGGAGCGCCCGATGAACGACGCGCCGCAGCGCACGGCGCAACGCCTCGCCGATTTCGCGCCGGAAGCGATCGCGCCTTATCTCGAACACGTGTGGCTCGGCGTGCCCGAAGTTGCCGCCGAAGCCGGCGATGACGCCGTGCGTATCCCGCTGTCGTCGCTTGGCGAACATCGCGACGCGTTGCTCGATGCGATGACCTGCCACTATGGCGGCGACGCCGAACTGCATGCGCGCGCGCTGCTGTCGCAGTGGAGCAAGTACTACTTCGGGCTCGCCGCGCCGGCGGGCGTCGTCGCGGCGCGGCTGCTGCGTCGTCCGCTCGACATGTCGCTCGAGCGTTCGCGGCTGGTGCTGCGCGCGGGGATGCCGGCCGCGCTCCACTTTTCCGCCGACGCGCTGAAAGATCCCGTCGACGATCCCGCGCTCCGCTACGCCGGACTGATCGATCATCTGCACGGCGTGATCGAAATGCTCGCGGGCATGACGAAAATCGCGCCGCGCGTGCTGTGGAGCAACGTCGGGAATCTGCTCGACTATCTGCTTGGCCAGTGTCCGCCACCGCCCGGCACGCGCGACGACGATGCGGCGTGGCTCTTCGGTCCCGTCGATGCCGCGGGCGAACCCAATCCGCTGCGCATGCCGGTGCGCGAAACGACACCCCGCTCGGCGCTGCTGCCGAGCCCGTTTCGCGCGCGCCGCGTGTGCTGCGTTCGCTATGAGATTCCAGGAGAGACGCAACTGTGCGCAAGCTGCCCGTTACTGCTGACGATGCGCGACGACGAACTCGCGCTGCAGGACGCCATCCGATGAAACGTGTGGCGCACGCAGGTGTCGCGATCGTGTTTGCCTGCGCGGCGTTCGCGAGCGGCGGGGCGCGTTCCGCCGAGCCGGCATCGAACCAGACGCAGAACGCGCGCGAATGCACACCGCTCGCGAGCAACCCGACAGTGTCGCAATCCAGCCGTTCGATGCCGGTGAAGCCGAAGCGCATCGTCGTGCTCGAATTCATGTTCGCCGAGGATCTGGCCGCACTCGACGTGACGCCGGTCGGCGTCGTCGACCCGCAGTATTACAACGGCTGGATCGGCTACGACAGCGCGCGGTTCAAGGGCGTGCCGGAAGTCGGCACGCGTCAGGAGCCGAGCCTCGAAGCGATTGCATCGACACGGCCGGACCTGATCGTCGGCGTCGGCTATCGGCATGCGCCGATCTTCGGCGCACTCGACCGCATCGCGCCCACGGTGCTGTTCCAGTTCAGCCCGGACGTCGGCAAGGGTGACCCCGCGGCGACCCAGCTCGACTGGACGCGCACCATCTTCCGCACGATCGGCTGTCTCACGGGGCGCGAGGCCGCTGCGGGCGCGGTCGAGGCGAAACTCGACGCGGGTCTCGCCCGCGACGCAGAGCGTCTCGCCGCAGCCGGACGAAGCGGCGCGCAGTTCGCGCTGCTTCAGGAACTCGGGCTGCCGGACCGCTACTGGGCTTATACCGGCAACAGCACGGCAGCGGGCGTGGCGCGTGCGCTCGGCGTGGAGCTCTGGCCATCCACGCCTACGCGCGAAGGCACCGTCTATCTGACGTCGGCGGATTTTCTGAAGCGGCCGGACGTCGCGGTGCTGTTCGTCACGGCGACCGGCGCGGACGTGTCGATCGCCGCAAAGCTCGACTCGCCGGTCTGGCGCTTCGTGCCGGCCCGAAGGGAAGGGCGCGTATCGCTCATTGAGCCGAATATCTGGGGCTTCGGCGGACCGATGTCGGCGTTGCGCCTCGCGGATATGATCACCGGCCAGTTGTTGGCGTTGCCGGTGGCCCAAGGCCGGTAACACCCCCAAGCAAGCAAAAAAAAGCCGCCATTCCAGGCGGCTTTCCATCAGTACATCACAACACGTCACCCCACGTCCCGTTCCCCGCCTCGCCCATCACCGCGAGCCTCGCGCCCGCCCCGAACGTTTCGTTCACCACCTTCCCGTTCTCCAGCTTGAGCACGCGGTCCGCGAGCCGGAAATAGCGGTCGTCGTGCGTGATGACGATCACCGTCTTGCCCCGCGCCCGCAGTTCCGGCAGCAGTTGTTCATAGAACACCGCCTTGAACGCCGGGTCCTGGTCGGCGGCCCATTCGTCGAAGAGATAGAGCGGCCGGTCTTCCAGATACGCGATCACGAGCGCGAGGCGCTTTCTCTGCCCGGTCGATAGCGCGCGCGTCGAGAATGCGCCGTCCACCACCTGCACCTTGTGATCGAGCGCGAGCTTCGCGACGAGCGCATTCGCACGCGCATCGGCGTCCGCGCGCGACGCATCGTTCGGATCGACGATGCCGAGCAGCGCATCGAAGAGGTGAAAGTCGTTGAACACCGCCGTGAAGCGCTCGCGATACGCGGCGCGCTCGCTCGCCCCGACCGGCGCGCCGTCCACTTCGATCACGCCGCCTTCCGGCTCGTACAGACCGGTCAGCACCTTCGCGAGCGTGGTCTTGCCGCTGCCGTTCCCGCCGACGATGAACACGAGTTCTCCCGGCCTGAACGTCAGATCGACGGGACCGATGCGGAACATGCGCTCGTCGCGCTCGTGAAAATACGAATGCGTGACGCCGCGCAGCGTGAGCGTCGAGAACGGTGCATGCGCTGCGCGCTGTTGCGCAGGCGTCGGCGGCATCGCAATGACGCTGCCGAATTCGCCCATCACCTTTTCGATCCGGTCGAGCGACACGCGCGCCGCATTCACGGTCGGCAGGTTGTTGAGCAAGCCGTCGAGCGGCACCAGCATGAACAGGAACACGATCACGTAGCCGGCGGCTGCGGGCGTGTCCGCGTGCACGCCGAGCGACGGCCAGAACGCAGCCGCTCCGAGAAACCCATAGAACAGAAAGATGATCCAGCCGACCCCGACCGCATACGCGCTGAACGCGCGGCGCCGATGGTCGCGCACCTCGCCGATCGCGGCGCCGAGTTGTCCCTCGACGAACTGTTGCGAACGCGCCTGATGCAGCTTCAGTTCCTTCGCGCCAGCAAAGAGCGCGCCGAGATAGCCGAAGAGCTTGTCCTGCGACTTGCCCGCTGCTTCGAGCGAGGCGATCGCGCGCTTGTCGCCGGTGTGATAGCCGAGCGAACCCGCGACGATCGCCGTGAGCGCGAGCAGACACACCGGCCACGACAGCCACGCTAGATAGCCGAGGCAGCCGAACACGATCGAACCGTGCATCACGATGTTCGGCAGCGCGAAGAAGAGCATCGAGACGTTCGTTGCGTCGTCGGTCAGGACCGACTGCACGGGCGCCGCGCCGGTGCGCTCGACATCGCGCAGTTCCGCCGCAGCCACCCGTTGCGCGACGTGTTCGCGCAGTTGCGCCATCGTGTCCTGCGAGAGACGCGCGAACAGCACGCCCGAAATCACGCGCGTCATGAGCGCGACGATCGCGCAGAGCGCGAAGCGCCAGGCGAGGGCGCTGTCGGCGGAAGAGGGTACGGAGAGCGCGCGGTTGAGCGTCGCGACGAGCATCACGCTCGCGATGCCGTTCAGCACGCACGCGGTCAGCGCGAACGCGAACGCGCCACGCGAGCGCCTGAGCAGCGCGAGGATCAGGCGCGCCGCGGGCTTGGGCGGCGCGGCGTAACTGGAGGAAGACGGGGCGTCGGAACGCTCGTTGGCAACGGTCATCGGCAATGGGTCACTGGAAGGAAAGCACGAGGGAAAGAGCGGGTGCGGAATGCACCTCCTTCTTGATAGACGTTTGGGCGCGGCGAATGTTTAGCAGTTCGTCAAAGACGATGCGCGATAGCACGCCGAAATCGCGCTGTCATTGGCTTGCGCGGGGTAATGCAAAAAAAGCGGTAAAAATTTTTTCGCGCGATTCGTCATCCCAATGAAGCCGCAATTCCTGCTGCGCTGCGTATTGGCCAAGGTCGGCCAAGATCGGCCGAGGCCGCGACCGACGCGGCCAGACCCGAAGGACTTCATGTTCATGACGAGTTTTCCCACTGTGTTGCATCTCCGTATCCAGGCGCTCGCGCGCCTTTGTCCTGAAGCACCCGCGCTTGCGTTCGCGCGTGTGTCCGATTCGACTTCCGAAGCACGTCTCTCGCGCGGCGAACTCGATGCCCGTGCCGAGCGGCTTGCCGCGCGTCTTCGCGCAGCGGGCGTGACGACGGAGATGCGAGTCGGCGTGTGCGTCGAGCGTTCGTGCGAACTGTTCGTCGCGCTGCTCGCGGTGATGAAGGCGGGCGGCGTCTTCGTGCCGCTCGACCCGCGTCATCCGGCCGCGCGTCTCGACTGGATCGCGAAGGACGCGGGCCTCGTGCACGGTATCGTCGATGCGTCCGCAGACGTGACGTTGCGCGCGCGCTTCGCGCAGTGCTTCACGGTGCCGGACGATGACGATGCATCCGCGACACCGATGGCGCAACAGGACGTTCATCCGCGCGCCGCGGCCTACATGATCTACACGTCGGGTTCGACGGGCACCCCGAAGGCGGTCGTGGTCGAACACGGCCCGCTCGCCGCGCATTGCGACGCGCTTGCCGCCGCACTGCCGATCCGGCCGGATGATTGCCTGCTGCATTTCGCGTCGGTCAACTTCGACGCGGCGCACGAATGCTGGCTCGCGCCGCTCGCAATGGGCGCGCGCATCGTCATCAGCGAGCAGCCGCCTTTTGCGCCCGACGCGGCGCGCGCGCTGATCGAGCGCGAAAACGTGAGCATCGCGGCGTTCCCGCCGGCGTATCTGCGCGAGTTCGCGGCGGTGGCCGAGCGGCTCGGCGTGCCCGCCTCGCTGCGGGTGCTGGCGTTCGGCGGCGAGGCGCTGTCGCGCGAAGCGTTCGCGAACGTGCGCCGCGTGTTCCCGGCGGTGCGCCTCGTGAACGGCTACGGGCCGACCGAGGCCGTCATTTCGCCGATGCTGTGGCCGGTCGAACCGGGCGTGACGCCCGAACTCGCCGATGACGACGCGTACGCCGCGCTTCCCATCGGGCAGCCGATCGGCCCGCGTGTGGTGCGGCTCGACACGACGCACCCCCAAGCAAAAGAAGGAGAACTGCTGCTCGGCGGTGCGTGCGTCGCGCGGGGCTATCACGGCCGCGCCGCGCTGACGGCCGAGCGCTTCGTGCCCGACGCGTCGGGCGAGCCAGGCTCGCGCATCTATCGCACGGGCGATCTCGCGCGCGAACGCGCAGACGGTGCGTTCGACTATCTCGGCCGTATCGACGATCAGGTGCAGATTCGCGGCGTGCGCGTCGAGCCTGCTGAGATCGCGGCGTGCCTGCGTACGCATCCTTCGGTGCGCGATGCCGCGGTGCTCGCTGAATCGTCCGATGGCCGGACGCAACTCATCGCGTGCATCGCTTCCGATGCAACGGACGATGCGGCGTTGAAGGTTCATCTCGCCGCGCGTTTGCCGGACGCGTGGCAGCCGCATCTGTTCGTGCGGCTCGACCGCCTGCCGTACACACTGAACGGCAAGCTCGACCGCGACGCGCTGAAGATGCAGGCGTCACAAGCTGCCTCGATCCTCGACGCGGACTATGAAGCGCCGAAAACCGACACTGAGCGCCACCTCGCGCAATGCTGGCAGCGCATCCTGAACGAACCGGCGGCGCCTGGCCGCGCGGATCGCTTCTTCGAACGCGGCGGCGATTCGCTCGCGGCGATGCAGGTGCAGGCGGCAATCCGCATCGAATGGCGCGTGAACCTGCGTCTCGACGCACTGCTCGACGACCCGTCGATGGCTGATCTCGCCGCGCTGATCGATCGGAGCGACAAGGAAGAGGCGTCGCTCCAGATTTCATCCTTCGCGAAGCAACGCAACGATGCAGATTTCATCGACCGTCCAGCGTCGTTTGCGCAGCAGCGCTTCTGGGTGCTCGCACAGACGCGCGACGCGGGCTCGGCGTATCACATCGCCGGACACTGGGAGATTCGCGGTGCGCTCGATGCCGACGCGCTCCAGCGCGCTCTGGATCGCGTGATCGAGCGGCATGAAGCATGGCGCACGACGCTCGTCGAAAGCGACGAGGGCATTGTCATGCAGCGCATTCATGCGCGCTTGCCGGTGAAGATCGAATTCGCCGACCTGCGCAATCAGGAGGCGAACGAACTGGCCGCTGAACATGCGAGCGCGCCCTTCGACTTGTCGAAAGGACCGCTGCTGCGCGCGACGCTCGTCGCACTGGCGGACGCTGCACATCGCCTGATGCTCACGGCGCATCACGCGATCACCGATGGTTACAGCTCGCGCCTCGTCTTCGAGGAGCTCGCCGCCGCGTACACGGCGTGCGTGGCGGGACGCGAACCGTCGCTGCCCGCGCTGCCGATCCAGTACGCCGACTATGCGCAATGGCAGCGCGAACTCGTCGCGGGCGAAGAAGGCGAGCGCCAGCTCGCGTACTGGCGTGAAGCACTTCGAGCGGCGCCCGAACCGCTCGCGCTGCCCGGCGACCGTGCACGTCCGGCCGAGCGCGATCATCGCGGTGGACGCGTTTCGCTGCGCCTTCCCGCGGACACATCGGCCGCCGTTCGCGAACTCGCGCGACGCGCCCACGCGTCGCCGTTCACCGTGCTGCTCGCCGCCTTCGACTCGTGGCTTTATCGCCTGACGGGCGCAAATGATTTCGCTGTCGCGGTGCCGGTTGCGGATCGTCAGCGGCCGGAGACAGCGCCGCTCATCGGTCTCTTTCTGAACACCCTCGCATTGCGCGCGCGTATCGCGCCGCGCGAACCGTTTGCTGCGCTCGTCGATGCCGTGCGCGCCGCGTCGCTCGCCGCGTTCGCGCATCAGGACGTGCCGTTCGATCAGGTGCTCGATGCGGTTAAGCCGCCGGTCAAGCGCGGCGATGAATGGCTGCGCGTGAAATTCGCGCAACAGTTCGACGCCGGGTTGAAGGCGGAGTTGCCGGGCGCCTCGGCGGTTGCGACGCCGGGCCCCGATCTCGCCGCGCGCTTCGATTTCGCGCTCGACTTCACCGACGATCCGCGCGGCATCGAACTCGTCGCTGCCCATGCGCTCGACTGCATCGACAAGCCGACGGCCGAAGCATGGCTCGCGAGTCTCGCGACCCTCGTCGCCGATGCCGTTCGCGATCCGCAGCGCCCGATCGCGCTGCTCGATTGCGCCGATGGGCCCGCGTACCGCGAAGCCCGGCAGGGCCGCGCGCTGCCGCTCGCGGCGCATGACGTGCTCGCGCTCTTTGCGCACCATGCGGGCGCGACGCCGCACAAGGTCGCGCTCGCGGACGCCGCGAGGCAATTCACGTTCGCCGAACTCGACGACGCCTCGAACCGCGTCGCGCTTGCGCTCATCCAGCGCGGCGCGCGCGCCGAAGAGGCGGCGGTGGTGTGCATCGAGCGGTCGGCGCGTTTCGTCGTCGCGTTGCTCGGCGTGCTGAAGTCCGGCGCGTACGCGGTGCCGCTCGATCCGGCGATGCCGTCCACGCGGCTCGATGCCGCCGTCAAGGCGTGCGGCGCGCGCTGGGCGCTGATTGCGCGCGACAGCGTCCCGGCCGCGCTCGGCGACGCGCAGATACTGGAGGTCGATTCGCTCGCCCACGACGCGTCGCTCGCGAACGCTGCCGCGCGCCGCGTGCCGCCGGCGCCCGAACAAAGCGCGTACGTCATCTTCACGTCGGGCTCGACGGGCACGCCGAAGGGCGTCGCGGTCTCGCATCGCGCGCTCGCCGACTATGTGCAGGGCATGCTCGACGAACTCGCGTTCGCGCCCGACGCATCGATGGCCATGGTCTCGACCGTCGCCGCCGATCTCGGTCACACGACGCTCTTCGGCGCGCTGTGCTCGGGGCGCACGCTGCATTTGCTGCCCGCGCGTTGCGCGTTCGATCCGGACCAGTTCGCAGCCGAGATGCGTTCGCGCGAAGTCGGCGTGCTGAAGATCGTGCCGAGTCACCTTCATGCGCTGCTGGAGGCGCAGCATCCCGTCGACGTGCTGCCTTCCTGCGCACTCGTGACGGGCGGTGAACTGCTGCCGTGGATGCTCGTCGATCGCGTCGCGGCGCTGAAACCGGGCTGCCGCGTCATCAATCACTACGGTCCGACCGAGGCTACGGTCGGCGCGCTGACGTGCGATACGTCCGCGCTCGCACGCGACGAACGTGGCGCTCAAGGCGTTCCACTCGGACGTCCCTTGCCAAATGCCTGCGCGCTGGTGCTCGACGCGAACGGCGCGTGCGTGCCGCCGGGCGGCATTGGCGAACTGTGCCTGGGCGGTCCGGGCGTCGCGCGCGGCTATGTCGGACGCCCGGCGGCGACTGCCGAGCGCTTCGTGCCGCATCCGTTCGCGCACGGCGAGCGGCTCTACCGCACCGGCGACCGCGTGCGACTCCTCGCCGATCGGCGCATCGCCTTTCTCGGCCGGCTCGACGATCAGGTCAAGATTCGCGGCTATCGCGTCGAACCGGGCGAGGTGAGCGCGGCGCTCTGCGCCATCGACGGCGTCTCGCAGGCGGAAACGCTCGCGGTCGAACAGGACGACGGGCGCCTGCATCTCGCGTCGTTCGTGACGCTGAAGGGCCGTGGCCTGACAGACGAGTCTTTGCGCGAGGCTCTCGCCGCGCGCCTGCCGGACTACATGGTGCCGTCCGTGCTCCTCACGCTGGATGCGTTGCCCGTGACGGCCAACGGCAAGATCGATCGCGCCGCGCTGCGCGCGCTCGCTGCGTCTCCCGCGCCTGTCCGCGTGGGCGGCGATGCGCCGAGCGGCGCGTCCGAAGAAACGATCGCGGCGGTCTGGAAGGAGGTGCTGAAGGCGGAGCAGGTCGGCCGCGACGACAACTTCTTCGAACTCGGCGGCGATTCGATTCTCGTACTTCAGGTGATCGCGCGGCTGCGCAAGCGCGGTCTGCGCTTCACGCCGAAACAACTTTTCGACGGTCCGACCGTCGCGCAACTCGCGCTCGTCGCCACGGCGACGGATGCGGCAGCGGCGCCTCGCGCGCCCGCCGTGTCGAACGATGGCGAAGGGACCTCGCTCACGCCGGCACAACTGCGTTTCTTCGCGCTCGACGTGCCGAAGCGCGGCCACTGGAACCAGTCGATCGAATTCGATACGGCGGCGCCGTTCGATCTCGATGCCTTCGCTCGCGCGTTCGACGCGCTCCTGACGCATCACGATATCTTCAGTCAGCGCTTCGAACTCGGGAACACATGGCGGCTCATTCATGCGCCGAAGCCCTTTGAAACGCTCCCGCTTGCGGCGACCAGCGCACGCGACGAAACCGACGCGCTCGCGCAGTTCGACGCATTGCAGCGCACCCTCGACAACACGCGCGGCCCGCTAGCCTGCGCGCTGGCGGCGGCACTGCCCGACGGGCGCACGAAGCTGTATCTCGCGATTCATCATTTGATCGTGGACGGCGTGTCGTGGCGCGTGCTGCTCGACGATCTCGACACCGCCTATCGCGCTGCCTGCGAGCGACGTCCCGTGCGCCTCGCGCAAACAGGCACCCGCGCGCAGGATTGGGCCGCGCGGCTCGCACACGCGGCCCGCGATCCGCAGTCGCCGTTTGCTCGCGAATTGTCCTATTGGTCGGCGCTCACGGACGGCGACGACCTCCTGCTCGATCATCCGCAAGCCGCGGCGACCAACGCCGACGCAGCCGTCGTCGAACAGACGCTCGGCGCCGATCTCACGCGCTCCGTGCTCAGCGAGGCGAACGCCGCGTATCGGACGCAGACCGTCGAACTGCTAATCGCGGCGCTTGCACATGCGCTCGGCGCGCAGGCGGAGCGCGGTTCGTGCCGCCTCGAACTCGAAGGGCATGGCCGCGAGGCGCTCTTCGACGACCTCGACGTGAGCCGCACGCCCGGCTGGCTGACGAGCCACTATCCGGTAACGTTGCCCGTCGAGGCGTCGCCGGCCGGCACGCTCACGGCGGTCAAGGACGCGTTGCGCGCGGTGCCGCACAAGGGCCTCGGCTTCGGCGTGCTGCGCCACTACGGCGACGAAGCGACGCGTGCAGCGCTTTCCCGCGTGACGCGTCCACGCGTGACGTTCAACTATCTCGGCCAGTTCGATGCACCGCGCGATGCCGCGCTCGTGCCGCGCTTCGGCGGTGCGGGCTGCGAGCGCGATCCAGAAGGCCCGCTCGGCAATGCGCTCGCGATTCACGCCTATCTTGACGCCGACGGCCCGCGCACGCTGAAACTGCACTGGGTATATGCCGCGACGCAGTTCGACCGCGCGACGATCGAAGGGCTCGCCGCGTGCTTCGAGACTGCGCTCTCGGATATCACGGCAGCCTGCATCGCGCGTCTTGCGAACACCGGCGCAGGCGCCACGCCGGGCGACTATCCGCTCGCCCGCGACGCCGGTTTGACACAGGCGGCGCTCGACCGTTTGACGCTCGACCTGCGCACTGTCGACGACATCTATCCGCTCTCGCCGATGCAGCAGGGCATCCTGTTTCATTCGCTCTTTGCGCCGGAGCAGTCCACCTACGTGAACCAGCTCGTCGCGACGCTGGCCGCGCCGGACGTCGAGTGTCGGCGCGCTGCGTTCGATGCCGCCGTGCCGCGCCATGACATCCTGCGCTCGACTGGCGCGACCGGCAAGCCGATCTCCAGGCAGCGCTCGAAACGTGGCTTGCCGCCGACCGCGCGCAGGGCTTCGACCTTGCCGTGCCGCCGCTGATGCGCGTCACGCTGATCCACCTGACGGACGACGAATGGCGTCTCGTCTGGACGCGCCATCACTTGCTGCTCGACGGCTGGAGCACGGCGCGCCTGTTCGCGGAGGTTTTGCGCGACTACATCGAGCCGCCGCGCGCGCAGCCCTTCGCGTTGCCCGCGAAGACGCGCTATCGCGACTTCATCGCGTGGCTGGCCGCGCGGGATGCCCAAGCCGACGAGGCGTTCTGGCTCGAACGTCTCGCGCGACTCGACGAACCTACGCTCGTCGCGGAGCGCGATGCGGATGCGCCGCAGGCGCAGAACCGCACCTGGCGCGCGACCATCGACGCCGCGACGCTCGCCCGCGTGACCGATACCGCACGCCGTCTGCGCGTGACGGTCAACACGCTGGTGCAGGGCGCATGGGCGCTCGCGCTGCAACGCACGACCCATCAACTGTCGGTCGCATTCGGCGCGACGGTGGCCGGCCGTCCCGATGCGCTCCCCGACGCGGATGCCGTGCTCGGACTCTTGATCAACACGCTGCCGGTCATCACTGCGCCTAAGCCGCAGCGCGCGGCGAGCGCGTGGCTGCGCGAGTTGCAGAGCGACAACGCCGCCGCCGCCGAGCATGCGCATACGCCGCTCGCGGAAATCCAGCGCTGGGCGGGGCAGGGCGGCGGCACACTGTTCGACACGCTCGTCGTCTTCGAGAACTATCCGGTCGACGAAGCGTGGGCTGGCCGCGATGAGCGCGCGCTGAAGATGCGCGAGTTGCGCAACATCGAAGCGACCGACTTCGCGCTGACGCTCGTGATCGAAGCCGGCAATGCGATGACGATCGACTACGGCTACGACGCAATGCGTATCGACGAAACGCGTGTGGCTGCGCTGCATCGCGCGCTGGCGGCCTGTCTCGATGCGTTCGTCGCGAATCCGGACGCGCCGCTCGGCGCGATCTCCATCGCGACGGCCGACTCCGGGCGCTACAACGCGACCGCGCGTGAGTGGCCCGCCGCTCAGCAAGAAGCGCTGCATCGTCAGTTCGAAAGAGCCGCGCAAGCAACGCCGGAAGCCGTCGCGCTCGAATTCATCGACGCAACCGGCGCCGTGCGGCACATGCGCTACGCCGAACTCGATGCGCATGCGAACCGCGTCGCGGCGGCGCTCGTCGCGGTCGGCGTGAAGCCGGACACGGCGGTGGCGCTGTGCGTCGAGCGCTCGTTCGAGATGGTCGTCGCGCTCTTCGGCGTGTTGAAGGCGGGCGCGGCCTATCTGCCGATCGATCCGGATTATCCGGCGGAACGCATCGCCTACCTGCTCGGCGACGCGAAGCCCGCCGTCGTGCTGACGCAGCCGCATCTGCGCCGACGCGTCGAAGCGGCAACGCCAGGCGGCGACGTCCGCCTCCTCAATGTCGACGACCTGATGCGAAGGGACGCGACACTCGACGCGCCCATCGAAGTCGACGCGCGACAACTCGCCTACCTGATCTACACGTCCGGCTCGACCGGCAAGCCGAAGGGCGCGGGCAACACGCATGGCGCGCTCGCGAATCGCATCGCGTGGATGCAGGACGCGTATCGGCTGACGAAGGACGACGTCGTGCTGCACAAGACGCCGTTCGGCTTCGACGTCTCGGTGTGGGAATTCGTCTGGCCGCTCGCGACGGGCGCGAAGCTCGCGATCGCAGCGCCGGGCGATCACCGCGACCCGGCGCGTCTCGTCGCCGCAATCGAGGCGCAGCGCGTGACCACGCTGCATTTCGTGCCGTCGATGCTGGCGGCGTTCGTCGCGCATCTCGACGAGTTCGGCGCCGCCGCGCGCTGCGCGAGCATCGAGCGGATCGTCGCGAGCGGCGAGGCGCTTGCGCCCGAACTGGCGGCTCGCGTCGCCAGCTTGCTGCCGAACGCGCGCCTCTACAACCTCTACGGCCCGACCGAAGCCACCATCGACGTGTCGCACTGGACTTGTGAGGCGAGCGACGCCGAAGCGGCGTCGGTGCCCATCGGCCATCCGATCGCCAATCTGCAACTGCACGTGCTCGATGCCGCGCTCCATCCGGTGCCGCAGGGCGCGACCGGCGAACTGTATCTCGGCGGCGCGGGTCTGGCACGCGGCTATTTAGGCCGCGCCGCGCTCACCGCCGAGCGCTTCGTGCCCGATCCGTTCGTGCCGGGCGCGCGCCTCTACCGCACGGGCGACCTTGCGCAGAGACGCAGCGACGGACCGCTCGACTACCTCGGCCGCATCGATACGCAGGTGAAGCTGCGCGGACAGCGGATCGAGCCGGGCGAAATCGAGGCGCTGCTGCGCGCGGTTGACGGTGTTCACGACGCGGTCGTGATCGTGCGCGACGAGCAACTCATCGGCTACGTCGCCCGCGGTGCGCAGGGCGCGCTCGATTGCCCGGCGCTGCTCGCCGCGCTCCGTGCGCAACTGCCCGCGTACATGGTGCCGGCGCAACTTGTCGAACTGGGCGCGCTGCCCGTCACGCCGAACGGCAAGTGCGATCGCAATGCGTTGCCCGCGCCCTCGCGCGAAGCGAAGCCGGTCGATGCGCCGCGCACGCCGACCGAACGCGAACTCGCCGCGATCTGGCAGCGCGTGCTGCGCGTCGAAGCGGTGAGCCGCGATGACGATTTCTTCGCGCTCGGCGGTCATTCGCTGCTCGCCACGCAGGCCAATGCGCAGGCGAACCTGCACTGGTCGCTGATGCTGCCGCTGCGCGCGCTCTTCGACGAACGCACGCTCGAACGGTGTGCGGCGGCCATCGACCGGGCGCTGGCGGAACGCGGCGGGAAGCGCGCGCAAGACGCCGCGAGTGCGATCGATGCCCTGCTCGGCGAACTGGAAATGGAATAGGAAAGACGATGACGACTGCAAGACCCGACCTGCTGACGCTCGCGACGCGCTTCGCGCAATTGCCCGAGCCGCAGCGCAAGGTGTTCCTGACGAGGCTCGACGAAGCGGGCATCGACTTTCGCCTGTTGCCGGTTCCGCCGCGTGCCGAGCGCGCGGCGAGCGTGCCGGCTTCGTTCGCGCAGACGCGGCTGTGGCTGCACGCGCGCATGATCGACGAGCCGGCGGCGTATCACATCACCGAGCGGATGCGGCTTGGCGGCGCGCTCGACGCCAACGCGCTGCGCGCTTCCTGCGATGCGCTGATCGCGCGTCACGAGGCGCTGCGCACGACTTTCGCCGAAGGCACCGACGGCGTGCTGCAGACGGTCCACGCGCCGATGCGCTGTCCGTGGCACGCAGTGGATTTGAGCACGTTGCCGGGGTCCGAGCGTGAAGCGCGCGCTAGCGCACTCGCGCTCGCCGACGAAGCGCGTCCGTTCGATCTGGCGCACGCGCCGCTGATGCGGGCGCACCTGATCCGCCTCGACGCGACGACGCATTGGCTTTCCCTGACGACGCATCACATCGTCTCCGACGGCTGGTCTGCCGACATCGCGCTGGCGGAACTGGCCTCGTTCTATCGCGCGTATGCGAAGGGCGAGGCCGTTTCGCTCGCGCCGCTGCCGATCCAGTACGCCGACTATGCGCTGTGGCAGCGCTGCTGGCTCGACGCGGGCGAGCGCGACCGGCAGCTCGAATTCTGGCGCGCGCAACTCGATCCGGCGCGCGACGTGCTGATGCTGCCCGGCGCTGCGCCGCGTCCCGCGCAGCGCAGCGCGCGCGGCGCGCGTCACGTTTTCACGCTCGATGCCGCGCTTGGCGCACGCGTGCGGGCGTTCGCCAACGCGCGACGCGCGACGCCGTTCGCCGTGCTGCTCGCCACGCTGGATGCGCTCCTTGCGCGCGCTTCGGGCGAATCGCATATCCAGATCGGCGTGCCGTCCGCGAACCGGGAGCGTGGCGAGACGGCGGGCCTGATCGGCTTTTTCGTCAACACGCTGACGCTCGCGACGCGCGTCGGCGTGGCCGCGCCGTTCGCGGCGCTGGTCGATGCGGCCCAGCAGGCGCTCATCGATGCGCAATCGCATCAGGACGTGCCGTTCGAGCAGGTGGTCGAGGCGCTCGGTGTCGTGCGCAGCGCGAGCCATCATCCCCTCTTCCAGGTGATGGCCGCGTTCGGCGCGCGCCGCGCGCTGCCGTCGTTTGCCGAAGTCCGCGCGACCGAACTGCCGTCGGGGACGCCGTTCGCCAAGTTCGATCTCACCGCAAATTTCGAGGAACGCGCGGACGGCTCGATCGACGCGGGTTTCATCTACGCGCTCGATCTCTTCGACGCCGACGCCGTAGCACGGCTCGCGCAGCGCTTCGTCGAACTGCTTTCGAATGCGCTCGATGCGCCCGAAACGCTCGTCGCCGACCTGCAATGGCTGCCGCACGACGAGCGCGTTCAGCTCGATGCGTGGAACCGCAACGCGCCTTCCGAAGCACCGGCGTTCGTGCCTGTGCACGAGCGCATCGCGCGGCACGCGCGGGCGCGGCCGGACGCGCGCGGTGTCGCGGATCGCGACCGCTCGCTCACGCGCGGCGAAGTCGATGCCCGCGCGACGCGCATCGCGCAGCGTCTGGTCGATGCGGGCGTGAGCGCCGAAATGCGCGTCGGCGTGGCGCTCGGACGCTCGGTCGATCTGCTCGTCGGGCTGATCGCCGCGCTGAAGTCGGGCGGCGCGTTCGTGCCGCTCGATCCGAGCCATCCGCGCGAACGCCTCGCGCAGATTCTCGATGACGCCGACATCGTCCACATCGTCACCGAACGCGCGAGCCTCGCTTCACTGCCGGTGCCCGAAGGCGCGCGCGTCTGGCTCATCGACGACGAAAGCCTCTTCGACGACGACGCCACGCTAGCGGTCGAACTCCCCGCCGTCGCGCCGACGCAGGCCGCGTATGCAATCTATACGTCGGGATCGACGGGCAAGCCGAAGGGCATGATCGTCGATCATGGCTCGTTCGCGCTGCATTGCGTCGCGATCGCCGAGCGTTACGGCGCAACCGCGAACGACGTGTTCCTGCTGTTCCAGTCGGTCAATTTCGACGGCGCGCACGAAGGCTGGTTCTCGCAGTACATCGCGGGCGCGGCGGTCGCGATCACGGCCAACACGCTCTGGCCGCCCGCGCTCACCTGCCGCCTGATGGTGCGCGAGGGCGTGACGATGACCTACGTCCCGCCCGGCTGCGCGACGCAACTCGCGGAATGGGCGCTCGCGCACGGCGCGCCGCCGACGCTGCGCTCGCTCACGGTGGGCGGCGAAGCAACTTCGCGCGAAGCGTTCGCGCTGATGCGCCGCGCGTTCCCGAACGCACGCATCGTCAACGGCTACGGGCCGACCGAGACCGTCATCACGCCGATGCTGTGGATGTTCTATCCCGGTGACGATCCCACGAAACTCGCCGACAACGCCTATCTTCCGATCGGCACGCTGGTCGGCGCGCGCACGGCGCACGTGCTGGACGCGCGGCTCAATCCGCTGCCGGTCGGTGTGACGGGCGAGCTGTATCTGGGCGGCGAGGGCGTCGGCGTGGCGCGCGGCTATCTCGACCGGCCCGCCATGACCGCCGAGCGCTTCGTGCCCGATCCGTACGGCGCGCCGGGCGCGCGTCTCTATCGCACCGGCGACCTCGTCAGGCGGCGCGCGGACGGCGTGTTCGACTTCTTCGGACGCGTCGATCATCAGGTGAAGCTGCGCGGCCTGCGCATCGAACTCGGCGAGATCGAGGCGCAGCTGGCCGCGCATGACGACGTGCGCGAAGCCGTCGCCGTCGTGCATGGCAAGGTCGTGCAGACAGCGCTCGTCGCGTATGTGGAGCTGACCGACGCGGCGCGCGAGCGCTCGAAAAGCGGCAACGCAGCCGATGCCGCCGAGCTCGACGCACACCTGCGCCGCACGCTCCCCGACTACATGGTGCCCGCGCATATCGTCGTGCTCGACGCGTTGCCACGCAACGCGAACAGCAAGGTCGACCGCGCGGCGCTGCCGGCACCCGCACGCAAGGAGCGCGTGTACGAAGCGCCGGCGCTCGGCACGGAAGCGGCGCTCGCCAAAATCTGGGGCGACGTGCTCAATATCGGCCGCGTCGGCCGTGCGGATCATTTCTTCGAACTCGGCGGACACTCGCTCGCGGCCGTGCGCGTGGCGACGCGCGTCGCGGAAGAACTCGGGCGCGACGTGCCCGTGCGCACACTGTTCGAAGCGCCGGTGCTCTCGCAGTACGCGCAGCGCGTGTCGCGGGCGCAGGCGAGCGAAACCGTGTCGGACGCTTCGGTGCCCGCGTTCGTGCCGGACGCGCAAGGCGTCCTGCCGCTCTCCGCCGCGCAGCTCGGCTTGTGGTTCCTCTGGCGCGCGCAGCCGGAAAGCGCCGCGTACAACATCCCGGTCGCGTTGCGGCTGCGCGGTCCGCTCGCCGCCGATGCGCTGCGCGAAGCCTTTGCGCACGCCGCCGCGCGTCATCCGGCGCTGCGTACGCGCTTCGTCGAGCGTGCCGGATCGCTGCCGGGCCAGCGCATCGTGCCGATGGCGCCGTTCGAGCTTCCGGTCGTCGATCTGGCTTCCGGGCATGACGAGGCCGCGCGTCTCGCGCATGCGACCAGGCTCACCGACGATGACGCGCTCACCCCGTTCGATCTCTGCGCCGCCGAGCCGCTCTGGCGCGTGCGCCTGATCCGCCTCGCCGCCGACGATCACGTGCTTTCGCTCGTCGTGCATCACATCGTGTCCGACGGCCATTCGATCGATCTCTGGCTCGACGATATCCGGACGACCTACATCGCGCTCGAAGCCGGCGCAGCGCTGGCAAGGCCGGCGTTGGCCGCCGACATTCCTGTGCTGCCCGCATCGGCGCCACGCGCGCGGCTCGCGTTCTGGCGCGAGGCGCTCGCGGACCTGCCCGCGACTGCGTTGCCGCCGCCCGCGACCGGTCGCACCCCGAAGCCGCAATGGTCCGCGAGCCGCATCGCGTTCGAATTCGACGGCGCGCTCGTGCGCCGCGCCCGCGCGATGTCGCTCGACGCGCACGCGACTCTGCCGATGCTCCTGCACGCCGCGCTCAACCTTGCGCTCTATCGGATGACGGGTGCGGACGACCAGCCTGTCGGCGTGCTCGCTTCGACCCGCGAGCTGACCGGCGACGCCGCGCGCCAGGCGTTCGGGCTCTTTATCAACGCGGTCGTCGTGCGCACGCGGATCGCGCGGGAGGATTCGCCGGCGACGATCCTGAACACCGTGCGCGACGCGGCGCTCGCCGCCTACACCCATGCGGACGTGCCATTCGCGGATGTGGTCGCGACGCTCGGCGCACCGCGCGCGGGTGGTAGCAATCCGCTCTTCCAGGTGATGTTCAACTATCTGCGTCCGACAGGCGCTGCCGAACGCAACTGGGCGGGCCTCGCGCTCGACGAGTTCAATGACGTGCGGCATCGCGTGGTGTTCGAACTGGAACTCGACATCGTCGAGCATCCGGACGGGCGCGTGACCGGCGCGTTCTCGTATGCGAACGAACTGGTCGACAGCGCGTTCGCCGAGGCGCTGGCTAAGAGCTATCTGCAGGCCGTCGCGCAGTTTGTCGATGCGCCGCATGACGCACTTGGTGCAGCTCAGACGCGTTTCTCGATCGTCACGCTAGCGAACGAGCCAGCGCCGCCTCACGACGAAGCCGCCGAAGCCGACGCCATGCGCACGGCCGAAGCGCTCGCCGCTGTCTGGCGCGATCTCTTCGAGGACCAAAGCCTTTCCCGTCATGACGACCTGTTCGAAGCAGGCGCCACGTCGTTCGACGTCGTGCGCTTCGTCGATGCGGCGCACAAGGCGGGCTTCGCCATCGCGATCGACGACGTCTTCGCGGCACCGGATTTCGCCGGGCTCGGCCGGCGACTCGCGCGCCAAAGCCTTCTCGCGGAAGGGCCGCGCGGCGTGCCGGCCATCAACCAATAACTCCTGAGACACCTGACAGAGATCTGAGACATGAAGAGAGAAACAGTATTCGATCTGATCGGCATCGGCTTCGGGCCGTCGAACCTTTCGCTCGCCGTACGTCTTGCCGAAGAGGCGGGCACGGCGAACCTCGCGCATTGCTTCGTCGAGCGGCAGGCGGAATTCGGCTGGCATCGCGGCATGCTGCTCGACGATTGCCGGATGCAGATTTCCTTCCTGAAGGACCTCGTCACGCAGCGCGATCCGAAAAGCCGCTTCACGTTCATCAACTATCTGTTCGAGCGCGGCCGCCTGAACGAATTCGTCAACCTGAAGAACTTCTATCCGACCCGCATCGAGTTTCACGACTACCTGAACTGGGTCGCAGATGCGTTCGAGGAGCGCGTCCACTACGGGCAGACCGTCACCTCGATCGAGCCGGTCATGGAAGCCGGCGCGAGCGGCGAGATCGCCGCACTGCGTGTGCTGTCGCAAGACGGCCAGGGCCGCGAGTGGCAGCGCGTGACGCGCGCGCTGTCGGTCGGAATCGGCGGGGCGGCGCAGGTGCCGGAGGCGTTCGCGGCGCTCGGGCCGCATAACGTGATTCATTCGTCGGGCTATCTGAATTCGATCGAGCGCGTGGTCGGGAAGCCGGAGGGCGGCCACAAGCGTGTCGCCGTGATCGGCGCGGGACAGAGCGCGGCGGAAGTCTTCTCCGATCTGGCGCGCCGCTTCCCGCACGTCGATGCGAGCCTTGTCGTCCGTTCGAGCGCGCTCAAGCCCGCCGATGACACGCCGTTCGTCAACGAAATCTTCAGCCCGGCCTTTACCGACGTCGTGTATTCACAGTTGCAGGACGGCCGGCGCTCGCTGATCGAACGGTTCCGCGGTACGAACTACGCGGTCGTCGACCGCCCGCTGATCGAGCAGATCTACGAAATGCTGTACCTGCAGACGGTCTCGGACGACGTGCGGCATCGCTTGCTGGCGAACACGGCAATCGAAGGCGCCGTGCGCACGGCGAACGGCCAGATCGAACTGACGATGCGCGACCGCCTGAGCGGCCACGCGCGCGCCGAGCGCTTCGACGCGCTCGTGCTCGCGACGGGTTATCGGCGCGACACGCACCTGGCATTGCTCGAAGGTCTCCCGCCGCATCTCGGCGACGCGCTCGCGGAGCGCAGCGTCGGCCGCGACTACCGGCTCGCGACGCCCGCGCACTTCAAGCCGCGCATCTATCTGCAAGGCTGCTGCGAAGACAGCCACGGACTGTCCGACACATTGCTTTCGGTGCTGGCGCTGCGCTCGGACGAGATCGTCGCGTCGCTCGCGGAACAGGCGGCGGACAAGCGCGTTGGCGGCCAGCCGGCGGATACGAAAAAGAACGGGGTGAGCGGCGGCCACGTGGCTTTCGCTCTTTGATGTCGTCGATGAGATAGCGGCCGTTGGCCGAAACGCAGTCTGGAGAGAAAAATAATGGTGTGGGGAAGAGGGATGCGTCGGACCGCGATCGCGGCGGCGGCGGGCGTGACGTTCTGCGCAGCCGCCATGGATCACGCTCTGGCGCAGGAAGCAACGCAAACGACAACCCAGGAAGGAACACAAGCCACGCTGCCCGCAGTCAGGGTCAGCGCGGCCGCAGAGGGCGACGGCACGGTCGGTCTCGTCGCGCGCCGCAGCCGGACGGGCACCAAAACCGATACGCCGATCGACGAAATTCCGCAGACGATCAACGTCGTCACCTCGGCGCAAATCGAGGAAACCGGCGCCACGAGCATCAACGAAGCGCTGCGCTATATTCCGGGCTTTTCGTCGTATGGCGCGGACGTGCGCTCCGACTGGTACTCGGCGCTGCGCGGCTTCACGCCGACCGTGTTCGTCGACGGCCTTCAAGTACCCAATACGCTGAATCTGTCGAGCTGGCGCGTCGATCCGTACATGATCGACAGCATCACGATCCTGCGCGGACCCACGTCCGTGCTGTACGGCCAGGGCGATCCAGGTGCAATCGTCGACGTGCAGAGCAAGCTCGCGAACGGCGAGCGCATCCGCGAAGTCGGCATGCAGCTCGGCAACTATGCGAGGAAGCAACTGCAGTTCGATATCGGCGATACGATCGACCGTGACGGCACGCTGTCGTATCGCGTGCTGGCCGTCGGACGCGACGGCAATTCGCTCACCGGGCCGCACGCGGAACAGCGCTTTTCCATCGCACCTTCGGTCCGGTGGCAGCCGAACGCGAGCACGTCGCTGACGGTTGCCGCGAGCTATCTGCAGGACTGGGGCGACGCGTCGAACAACTTCCTGCCGGCCGAAGGCACCGTGCTGCCGAATCCGAACGGCAGGATCTCGGAGAACCTGTACACCGGCGACCCGACCTACTCGTACTATCGCAAGAAGGAGTGGTCGGTCGGCTATCAGTTCGAGCACAAGTTCGATCCCATCTGGACTTTCCGCCAGAACACGCGCTGGATGCATCTCTCGCTCGACAACGGCGCGGTCTGGGGCGACGGCCTCGACCCGAGCGATCCGACCGAGCAGACGCTCGCGCGCTATGCCGGGCTCTTCCAGCCGAACTACAGCCGCTTCGACATCGACAATCAGGCGCAGGCGCGCTTCGGCACCGGGCCGGTCGAGCATACGGTCCTGCTCGGCTTCGAGTACAACCGCCAGAACTCGACCGACAGCGAATGGCTCGCGCAGGGGCCGAGCCTCAACATGTACAACCCGCTCTACACGCCGGTTTCGACCGCGATCTTCAGTGGCCCGGACTCGTTCGGCCAGACCAACACGCGCTCGACGCTCGATTCCTTCGGCCTCTACGCGCAGGATCAGATCAAATGGCAGCGCTGGATGCTGACGATCGGCGGCCGCGAGGACTGGACCGATACGAAGCAGGATGACGTCATCGGCGGCACGCAGCAGAAGCAGAACGACAGCGCGTTCACCGGGCGCGTCGGGCTGACTTATCTGGGCGACTACGGTCTCTCGCCGTACATCAGCTATTCGACCTCGTTCAATCCGATCATCGGCGTGAAGATGGCCGACGGCAGCCTGCCCGCGCCGACCAAAGGCCGGCAGATCGAGGCGGGCCTGCGCTGGCAGCCGGCGGGCAAGAACCTGATGCTCAACGCCGCGATCTACCAGATCAACCAGACGAACGTCCTCACGCCCGATCCTGCCGACCCGACCGGTACGTTCTCCGTGCAAACCGGCGAAGTGCGCTCGCGCGGCATCGAACTGAGCGCGGTCGGCAACGTGACGCGCAACTTTTCGGTAATCGCGGCCTACGTGTATCAGGACGTGAAGAACATCCGCGCAAACGACGTCACGCTCGACAAGTGGCCGGTATCGATTCCGCTGCCGCGCCAGATGGCATCGCTCTGGGCCGACTGGACCTGGCACGCGGGTCCGCTCGAAGGCCTGGGCTTTGGCGCGGGCATCCGCTACCAGAGCGGACTCGCGGGCGCCGCCGACAACTCGCTCTACGTGCCGAGCTACACGGTGTATGACGCCGCCGTTCACTACGACATGCGTCACTGGCGCTTTGCGGTGAACGCTTCGAATATTTTCGATCGCACCTTCGTGAGCGGCTGCCAGTCGTCGTCGGCGTGCTTCTACGGCAATCCGCGCACTGTTATCGCCAGCGCCCGTTACAACTGGTGACGCTCACTTAACAAACCATCACCCATGACGAAGATAAAGCTGGTCTACATCCTGTCCCTGCGTAACGCCGCCGCCGATCGGGCCGGACAGGACATCGAATACAAGGGCGGCCTGCGCTACATGAAATCGCCGCTCGAATTTCTCGTCGAGCAGCTCAATGAAACGGAACTCGGCGAAACCTATTCGCTGGAAGGCGTGATCTACGACGACGACGAAGGTTCGGCCACGGACCGCGCGAAGCTCGGCCAATACGGATTTTCTTGCCAGCCCGGCAGGCCGTGGATCCATCCGCCGCATCTCGCGGTGCACGGCAGGCCGGTGACGAGCCTGCTGCACGCGATTCCTTCGGAATACCGGCGGTTGCCGCTGAATTCGTCCGAGCGCCCGGCGCAGAAGAGCGTGTTCGAGCGTCGCTTGCTCGACAAGCTGGTCGCGCTCGACGCGGATTTCGTGGTGCTCGACGGCCTGCTCGTGATTCTCGACGAACTGGTACGGCCGGGCGCGCCGTTTCATCGGCGGATCGCGAATATCCATCCGGGCGTGACGCGGCTCGGCTCGCGCTACGAACGGCGCGGGGCGTACGCGACGCTCGATGCGCTCCATGGCGCGCGCGGCCGGAAGGTCGTCGACTGGACGACCGGCGAGACGCGCCCGGTGCCGCCCGTCGAGCGGACGGGCGCATCGTTCCATTACGTCGACAACGGGATCGATTCGGGCGAAGTGATTTTCGATGTGCTTGAAACACCCATCGACGTGAACGACACGATTCTCGAACTGCGCTGGAACAATTTTCAGCAAAGCCTTTTTCCCGCGCTGGAAGGCGGGCTCGCCACGATGGCCGAGAGTTTCGTGAAAGCGGCGATCTGAGGATCGCGCCCTTCCACCAACCCGTCAACGCCGGAGACATGACGATGAACATTCGCTTCGATCCCGAGATGACGGCGGCTTCCGCCGTCATCGAACCGCCCGATCGCACGCTTGCCGCATGGCGGCCGGACCTCGTGCCCGACGCGCTCCTGCCCGCGCTCGCCGAACTGTTTTGCAGCGAGACGGATCGTCAGAGTGCGACGCTCGCGATGCCGTTCGCAAGCGCCGACACCAAGGCCATCGACGCGTTCGTCGCGCGTGCGAAGGCCGAAGGCGTGATCGATCAGGCCGGGCCGCACGACGGCCGACTGCTGCTCACGATCTCGCGCAGGACCTTCTGGCAACTGCCGCGCCCGTGGCTCAGGTCGCGCGCGTCGGGCGACACGCCGCTGCATTACACCGAGACGAACGGACGGCGTCATCCCGTGCGGCCGGACAACGCCGAGGGCACGATCTACGAGCGCTTCTTTCCGCAGATCGGGATGACATTCAGCTTGCGCACCGCCGATCCGGAAGCGGACGCCGACGTCTTCAGCGAGTGGCAGAATCTCGATCGCGTCGCGTACTTCTGGGATCAGAAGGGTACGCGCGCCGAGCACAAGGCTTATCTGGCCGAGCGTCGCGACGACCCGCACATGCATCCGATGCTCGGCTATTTCGACGATAACCCCTTCGGCTATTTCGAGTTCTACTGGGCGAAGGAAGACCGTCTCGGCCCGTTCTACGACGCGGGCGATTTCGATCGCGGCCTGCATCTTCTGATCGGCGATCCGCAATTCCAGAGCGCGGGCAAGCTCAGGGCATGGTGGAGTGGCGTGCTGCACTATATGTTCGTCGACGATCCGCGCACCGAGCGACTCGTCGGCGAACCGCGCGTCGATCACGTGCGGCACATCGCGTACATGCACCGCATGGGCTTCCATACGCTCAAGGAATTCGACTTCCCGCACAAGCGCGCAGCGCTCACCGTGATCGAACGCGAGAAGTTCTTTAGCGATTTCAGGTTCTGATGCGTCAGACCGACCACGCCACCGATGCCGCATAACCCGGTGGCGCGGCAAGCGTGGCGGTCTGAAAGAATGCGTCGCCGATGGCGATGCCTTCGCGCGGCGTGCCCAGCGTCGAAAAATGCTGCATGCCGTCCGTCAGCCCGACGCCATGGGCCTTCAAAGTCGCTTCCTTCGTCACCCAGATATCGTAGAACGCCGCGGTCTGCGCGGCGCGTCCGAGTCGCTCGATATGCGCGCGTTCGCCGGGACTCAGCGCGATGTCCGCGATCGTGCGCCAGTCGAAACCGGCTATGCACTGTTCGATATCCACGCCGACTCGCCTTCCCGATGCCACCGCGATCAGTCCATGCGCGCCTGAGTGAGAGACGTTGAAGTCGAGGGGCGGTTCTTGCGCGCTTTCGCTTGCGTGCCTTAGCGCCGGGCGACGGTTCTGAGCTTCGACGAGCGCCACGTCGGCTGCCGCCATGCCCGTCACCTTGGCCAGGATCTCGCGCAATACCGCGCGGACGGCGGCGAAACGCAAGGCATCCTCACTTCGATGAAACGACCGCGCGCGCAAACGTTCGGTGTCCGAGAGAGACGGAAAATTCGATTCGTCGAATGGAACGTTGAGCGTCATGTCGATGCGCCACAAGGAAAGCTCCGGAGGGCAGCATGACGGCAACGGCAAGGAATGGAACGAGGTCATCGATTGCGCTTTCGGAAGTCGTGAAACCCGAACGATTATGCCGCTCCCCGACTCGCCGCCGGCTTCGACTGCGAGCATTGCTCCGTCTGACGTAGCGTTCCTGGAGTCTTCACTTCAAAGGGCGTGACGCATGTTTGCGTATGAATGCCGCTATCCGCGTGCTCAGCGAGGGATTGTCATTCCGATGACTATCCTTGCCTTAGGACGACGCCTTGCGCGCACGATTGCGCAGTCGTAAGCGTAGTCGATGGACAAGAATGGCTGCCGTTCGCTCAACGGCAGCTTGTTCGTTCAAACGCGAATCGGCCAGTGCCGAAACGCAGATTGTCTTGCGGGGGATGCTCCCGGCAAGACTTGACCACGCTACGTCAAGCAGCGGCAGCAGGCGCCTGTTCAACCGCTCCGTCTACTACCGGCTTTGCACGCGGGCGGCGTGTCGCCGTCTTGTTCGACGCGACACCTTTGCGTTTGGCTGCCGCCTTGACACCCGTCGAAGACTTCTTCGCCGCCGTCTTGCGACTCGCGGCTTGCGTCTTCTTCGCCGCGGCTTTCTTGGCCGCCGGCTTCCGGGCTGCGGGGGCCGCTTGCGCTGCCGCACCATCGATCAGGAACTTGGTGCGGTCCTTCACGTCCTTGATCCATGCAGGAGGACGCGCGTGCCCGCTCCAGGTCTCGCCGGTCTTGGGGTTCATGTACTTGGGCGGAAGCTTGCCCTGAACTTTGGCTTTCGCGGCCACGCCAGCCTTCTTGGATGCGGCCTTGCGTGTAACCTTGCCGGGCTTTCCATGCGCTTCGATGTCGGCGGTGGTCAAGCCATGGCGTTCCATCATTGCGCGGATGTCGTCGAGTACGGACTGAGCCTTCTTCGCAACGATGGTTTCCGCTTGCTTTTGCAGACGCGCAATTCGTTGGTAAAGCTGATCGAGTGTGGCCATATTCATCTCCTAAAGAAGGTCTTGCTCGCACTATGCCATCTTTAGCGCATTTAGCGAAGACTTTGACCACATCGAACAAGCAAAGATGCTAAAAGCAGCGCGATTCGGCATGAAGCATCGTTGGTTTGCGTCGTCCGGGGTCTGGTTCTAAAACGGTAAGCGCTAGGAAAGGGCGTGCGAAAGCATTACCGGATTCGGCGGATCATATGACGCTAGAGGCATGCCTAACCATCCGCTGACGTATTGAAGTGAACCGCTTATTCATTCGCAGACTTATGCGGACATAACCAGACGCGACACGCTCATAACGATCAGGACGACGCGACGAACCTTGCGCATCATTGCCCGGCACTGTCACGGCCTCGACAACGACGGGCGGCGGCATTGCAGGAAGGCGCACCGGCGCCGAATGCGTTTGGGCGCTATTATTTCGCTGTGGACAGATTCGACGCGAGGCGTCCGGGTGGGCCGGCGCCGGTCGGCAGACATGAAGCGCGATCATGGAAAGCACACTTACGGCAGAGGCAAGCGTCTCGTCAGACGGAAAAATGGTCGTTTTCATGGCGGTCGCGCACGGCGAGACGGTCCAGTGCGCGATCACGCGGGACGCGCTCGAGGAGCATTTCTGGACGCCCGTCGGCGCGCCAGACGCCCGGCTCCTGAAGGCCTACATGGACGGGCGCAAACGCATTGCGGCGGCCGTCGAGCGAAAAATGCTGCGCGACAAACGTGCGCCGATCGTGCTTCACGCAAGCGACTTCTCGCACTAAGGCGCATCGGACCGTTGCCGCGTCGGTCAAGTGCCCCAAGCGGCGCGGCATGCGTTTGCCTGACAATCAACCGGCAATCAGCCTGCTCGCACGCAGGCCTTCAGCGCTTCGATCAGATCGCGCGGGTCATACGGCTTGCGCAACTGCTGCGCGCCTTCGAGCGCCTGCCGCTGTCCGGGCGCCAACGCCAGATCCCGACCGCTGAGGAAGATCACGCCGAGCGTCGAATCGAGCTGGCGTGCCGCGATTGCGAGATCGATTCCCGAGGCGCTGCCGAGCCCGATGTCGGTCAGCATCACGTCGATGGCCTGACTACCCAGAATGCGCATTGCTTCGGTCTCCGAGTTGGCCTCGACGATGTTCAGCCCGAAGGTCGCGAGCAACTCGGCGGTGCTCGCGCGCACGAGGTCGTCGTCCTCGACGAGCAGGATGCGCAGCCCACGCAGGCTTTCGGGCACGCCAAGTGCGCCTCCTTGCCCTTCCGCGTCCGCCCCGGGCGACGCCGCCGCCAGTCGCTGATCCGTAATCGTCAGCACGTGCCGCACCTTGCGCGCGAGCGCTTCATGCGTATAGGGCTTGCTGAGCAACTCGATACCCTCGTCGAGCCGCCCTGAATGCACGATGGCGTTGTCCGTATAGCCCGACGTAAACAGCACGGCGACCGTCGGCAGCCGCTCGCGCGTCTTGCGCGCGAGTTCGGTGCTGCGCAGCGGCCCGGGCATCACGACATCGGTGAACAGCAGATCGATCGGCACGCCGCTTTCGACGATTGCAAGCGCGCTCTGCGCATCTTTCGCCCGCAGCACGCGGTAGCCGAGGTCCGACAGCAATTCGACGACGGTCGTACGCACTTCCTCGTCGTCCTCCACGACGAGGATCGTTTCCGTGCCTCCCTTCGCGGGGCCGGCGTCGACATTCGTCTCCAGGTCTTCCTCCTGGCGCACGCGCGGCAGGTAGATGCGGATCGTCGTGCCGTGACCGGGCTCGCTGTAGACCTTCACGTGCCCGCCCGACTGCTTCACGAAGCCGTACACCATCGAGAGCCCGAGGCCGGTGCCCTGGCCCTCGGGCTTGGTCGTGAAGAACGGCTCGAACACGCGCTCGCGCACTTCCGGCGACATGCCCGAGCCCGTATCCGTGACGGCCACCATCACATACTGGCCGGGGATCACGTCGGCGTTGCGTGTCGCGTAGGCGTCGTCGAGCGCGGCGTTGCCTGCCTCGATCGTCAGACGCCCGTGGCCGCTCATCGCGTCGCGGGCATTGATCGCGAGATTGAGCAGCGCGTTCTCGACCTGGAACGGATCGACGAGCGTATTCCACAGGCCGCCCGAGACGATCGTCTCGATTTCGATGCCGTCGCCGAGCGCGCGGCGGAACATGTCGTCGAGGCCGCGCACGAAGCGCCCGAGATTCACGACCTTCGGCGCGAGCGGCTGGCGCCTGCCGAACGCGAGCAGTTGCGACGCGAGATTCGCGCCGCGCGCCACGCCCGCGAGCGCGTTGCGCACGCGCTGCTCGGGCTTGTCCGATCCCGCGACGTCCTTCGCGAGCAGTTGCAGGTTCCCGCCGATCACCTGCAGCAGATTGTTGAAATCGTGCGCGACGCCGCCCGTGAGCTTGCCGATCGCTTCCATCTTCTGCGCCATGCGCAGCGCCTCTTCGGCGTGACGCAGCGCTTCGGTGGTTTCGCGATCGGACGTGACATCGCGTCCGACGCCGTGGATGCGCTCCGTGGAAGGATCGATCGACAGCGTCCACGCGACCCAGCGCCACGAATGATCGATGCGGCGCAGGCGGCTTTCGTGGCGCACCGGTGAGCCGTTCGCGCGCAGCCGTTCGAGATGCTCGCGTACCGCGGGGATATCGTCGGGATGCACGAGATCGAGATAGGAGCGCGTGAGCAGCCACGACGGGTTGTGTCCGAGCAAACGTGACCAGGACGGGCTCACGCGTTGCAGCCTGCCGTCGAGGCCTGAGACGACGAGCAGATCCTCGCTCAGTTCCCAGAGGCGGTCGCGATCCGCGACGGCTTCGATCACGCGGCGCTCGAGCGTCTCGTTCAGATCGCGCAGCGCGTCCTGCGTCTTCGCGCGTTCGGCGATCTCGCTTTGCGCGGCCTGATAGAGACGCGCATTGTCGATCGCGATTGCGGCCTGCGCGGCTATCCCGACGATGATCCGTTCCGCGCGCTCGGTGAATATTCCGGGCTGCGGATGGCCGAAGAAGAGGCCGCCCAGCACTTCGCCGTTGCGCGAGATGACCGGTGCGGCGAGATAGCTGCGCACCGCGAGATGCCCGTGCGGCATGCCGCGATGCGGCGCGTTGTGGCCGTAGCGCGGGTCTTTCGTGATGTCGTCGGAGCGTACGATGCCGGCGCCTTCGAACGTCGGCGCGAAGACGGCCGTGTTGCGCGGCATCGGAAACTTCGAGAAGGCGTCCTTCGGCACGCCCGAGAGCGTGTACAGCATGTAGCTGCCGCCTGCTTCGTCGAGCACGTTGTAGAAGAACGAACCGAACGCGGCGCCGGTCAGCTCGGTCGCGGCATCGGTGACGATCTGCACGGCGCGGCTCAGATCGAGTTCGGCGGCCACTGCCTGACCCACGCGATTCAGCACTTCGAGCGTGCGCGACTCCTCGCGCAGCTTTTGCTCCGTTTCGCGTCGCAGCCGCGCCAGTTGCAGATTGCTCGCGACGCGCGCGAGCAGTTCGCGCGCGGAGAAGGGTTTCGTCAGATAGTCGTCGGCGCCGGATTCGAGGCCGCCCACGCGCGCTTCCTCGCCCGCCCGCGCCGACAGCAGCAGAACCGGCGTGTCGCGCAGCTGCGCGTCCGCGCGCAGTTCGCGCAAGAGGCCGAATCCGTCGAGGCGCGGCATCATCACGTCCGACACGATGATTTCCGGCTGCGTCGCGCGCGCGGCATCAAGCGCCGCCTGCCCATCGACGGCGACTTCGACCCGATGACCCGCCGCGCTCAGAATGCGCTTCATGTAATCGCGCAGGTCGGCGTTGTCGTCGACGACCAGCACCCGCGCGGGCGCCGCCTCGTCGGCTTGCGCGGCCGCGACGGCGTCCTCTGCGAAACTTTCGGCGGCTTCCGGGTTCCACCGCGCGGGCGGCCCGAGCCGCGCCCTGCGGCAGCGTGACGGAGAAGCGCGACCCGCCGCCGGGCCGGCTCTCGACGCCGATCGTGCCGCCATGCAGCCGCACCAGCTCCTGCACCATCGCGAGCCCGATGCCGCTGCCTTCGACCGAGCGCCCTTTCGCGCCTGCGACGCGGTGAAAGCGCTCGAAGAGTCGCGGCAGTTCGTCCTCCGCGACGCCGATGCCCGTATCCGTCACGCTCACTTCGACGCCGCCTTCGGCTGTCTTCCTCATGGCGACCGTGATCGCGCCAGCGAACGTGAACTTGTACGCGTTCGAGAGCAGGTTCATCACGACCTTTTCCCACATCTCGCGATCCAGGTCGACGATGGGGCGGCCGCCTTCGTCATCGAGATCGATCACGAGCTGCATGCCCGCCGACTCGATCGCCGAACGAAAGAGCGACGCGAGATCGGCGGTGAACGCGCCGATGTCGGTAGGCTGCTTGTTGATCTGCATGCGGCCCGCTTCGATGCGCGAGAAGTCGAGCAGCGCGTTGACGAGCTTCAGCAGCCGCAAGCCGTTGCGATGCGTAAGCTCGACCAGTTCGCGATCCGTGTCGCCGGGCACCTCCGGCTTCGCGAGCAGTTCTTCGAGCGGACCGAGCATCAGCGTGAGCGGCGTACGGAATTCGTGGCTGATGTTGGAAAAGAACGCGGTCTTCGCGCGGTCCATTTCCGAGAGCGCTTCGGCGCGGCGCCGCTCTTCCTCGTACGCGTGCGCATAGCCGATCGCCGCGCCGATCTGGCCGGCGACGAGGTTCATGAATGCGCGGTAGCCGTCGTCGAAGAGGCGGCACGGGTTGAGCGCGGCGATCAGCACGCCCGCGCGACCCGTCTCGCCGGCGGCAAGGATCGGCAGCACGAGAGCCTGGCGCGGCGGGATGGTCCAGGCGCCGGTCGGAAGAGCGGGGCCGAACTTTGCCGCGAGATCGTCGACGAGCACCGGGGCCTGGGTGCTCAACGCTTCGTCGAACGGCCAGGGCGACGCGGCGCTCGCCTGCATCGTCGCGGGCGCCGCAGGATGGTCCGTGCCGATGCCGCAGGCGCAGACGAGCGAGACCTGCGCTTCGCCCGGTTCGGCGGTGTAGAGCAGCGCAAAGGGCAGGTCGTGCGCATTGGTCGCGAGCGCGCGGGTGGCGAGCGAGCACGCCTCGCGCCACGTGTGCGCGTCGGGCGTCGATGCGGCGAGTTCGCGCAGCAGCATCAGCTGCCGTTCGCCGAGGACGCGCGCCGTGTCGTCGCTGTTCGCGCAGATGATGCCGCCGATGCTGCCGTCGTCGTCGGGAATCGGGCTGTAGGAGAACGTGTAGTACGTCTCTTCGGGAAAGCCGTTGCGCTCCATGATGAGGAGCTTCTGTTCGACGAACGTGCCTTCGACACCCGTCAGCGCCGTCGCGAGCAGTGGCGCGATGTCGGGCCAGATCTCGCGCCAGACGACTTCGGTCGGCTGGCCGAGCGCAACCGGGTGCTTGCCGCCGATGATCGACTTGTAAGGGTCGTTATAGAAGAAGATGAGTTCGCGGCCCCAGCCGATCCAGATCGGCTGGCGCGAGGTCAGCATGATGCGGATGGCCGTCTTCAGGCTTTGCGGCCAAGTCTCGGGGCTGCCGAGCGGCGTCGCGTTCCAGTCGTGCGCGCGCATCAGCGCGCCCATCTCGCCGCCGCCCGCGAGAAAGCTCGCGGTGACGCCGGCGGATCCCGCGTCCCCCATCAGGTTATCTGGTTTCATTAACGCGTTTCTCCTCGACACGCTTGGCGCTGCTGCCGTCCCGGACCACTCGCTCGAACGTAACGGCCGCGCTGCCCCGAACGCGGCCGGCCCGTGACGGCCGAACTTCGGAATTCTCGCACGGAGCAAATGGAGCGTGTGACGGGCCGATCATTCGGATCGGCCCAAATCGCCGTGTCAAGGTTTTGTCGGAATGAGCCGTGGAGCGCTGGCTGAGCGCCCCATTCAGGTGCGCAACGGGAACGTGCTTTGCGTGATTGTCGGAAGGCTTCAGGAGAAACCCGATGACTTACGAAACGGAACACCTGCATGCGCTCGATTCGCGTTGTGAACCTTTCATACTCGACCGGAACGGCTGGGTGCCGAACAACCGGCGTTTGCCGGTGCTGCTTTACCGCGGCGTCATCGACGGCGGCAAACCCGACGGCGCCGAGCGCTTCGAGGCGTTGTTCGCCCGCAACGGCTGGCCTCCGCAGTGGCGCGACAGCGTTTTCGACTATCACCACTATCATTCGACCGCGCACGAGGCGCTCGGAATCGCTACCGGGCGTGCGCAACTCATCGTCGGCGGGCCGGGCGGGCGGATCATCGGCGTACAGGCGGGCGATGCGCTCGTGTTACCCGCCGGGACCGGCCACTGCCTGCTCGCGAGCGAAGGCCGCTTTCAGGTAGTGGGCGCCTATCCGCCTGGACAACAGTGGGACATCCGACGCGATGCGCTCGACGACAGCGAACTTCGCAGAATGGAAGCGCTGCCGCTTCCGAAGAGCGATCCGGTGGGTGGGGCAGAGGGGGAAGTGACGCGGCTTTGGGGGTAAAAAAAGCGCTCGCCGATATGGCGAGCGCTTTGCCGGAGGCTGGACGAATCGCCTACCGCGGCGCCGACCATCCCTTATAACTTCCGATATTCTCGCGCGTGATAAGCGTCGACGGCATTTGGATCATCGGATCGGCCGGCTTCTTGCCGTTCATGATCTGGTAGCCCACTTCCACGGCTGTCTGCGCCATCTTCCACGGGTCCTGGCTCGCCGACGCCTGAATCAGCGTGTCGCTCTTGAGCGCCGTTTCGATGTCGGGCGCGCCGTCCACCGACGTGATCACCATATCCTTGCGATGCAGTTGCTTGGCCGCCAGATCGCTGCCCACCGCCTGCGGATCGTTGATCGCGAACAGGCCGTCGATTTTCGGGAAGCGTGTGAGATAGCCCTGCATCGCGTTCATGCCGCCTTCGCGCGAGCCTTTCGCGTCCTGGTCGTCGGAGAGGATCTTGATCCCCGGCGACTTCGCGAGCACTTCCTTGCAGCCCTTCACGCGGTCGATCACGGCGGATACCTGCGGGCCGTTTTCGATGATCACATTGCCCTTGCCGTTGATCTTCTTCGACAGGAAGTCGCACGCCAGCTGCCCGGCCTGCACGTTGTTGGTTTGTACGGTCGCATCGGCGCCGGCTGCGGCCACGTCGACGGCCACCACGACGATGCCCGCCGCACGCGCTTTCTTCACCGCCGGCTCAATCGCCTTCGGGTCGGCGGCGTTCAGCAGGATGATGTCGACGTGCGCAGAGATGAAGTTGTCGATCTGCGTGAACTGCTTGTTCATGTCGTAGTCCGCCGACACCGCCTGCACCTTCACGTTTGGATTGATCTGCTTAGCCTTCGCTTCCGCGCCCTTCGAGATGGTCACGAAGTACGGATTGCCGAGCGAGCCGACCGTGATGCCGACCGACTTCAGTTCCTTGTCGGCCGCCTGCGCCGCGGGAACGGCGAGGCCGCACGAGAGGGCCAGCGCGATGCTCGCATATGCGACTTTTTGCTTGAACATTTTTATGTCTCCAGGTGGTCCATTGGTGTTGGCGGGAACAAGCGGACCTGCATGTTCCCGCACGCCGTCGTGCAGAGAAAACGATTGGATTACGTGCGTGCCGAGCCGCGCTGGCGATAGCGGTCGAGTGCCACCGCGCCGATGATCACGAGGCCCTTGATGATGTATTGCCAGATGTCCGACACGCCGAGCAGCACGAGGCCGTTGGTCAGCACCGCGATGATCAGCGCGCCGACCAGCGTGCCGACGATCGAACCGACACCGCCCACGAAGCTCGTGCCGCCGAGAATGACCGCGGCGATCGCATCGAGTTCGTACGACTGGCCGAGCTGCAGGCCGTTCGCCGCATAGAGCCGCGCCGCCGACATCACCGCGCCCAGTCCGGCAAGCACGCCCGATGCCGCATAGACGAACATCTGGATGCCCCACACCTTGATGCCCGAGAGGCGCGCTGCTTCCGGATTGCCGCCGACCGAGTAGATGCGCAGGCCGAGCACCGTGCGTCGCAGGATGAACCACGACACGATCACCACGGCGATCGCGATGATCACGAGCCAGGGCACGCCCAGCACCGTGTCGTTGCCGATGAACGCGAACGAGAGTTGCGGGTTGAAGATGGTCGTATCGTGGCCGATGAGACGCGCGATGCCGCGGACCGCAGTCAGCGATCCGAGCGTGACGATGAACGGCGGCAGCCGCAAGAGCGCGATCAGCGCGCCATTGATGAGGCCGAACACGAGACCCACACCGAGCGCCGCCGGAATGCCGAGCAAGCCCCAGCCCGGAATGTTCGACGCGATGAGCGCGGTCACCGCGGACGCCGCCAGCACCGAGCCGACGGACAAGTCGATGCCGCCCGTCAGGATCACGAAGGTCATGCCGGCCGCGAGCACGACGTTGATCGCGGCCTGCTGCGCGACGATCGACACGTTCTGCAGGCTGAAGAAGCCATCGGTCACGACGCCGAACGCGATGCACAGCAGGATCAGCACTGGCAGCATGCCGGCCGTGCGCATCAGTGTCTGCATGCGCTCCTTGTGCTCGATGCGGGATTGCCGCTGGGCCGGGCTCTGTCCCTTCACGATGCCGGGTGCGTCGCTCTCATGCTTGATGGTCTTGCTCATGTCGTCCTCCGGATATGTCTCTGTGAGCTGCTGTGTGTGTGTCTTGCGATATCTGAATCAGGCCGCCTCGCCGAGCGCCGGGCGTGACCCGGTGGCGAGCTCGATGATCGCTTCCTGCGAGATCGGTTTGCCGGTGTAGCCGCCGAGTTCGCCGGCCAGTTCACCTTCGCGCATGACGAGCACGCGGTCCGCGGTGCCGATCACTTCGGGCAGTTCGCTCGAAATGATGATGATGCCGACGCCGGTCTTCGCCAGCTCGTTGATGATTCGGTAGATCTCCGACTTCGCGCCAATGTCGACGCCGCGCGTCGGTTCGTCGAGGATCAGCACGCGCGGCTTGGTTTCGAGCAGCCGCGAGAGCAGCACCTTCTGCTGGTTGCCGCCCGAGAGCGCGCCCGCGTTGACCTTCGGGCTAGGCACGCGGATCGTCAGCGAGGAAATCGCGTCGCGTGCACGCGTCGCGCCTCGTGCGAGATCGAGCACGCCCATGCGCGCGTCGCGTCCTGCGACCGACACGTTGATGTTGTCGCGCACGCTCATGTCGAGAAAGAGTCCCTGGCCCTTGCGGTCTTCGGTGAGATAGACGAGGCCGGCTTCGATCGAGTCGCGCGGCGTGCGCGGGTTGAGCTTCTTGCCGTCGACGGTGATCTCGCCGCGCGTGCGCGGCTCCGCGCCGTAGATGAGCCGCGCGAGTTCGGTGCGCCCGGCGCCGACCAGTCCGGCGATGCCGAGCACTTCGCCCGAATGCAGGTCGAGGCTGCAGCCGCGTACGCGGCCCGCATCGGCGACGTCGCGCACCTGCAACACGACCTTGCCCGGATCGTAGGGCGCGTGTTCCTTCTTGTAGAAGCCGGAGATGTCGCGTCCGACCATCATCTTCACGAGGCTTTCCGCCGACAGGTCCGCACGCTCCAGCGTGCCGACGTAGCCACCGTCGCGCAGCACCGACACGCGGTCGGACAGTTCATAGATCTCCGCCATCCGGTGACTGATGTAGATGATCGCGAGGCCTTCCTTGCGCAACTGGCGGATCAGCTCGAAGAGGCGGTCGGTTTCGCGCGACGAGAGCGGCGTGGTCGGTTCGTCCATCACGAGGATGCGCGCCTGCGCATGCACCGCCCGGGCAATCTCGACGAGCTGCTGCTCCGCGATCGACAGGTCGCCGACGAGCGTATGCGGCTTGAACGAGGCGCCGAGGCGCTTGAGCACTTCCTCGCAGCCGCGCTCCATCGCGGGCCGGTCGACGAGGCCGAAGCCGCTCCGCAGTTCGCGTCCTGCGTGGATGTTTTCCGCCACGGACAGATTCGGCGCGAGGCTCAGTTCCTGATAGATCACCGCGATGCCGAGGTCTTTCGCGGCGAGCGGCCCGTCGATCACGACCGTCTTGCCTTCGATCAGAATCTGCCCGCCCGGGTCGGCCTGATAGGCGCCCGACAGGATCTTCATCAGCGTCGATTTGCCGGCGCCGTTTTCGCCCATCAGCGAATGCACTTCGCCGGGGTGCACCGTGAGACGCACGTTGTCGAGCGCGCGGACCCCCGGGAACGTCTTGCTGATGCCGCGCATTTCGAGCAGCACGGGCCTCGACTCAGGACTGGACATGACTCACCTCGTTCGTATGGGCGCCGGCGCCCTTGAGAATCCCCGCGCGCGGAGAAAAGTTGAAGAACATCGGCAGCGTCGCCGCGCCGATCGCGCCCGCATCGCGGCCGAACGAGCCGCGTGCGAGCACCGGCAGGCCGCGCGATTCGGGCGCGTTGGCCGCCATCGTGCCGCGCAGACGTTCGATCAGCGTGTCTAGCAGGCCCGCGTCCACGTCGGCGTCGAGCACGACCACCGGCACGTCGAGAACACAGAGCATCGAGCGCAGCGCCGGGGCGAGGGCGTCGACGCAATCGTCGATCCACTCGTCGACCGCAGGCACGCGACGCGCGATGCACGCTTCGAGATCGGCACGCGTTTCGACCGGCTCGCCGCGAAAGCGCAAGTGCCGTGCGAGCGCGTTCAGCGACGCGCGCGAGATCAAAATGTCCCATTGCTTCGACGGCTGCGGCGCCGACGGCAGGCGGCTCGGCGCGACGGGCATCACGCCGATGTCTCCCGCATTGCCGGACACGCCGCGCAGACAGTCGCCGTCGACCGCGATGCCTGCGCCGATCGCCGAGCCGAGGAACAGATAGATGAAGTCGTCGCAATGGCGGCCGTAGCCGTAGAACAGTTCGGCGATGGCGGCCGAGTTGCCGTCGTTCTCGTTGAACACCGGCAGCCCCAGCGCGCGGCCGAGTTCGGCCGGGAAGTTGATTTCGTCCCAGGCGCGGAAGGTATCCGTGGGCAGGCCGAGTTCCCGCAGCCAGCTGCCGAGATTGAAGGGTTGCGCGAGGCCGACGCCCGCGAGCCGCTCGCGTTCGCCCGGGCTCAGGTGCTGGAGCAATGTTTCGATGTCGCGCTGGAGGATCGCGAGGACTTCGTTCGGGTGCGGCAGCACCATGTCGTAGGAAGCGCGCGCCAGCACCGCACCGGTGAAATTGACGAGCACAGTTTCGAGACTCGTGCGGTTGAGCCGCACGCCGATGCCGAACGCACCGCGCGGGTCCAGCTTGATCAGCGAGGCGGGCTGGCCGCGCTGGCCGTCGAGACGCCGTCCCGAGAATTCGATCAGGCCGGCCTTGTTCAGCGACTCGATGATGCTGCCGACTGCCGTGCTGGTCAGGTTCGCGTGGCGCGCGAGGTCGGCTTTCGAGGCGGGCTCGGTGCGACGCAGCGCCTGCAGCAGCAGGCGCTCGTTGTAGCGGCGCACGTTGGCCGAGTTGCTGCCCTGGCCGATATGGGGGCTTCTCACGCGTCTCCTCCGGGTCTGGACCGTTGGCTTTCTGATTAATTAAATCAAGTTGATTTATTTAATACCACGGACGACCGCGCGTAAAGCAGGGAAATCCCCACGCGGGGCGGGCACGGAAGTTAATCGCGGACAAATTGCCTATTCGTGCGTTGAATGCCGCGCGCGGCTGACAAGAGGGTAGTCGCGTCGCGGACAAATAGCACGGAGAGCTTGTCTTGCGGCGCATCATGCGCCGCAGGCGCGGAAAAGGGCGTGGCGCCTCTGCGGTCAGCCGCGCGGGAGGCGCCTGCGGCGAGCGAGCGCCGGAACGGCGATGCGGCGGAAGCGCTCGCGCTTGTGTTCCTCGTCGAAGTGGGCGAGCGACGGCTTCACGAGATCGCTGCGCGCCACAATGCCGACCAGACGCCGCGACTCGGTGTCCGCGACGACCGGCAGCCGCTCCAGCCCGTGGACGGCGAGCCGCGTCGCAACGAGGCGGCAGGTCTCGTGCGGCAGCGCGACGACTGGCGAACGACCTCGCAGCGCATCGGCGACGGTGGAATCGGGATCGCCGTCGAGCATTCCCCGCTCGACCATGCCCAGCACCGCGCCATCGCGCACCGCCGGATAGGCGCGATGCGCTTGCGCCGCGTCGAAGAACGTCGCAAGCGCGTCGCGGACCGTAAGCCCGGCGTCGATCGTCTTGACCGCGTGCGACATCACCTCGTCCACGTGGTGCCGCTCGAGCGGATCGACCCCGTATTCGCGATAAATGTGATAGCCGCGCCGCGCGATCTTTTCCGTCATGATCGAGCGCTTCATGACGACCGTCGCGAATCCGTGCGCGACGAGCGTCGCGGCGAGCAGCGGCAGCAGCGCGTTGACGTCGTGCGTGAGGCCGAACGCGAAGACGATCGCGGTGAGCGGCGCGCCGAGCGTGGCGCCGAGCGTCGCGGCCATGCAGACGAGCGGCCAGAGCGCCGGTTCGCCGCCCGGCAGGACCGGCGCGAGCACCGTGCCGAGCCCGGCGCCGAGCATCAGGAGCGGCGCGAGAACGCCGCCCGACGTCCCCGAGCCGAGTGCGACGACCCACATCACGGCCTTTACGGCCAGGATCGCGACGGCGATCTGCAGCGCGACGTGCCCGTGCAGCAGATCGCCGATCACGTCGTAGCCGACGCCGAGTGCGCGCGGCTCGATGTAACCGCCGATGCCGACGATCACGCCGCCGAGCGCGGGCCACCACATCCAGTGGATCGGCAGCTTGGCGAACAGGTCTTCGGTTTTGTAGAGCGCGGCGGAAAGCCCCGAGGCCAGCGCGCCGGAAAGCAGCCCCGCGATCACGCACGACACTAGCGAGAGCCCGTCCGGCGGCGCGGTGACGAGCGGAAAGAGCGGGCCCTGGCCGAAGAACGCGACCCGCGCGAAGCCCGCGACGGCGCACGCGAGCGCGACCGGCAGGAAACTGCGCGGACGCCATTCGAACAGCAGCAGTTCGACGGCCAGCAGCACCGCCGCGACCGGCGTGCCGAACACCGCGGTCATGCCGGCGGCGGCGCCCGCGACGAGCAGCGTCTTGCGCTCGGCCGAGGTGAGCTTCACGCACTGCGCGATCAGCGAGCCGAGCGCGCCGCCCGTCATGATGATCGGACCTTCGGCGCCGAACGGCCCGCCGCTGCCGATCACGATGCCGGACGACAGCGGCTTCAATACGGCCACCTTCGGCGACATCCGGCTCTTGCCGAACAGGATGGCCTCGATGGCTTCGGGAATGCCGTGTCCGCGAATCTTCTCCGATCCGTAGCGCGCCATCAGTCCGACGATGAGTCCGCCCGCGACCGGCACGACGAGCACCCAGAGGCCGAGCGTGTTCCCTGCGGGCGAGCGGTCGGCGAACGAAAAGCTGCCGAAGAAAAAGAGGTTCGTGAACAGATGGATGACGCTGAGCAGCACGAACGCGGCCAGTGTGCTGACGCCGCCGATCACCGCAGCGAGCGCCGAAATGCCGGGGAGTCGCGCGTTGGCGGCGAAGTCGCGTTTTGTGGAATGGAGGGTCATGGCGCTCTAGTAATCGATCTGCGGCACGCGGAATGCGCCCTGCAGCGACTTCAATTCCGCGCGATGCAATTCCGCCAGTCTTGCCAGCACTTTCTCGCCGGGCTTCTCCAGATGCACTTCCACCTGCCTGCGATCCGTTTCGCTGACCTGGCGTCTGACTAGCCCGAGCGCCTCGCACCGCGACACCAGCGCGACCACGCCGTGATGCTGCGCCTGCAGGCGCTCGGCCAGTTCTCCGACGGTGGCCCAGTCGCGGCCGGGGTATCCGCGAATATGCAGGAGCAGCAGATACTGCAAGGGCGTGATGCCCTCGCCCTGCGCGGCGTTCTCCGAGAAGCGCTCGAAGCGCCGCATCTGATAGCGAAACTCGGATAGCTGTTCGAAATCCTTTTTCGCCAGGCTGCGGGCCGGAGTGCGAACGAGTTCTTTCATCGTGATGCCCTGAAGAGTGCAAACGGAAAATATATCACAAGATGATATGAATGGACGCGATGGCGGCGCTGCGGCGACGCCGTTCGTCTCAGGCTGCCTGTCTGCTTTGCTGCTGCGTCTGCCGGTAGAGGCCCGAAATGACATCGGCCTGCGTAATCATCCCGACGAGCCTTTCCTGGGCGTCGAGCACCGGAATATGGTGATGGCCGAAATTCGCGAAGATTGGCACGAGTTCGGTGATGGGTGTCGCGGCGGCGATCGTGCAGACATCCGTGGTCATCAGCGCGCCGGCCGTGCGGGTCGCCTCGTCGCTCGCGAGCCATCGCGCCGGCAGGCGGAACAGGGCCGCGAGTGCACCGCCGGAGCCGTACTGCATCAGGTCCGCACGCGTGACGATGCCGATCACGCGCTGAGTCGTATCGACTACCGGCAGCGCCTTCACCGCGCGCCGGCTCAATAAATCCGCGGCAGTCGCAGTTGTCGTCGTCGCGAAGATGGACGCGACGGGATGCGACATGATGTCGGCGCAGGTCAGTTCGTCGAACGTGCGGACGTACGCCCGCATTTGCGCCTCGTTGACGACCGATTCGAGGTCCGCCGGGTCGATATCGAGCAATTCGCCGCGGCGCGCGAGCACGGCGTCGAGATCGGCGCGCGTGAAGCCCGGATTCGCGGGCGGGTGGCCGGCGGCCTGCGCTTTCGCGGCGCTTTGCCCGGCGGCGTGGGGATAGCGATGGCCCGTCAGCGCATGGAACACGATCGCCGAGGTGAGCAACGCGAATGATTGCAGCGCGATGGGTTCCAGCACGAAGCGAAAGCCGAGCGAGTGGATCGACGGGCCGCCCAGCACGGCGGTGAGCGCGACCGCGCCCGAGGGCGGATGCACGCAGCGCAACGCGAACATCGCACAGATCGCGATGGCGATGGCGAGCGCGGCGGCGTCGATGGGATCGGCAATCAAGGTCGCGCAGGCGACGCCCACCGTCGCGGAAACGAGATTCCCGCCGATGATCGACCACGGCTGCGCGAGCGGACTGGCCGGCACAGCGAAGAGCAGCACGGCCGAGGCGCCCATCGGCGCGACGAGAAGCGGAATGTTCGCCGTGGGGCCGAGCAGCAGAAGCATGGAGCCGCCCGTGAACGCGATGCCGAGGAGCGCGCCTAGGCCTGAGCGCAGGCGCTCGGGCCATTTCACGGCAACCGGCGAAGGGACGAAACTGGCGATCCAGCGAGCGAGAACGGGGCGCATCTTGGGTTATCGAAGTCGACGAAAGGCGGTGCGATACCGTATGAAATATATGGCATTGTGACATAAAAGCAGGTGGTCACGACGGACGGGAGGGGCAGGGAAATGCCTGTTGGCGTTTTCCCTGATTGCGACCGATTGATGAGAAAAACGCCTCAATCAACGCGTTTTTACGATAGATGACACCGCGAAAACAGGGCGAACGGGGAATGGAATCCGTGTCAGCGACCTGCTTTCCAATACCTCACGACATGATGGATCACGCGCTAGCTAGCCCGGGAAAGCATCACGATATACATGACTGTCGAGAACACGATCACGCATGCTCCGACAATCACCTTCTTCTCGTTGAATTCGAGCAATCCATTGACTGCAATGCCGATGCCGACGACCGCGGCGAGCGTGCCGATCGCGGCGAGCAGCACCCGCAACTTGTTGCGGACGACGAGCCGCTGTTCCGGGGTTGCTTCCGGTTTGAGGCGTTCCAGATTCATTTGAGACCTCCGCGCAACGTGGAACGTGGCCAGAGCGGGCACTGCGCGAACGATCCGCCGCAGGAACGCCAATGATTCGATTATAGGAAACCAAAACGACGCACCCAGCCGTTGCCGTTTTCATCGTAGATTCGTCACCGATAACAAAAGCGGCGGATTTGTGCAACGACCCGCTACATCAACTCCTTGCCGCTCTGCACGGCGATGCGCTTTCGGTGGAGGTGCAGCCGTCCGTCCGCGTCCGCGTCTTCGGAATCGCACGCCAGCACCCGGTCACCCGCCCATTTGGGATCGCGGCAGCGGTTTGCTTCGAAGAGCTTCGCGCCCGAATCGTCGAAGACTGCGACGCCGTGGACCACGTTGTTCGACGCGAGCCCTCTCACGCATTCGAAGGCGACATAGCCGTGTTGCGCGATTGCATCCGACGGATCGACGCAGTCGTTGTCCAGCGCGACTCGCCTGCCGCCGCGGTTGACCAGCACGACGCGTTCGCGCTTGCCGCCGAACGGATCGCTCGGGTCGTTGGCGAAGTAGCGGACGATGACGAGGCTGCGCCCGTCCGGCAGCGGCCGCAGGAGCGAAAGGCGATCGCCTGCTTCCCAGTTGGCGGCGCTATCGGGCAACAATCCGATCGACCGGTCGACGACGCTCATGCGTAGCGCGACCAACGAGCCCGACCGCACGTCGCAGATGCGCATGTAGGCATCGGGGACCGTCTGGCGAATGCGCAGGCGCGCGGCGAGCGCGGGCTTATCGGCGTTGGCCGTCGCGCCGACCCACATGAAGACGTTTTGCTTGTCGCCGCAGTCCGCAGACTGGATGACGAAGCCATCGGGCACCGACCGGTAGAGCGGTTCGGCTTTTCTCGCGATTCCCGACGCCGTCGCGTCGCTCGGTCCGGCGACGATCCAGACGCGCTCGGCCTGCACTAGCGAGGCGAGGGCAAGAAACAGTGCAGCGAGCGCGGCTGAACGTGTCACGGGGGGAACTCCCGCTGAGACCCGTTCACCGCCGAGTGTGCTCGTGTGCTCATCCGCGCGTCCTGGCTTGAAACGAATTGATCTAAAGTTTAGTCATTCCGTCTTGCCTGCCAAGATTTTTATCGCGCGGTCGTTCGTTTTTGTTGTCTGGCGCGGGCGGCTCACCCCTGCTGAACACGCTTTTGTGGGTTCCGCCCTGCATCGCGCCGCTTGACGACGCGCGACCACAGATGCTCGCAGATGTCGCGTCGGCGGCCGGCGTCGAGCGAATTGGGGACGTGTATTGTCAGTGTGGACGCTGAATCGGTAAGGGATGGGCGCACCTCGCCCGCACGCAGATCGCCGAGCGACAACGGCCCTTCCCAGATGACGACGCTATGCTGGCCGTCCGAAACCTGAATTACCTGATAGTGCGACAAGTCGACGTGGTCGAGATCGTGAGGTTCGATGGTTCTGTGCATGGCACGGCTCCGTTGGCTTGCCCGGCCGCTGCGGTGTGTCGCGGTCCGTATACAGGTCTATCCGAGTCAAAGCATCGGGCATGCCATCCTGCGCTCCAGCGACAACGCCACGCGTGACGGACCTGTGTCGTGCGCGCGTAGCTCAAGAGGGGCGCTAAATTTTTCAGTCGCTTGAGCATTTTGCGCAAGGCAGCGAGCACGGCCGCGAACAGCGTCTGGCATCTTTTCCGCGCGCATCACTCGGTCAGCGGAAACGTCGACGCTCACACGATTGCGGCTTATTCCTTACACTGGGGCGCATCTCACGTTCAGCGAGCGATCATCGATGGCAACCCGAAAGAAGAAGGCACAAATCAGGATCGGCATTGGCGGGTGGACCTTCGAGCCGTGGCGCGGAACGTTCTATCCGGAAGGACTCGCGCAAAAGCGTGAACTCGAATACGCGAGCCGCCAGCTGACCAGTATCGAGATCAACGGCACGTTCTATGGGTCGCAAAAGCCGGCGAGCTTCGTGAAATGGCATGACGAAACCCCCGACGATTTCGTGTTCTCGCTAAAGGCACCGCGCTTCGCGACGAACCGGCGCGTGCTCTCGGAGGCGGGCGAATCGATCGAACGGTTCTTTGCGAGCGGCGTGCTCGAACTGAAGGACAAGCTGGGTCCCGTGAACTGGCAGTTCGCCGTCACCAAGCAATTCGACGCCGAGGACTTCGAAGGCTTTCTCGCGCTCCTGCCGAAGCGCGTCGAAGGGCGGGCGATTCGTCATGCGGTCGAAGTGCGGCACGAGAGCTTTCGCGACGCGGCCTTCGTTGCGCTCGCGCGCAAGTATGGCGTCGCGATCGTGATGGCGGGCGATTCGAAGTATCCGCAGATCGCGGACCCTACCGCGCCGTTCGTCTACGCGCGCATCATGGGCACCGAGGAAAAGCATCGGCTTGGCTATCCGCAGAGGCAGCTCGACCTGTGGACGGAACGCGCCCGCGTGTGGGCGTCGGGCGGCGTCCCCGAGGGGCTTGAAATGGTCACGACGCCGCCAGCGAAGGAAACCCCGCGCGACGTCTATCTCTACGTGATCAGCGGGCACAAGGTGCTCAATCCGGCCGCGGGCGTCGCGATGATCAAGGCTCTGGCGGACGCGGAAGGATAAGACGACCTGTTTCGTTTCGACACACTGCGCTGAAACGAGACATCGCGCGCGGTGATGGATGGACTCGCTTTGGCCCGCAACCCTTGCCGGAGCGGGAAGCGGCGGATGGCATGGAACTCGCAAGCGTGGATGGCCGGTACGGCACGGTTAGACCGGGCCGGTCACTCAAACGATATGCGAGGAGCACACATGAATCACGCCGAGATGCAGTTCCTGACGACCGAATACCCGTTCAAGAAGCAATATGGCAATTTCATCGGCGGCAAGTGGGTCGCGCCGGTAGGCGGTGAATACTTCGACAACATTTCGCCCATCACCGGCGAGCCGTTCACCTCGATTCCGCGTTCGCGCGAAGCCGACATTGAACTCGCACTCGATGCCGCGCACAAGGCAAAGACCGCATGGGGCAAGACCTCCGCCACCGAGCGCGCGAACATCCTGAACAAGATTGCGGACCGCATCGAAGCGAATCTGGCGCGCATCGCGGTGGCCGAGACCATCGACAACGGCAAGCCGCTGCGCGAGACGATGGCCGCCGACATCCCGCTCGCCATCGATCACTTCCGCTACTTCGCAAGCTGCGCGCGTGCGCAGGAAGGCTCGCTCTCGCAGATCGATGACGACACCGTCGCGTATCACTTCCACGAGCCGCTCGGCGTGGTCGGCCAGATCATCCCGTGGAATTTCCCGATCCTGATGGCGACCTGGAAGCTCGCGCCCGCGCTCGCCGCCGGCAACTGCGTGGTGCTCAAGCCCGCCGAGCAGACGCCCGCCTCGCTCCTGGTCGTGATCGAGCTGATCGAAGACCTGCTGCCGCCCGGCGTGCTGAACGTGGTCAACGGCTTCGGCCTCGAAGCGGGCAAACCGCTTGCATCGAACAAGCGCATCGCCAAGATCGCCTTTACCGGCGAGACCACGACGGGGCGTCTCATCATGCAGTACGCGAGCCAGAACCTGATTCCGGTGACGCTCGAACTCGGCGGCAAGAGCCCGAACATCTTCTTCGCCGACGTGATGAACGAAGACGACAGCTTCTTTGACAAGGCGCTCGAAGGCTTTGCGATGTTCGCGCTCAATCAGGGCGAAGTGTGCACGTGTCCGTCGCGGGTGCTGGTCGAGGAGAAGATTTATGACCGCTTCATGGAGCGCGCGTTGAAGCGCGTCGCGGCGATCAGTCAGGGCCATCCGCTCGATTCGAAGACGATGATCGGTGCGCAGGCTTCGAACGAGCAGCTCGAAAAAATCCTGTCGTACATCGATCTCGGCAAGCAGGAAGGTGCGGAATGCCTGATCGGCGGTGAGCGCAATGCGCTCGACGGCGAACTGCAGAACGGCTACTACGTGAAGCCGACCGTGTTTCGCGGCCACAACAAGATGCGCATTTTCCAGGAGGAAATCTTCGGGCCGGTGGTCTCGGTGACGACGTTCAGGAACGAAGAGGAAGCGCTTGAAATCGCCAACGACACGCTCTACGGTCTCGGCGCTGGCGTGTGGACACGCGATGGCACGCGCGCCTATCGCTTCGGCCGCGACATCCAGGCGGGGCGCGTGTGGACCAACTGCTATCACGCGTATCCGGCGCATGCGGCGTTCGGCGGGTACAAGCAGTCGGGTATTGGTCGGGAGAATCACAAGATGATGCTCGATCATTATCAGCAGACGAAAAACCTGCTGGTGAGCTATAGCCAGAAGCCGCTCGGCTTCTTCTAAGCCGAAAGACGCGGGCGGCCTTGAAGGCCGCTCGCCAAAGGGGACGCATCATGAGTAATGAAGACATCGAAAGAGTCATCGCGACGCCCGCCGCCATCGATCTGATCGGGAAGCTCCGGGCGGAACACGGCGAGGTGCTGTTCCATCAGTCGGGCGGTTGCTGCGACGGCAGCGCTCCGATGATGTTTCCGGCCAGCGAGTTCATGGTCGGCGGCTCGGATGTGAAGCTCGGCACGATTGCGGGCGTGCCGTTCTACATGAGCGAATCGCAATTCGCATACTGGGAGCACACGCAACTGATCATCGATTGCGTGAAGGGCAACGGCGGGATGTTTTCGCTGGAACGGCCCACGGGCCTGCGTTTTCTCACGCGCTCGCGTCTTTTCGACGACGACGAATGGGCGTGGCTGGAGCAGCATCCGGTCGAATCGGCGGCCGGCTGAGCGGTCGCTGCCTGCAAATCTCCGTGGTGGTAAATTTCAAGATTCATCGATCACCGGAGACAGGCGATGGCAAAGATGAAAGCCGTGGAAGTGACGGAAGCGGGCGGCCCGCTGCAACTGGTCGAGCGCGATGTGCCCGAACCGGGACCGGGGCAGGTCCGCATCAAGGTGCAGGCGTGCGGCATCTGTCACAGCGATTCGCTGACCAAGGAAGGCCAGTGGCCGGGCCTGCAGTATCCGCGCGTGCCAGGACACGAGATCGCGGGCATCGTCGATGCCGTCGGTGCCGAGGTCGACGAGTGGAAGGTCGGACAGCGCGTGGGCGTCGGCTGGCATGGCGGTCACTGCGGTCATTGCGATCACTGCCGGCGCGGCGATTTCGTGCTTTGCCAGCGCGCGCTCGTGCCAGGCATCAGCTACGACGGCGGCTATGCGAACTACATGGTCGCACCCGTGCAGGCGCTTGCACGTATCCCCGACGACCTCTCCGACGTCGATGCCGCCCCACTTCTCTGCGCCGGCATCACGACGTTCAACGCATTGCGCAACAGCGGCGCGCGGGCGGGCGAGGTCGTCGCGATTCTCGGCATCGGCGGGCTCGGGCATCTCGGCGTGCAATTCGCGAGAAAGATGGGCTTTCGGACCGTCGCCATCGCGCGCGGCAAGGACAAGGCGCCGCTCGCGAAGGAACTGGGTGCGCATCACTACATCGACAGCAGCGCGGAGAACGTCGCCGAATCGCTGACCGCTCTCGGCGGCGCGAAGGTGATCCTCGCGACGGCGACAAGCGGCAAGGCCATGAGCGCGGCGCTCGGCGGCCTCGGTCTGAACGGCAAGATGATCATGGTCGGCCTCGGGCAGGAGCCGGTCGAGGTGCCGATCGCCCAGTTCATCATGGGGCGGCATTCGGTGCAGGGCTGGCCGTCGGGCACGTCGGCGGATTCGCAGGACACGCTCGAATTCAGCGCGCTCTCGGGCGTGAAGCCGGTGATCGAGGAATTCCCGCTTGCACGCGCGGCCGAAGCCTACGACCGCATGATGAGCGGCGCGGCGCGCTTCAGGGTCGTGCTGACGATGAGCTAAGGAGCGCGGTTACGATTTGCGCCAGTTCGGCGTGCGCTTGTCGATAAACGCCTGCGTGCCTTCGAGTGCGGCGTCGTCCATCATGTTGCACGCCATCGTCTCGCCGGCAAGCTGGTATGCAGTTTCGATGCCCGCTTCCAGCTGTCGGTAGAAGAGGCCCTTGCCCGCCGAAATCGCCGCGCGCGGCTTCTCGCAGATGCTTGCCGCGAGCGCGCGCGTGGCATCGTCGAGTTGATCGGGCGCGGCGACGCGATTGACGAGGCCGCGTTCGAGCGCAGTGTCCGCATCGATGAAGTCGCCGGTCACGAGCATTTCGAACGCCGCCTTGCGCGAGAGGTTGCGTGAGAGCGGCACGCTGGGCGTCGCGCAGAACAGGCCGTAGTTGACGCCCGAGGCGGCGAAGCGCGCGTCGCTCGCGGCCACGGCGAGATCGCACATCGCGACGAGCTGGCAACCGGCCGCCGTCGCGATGCCGTGCACGCGCGCGATCACCGGCTGCGGCATGCGCTGGATCGTCAGCATCATCTGCGAGCAACTCGCGAACAGCGTCCGATAGTACGCAAGCGACGGCTCCGCGCGCATCTCCTTCAGATCGTGTCCCGCGCAGAACGCGCGCCCGCTGCCGCCGATCACGACCACACGTGCATCGGATTCCGACGCTTCATCGAGCGCGCGCTGCAGCGCATCGAGCAGCGCTTCCGACAACGCGTTGAACGCCGCCGGCCGGTTCAACGTGATGCGCAAGACGCCGGGCAGTCCATATGCGTCCCGCTCGACGATCAAGGGTGCTTCGCTCATGTCTTCGCTCCGTCAGACATCGATGGCCGTGACCGATCCGGCGCGTTTTCTCAACTCGAACTTCTGGATCTTGCCCGTCGACGTCTTCGGCAACTCGCAGAACTCGATCGCGCGCGGCACCTTGAAGCCCGCGAGGTGTGCCTTGCAATGCGCGATCAGATCGTCGGCGCTCACGTTCGCGCCGGCCTTGAGTTCGACGAAGGCGCAGGGCGTCTCGCCCCAGCGCGGGTCCGGCTTCGCGACGACGGCCACCGCAAGCACGGCCGGATGCCGGTACAGCACGTCCTCCACTTCGATGCTCGAAATGTTCTCGCCGCCTGAGATGATGATGTCCTTGCTGCGGTCCTTGATGCGCACGTAGCCGTCGGGATACGCGACCGCCAGATCGCCGGTGTGGAACCAGCCGCCGCGAAACGCTTCTTCCGTCGCGGCCGCGTTCTTCAGATAGCCCTTCATCGTGATGTTGCCGCGAAACATGATTTCGCCGATGGTTTCGCCGTCGGCGGTCACTGGCTGCATCGTGAGCGTATCGAGCACGGATACCGCGTCCTGCAGGTGATAGCGCACGCCTTGCCGCGCGTTCAGGCGCGCGCGTTCGCCGATATCGAGCGTGCGCCACGCGTCCTGCTGCGCGCAGACGGCGGCCGGTCCGTACACCTCGGTGAGGCCGTAGACGTGCGTCAGCTCGAAGCCAAGCCGTTCCATGCCTTCGATCATCGCCGCGGGCGGCGCCGCGCCCGCGACCATCGCATGAACGCGATGCGCGATGCCTTCCTTCATCGAATCGGGCGCATTGACGAGCAGGTTCTGCACGATCGGCGCGCCGCAATAGTGCGTGACGCGTTCGCTGCGGATCAGGTCGAAGATAGTCTTCGCATCGACGCGGCGCAGGCACACGTTCACACCCGCGCGCGCGGCGACCGTCCATGGAAAGCACCAGCCGTTGCAATGGAACATCGGCAGCGTCCACAAGTACACGGCGTGCTTCGGCATGTCCCATTCGAGGATGTTGCTCACAGCGTTCGTATAGGCACCGCGATGGTGATAGACGACGCCCTTCGGGTTGCCGGTCGTCCCCGACGTGTAGTTCAGGCAGATCGCGTTCCATTCGTCCGACGGCCGTGACCACTCGAACGCCGGATCGCCGCTCGCGAGCAGGCTCTCGTAGTCGATCTCGCCGATGCGCTCGCCCGCCCCGGTGTATTCGCTGTCGTCGATGTCGATCACGAGGACCGGGTGATCGATCTGTGCGAGCGCTTCGCGCATCACCGCCGAGAACTCGCGGTCGATCAGCACCGCCTTCGCCTCGCCGTGCGCAAGCATGAACGCGAGGGTGTTCGCGTCGAGGCGCGTGTTGAGCGTATTGAGCACGGCGCCCGCCATCGGAATGCCGAAGTGCGCCTCCACCATCTCGGGGATGTTCGGGAGCATCGCCGCGACCGTGTCGCCCTCGCCGATGCCGCGTGCCTTCAGCGCTGACGCGAGGCGTCGCGTGCGCGCGTAGGTCTCGGCCCAGTTGCGGCGCACCGCGCCGTGCGCGATGGCGGGGAGCGTCGGATAGACGGCCGCGGTGCGCTCGATGAACGTGAGCGGCGTGAGGGCCGCGAAGTTGGCGGCGGTCTTGTCGAGGCCTGCTTCGTACATGCCGGTGCTCATGGTGTCTCCCTGGTCGGCTTTTATATTGGCGGTCGGGTTTAAGCGCTCAATATTACGCGCGGTTGACGGTGAAGCGCGAATGCTTGCAACGCGGGGTGCGGCATTGAAGCGATGCGCCTCGATTGCGCATGCGGACGGATCCGTGTGAGGAAACGTTTAGATCATTCAAATCGTGCTTGTCGCTGCGACGCGAAGCGCTAGTGTGCGCATCTGACAACGGAGCGCATTGCTCAGCCGGCATCGCCATGGCGCCGCCACTCCACCCGCGTGCGCCCTTGCGGCTCATAGTGCGTGCCAAAGCGCACGAGCCCGTGCTTTCTCAGATGGCAGGTCATCTCGTAGCTGATCAGCATGCCGTTCTCGGTCGGCAGCACTTCCAGATCGATCGAGCGAATGCGCGGCTCATAGATGAGCAAGGTGGCTTCCATCTGCGCCTTGAGCTGGTGAGCCGACGCCGGCAGGTTTCGATAGATCGTGCTGAGATCCGGCAGCCCATAATCCGGCAGATGCTTGAGCGTGCCGGCGCGGGTGTTCAGAATACGTCTCAGGTTTTCCAGCACGCTCAGGATTTCGAGCGTGCTGCTGTCGTGACCGTCGAGCGGCACGCCATCGATGTGGCCGAGCAGCATGTCGTAGAGCGACGGGCCGGCCGTCATGGCGCGCGGCCCGCGTCTTCGAATTCGACGGCGACACCTTCGTCATCGGAGTACGTCATCCGGACCCCCATGCTCACCCGCTGACTTGCCGTACGCGCGAGCAGTTCGCGCGCGAGCACCGGCAGAATCTGCTGGTCGAGCAAACTGTCGATGTTGCGTGCGCCCGAATCCGGCAACTGGCAGGCGCGCACGAGTTCAGCTACCAGCGTGTCGTCGCAGGCGAACGGCACGTTGAAGCGTCGTTCGATGCGCTTCGCGACCGTGTCGAGTTTCATCCGCACGATCGACGCCAGCGCGTCAGCCGACAGCGGCCGAAACACGACGGTCTGAAAACGCGCCAGAAGCGCCGGCTGAAAATGCTCGACGAGCAGAGGGCGGATCACGTCCATCAGCGTGCCGCTCGTCACCTCGTCGCCGGCGCCACGAACAGCCTCACTCGCGGCGATGATCTCCTCGCTGCCGAGATTGGACGTCATGAGGATCACGGTATTGCGGAAATCGATCACGCGACCTTCGCCGTCGCGCATGAAGCCGCGATCGAACACCTGATAGAACAGGTTCAGCACATCGCGATGCGCCTTCTCGACTTCATCGAGCAGGATCACGCAGTAGGGACGCTGCCGCACGGCCTCGGTCAGCACGCCGCCTTGTCCGTAACCGACGTAGCCCGGCGGCGAGCCCTTGAGTTGTGAGACGGTATGCGCCTCCTGACATTCGGACAGATTGATCGTGACGAGCGCTCGTTCCCCGCCGAACATCAGGTCGGCGAGCGTGCGTGCGGTCTCCGTTTTGCCCACCCCGGATGGTCCCACCAGCAGGAACACGCCAAGCGGCGCTTCTTCCGACTTGAGCCCGGCTTTCGCGGCGCGCAGGCTTTTGCCGAGCGCCATGAGCGCATCGTCCTGGCCCACCACGACGCGGCCGAGTTGCGTTTCCAGATCGAGCAGCGTCGCGAGTTCGTCGGCGACGAGACTCCCGGCCGGCACGCCCGTCCAGTCGGCGATCACGCGGGCGATCGCCGCTTCGTCAACTTCGGCATGGATCAGGGCGTCGGCGCCGTGAGCCGCGATGACCGCGTGCGCAGCCGCGATCGATTGCTTCAGGTCGCGCCGCGCCGATTCGTCGGTGGACGCGAGCCACTTTTCGCGCCGCTCGATCAGCGTTTCGGCCGCGGCTTTCTGCGCGGCGAAAGCGCGTTCGAGCCGATCGAGCTCGGTCGAGAGCGCCGCGAGCCGAGTGTCGATGGCGGTGAGCCGCTCGCTTACGTCGCCCGATGCCGCGCACTGGTCTTCCACGAGCGCCTTGCGTTCGACCCCGAGCGCCGCGCGTTCGGCCACGCAGGTTGAAATCGCGATGGGCGTTGCGTCCATGCTCATCCTGACGCGAGCTGAGGCGGTGTCGAGCAGGTCGACGGCCTTGTCGGGCAACTGGCGCCCGGTCAGATAGCGGCGCGACAGACGCACGGCCGCGCCGACAGCGGCATCGGTGATATGCACGCCGTGATGCTGCGCGTAACGTTCCTTCAGGCCGCGTAGCATCAGGCAGGCGCGTTCGTCGTCGGGCTCGTCCACCTTGACCATCTGGAAACGCCGTTCGAGCGCGGCGTCGCGCTCGAAGTATTGTTTGTATTCCGACCACGTCGTCGCCGCGATCGTGCGCAGTTCGCCGCGTGCGAGCGCGGGCTTGAGCAGGTTCGCGGCGTCCGCGCCGCCTGCGGTATTGCCCGCGCCGATCAGCGTGTGCGCCTCGTCGATGAAAAGCAGCACCGGCGTGGCCGATTGCTGGACGGCTTCGATCACGTTCTTCAGGCGCTGCTCGAATTCGCCCTTGACGCCTGCGCCCGCCTGCAACAGGCCGAGGTCGAGTGTGAGGAGGCTCACGTTGCGGATCACCGCGGGCACATCGCCTTCGGCGATCCTGAGCGCGAGCCCTTCGACCAGCGCAGTCTTACCGACGCCCGGCTCGCCGACCAGGATCGGATTGTTCTTGCGGCGGCGCGCGAGGATATCGACCATTTGCCGGATTTCGACGTCGCGTCCGAATACGGGGTCGATCTTGCCGTCACGCGCCTTCTGCGTGATGTCGATGGTAAAGCGCCGCAGCGCTTCGGATTCGCTTCGGTGCGTGATGTTCGACGCAGGCTCTTCGTGTTCCTGTTTGCTTTGAATCAACTGCGGCGTGCCTTGTTCTTCGGCAACGCCTGGTGCCTCCGCCGAAACGCGGTCGAGTTCTGCTCGCAGCCGCTCGATCTGGGCGGCGGACACGGAGAGCAGCGGCCACGCCTCGGACGCGTGCAGGAGATGCGGCGCGTCGGCGAGTGCGGCGAAGAGATGAGCGGAGCGAATCGAGGTCGCGCCCTCTTCGAGCGACGCCCGCATCCACGCCGCTTCGAGCCACATACCCAGGCGCTGCGACAGCGCAGGCTTGCCGCGCGGATCGTGCGGCAGCCGGTCGATCGCGGCGAGCAGCCCGTTCCAGATCGCGTCGACGTCGAGTTCGTAGCGGCGCACGATCGCATCGAGATCGCCGTCGCCGAGTTCGAGCAGCTTGATCAGCCAGTGCTCGACTTCGATTGCGCGATGAGCACGCGTTTCGCACAAGCTTGCCGCTGCGGCGAGTGTGCGGGCGCAATGATCGTTGAGACGGCGCAGGAACGGGGAAAGATCGCGTTGGGTCATGGCGCAGAGGGCGAAAGGACGTCAGTCCGCGTGGCGGACTGACAAAACGCTGGCACCCTGCTGACGATGGATCAGCCGGGCTTACGCCAGCATCGAAGGAAACGATTTAAGAGCGCTCGTTCCAGCTGTCGGCGTGGATGATGTTGCCGTCCTTGTACGACCAGGTGATCTTCTCGTAGCGCAGTTCGATGTCTTCGAGGTGGTTGTGTTTCTCGAACGCCGGATTCTTGATGTCGAGCATCTTGGCTTGACCGCGACGACCTTCACGTTGTCCAGCTTGGTGTTGAAGTACTCCTTTTCCTTGCCGGCGTCGTCGATCCTGTACCACTTGATCTCGATCGATTTCAGTGTCTGGCCGCTCGTCACGGCCTTGTAGAGATACGGCGTCGAGGCGTCGGTTTCCTTCGTGAACGTGATCGGTGCATGCACGCGCGTGCCGGTCAGTTTGCCGGTGTTGTCGTCGGTCGGAATGTTGACGCCGTGATTGAACTCGACGAGTTCGACGCTGCCTTCGCGCCCATGGACCGTGACCGAGCCCTTGATGTCGGCGCCGCCGTCGTCCTTGATCCACATGTATGCCGGAATAGCCATTTCTTTTTCTCCTTGGTGGTTGCAGCAAGAGTCCCGGAGCCCTCTGTTCCGGGCGCATGTCAGGCTCCGGGAATGTCCGGAACCAGCGTGATATCAACGCGACGATTGCGCGCGCGGCCTTCGGGCGTGTCGTTATCCGCGATCGGGCGGGTATCGCCGTAGGCCCTGGATCGCGAATGCGTACGCGGGCGTCGCGGCCGCTTCCATCAGCCAGTCGCGCACGGCGCTCGCGCGGGCGACCGAGAGGCGCTGATTGCCCTCGCTCTCGCCAAGGTTGTCGGTGTGGCCCGCTACGAGGATTCGCTTGCCCGGATGCGCCTTTATCATCTCCAGCGCGCCGACGAGCGAGCGCGTCGAACCGGGCTTGAGCTGGGCGCGACCGCTGTCGAAGAGCGACATGCTGTCGAGCGTGATGATGGTCGGTGGCGGGGCGGGCGGCTGGTACGACGCGATTGCGCGATTGAGCGGCAGCAGCGGCGCCGTTCCGCGATACATCCCGAAACTCAGACGCAGCGGAATGCCGGTGCGCTCGTAGCGGTCGAGCCGGTCGCGGTCGGTGGTGAGCGCAACGAGGGCCGTGCGACGCGCGGTGTCGTGATCGGCGGGCGTGGACGAGAAGCGCGCGAGGTTCGACCCGACCTGGTTCAGCAACGCCTGATTGTTCTTGGCCGCGCCCCAGCACGCGAGCGCGCCGGCGCAGGCGAGCATCGCAATGGCGTGCGCGAGCGCGCGCAGACGCGGCGGTACCCACGCGCGTTTCGGACAGCCATCGACGAGCGGTTCGGGGAACGGCCAGGGCGTGGGCGATGCGGCGAGTGCGGGTGGAGCGAGACGCGTGCGCGAGCGCAGATGCGCTTGCCATGGCGAGGCAGGGTTTGTGGCCGGTCCGCAATCGATCCACGCTGCGCCGTGCAGCGGCCACGGCGATGCTGGCTGGCGCGGGTCCTGCAGCACGTCGTTGACGACCTGCCATGTCCAGCCGATGAGCGACGCGAGCCCCGCCGCGCGTCGTTCAGCCTCTTCGCCGTCTTTCTCGCGCGCTTCGGCTTCGGCCGCTTGCACGACGGCGTCGAACGGTCGCGCGTCTCGTAGCGGTGCGCTGGCGGACAAACCGAACCAGCGCGCATCGGCCGACGTCGGGCAGCCATCTTGCGCGAGCCGCTGATAGACGGCCACATAGCCCGGCATTCGTGTAGCAAGCAGGCGAGCCGTATCGCTGAGCGCTTGCCGGTGCACGCGCAGTGTCTGCGTCAGCGATTCGTGGCTATGGGTGTCGGGCGTGAGCGTCAGCACGACGGCATCTGGCGCGCGATCGCCGCGCCACGCCTTGAGGGCGAGTGCTAGTTCAGCGAGTTTCTGAGGCCGGTCCGCGCGCAGCCAGATTGCGCCCGCACCGACATGCACGCTTCGCCCGTTCGCGAAGACGTGTTCGAGAGCATCGCCCAGCACGATCACGAGCGGCATGCGCGTGCGAAGCTCGACCGGCAGGTTGCCCACGGCGGAAGATCTGCCGAGCGCCGATAACGACGCCGTATTCTGTTCGACTGCGCGCCGCATGCGCAGCGTGTGCCACCCGATCAGGGCCGCACTCACCGCGCACACTGCCCCCGTCACGCCCCACGCGATGCCGCGACTCAACGGCAGCACCGCGAGCACGACACCCGCCGCGAGCACCGTGCCGAACGCAACCAGCGAGCGGAACGGATACGCGGGGAAGCGGCCGGTACTCGGTACGCCCATTGCGTTCATCACGGTCTGGATGCCAGCAGGTGCGCCAGCTGCGAATCGAGCGATTGCGCCCAGGCGAACCAGATCACACCCGCCACGACGCACGCGACGCCTGCGAGCGCCCACGGCGACACTTGACGCATCCAGTCAAAGCGCCTGCCGCCGCCGCAATCGATGACGAACGACGGCTCGACGGACGGACGCGCCTTTGCTATCTGCGCGTTGAGCGCCTTGATCAGCGCAGCGCGCTCGCCCTGGCCCTCGTCACGCGCGTAACGCCCGCGGAATCCGAGTCCGAGGATTGGGGCGTAACACTCCAGCAGTTCGATGTTCGACGGCGTTTCCCGCATGCGCGCTGTGAGACGCTCGTAGACCTGCTCGCCGGCGTGATGATTCCCCGCTCGTTCGACCTGCAGCGGATATTCGTCCCATTGCGAGCGTCCGACACCGGAAAGATGCTTCATCGCCATCTCGTCGAGCAACCCGCATTGCGCATGGACGGCGTCTTCTTTCACATCGCGCGGAACCTGCCGGGCTTCGAGCGCAGCGTCGAAGTCCTGCACCAGTTGCAGACACCGCGCGCGCAGGTCCGGCACGGATCCGGCGGTCCCGCCTTGCGCGAGCAGTGACACTTCCAGCGCAGTGTCGCGCAGCAAGGCGCGCATCGTCGGGGGATCGGCTTGCATCATGCTCGCTTCGCTCATGATGTCAGCACCGCATAGAGCTCAAGCGATGCCTCCGGCACCGACGCCGGCAAATACAACGGGCAGGCGCGCGCGGCAAGCATGCGCGCGTGCGCCGGATCGCTCGCATCGAGCGCGAAGTACTGGTTTTCGAGGCGCACGGGTATTGCTGCCGGCACGCGCTGCACGGCCTTCAGCGGGATGCCCGCGAGTGCCGAATTGACGATGTGCTCGATATCGTCGGGCGAGCCGATCTTGCAGAGCTTCGGAATCTGCTCGACGAGCTGAAACGCGGGCAGCGCGGCATTCACCGACAGGTAATAGTCCGCGCCTTCGAGCAGCCGCTCATCCTTGAACTGGGCCGCCCAAAGGGTCGCGCTCCTGTGCACGAGCCCGATCGGAATGGCGCGCGATGGGATGATCGCATCGAGCAGATCGCGGATCAGCGCTTCGAGCGTGCTGAAGATCTCGTCTTGCCTCGCGTGCTCGTAGGGCGGGATGGCGGCGAGCGACGTGCCCGTGGAAAACGTCATCAGCGCGCCGGCCAGCGTGGCGAGCACATCGTAGAGACGCTCGGGCGGCTGGTTCGGATGCGTGCCGAGAAACGACAGCTTCGGCCAGTGCGTATGAATGCAATGAAGCAGCCAGAAAAGCGATACGTCGGCGACACCGAACTCGGCGATCTGGTCGATTCGTTCGCTGCGCCGTGCGGCGAGCGCCGTGCTCTTCGCGAGCAGGATGTCGGACAGCCGCGCGATGCGCTCCCGATGACGACCGTGCGCGGCGAGCGTCAGACATGGCGGCACGAAAGCGCGGTCGACTTCAAACTGGCCGCGCGCGCCGCGCACGAGCCGCGCGATGGGACATACGACGTCATCCGCTTGCGGCTCGAAATCGAAAAGCAGATGAACCGCGTGGCGCTCGACCGACAGTTCCTCGACGCCGGTGCCGTTCAGATCAGGGACTTCCACGAACTCGCGGAAGGATCGGCGTGGGCGCGACAGCGTTTCGTCGTCGAAGCGGCAGTTGCTGCCGTCGGCGTTCAGAAGCGGCAGGGCGGCGAAGACGGTCACGCTTTGCACCTCGGGCTGAAGGTCGCGCGACAGATCGCGGGGATGTGGCAGCACATCGATCGCCGACGAGTCGATGAGCGTGCCGTCGGGCAGGCGCAGCTTCAGGCGCGAAAGCGTGAGCCGGCCGGCGGCAAGCGACTCTTCTTCAAGCTCTACGTCGACGATTCCCCACGGCTCGGCAATTGCAAGCGAGGCGAATTGTCGATGTGCGACATTAAGCCATTGTTCCTGCTGTTGAAAATGCTGAGGCGTGAGGATCACCCCCTCGTGCCAGAGCGGCTTGAAAATCCGCATAACGATTATTTGTCTATTTTGAGTTTGTCAGGTGTTCGGCATTTTAAACACGAAGCATACCGTCACGTCTATTATTGAGATGATCCTTTTAGTTTGACGTGACTCTTCATATTCGGCTTTCTTATTTCCTGAGTAAGGCCGTCAGAGATATCTCTGAAAATACTCCATATGTATAGGAAATCGCTCGGAGGCCTGTCGAGCGGGCGTCGCAGCGATTGGTGGCCGCGCTGAATGCTCAAACCCTTAGGCGCTTTAGCCATTGCCGACGCGATCTCATAATCTCACCGATTTATCTCAATATAATTTCCACTTAATCTCTTGACGAGAGTTCGCTCTGCCTGATGTAATAAAAAACAAAAAACGGCGCAACAGCTGATTTCACGGCGAGGCAGGCCTATTAAAGCGACGGAATATCGAACGCTTTCACCCCGCATGGCCGTGATTTGTGGTGACGTCATCTGCGTGTCGTACAACCATCGATTAAGGAAGAGCGAAACCATGTCAGAAAGCTTTCAGAGAGAGATTCCGAAGTCCCGCGTCAATATTTCGCTGGATCTGCATACGGGCGGCGCGCAAAAGCGCGTCGAGTTGCCGCTGAAATTGCTGGTGATGGGCGACTACAGCGCGGGCCAGGCAACGGGCGCGCTCGCCGAGCGCAAGAAGATCGATGTCAACAAGCACAACTTCGATGCCGTGCTTGCCAAGTTGAATCCGCAGTCCAGGATCAACGTGGAAAACACGCTGGCCGGTGACGGGTCGGACACCACCGTGGCGCTGAACTTCAAGTCGATGAAGGACTTTGAGCCGGAGCAGGTGGCCCGCCAGATTCCCGAATTGCAGGCGCTGCTCGCCACACGCAATCTGCTGCGCGACCTCAAATCGAACCTGCTCGACAACAGCACGTTCCGGCGCGAGCTGGAGAAGATCGTCAAGAACCCCGCGCTGTCCGAGAGCCTGCGCGCCGATCTGGGGAAGATCGGCACGACCAGCACGCCGCCAGCGGGTCACGCCTGAGCGCGCGTTCACCGCTCATTCGACCCAATACGTACACCGCACGCACGACAGGAAGACCATGGCACGCAACGAAACCCGGCAGCTCGGCGCCCCTACCGCCGAGACGATCACCACCAGGCTCGAGCACGACGGCCGCAGCGTCTATGCGACGCTCTTCGAAAAGATCAACCTGAAACCCGTCGACAGCGCGCGTCCGCTCGAAGCATTCCAGGACAACGACGCACTCGCCGAAGCGCCGAGCGACGAGCGTCTCGCGCGCGCGGCGAGCGTGTTTCTGAAGATGGTGGAAGAGTCGACCCGGCCGGTCGATCGGCTCGACAAATCGCTGCTCGACTTTCATATCGATACGCTCGATCAGAAGATCAGCCGCCAGCTCGACGCGGTCATGCATTCGGAGCAGTTCCAGCAAATCGAATCGGCGTGGCGCGGACTCAAGTTCCTGGTCGATCGCACCGACTTCCGCAAGAACATCAAGATCGAAGTGCTCGATTGCTCGAAGGAAGCGCTGCAGCAGGACTTCGAGGACACGCCCGAGGTAATCCAGAGCGGCTTGTATCGCCACACGTACATCCAGGAATACGACACGCCAGGCGGTGAGCCGATCGGTTCGATCATTTCGAGCTTCGAGTTCGCCAACTCGCCGCAGGATATTGCGTTGCTGCGAAATACTCGAAGGTGGCCGCTTCCGCGCACATGCCGTTCATCGGTTCGGTCGGGCCGAGGTTCTTCGGCAAGGAAACGATGGAAGAGGTGGCCGCGATCCAGGATATCGGCAATTACTTCGATCGCGCCGAGTACATCAAATGGAAGAGCTTCCGCGATACCGACGATGCACGCTATATCGGCCTGACGATGCCACGTGTGCTCGGCCGCCTGCCTTATGGGCCGGATACGACGCCGGTGCGTGGCTTCAATTATCAGGAGGCGGTGAAAGGCACCGATCACAACCGCTATCTGTGGGTCAACGCCTCGTTCGCGTTCGCTGCGAACATGGTCAATAGCTTCATCAAGAACGCCTGGTGCGTGCAGATTCGCGGTCCGCAGGCGGGCGGCAAGGTCGACGATCTGCCTGTGCATCTGTATGACCTCGGCACGGGCTACCAGCCGAAGATCCCGACCGAAGTACTGATTCCCGAGACACGTGAATTCGAGTTCGCCAATCTCGGCTTCATTCCGTTGTCGTTCTACAAGAACCACGATTTCGCGTGCTTCTTCTCGGCGAATTCGGCGCAAAAGCCCGCGCTGTACGACACCAGGGAAGCGACCGCGAACAGCCGTATCAATGCACGTCTGCCGTACATCTTCCTGCTTTCGCGTATCGCGCATTACCTGAAGCTGATTCAGCGCGAGAACATCGGCACGACCAAGGACCGGCGGCTGCTCGAGATGGAACTGAACAACTGGATCAAGAACCTCGTCACCGAGATGACCGATGCGGGTGACGACCTGCAAGCCTCACATCCGCTGCGCGAGGCGAAGGTGACGGTGGAAGACATCGAGGACAACCCGGGATTCTTCCGCATCAAGCTTGTCATCATTCCGCACTTCCAGGTCGAAGGGATGGATATTGGCTTGTCGCTGGTGTCGCAGATGCCGAAGGCGAAGGGCTGAGCGATGGGTTCGTTGACGATGCCGACGCAAGGGTACAGCCTGCGTGTCGCGAAGCAGCCGGCGCCGTTCTCGGTGTTGTCGTTCGAAGGACGCGAGGCGATCAGCGAGACGTATCGGCTGGCGATCGAGTTCACCAGCGCCCG
>NZ_FCOG02000352.1 GCF_001544975.2 Caballeronia arationis | reverse complement strand
GCGACGCGGTCTTTGGCGGTCAATTGCCGCACCATCGCCCGGCCCTTCTCCGAAGTCACCCACACGTGAGTGAATCCGAGGAAAGTTGAAGGTCGTGGCCAGCGGCTCTTGGGGATCATCGTGCCCGGATTGGGGTTTGAAGCGGAAATCAATCATCTGGGTTTTGTTCGGATGTAACTCGAGTCCGTACTTGCCCAATCGCTTGCCGAGCACCCGCAAGACGCGCTCCGCATCGTCTTTGTGCGCGAGGATCACGACAAAGTCATCCGCGAAACGAACCAAGGTGCTCGGCCCACGAAGGCGCGGTTGCACCTCAGCGGCAAACCATTCATCCAAAACATAATGCAAGAACACGTTGGCTAAGCAGGGCGAAATTACGCCGCCTACAATGTTGCATACTTTTCACTCCGTCGCCTGAGTCATTCGAATTCTCGCTGTCGAGAACCTGAGGCTGTGGGTCGACACGGAAGACAACGACGATTTCATCCTTGTGGATTTCGACGCGCCTGACCAGCCCCAGAACGATCTGGCGCTTCATTTCAAGATCGATCGTATCCAGCTTTTCGGTGACGGCGTCTGCAAATTCCTCGAGCCGGTTGATGACCAGGAATAGCTCGCTTTGCACCACCCCATGGCGACGGGATTCCTGGATCTGCCCGTCAATCTGTTCGAGCCGGTTCTTCAACTGCTGTATCTTCGGCTCGAAGTCCGTCTTGTCGATAATGCCGTCAGCGTAGCTGTCGATCAGCCGGGACTTGCCTTTTTCCAGCTGAAGCCGCTGCTTTTCCAGACTGGCCGTGTCGAAGCTACTCTTTTCATTGCGCTCCATCATGTCCAGTCGACGTTCATATTCGTTCTTCAGTCGATCCGGATGCCTGAGCAATTCAACGACCTGCTGCCATACCAGATCATCAAGTCTGTCGGTTCGTACCTGGAAATTGTCACAGATGCGGTGGCCGCCGAAACGGTAAGCATCGGTTCCAACACAGCGGTAATAAGCGTAGTCCCGCTGATGCCCCTTGGCTGCAGCCTTGCTCACTTTCTTTGCGTAATAGGCGTAACGGCACTGGCCGCAGACCGTCAACCCCTGCAGCAGGCGTAGCGGCGCACTCCCGCGCCTCTGGCGCGCCAGCTTGCGGTTCTCGGTTAGCTGCTCCTGAGCCGACTGGAACAGTGCCTCGCTGACGATCGCCGGCACCGGAATCTCGATCCAGTCCTGCCGGTCGGTACGTGTTGTCGAGTACGGCTTTCGGGGCACGTCGGCGCTGTGACGCTGGGCACGCACTCGTACCTGCAGGTGATCGCGCGACTGGGTCTTGCCGAAGGCGGCCCGCCCCATGTAAGCCGGGTTACGCAAGATTCCCCACACTACGCTGCGGTCCCAGTACGGCTTGCCCGACGCCGTCACAGTATCCGATTCGGTAAGGCGGCGTACCACCTCCCCTATGCTCAGGCGTTCCCTTCCCACCCACTCGAAGATCGCTCGGACCGTTGCAGCCTGGGGCAGTTCGATCACGTACCGGGCCGGCGTTCCGTCGAGCTGCCGGCGGACGTAGCGGTAGCCATAAGGTGCTCCGGACAGCACATTGACGCTACCGCGTTTTGCACCATGAAGCTTGCCACGGCGGTGGCGCTCGGCGATCTTCGCCCGCTCGTATTCCGCGATCATGCCCTGCATCTGCAATAGCAGAGACTCTTCCGGCGTCGTACCGATCGCGTGATTGAGGAACACAACCTGGACGCCGCAGCCTGAGAACTCTTCCATCAGCAGCGCCTGGTGCGCATATTTGCGCGCCAGCCGGTCTGGCGACAGGATGTACAACTGATCGATCGTTCCGATCGCGGGACAGTCCCTGAGGCGCTCCAGCTGTGGTCTGATCAGCGTCGCGCCACTCACGCCGGCGTCAATAAAACACATGTCGTCGACGATCTGCGCGCCGTCAGCCGAAATGCGCTCCTTCAATGCCGCGATCTGGCTGTCAATGGTGCCGCGTTTGCTTTGCTGTTCCGAGGATACCCGCGCGTAGAGAGCGATCATTGCAGCGGTGCTCATTGTTTCCCCCGCCTGGTAGCCGTTCGTTTCGGTGACGCCAGCTTCAAAACCCGCTCCGGCGACGTGGTGCGTGCGTGTATTGGGCTGAGCTGCTCGTACGTCTTCTGCAGCTGCTCACCGGCAAAGCGGTTCGGCTCGAAAGCGAGACGAACCTGCCAGTGCTTACGTCGTCCTCGTGTCATTGATGTGTCTCCCGGTCGGCGGGAGCAACGGCCTCGAGGACGAGCACCGCATCGACGTCAGGACATCCTCTGGACCACGGCGCCAGACACTCCCTCGAAATGCGCAGGCCCCATATTACTCGCGAGTTTGCTATGTTGTTGCCGGGGCTATCACCCCGCCTTGCGGAGTGCCGAGCTCCGGATAAGACAACTGCCCGTTATCCAGCACGCCTGCTTTTAACCACTTGTCGATCAGTCGTCTGACTACGCCATCGGTGACTCGTCTGGCTA
>NZ_FCOG02000246.1 GCF_001544975.2 Caballeronia arationis | reverse complement strand
GTCCGCGAACGCCGGCAGCGTCACGCCCTCGAATCTCGTCTTGGAATCGGGATGTGCATCGACGCCGATCCAGTCGCTCGAATATCCTTCGCGAAACAACTGGCCGCTCGCGAGATCGACGGGCACGCAGATTTCGCTGTCTGGGCGGATAAGGGCGTCGGCGGCCCGGCCGAGGCGAAGGTAGCCGGCGCGCAGCGAGATGTCGCCAGCATCGTCGACAACTGTGGTGAGACGTACCGTTGCGACCGCCTTAGACGCAAACTGGCCAAACAACTTGTGTTGAACGATGAACCGTTGCAGTACGCCGTTGCCGAGTTGCTTGACGCGTTCCACGTCGAAATTCACCCGATCCATGAAGAAGACGCCCCGCCCCTGCGACGAATGGTCAAGTTTGAAGGCTATCGTCTCCGTTGTGGCGAACACTGACTCCGAGACCTTCGAATCGGGAATGGCGACGTGATCTGCAGAGAAGAAAATGCCGTTCACGTAGTAGCCGAGATCCGGAAACACCTCATCGTGAAAGAGCAGCCCTGACAGCGGCTTCAACTGAGCTATCTTGCCATACATGCCCTTCATTTTCGGAACCACGACCCACCCGTAATAATTGTCCGGAATCCAGCCTTCCTTGAAGGTCTGGCTAAAAGCCGCGTACACGCGAAGCCAGGGCGCATAGCACATGTCTCCGAAGACATCGCAGGCGTAGGCGTCCGCTAGTCGCAGGTGAGTAGGATCGGTCTTTCCGTGCTTCTGCTCGATATTGCAAAGGATCTTGCGCGCTTCTGCACCATGCTTCCAGTCGAATCTTCTGCGTGAGAGGTTTTCCCACGAATACTTAACCAGGCGCTTTACTTGCACAACGGTTACCCGCCTCGAAAGAAAAAGAAGCACACTCGGCGCTAATTCGCGGGCGGCCTTCTGGCGTTGCCGGCAGGGCGCCCCGGCTGCGATGCACCGGAAGACGGCATACGATCACCGGTGCTACGCTAGCGCCGCCTCCTCAAAATGGATGTTGTGTCCCAAATCCGGCACCCACTTTAGTATTGGGGAGGTTCGATGATTGATCTCTGCCATACCGTAGGACAGCGCAAACCGTTGTGCCTCTAGCGGGGCAGGGAAAGTGACTCAAAACGCCGGTCGCGCGCAGAACGCCGGCTGGAGCGCGAATGAGGAACATCGCCGCGTACATCCCTTCGTTTCGGGCGACGACGGGCCTCAAGGTCAAGCATTTGTAGGCAAGCTCGATGAATTGCATAGCTTCTCCTCCAATCCAGCCCAGCGGTACACTGCCGCCGCGCTAAGTCGGATGTTATGCAATATTCGCTAATTATCACCTAGGGCCATCATCCAGCAGACGTATTGGACAAGGTCAGCAGCGCGGGCAGTCGTGGCGTCTCCCTGTATCCGGCAAGGCTCAGGACAGCCTCGAGATTATCGAACAGGTCGTCGGCGAGGCTGGTGCATTATACAGTTGATCTTAGCTGTCACTAGCGCAACACCGCATATAAGCGCGTAGCCGTCTTGCCCGGCATTCCGATTCTTAATAGGATTACGTCGAACCGCCGAGACACTAGGTACTGGCGCGCTGGGCCGTTCTTAGGTTCAAGGAGTCGTCGCAACACCCCGTCATCAAGCTGCGGATAGTAACTCCTCTAGCGCTTCTCCTGGCGTCCTCCATCCGAATGCTATGCGTGGTCGGCAGTTTAGCGCGTTGGTGACCGCATCGAGTTCATGCTCGGACTATCGCTTTAGGTGCGTGCCCTAAGGAAAGTATTGTCGAAGTAAAACTGTTGGTGTTCTCATCGGTTTCGCGTTATAAGGGGCTTGTGGGTCGCCGTAAACAATTGCTAAGCGGTGTCGATCTTTAGCTACGTATGTTGAGCAATCCCTGCCCCGGTCCCTTGTAAGCGATTTACGCAAATGATCAGACATCGAAAAGCAGTAAGTTCGCATCTAGCCCCTGCCCAATTACCATTTTCTTGGCTTTGCACTCGAACCGCTACTCTGGACGTTCAGCGCGGCATCCGCTGTACGCAACATCGAAGTATTTTGTACGACACCATGTTTAGGGCGGATGAGACAAAGGGCATCAAGATTTATGTGATTGTATCTACAGGGAGGGGCGTTCCCGCGGAGCGAGTATTGCCGCTTCGCCGGTCTTTGTGCAGCGAGAAGGAGGTCGGACACGATAGTTGGACTGTTCTCATCCTACGGGGACGCCGAAGCGGCATTACTCGCTCTCACCGAGGTGGGTCTAGGGTCGGACGATGGTCAACTCTGCGCCCGGATGGGCCGACACCTTGGCGAAGAGCGCAAAGCTGGTGTACTGGCTGAAGTGCGGGCCCGTGACCGTGCTGAATACGCGGGTCATGGAGAACATCTCGGGGTACGAGCGGCGCGGGACGGTTCAGCAGCCCGAACTGGCCACTTGCTGCCGGGCATCCTCCAAACGCTACTGGCGACCGGAAACGGCCAGAACGGACCTTGTTGTTTGCCCGGCCTTATGGCGGGCAACTCCGGAGGTGGCGTCGACTGTAATGTGCGAGCACGGCGCGCTCGCCATCAAGAATGTCTCGGGTCACTGGCACTTCTTCAGCTTCCTTGTGTAGCGACCTCTTTAGGCAGCGCTGGAAATACATTGCGCGGACGACGATGCCACGCACCGCCTTTTACAGCGATGTCAGCCGAGATACGAAGGCCGACTCGTGGCGGGTTCAATATCCAACGACCTCTTTGATAGAGCAAAAACCTATCCAGAAGCTTGCTCGAGTGCTCGGAGCACATGCAGACTTAGCACAAGACGGGGGAGATCGAAATGACCGCGAGCGTAAGTCGGTGGTTTCGTGCGGAGCGGACGTTCGAACGTTCTGGCTGGCCGAGCCCAGCCTGACAGCGAACGCCGGCGCCCCGGCCAATGCCGACGTTGGGGCGGACAGGGTTCGACGTCAGCAACGCGGCAGATTGCTGACGCTGGCGGCCTCGCGCCGTTGGATAGCGGCTTCCTGCATCAGCGAACTCGCCCTCCCGACCCTCTCCGGACTTTGACCCCGGCCTCACTTCTACGGCCGCTTTGAGATGTTTAACGACCGTCCACACATCCGAGTCGGCTGGCAACCGAGGCCTTGCGCGGCACTGCGATCAGCGTGGCTTCCCTGCTCGCGTCTGGACGCCATCAGCCTTCGACATTCCTGACCCGTTGGACCAAGGTCTCATTGACCGGCCGGAAGTTCAGGTGTCGTATTGCATCGGCACGGCTTACGCACGTCCGTATCGTAAGAGAAAGTTTCAATACATTGATCAGTTCTCGCAGAGTCGCTTGCTGTTTCGGAGCATCCGATGAGTATCAACGAGCCCCATTCACTGCCTTCAGCCCCCGGCGTCACACTAGATGTCGCCTCTGAATTTTTGTTATTTGAAGAACTCAGAGGTGCAGGTTGAAGACGAAACAGACGTATTCTGTAGAATTCAGAGAGCAGGCGCTGGCGAAGGCCCTGCAACGAGGCAACCGCTCCGTAGGAGCGGTTGCCTCCGAACTGAACATGAGCGTATTAACTTTAAGGAAGTGGATCCGGGTGTCTAACGCCGCAAGCCGCAACCCGGTGCCTGTCGATGCACGGCGCCCGGAAGATTGGTCGTTGGAAGAGCGCCTGCTGGCCTTGCATCAGAGCCACGGACTCACCGACGAGGCACTGCATGCCTGGTGCCGTGAGCGGGGCCTGTTCGCCCATCATCTCACCCAGTGGCGCCAGGACTTCTGCACGGCCGGCAGCGGCTCGGCCCGGCGCGAGAACGCCCTGGAAGTACGTGAACTGAAACACGCCAATGCGCAACTGCAACGCGAACTGAATCGCAAGGACAAGGCGCTGGCGGAGGCGGCGGCGTTGCTGATACTACAAAAAAAGTATCAGGCGCTGTTCGGGGACGAGGATCAATGAGTTCCCCCGGGCAGCGCAGCACCGTGATCGGGCTGATCGAAGAAGCGATCCTCGCCGGGGCGCGTCAGGCGCGTGCGTGTGAGATCCTGGGGCTGAGTTCGCGTACCTTGCAGCGCTGGCAACGTGGCGACCCCGATGCCGTGGACGGGCGCACCTTGTGCCGCCACGAGCCTGCCCACAAGCTGTCGGCCGATGAACGCGCCGAACTGCTGGCGGTGGCCAACTCTGCTGAATTCGCCCACCTGTCACCGAGCCAGATCGTGCCACGACTGGCCGACCAGCAACGCTACATCGCATCGGAATCAACGTTTTACCGGGTGCTGCGCGAAGCGAACCAGCTCGCCCACCGGCGCAGCGAACGGCCGGCCAGCGCACGTAGCAAACCGCGCGCGGTCTGTGCCGATGCGCCCAACCAGCTGTACTCGTGGGACATTACTTACTTGCCGACGACGATTCGTGGGCAGTATTTTTATCTGTATCTGTTTCTCGATGTCTATACCGCAAGATTGTCGGATGGCAGGTCTATGCCGAGGAAAGCAGCGTGCTGGCCAGCGAAGTGCTCAAAGACCTTTGCGCACGCGAAGCGATACAACCCGACCAGGTCATCCTGCACTCCGATAACGGCAGCCCGATGAAAGGCGCCACGATGCTCGCCACCCTGCAGGCGCTGGGTGTTATGCCGTCATTGAGTCGACCGGGCGTGAGCAATGACAATCCGTATTCGGAATCGCTGTTCAAGACGTTGAAGTACCGACCGGCCTACCCGTTGCAGACGTTTGACACCCTGTTTGCCGCGCGCACCTGGGTCACCGGGCTAGTACGCTGGTATAACCACGAGCATCGTCACAGCGCGATCCGCTTCGTGACGCCGGCCCAGCGTCACGCAAACCTTGACCAGCAGCTTCTCGATCGCCGCGCAACGCTCTATGAGGTGGCCAGGCAGCGTAACCCGCTGCGATGGAAAGGCCCTACGCGAAACTGGAAGCGCGTGCACACGGTCCATCTGAATCCCGATCAGGTCGGTAAATCTGAACTCACTCGACACCCTCAAACGCAAGAGCAAAAAGCCGCCTGAAATCCAATCGTTGAGGCGACATCTAGCTTGAAAATTTCCGTCAGCGATTGAAGCGCGGTGACGGATCCGTTCGGCCACGGGTACCTGGTCGCGAATGGGCAGCCTGCCGCAGGCGAGGCAATTGCGGGACAAACATGGGTCGTTTGTTGCACAGTGTGCGGATGGCGGAAAATGGGGAATCATCATCATCCCAAGTGCGTCGGCTTACCCGAAGGTTAGTTGCCCTTTTTCATGGCGGCGACCAAGTCCTTTGCCCCCGAGCCCCAGCGTGAAACGGCTTTGATGGCGTCCGTGAATGGCACGTCCAGCGGGTGTACGCGCTGACGGTCGAGAACGAAGACGGCCCCCGCAAACGGTGTTGG
>NZ_FCOG02000350.1 GCF_001544975.2 Caballeronia arationis | reverse complement strand
CTGGCTCGATTACGGCGATCATCCGGTGGCTCGATTACGCCGATCATGAAATGGACCGATTACGCCGATCCGTGACAGAAGGCCACGGTTTCGCAAAAAGGGCCGCGCAATCAACGGCCGCCGCGCGCGGTTCGTCCGAAGGTTCGTGGCGGCACTGCAGCCAAGAGCGCGCTGCGACGGCCGGCATTTTTGGCGAAGGCGGTACGCACATTGCGCGAGGATGCACAGGCGCATTGCCGGCTGTCGAAGTGGATCCGTCAGTTGGAAAACGCCAAAACAGCTTCCGGCTTTCCGCGCATGCTTGTCCTTAGAGCATTTCCGGGCGAGAGAGAACCCGACGGAGCCGCCGCAACACCCTTGCGCACTTCCGCAAATTCGACGGCACGATCGGTGCGTCTCGAAGTGTGATGGCAGGCACGCATTTGAAAAAATGTAGTGCGTCGTGGTGCGTCGAAAAATCAAAAGGGAAGCCGCGCCAACAAGTGCCGCCGACAAAGCCACTATGCGTATCTCAAGACGGCGGATCCAAAGCTTCACGTCGAGTAACGCACACTTGACGCTTGCCAGCACTGAAACCCCTGCCTTGGCCGCCGGGTAGCAGAGTAAGGCACACGCTTGAAGACCCTGGGCAAGGAGCAGGGCCCACGCGCAAATCGACGATCACCTGCTGGACAATTTTGCGCGCGCCGCCGCCATCGAGACCATCGTCAGCACATTCACATGAGGGTGACCATCTGTGAGCAGGCGCCCGAATCCGAAACGTTGCTGTTGAACGGTGCCGCGCCGACAGCCTCGTCCGACGACGGGTCGGACGAGGAAACGGAAGTCACACCCTCGGCTATTGACTTGGAATTCGGCCGCACGACCGATACCGTGCGCATGTACATGCGTGCGGCGGGCGGAAACGAATTGTTGAATCGCGCAGGCGAGGTGCAGATTGCGAAACGCACCGAGCGGATATTCATCAAGTGATTCACGCGACTGCGGCCTGCCTGGCGACGATCTGCACTATTCTTGCGAGTACGGAGCAGGCTGCAGCCGGTGAACTCCGTATTAACGAACGGGTCGACGACCTCAACGAAGAGACAGCAGCGGGCGAATTGTCGACGTTGAATTCAGCGACTTTACAGGACATCGACACGGACCCAGTCCCGACGCTGATGCCAGCGATCTCAGAGTGGTGGTTCGCACGGCAAACGAAGCGCGCTTGGAGCAGTTTCGGAGCGACAGCCTCGCTATTCTTGCACGAGAAGGTGATCTGTTCGATCACATGCCGGGTGCCACTATCGCGGAAGGCAAGGGCGCGGCCGCCGCCGCACCTCAGTAGGGTAACGAAGCATCGACCGCGTGTGCCCCGATTTGCATCATAAGGTGACGCATGTGCATAGGGTCGAGCGGCGCGAATTGCAAATCGCCGTGGACTGCAGTGGGTGTGCCGCGTAAAAAGATCGTCGCGTCCTTTTTTCGGCCACGAGACCAAACTCGATTGGGCTGCCAACTTAGCGGTGGCGTCGCGCGAACAGAGCGCGGTTCTCAAACGCAGTTTGCCGGCGATGCAGGACGAGCAACGAAAGTTGATCGACAGCTGAAGAAAATCAACCGGCAAATGATGGCGGCTGAGTCGAAAGTGGGGCAGGCAAAGCGTGAGATGATCGAGGCCCACCTGCGCCCGGTGATCTCCATCGCGACGAAGCACGCGAACCGCGGCATGCACTTCTTGGATCTGATTTCATGAAGGCAACATTGGCTTGATGTAGACGGCCGACAAATTTGACTACCAGCACGTCTGGAAGTTGTCTACTTACGCGACGTGGCGATACGACAGGCGGTGACGCGCTCGCTGGCCGGCGAGGCCCGCACGATTCGCGTGCCGGTGCAGATGGTCGAATCGATCAAGAAGCTCAAGCGCATCTCACGCGAAATCTTGTAGCAGACAGGGAAGCAAGCGCATCCGTCCATACTGGCCGTACGCATGGAGATGCCAGACGAAACGTCCCGGCATGCTCAAGTTTTTTGCCAAACAGACAGTCTCGCTTGAGACACCAGTGGGGAGAGGACGTCGATGCCACGCTTGACGATATGGCCGAAGATCCGAATGCGGCGTCTCCGGTGGGCGCCGCTGTTCACGCAAACGTGTGAGCCGCGATCGATGAGGCGCTCGACGCGCTGTCGCCTCGTGAAGTAAAGATCCTAAGATTGCGCTTCGGGATTGATACCCTGTCCGACTATACGCTCGAGGAACTAGGCAAACAGTTCGATGTGACGCGAAGCGATTCGCCAGATCGAGAGCAAGACAATGCGAAAACTGATGCCCACGAGCCACGCCGACAAGCTACGAGAGTTCCACGACCATTAAGCTACGCATGCGCATCGGCGCGGCGCGTTGAAAGGTGCGCGACTAGATTCCTTGACTGAATTGATCTTGTAGCAGTCGAGTCAAGTTTCTACGCGGCGATTTTGACCTGATCGCACCAGGTGTTAACGGCCTTCTCAGCGGTGCGGAAGCTGCGCTGCAAAG
>NZ_FCOG02000245.1 GCF_001544975.2 Caballeronia arationis | reverse complement strand
ATATCGGCTGTGGTCAATCCGTGCTGGTCCATGAGCTTTCGGATGTCAGCAAGCACGGTCTGCGCCTGTTTTGCGATCAGGGCCTGGGCCTGCGCTTGAAGTCGTTTCATTTTTCCTTGGATTTGTTCTAGGGTGGCCATAAAGGTCTCCTTTAGGATGTCATCTCCGAACTATGCCACCGTTCACATAGGAAACGAAGAGTGATGCGAACTGAAAGAGCTGCATCTTGTGACCGAGCGCCTCAAACGAATAGAATTCGAAAGGCGCCTAGCGCGAGCACGGTCCCTGAGTTGTCAAAGTCCCTCCAGCCAATGCTCAATCCGAGAAGCCTGATCCCCGCCGCGCTGTCAGCTGGTTGCCACCGAACGAACACCCAGGACTTGTGGCTCAAGCATTACAGCGCCTGGCTAACAGATGACGAGCACCGCCTCGTTTATAATATGAAGACAGCCCGAGCAAGGGCAGGAGCCTATTCATGAGTCAACCGCGCGGTCGATATTCTGGTTCTCGAAACAGCGACCAACGCCAACCGCGTCCCGTCAAAAAATCGCCGATCAAACGACAGGGGCGACCATACCTAAAGGGGCAATCTACTCGAGAGCCTGGCGAAACTGCATCTATTTTCAAGACGCGATCGTTTTAGTTGCTGGTTGATATGGTCGGCGCGGAGAACGTCGCGCTAGGGCTTGAATCCAGCTTGAAGCGCGTGGCCGAGCTGATGAAGGGCGAAAGATTCACGCCCGAAACGGCCTTTCATATGGAAACGACGCTTGGGTTGCCACACGGTTTCTTTGACGACCCCGACCCGGTGCTCGGGCCAGAGATTGTCGCCCGTTTGAGGTCCCCCTTGGACTTCGTTCAAACGGACGTCGATCTCGAAATGGTGTCCAGCATGACTGAACGGGATTTCGTCCCAACAGTCAGCCAAAAGTCATCTCTTAATAATCGCTTGCGTGAGGAGCCGGAAATGGCAAAGAAAACCACTGGCGCGTCGCCAAGGGCCGTCGTACGGTCCAGCGCTGGCAACTCGCCACACGGCAGACCCGGCAATGCGAAGATTTCGCCGCAAAGCAGCGAACAACAATCGCTAGGGCTGGATGGCAGCGCGGAGGTAGAAACCATTCGGCGCGCCAACGTTCACGTGCTCACGACACGCAACGGCTCGAAAGTGAAGCTTGGGGCGATCATGGCGCTTACCGGCTCCAACATGGCCCATCGACTGCATGGCAAAAAACGCATGGACGATGCCGAAGCGAAACGATTCACGGAACGTCTTGGCTTGCCAGCCGGCTGGCTGGACACGCCGCGTTCGGAAGCGGACATTCCGGAATCCGTGTCCGACATGCTTCGCCCTACTTCCCGCGGCAAGGCATCTCAGGCGCAACTACCGGCCCCGACCGCCGCGAAAAAAGACGCGGGAGCGAACGTCGATCTCGGAATCGTACGCACCGCGCGCGTCCCGATGATCACACCTGTCGATGAAAACCTGCATGCTCCGACAGGGGCCGCTATCGAGGAGGCAATCGTCGTCATCGAACGAGGCCGTGCCAGCAAAACCGCCACTGAGTTTGCTAATCCCCCGTCTGCGGAAAGCGACGCCTCATTCCAAACAGGGCTCGAATCGCTTCCCGATGCTGCAGCCCCGCTGGCACGTTCGTTCCCGCGCTCCTTCAGATCCGTGACGACCCTCGACAACCTTGACGGCATCGAACCGATCGTGGAGGCATTGATCAAGACGCTCGCAGGCAAAGCACGCACTGGCCGATTGAACGAACTGAAAGCGCTAGAGCTCTTGCAGCAGGCGGTTGTTGCTTTAAACCGTTATTCGGTCCAGTTGGCGCATGCGAGTGCCCAAGCATGCCACGCGAAGGCACTCGAGGAGCACGTCGCCCAAGATCCGATGCGGCATTTCCCTCCCCGCTTCTTTGCCCGCCCGGTTGGCTCTGTTGAAGGGTATCCGCGACGCCAGGGTTACATGTCTTGACTTTCGCGGACCGCTCCTCAATTCAGTAATGTGCTCGCGACTTTACTTAGCTAGCGCGCTTAAATGCCAGGAGTGAGCCCAACGCGGCGTGCGAAGTCCAGCGGATGTCGCTGAGACAGCACGGTCCGACGCATAATCGGCCTTAGGCGACGCTCGCCGCCTATCTTCCGCGCGGCGGCAGCGCGCCGCTTTACGGTCATTCGCGATGCAGCGCAGTTGATCGCCGGCGCCGGGGACGGCGAACGAGTCTTGACGGCCATCTGCGGCCATACGCCTGTGATCTCGCGTGGACATTCGAGCGACGGATCTGTCCAAAACAAGGGACCTTGGCACGGCGAATATATCCGGCCGCCGTTGACAGGAGTGAACCCGCAGACGAGTATTAGCGAACGCACCCGCCAATTCCGCGGCAACACTTCGCGAGTGCGAGGGATCATGAGGGCCACACCTACACGCAACCCATCGTGGTCTTAGACGTCAGCATCAGAGCACGCTTCAGCATCTCGTCGCAGTGGAATGCCACCATCGGCAGCCTGGAGTCAAGTCATGACGCTACCCGCCGCACTGATCAACCATGAACATGCCAGCTCGCGGTCGAAGTCACGGGCGCGTCTGTCAGCGCGCGATTCCCGATTTGTCCATTTTGTTATTTGCAGACATTAGACGCGAATGCGCGGAATCTCACACGGCAAATGGCAGCAGAGGGACAGTGATCCATGTGTACGGATGCTGCCGTTAAGGCTTTTTTACGAACCGATCTACTCGAACGTCGATGAGGGGCCGATTTAATTCACCGTTATTACCGGAGGATTTGAAGATGACCGAGGATCAGCTCGCGCGTAAAAAACTCGCGATCGAGACCAGATTAAAACGGGTCGACCAAGCCTTAGCACGTAAGCAACTCGATCTCGCACAAGCTGAGTTTGAATGGAAAAAAAGCCAAGGTGCTCATTCAGGTTTGGCTTTTCTTTTGACTCCCACGGGAGTCGTACTGGTGGGTGCAGCTTTAGGATTGCTTGGAACCGCGGCGAGTAAGTGGGCAGATTACCTGTCCACAAGACGGCAACAGGAAACAACTATGATCCTTAAAGCCAGCGAGGTTTCGCCGGCAATGTCGCCTGCTGCTCAGGAGATACAGCGAGCTCGCAATCTCCGGTGGTTTGCGGAGGCCGGATATATTGACCTTCCCGCCTCTTATCTCAGCCAACTTCGAGCGGCCTCCAAATTAGAATCTGGTCAAGCGGTTCCGCCCCCTGTGGTCGAGCTATCGACGAGCGGCTCAAAACCAGGGATGAACTTCAGCATCAACCCGCGTACTGTATCGCTCAAACCAGGGGGCTTTAAAGGCGTCACTTACACTTTTGTTGAATCTGGCGGTATCGCGGCGTCTGTTGATTCAGAGGATATTCGATGGTTATTGGCGGATGGTACCGTACTAGATGGCTCGACCGGCATCCGTATTTTGGGTGGTCCATTCGTGCTACAAGATCGGCGCCAAGTTGACCGTGACGACAATATATATCTGCCACCCACGATTGCACAACTGGCTCGTCAGCATGACAAAACGTCGGTGTACCTTGAGTTAACTTTCAATGTGCAATACACCAATGGCTCAAGAGGATCATCGAAAGCGCTTTTACAAGTTGAGGTGATTTCTGAATGAGCTAAGTCGCCAGAAATGTGAGAAAGTCCAGACGTCGCAACATTCAGAGGAAAGTCTGCGAGGTCATTGGGCTCATAAACCAGAATCGGCTCGCCGTAGGCCGCGCCGAATTCCTCGCGGATCTGGCTAAAAACGATGCGAGCGGGCCAATTGGAGGGCACTAGCGTAGCCGGCGTACAACGCGAAATCCAGCGCCCTGTATGCCGGCCAAACCAACCTGACCAGTGAAACGGCCGTTATACCCTTGGAAGCCGCCGTCGATCTCCCGATAGCTCGAACGACCGAAGTGGGTCGTAAGTGTGAATTCGCTGACCCAGTCAGTTGGGGTGCCGTGAGACACCAGCAATGTCCGAGGTCCGGTAGGCTGCCGACGTTGACCGCGACCATCGTGAAAGTCCGCTAAGGCCGATAAGCGGGCCGTCAAAACCTCGAACGCCTTTTTTGGATGGGGCAAGACTTGATATAGCCCGGCCCGAAGCTATTGGACGCTCCAGCGATTCACGTGGCGCCCTTCGCCGCTCGTTCAATTCTTAACGCGTAAAACGCTTGTCGAGCGTCCTTCAGTTTCTGTATGGCGGCCGCAAAGCGCGCCAACTCGGGCGCTTCAAGCCATGTGATGTGCCGCACGAAAAAAGTGCTTCGAGCGCAACTGATGCCGGATGTACTTCCCGTGTTGCATTTGCGACCCGCTCAAGCGCTCTCGCCTCGCTTGACTTGTCCTTGCTCTTCGTCATCTGGGTCCTAAGTCCTGCCGTTCGAAGTCGTGTGAGGGGTGAGCTAATCGCCCCGACCGCCGAACGACGTACCTTGCGTTCAGCTACCGCAACAATCCGCACGGTCCAGAGGCTTGTGATGAGGTAGTTCGTCGGAGGCGAACTCCTCGGACGGACGCCACCCTGCGCCGGCATCGAGGCGACTGCGCTGGATCCCTTCTGAGCAAGGCGACATGCCAGCGATAGCGCGGCCGGCACGCGCCCCGACATTCGCGTCGATCGGCTCAAGTTGTCAGCGACTATGCGCGTCCGCGAGGAAAACGTTCGAAGCGCGCCCTCCTTGCCGCCAAGATTCCCGGTAAAACGCGCAGGATGCGCTCGCGGCCCTGAAAAACTGTTCGACGATCTGGTCAATGCGCAGTACCTCGACAACGACGCGTTCACGAAGTAGATCAAGATGCTCCTCCGCCGCCATCACGACGACGCGGGAAATAAGCGGCGCGCGCCGCTAAGCCGCGGAGCCAGATGGCGCCGAGCCACACCAATGTAGCGTGGATCTTCACCACGCCCGTGTTGGACGCTCTGCCCGACATGGCCGCCGCCGGCGCGCATAGGATTCGCGCTTGTGCTGGCGCACAACACAGGTCTCCGCCATTCGAAATTGTGCTGCGCTTTCAACGACGGTATCAGCATGCGCGACGCCGGAGTCGAACTTGGGTCGACTATCCTGTCTCGCCGTGGGCAAGGAGTTCGAAAGAACGGTTCGTGCCAGTCGGCGCCGCCGTCGTGACGGCGTTCGGCGACTATGTGGGAGCGCGCGGCCTCGCCCGCGATCCCCCTTGCCTGCCCCGTAGGTGACTGGTTCCCGCGTTGCCGACACTCGGTATATTGGCCGCCTTCGTCGCGAGGCGGCCGAAAGCGACACCGACGTCCTTCGTGCAGTCAAACGGCCGGAAAAAATTCAGTAACGCTTAGTACTACAGCCGTAGGTACGCCGGAAGCACACCTCCGCGTCGTCGATAATGACACTGCTGGGCTCGGTACTGAT
>NZ_FCOG02000409.1 GCF_001544975.2 Caballeronia arationis | reverse complement strand
AAAGCTCCGAGGCGTTTTGTTAAGACCAGTTGCCTCACCCGCCATAGCCCGAGGTGTCGCCATAACCCTGGACTTCGTAGCCTGTGACGGCGCCGGTGCTATCGCTCACACTGCATGTCGCGAACTCGTACTCGTTCACGGATGCGGTCCAGGTGTTGGTTGTGTAGGTGGTATTCCTGCCGTCGTCATAAATCCAGTTCTGCTGCCCCCACCCAGGCCAAAATCCGAGCTTCTGAGTTACGTAGGCTTGGCAGATTTGCGGATTCGGTCCCGGAGGTCGGGTCTGCGCGGCTGGTATGCACACCTGTCCAACCCATGCCGAGCCGTTCCACGATGGAGCAGTCTGTTGGGTGTACCCGCTCGGGCACGTTGGCGGCGGCGGTGGCGGGGGCGGCGCATTGCACGAATAGACCCATGTACTGCCGTTCCAGGCCGGCCCGCCCGCGAAACCATACGCGCACGACGGCTGCGGCGTGACGCACTGGTATCTCGCGCCGATTTTCTGCCACGAATAGCCAGCGTTGCAGCCAGGGGCCATCGGCACGCCGATCGGCTGATAGACATCAGCGGCGTCAGCTCCGTTTCCCACACTCATGGCGCAGGCGACTGCGAGCACTGCACGTGCAATCCCGGTGATCTTCATTTCTTCCTTATTGGTTGGGATAGGAACAACCCACGTCGATCTCTGCCTGGAGTGCTAACTGATCGGGTACCAAGCTGTTAGCGCCATCCGCCAGCACGTTGTAGATCTGAAGCACCCACTGGCTGCCGTTCCAGCCCATCGTGAAGCGAGCACCAGAAAGCGGAGGATTGTGACTTGCGTAATCGGTCGTGATGGTCTGTGGAGTGATCCGATACCAGGCCGTTCCCCCAGCCCCGCATGCGGGTGGATTGACGCCCCATCCGTTGTAGTAGCCGCTGTAGTGAGTGTCACTACTGTGATTAGTGACCAACGTGCTGACCCCTACCCAGTTGCCCCACTTGTTGCATACGTACATGAGGTTGTCGCGGATCGTCACCCCATTCCAGCCGCAGTTGCTCGCGGAGTAGTTGATGTTTGCGCTGTTCGCGGTGACGACGTTGCCGCTTACCGTGCCGGACGAATTCACGTCGCCGACATTGATCGGTGCACCGCCCGTACCCTGATAGTTTTGGACGTACAGCGCGCCTTTGGTGCGAACCGCCGCATTCACGCTATCGCCGTAGTACATAGCGCCGTTGTCAATCTGAAGGCTGTTCCCCGCTTGCAACTTCATAACCTTGTTCGCGCCGAGCGTCACATTGCCGACGTTCTGCATGTCCTGGTTGTTCGCGTTCATCGTGCCGGTAAGCGGCAGCGCGCCATCGCGGCGGTAGTACGGCGAGTTACCGTCGGCGCCAAAGCCGTTTATCGCGAGCACGATACCCGGCTTGCTGCCGACAGGGTTAGGCACTGTCCACTGTCCGTGAATGCCGGTGATGGTGGTGGGCGTGCGATTTGTCGAGTAGCCGAATTGCGCGCCCCCCGCAGCGGCAAGGACACCCGCACCGGCGATGTCAGCCGTCTTGTCCTTCATGCTGATCAGCGGCAAGCTCGGATAGATCTGCGATGCGATATGGCAGTTGCCCGCTGCGGTGGAGCAGTTGTCGGGCACGATCGA
>NZ_FCOG02000347.1 GCF_001544975.2 Caballeronia arationis | reverse complement strand
CGCCCACGCGTGGATGATATGGATAACGAACGAGTACCTCATCTGCATGATCATGGGCAGTGTGTCGCTGGTTCGAGTGGGGGAGGCAAATCGCACTTGTCGTCGGCCATTGGACTGAGCCTGCTGGAGAAGGGCTGGAAGGTCTTGTTCGTGCGTACCACTGACCTCGTGCAGCGGTTGCAGGTCGCGCGCCGCGAGCTCGCTCTGGAGTCCGCCATCAACCGGCTGGATCGATTCGATTTACTTGTCTTGGACGATTTCGCATACGTCAGCAAGGATCAGGCTGAGACGTCGGTGCTGTTCGAGCTCATCAGCGCCAGGTATGAGCACCGTTCTCTTTGCATAACAGCAAATCAACCATTCGGCGAATGGGACAAGGTCTTCCCCGACCGGGCCATGACGGTCGCCGCCGTCGACCGACTGGTCCATCACTCGACGATCTTTGAAATGAACGTCGAAAGCTACCGTCGCCGTACCGCCCTGGAGCGCAAGCAGCAGGGTCCGGGACGCCCGGCCAGTAGAGCGACACCAAAGAACGTCGGCGTGCCGCCGAAACAGGAGGATCAGCTATGACGGGCAATTCGCAGCTCACGGGTGTCACGCGTTACGGCATCGACCCCACCGACTGACGCCCTGTTCTCATCCTGATTGACGCGCGGCTGGCAGGCAAAGCTCGCCGGCGTCAATCAACACCGGCATCATCACCCACGCCACCACATTCTTATCCTGATTGTCGCGCTGCCAGAATATCCGCAACGTCACGGGTTACACAGTAATCCTCGACGACTAAAGACCTCAGCTTGACTGTCGTGCGACACCCGCTCGTCCGCGTCAAATCAAAACCGCGCGTCAATCTATAAATGCTTGCCAGCGTCAATCAACATCGGCATCATCATTCTTGCCGCGACATTCTCAACCTGATTGTCGCGCGTCTCTCATCCAGATTGTCGCGCCACACGATGAATCGCTTCATGGGCCACCATCGGAAAACGTGTTGACTAACTATAGGCGATCAACACGTTTTCACACAGCCTTATATGGACACCGCCCGGTTTGCCAAGTTGATCTTCATGTGATGCCGTAACGAGGTATCGGCCGCGGTCTTATATCCGTACATGGACTCCCGCCTATGAGCAAGATCGGTGTGCATTTCGAAGGTCTCGACTGCGTCCGTACATTCGGCTTTTGATGTGCTTGCCATCAGCACGAGCCATCATGGAAGTTTGCGCGCTTGTCCCTCATCGGCCTCTTGGCTTCGTACCGCAGCCGCCGGATATATCAGGATCTACAAGCGCCGGTCCGACCGGTTCGCCATGCTGCCGCTTCTTGCGCAATCGTGAAGAGAGTGAGGTTGCGTCTGCGCGCTACAGGAAGCGCTATGCCAACTTGAAGCATTCATTGCTCGTCAATACTGCCCACGCTATTCGCGCCGTCTTGTTCGCGAGAGCGATTGCCGCGACGCTCACATGACGGCGCTGCATCACCGCCTTGATCCAGCGACTGTGCCGGTCATCCCGACGCCCGACGAAGCGCATCACCGCACGCGCCCCCTGTACCAGCAGCGTGCGAAGATAGGTGTCACCATGTTTCGTGATGCCGCCCAGCTTTGACTTGCCACCGCTCGATCGCTGTTTTGGCGTCAGACCCAACCACGCTGCGAACTGACGCCCGTTCTTGAACTGCAGTGGATCTCCCACGCCGCTAAACAATGCGGTCGCTACGAGTGGTCCGACGCCAGGAATCGTGGCAAGACGTTGGCAGCTTTCGTTGCGTTTGAATATCTCGGCAATCTCGAACGCAAGTTCGTCGATCCATCGCTGCAAGGCCGCCAACTGTTCGAGATACATCGAACCAAGCCGCCGAAGCAGGGTCGTGATGCCCGCATCAGCGTCGTTGACGAGGGCCACGATGCCTTGTCTCAACTGAACGATTCCCGTGGGGAAGATGAATCCCTCTTCGGCAAACATGCTCCGTATCTGGTTTGACTTCGCGGTTCGCTCATGAACCAATCGCTCGCGCATGCGATGAGCCGACTGCAAGGATTGCTGTTCAGCGCTTTTGATCGGTACCGGGTGAATGCCCGGTCGTGAGACTGCGGCGCAGATGGCCGAAGCATCATTCGCATCGTTCTTCCCGCCGACCAGAAAGGGCTTTACGTATTGCGTTGGCAGTAGGCGCACGGTGTGCCCCTGCGTGGTCAGTTCACGAGCCCAATAGTGCGAACCGTGACATGCTTCGATACCTATCAGGCTCGGATCCAATCTCGAAAAGAATTTCAACACCTCCGCTCGGCGCAGCTTTCGCTGTACCACTGGCCTCCCGCCACGATCGACGCCATGAACCTGGAACACGTGCTTCGCAATATCAAGACCGATGGTGAGCGTAGGCATCTCAAATCTCCCGAAGTGGCTCCCGAAGTGTGCGCCCCGGAGGGGGCGAGAGTCCATACCATCAGCTTTACGCAGGCCGAAGCCGCGAGCCCTGATGGAATGCGCCAGGAATGTCCTCATCTCGGCCACGTGCTTCAGGCA
>NZ_FCOG02000018.1 GCF_001544975.2 Caballeronia arationis | reverse complement strand
ATGATGGCCTCTCCAGAAAGGAAAACACCCTACAGCGTAACCCGCGTGTAGGGTGGGGGTGACCATCTCATTAGCCCAGCCGTTCGTGTGGCCGGGCTTTTCATGCAGCGAGACGCCGCTTACTGCGGCTGGCCCTTGTCGTTGGTGCCGAGCGCCGATGCCGCCTTCGCCGCCGACGCACCCTTCAGGTGCGTCGCCTTGTTCTGTTGATGCAGCGTCGTGCCGCCGGTGCCCTTCTTGTGCGTCGTGTGCGGGCCCGATGCTGTCATGCCCGAATCGGGGCCTTCGGCTTTGCCGCCATCCGAGTTCGAGCCGCCGCCGCCCGCGCCCTGCGCGAATACCGGTGCCGAGAGTGCAAATGCCAGCATGCCGACTACTGCCAACTTGTTCGTTTGTTTCATCTGAAACTCCTTTTATTGAGCGGGTAGGGCCTTCGGATACGAAACACGCGCGGCACGTCCGGCCGTTGTGCTGTGCTGTCGTGACACGCTTTCGCGCCATTCATTTCGATAACACGACGTTCCATCAACGCGTGACTGTACACAAAAGTTGACAGATTCTTCAGCGACCCTGGATTCCGCCTATTTCTTCGCCATTTCCGGACGACCGTTCGCCACTGGTGTTTCCCAGCCGCCGCCGAGCGCGCGGAACAGGTTGACCTGATCGAGCGCGACCTGGCCTTCCGCTGCCGCGAGCTGCGAATTGGTCGTGGTGAGAGTGCGCGTCGCGTCGAGGTCGGCGATGAAGGACTCGCGTCCCGCGATATAGAAGCGGTGCGTCTCGCTTGCGGATTGTGCCGCCGATTTCTGCGCCGCGTGCAGCGACTCCATGCGCTCGTAGTCGGCGGCGTAGGTCGCGAGGCTCGTCTGCGTTTCGCGCAGCGCGTTGAGCACGACGCCGTCGAAGCGGGCGAGCGCGACGTCCGCGCCGGCCCGCGCCTCGCGCACGCGGCCGCGCGCGCCGTTCGCGGGGAACGTCCAGCTGATCAGCGGACCGAACCCCCAGCGCTGCGTTTCCGGCTTGCCGAGATCGGCCGCGATGCCGGTCACCCCGACCGAAGCGCCGATCGCGACGGTCGGATAGAGCGCGCCGGTCGCGACGCCGATGCGCGCCGTCGAGGCCGCGAGGCGCCGCTCGGCCTCGCGCACGTCGGGGCGGCGCTTGAGGAGCGCGGCGCCGTCGCCGACCGGCAAGGGGTTCCTGATGCGCGGCGTCTCGTGACACGCGAGCACCGCCTTCGGCAAGTCGGAGGGCGCACGCGCGAGCAGCATCGCGAGGCGGTATTGGGCGATGCGGCGGCGTGCCCGATAGCGCGGAATGTCGGCGTTGAGGGTTTCGACCTGCGTCTGGCCGCGCGTGACGTCGGGCGTGTTGCCGCGGCCGGCGTCGCGCAGCCGGCGCGTGAGCACGACGCGCTGCTTTTGCAGCGCGAGCGACTGCTGCGCGATCGCCAGTTCCTCGGCGGCTGAGCAGTTCTCGACATACGCGCGCACGACGTCCGCGACCACCGTGATGCGCGCGAGGTCGCCGGCGGCCTGCACGGCTTCGGTGTCGGCGCCGGCTGCTTCGACGCCGCGCCGGAGCGTGCCGAAGAGGTCGAGTTCGTACGAAACGCTGATGCCGATGTCGCCTTCGTTGACGACGGGCAGTTTTTCGAAGACCAGGAATTGCTCGCCCGATTCCTGCGCGCGTTTGACGGCCGCGTCGGCCTTGCCCGAGAAGCCGCCCTGCGCCTCTGCGACGCCGAGCGCTTCGCGCGAACGCGCGAGGTTCGCCGCCGCGACGCGCAGGTCGGTGTTCGATTTCAGCGCGTCCTGCACGAGGCCGTCGAGGGCCGGATCGTCGTAGAGGCGCCACCAGTATTGCGGCACCGCCTGATGGGCGACGACCGCGTCACCCGCGCCGTCGAGCGGCGCGTCCGCGAGCGGCGCGTTGACCACGGCGTCGCTGGGCAGCGAATAGTCCGGTCCTACCGTGATGCACGCGGCGAGCGCGCAGACGGCCGGCAGGAGCGCAAGGGTGAAAGCGCGCGGCGTCTTCATCGCTTGATTTCCGACGACGGTTGCGCAGCCGATGCGGCCGGAACCATCGAAGCTTCGGAAGCCGCCGAAGCAATCGGCACATTGGAGGCCGCCCGCTCCGCCCCGAGCGACGGCGCGAGCCCGCGCACCGACACCGTCGCGGTGCGCCCGGCGATCATCCGGAAGTCGGCGGGCACTTCGTCGAGCGCGATGCGCACCGGAATCCGCTGCGCGAGCCGCACCCAGCTGAACGCAGGGTTCACGTTCGGCAAGAGGTTCGTGCCCTGCGTGCGGTCGCGGTCCTCGATACCCGCCGCGATGCTCTGCACGTGACCGCGCAGCACGCCCGGCTCGCCCATGACCTCGATGTCGACCGGCTGGCCGATGTCGATGCCGCGCAGCTTCGTCTCCTCGAAATAGCCGTCGACGCGAAACGAGTGCATGTCGACGACCGACAGCACCGGCCGGCTCGCCGCCACGTATTCGCCGGTGCGCGGCGCGCGGTCGTTCAGATAGCCGTCGACCGGGCTCACGATCACCGTGCGCGCTAGATTCAGGCGCGCAGTGTCGATGGCGACTTCGGCGTCGGCGAGCGCGGCTTCGGCCTGCTGCACGCGCGAGCGCGTTTCCTCCGCTGCCTCGCGCGCGACGAGATCGCCGAGCGCGCGGTTGCGCGCGTCCTCGCGGCGAGCCTGGTCGAGCGTCGCGCGGCGCTGCTGCGCGGTCGCCTGCGCCTGCCGCAGCGTGAGCGCGTAGCGCGCCTGATCGATCACGAAGAGCGTCTGGCCTTGTTTGACCGGCTGGTTGTCGGCGACATCGACCTGCACGATCAGCCCGCCGACGTCCGGCGCGACCTGCACGACATCGGCGCGCACGTGGCCGTCGCGGGTCCAGGGCGAGAACATGTAGTAGCCGACGAGGCGCCACAGCACGAAGCACGCGACGACCACGACGACGAGCGTCAGGAGAATCTGTCCAACGGAGAACCAGGTTTTTTTCACGACATGAACCGATGGGAAAGAACGACGACAGCACCGAGCACGAGCACATAAATGCCCAGATCGAAAATCGACCGGTGCCAGACGAAGCGATAGAAGCCGACGCGCGCGAGCACCGTGCGGATCGCGAGATTGACCAGATACGCAACGAGCATCAGCACGAGAATGGCCGGCACGAAGACGCCGAAGATGTCGATTTCGCCGATCATCGGACGGACTCCACGCGGGTAAGGTGAAGGAGCGTCATGCCCAAGCCTCCGGCTGCGCAGGACCGCTCACGCCGCTCGTCTGCGGAAAAAGCGACAGCCGGATGCCGACGAGCGCGTGCAGCGCGTCGCGCAACGGGCGCGCGGGTAGCGAGGCGGCCTGCGCGCCCGGTTGCGTTTCCGCCGCCGTTTCAGTGCCGCTCGCCATCGACACGCGCGCGAGCGCCGCATCGATGGCCGCTTGCAGGCTCGCCGGGACCGGCTGGCGCTCGCGGCGCGCGACGCAGCGGTTGTAGTGATCGCGCACGCCGTCGAGCACCGTATCGATCGAGGCGCTCACGTCCTCGCCCGCGCGGCGCCGCACGCGCGTGAGATCCAGCGCGTTGAAAGCGACGCGCAGATCGCGAAAGCTCTCGATCGACGGATGGCGATGGTCGTCGGTGGCGGCGAGGCGCGGGATCAGCTGCATCAGGCGGTCGAGCATGCGCGCGGCGAGATTGCGCTGGTCGCCGTCGGGCGGCGTCGCCGTGCTCAGCACGACGTCCTGCCAGCTCGATCGCATCAGGCGCGCCGCCGCAAGCTCGGCGCCGAACGGGCGCGTCACGCGCGTCCAGATGAACGCGAAGAGCAGGCCCGCCGGCCCTGCCAGATTGCTGTTCAGGAAGGTCAGGAAATTGGCCTCGTAGGCGCTCTGGATGCTGATGAACGAGGCCGTGTTGACGGCGACGAGCATCGTCGCGAGATTGAACTGCGGGCGCGGGATCAGCGTGCCGACGATCAGGAACGGCACCGAGAACATCACGACGAGCATCGCGAAATCGTGCACGTTCGGCAGGATCACGAAGAGGTAAAGGCCGGCGAGCACCACGCTCGCGCAGGTCCAGACGAAGAACGCGAAGATCTGCGGCGCGGGTTCGTCGAGCGCGGCGAAAAAGCAGCACGCGACCGCCGCGAGCGATACGGCGGCGGCGCCGTCGTTCCAGCCGGAACTGATCCACAGGCTCGACGCGACGAAGATCGCCGCCACCGCCGAACCGGCCGAGAACAGCAGCATGCCGCGATCGAAATAGCGCGCCGAGCCGCCGAGCCGCCAGTGCTTGAAGCGCGGCCGCCATGCGCCTTTCTCGCGCGCGATCAGAAGGCGCAGCGCGCGGCAGTCCTGCCAGACATCGACGAGTTGCTTCAGGCGCCACAACGCGTTCGACATGAGCGCGCCTTCCCAGGCCGCGAGTTCGGCCGCCGCCGGTTCGAGCGCGGCGATGCGCTCGCGCAGACGGTCGGCTTCGCGCTCGGCGGCGTCGTTTTCGGAGAGCGGCTCATCGAACCATTTGACGACATCGGCGAGCAGCGCCTCCAGCCCCGCCGGGCGCGCCTTGGCGCCGCCGAGCAGCGCGATCAGCGGATCGGCGAGCGCCGAGACGATCGGCAGTAGCAACTGCATGCGCCCGCGCAGCGCATGCGCGCGCGCGAGGATGTCTGGGCGCGTGTGATCGTAGGCGAGCTGGCTCAGCAGGAATTCGAGCTGGTTGACGGTCGCGGCGAGCCGCTGGCGCGCCGCGGAGATCGGCTGACCCGCGATGCGCCCGGAGAGCGTTTCCTTGACGTAGAACGCGGCGTCGCGGAACCAGGCGTCGGTGCGCACGACGAGCGCTGGCGCCAGCCGGCTCGGAAACACCGCTCCGCCGACGACGCTCGCGCAGACGATGCCGAGCAGGATCTCCTCGGTCCGCGTGATAGCGAGGTCGAAGATGCCGGCCGGGTTCGTCACGGCGGGCAACGCGATCAGCGGCAATGTGTAGCCCGCGAGCATGAAGACGTAGCTCCGCGCGGTGCGGTCGGAAATGGCGAGATAGAGCAGCGTGCCCGTCCACAGCGCGACGACGAAGCTGAACAGATACGGCGACTCCACGAATGGCGGCACGAAGAGCACCGCCGCCGAGGCGCCGAGCATCGTGCCGAGCGCGCGGTAGAGCGCCTTCGAACGCGTCGCGCCGACGAACGGATTCGACACGATGTAGACCGTCGCCATCGCCCAGTAGGGACGCGGCAGTTCGAGCCGGAGCGCGATGTAGAGCGCCAGCATCGAGGCGGTGAAGGTCTTCAGCGAAAACAGCCAGTCTCGCGCGGACGGTAGCGTCATGGTGCGGTGTCCGGGCGCTTCGGATTGCGTTGGGCGGACTCCTGGGCGGGTTCCTGGACCGGAGCGCGTCTGGGCGCCGCCACCCGTTTCGACCCGTTGAAGAGCGTCAGCACCCGCAGCGTGGCTTCCAGATCGGCGCGGCTCACGCCTTCCAGCACTTCGGCGCGCAGCCCGGTCAGTTCCTTCTCGATGGTCGCGGTGATCGCGCGGCCTTCGTCGGTCAGGGAAATTGTTTTCGCGCGGCGGTCGTCGGGGTCTTCGTCGCGGCGCATCAGGCCGGCGGCGCACAACTGGTCGAGCAGGCGCACGAGCGACGGACCTTCGATACCGACCTGCTCGGCGAGCGTCACCTGCCGCACGCCCGCGCCGAGCCTGCCGGCGATCAGGAGCGGCGCGGCACAGGCCTCGGAGACGTTGTAGGCGGCGAGCAGTCCGTGGCTCGCGCGCCGCCACTGGCGGGCGGCGGTCACGAGCGTACTGCTCACGGCGAGGCGCAATGCGTCGAAATTTTGCATGGCGCGCATTATATTTTGAGATCAATTCGTTAGCAAGCTATCGAAATGGACACGAACGGACGTGCCCGGGCTACATTGCTGATCGGCGGTTCTTCCACAGCGCACCGAGTTTTCGGGATGGATACACAAAACTTGCAGACGTATGACGCCGATGCCTGCCGGCTACGCGAAGCAATGACGCGAGCAGCCCGCGCCGGACGACATGTACGCGCTCCTTGCGCGGCACTTCAGGCCGGGACCGACGGTCGACATCGGCTGCGGGGCGGGGCGCGATGTCGCGTGGCTCGCGTCGAACGGTTTCGAGGCGCGCGGCTTCGACGCATCGGAAAGTCTGCTGCGCGAAGCGCGTGAGGCGTATCCGTCGATCGGATTTGCGCATGCGACGCTGCCGGATCTTGCGGGCGTCGAGCGCGGACACTACGAGAACGTGTTGTGCGAGACGAGTGATCATGCATTTGGATCCGGCTGCGATCGGCGCGGCGGTGCGCAACCTGATCGCGATATTGCGTCCGGACGGCACGCTTTATTTGAGCTGGCGCGTGACCGACGACGCATCGATGCGCGATCCGTCCGGGCGGCTCTATGCCGCTTTCGACAAGCGGGCCGTGCTCGACGAACTGCCTGCGGACGCGGCCGTTCTCGTCGACAGCGACGTGGTGAGCGCGTCGTCCGGTAAGCGCATTCAACGGCTGATCGTGCGGAAGGCATGAGGAGAGACGAGTGTTGAGAACGACCTTCGCGGTGTTTGCACTCTCGATCAGCGTCACGGCGATGGCGGCCGCGCCGCCCGAAACCACCGATCTGGCGCCCCAGACCGCCGACTTCATCGCGAAGGATTTCCACTTTTCCGAAGGCACCACGCTGCCGGAAATCCGCATCCATTACGTGACGCTCGGCACGCCGCAGCGCGACGCCGCCGGCCATGTCACGAATGCCGTCCTGCTGCTGCACGGCACGACGGGCACGTCGCAGGCGTTCCTCACGCCGCTGATGCGCCGCGAGCTCTTCGCGCCGGGCGCGCCGCTCGACGCGCGCCGCTATTTCATCGTGATTCCCGACGGCCTCGGCCGCGGCGGATCGAGTAAGCCGAGCGACGGCATGCGCACGCGTTTTCCGCATTACGGCTACGGCGACGTGATCGAAGCGAATCACCGGCTGCTGGTCGAGGGACTGCGCGTGACGCACCTGCGGCTCGTGCTCGGCACGTCGATGGGCGGTATGCAGACGTGGATGTGGGGCGAGCGCTATCCCGACATGGCCGACGCGCTGATGCCGATCGCGAGGCAGCCCGTCGCGATGGCGGGGCGCAACTGGTTCTGGCGGCAGATGATCGTCGGTGCGATTCGCAATGACCCCGGCTGGAACAACGGCGACTATGCTTCCCAGCCGACCCAGTGGATCCGCACGATGCCGGTCTTCACGATCATCACGGGCAACGCGGCGCGCATGCAGCGCGACGCGCCGGACCGCGCGGCGGCGGCGAAGGCGTACCAGTCGGCGGTCGACCAGTCCGCAAAGTACGATGCCAACGATGCGCTCTATTGGTTCGAATCGTCGTGGGACTACGACCCCGCGCCGCAACTCGGACGCATCCGGGCGCGCCTCTACGCAGTGAATTTCGCCGACGATCTCATCAACGCGACGGATCTCGGCGTGATGCAAAAGCTCGTCGCGCCGATACGGAACGCGCGCTATGTGGAAATGCCGGAGGGCGAGGAGTCGTATGGACACCAGACGCTCGCACATCCTGAGGTGTGGAAGAGGTATCTTGTGGCGTTGATGGGGGAGGCGGGGCAGTAGGGAACGCTATAAAAGCTGCTTGTGGTAAAACGTCGTTCCGCAGAATTCGCCGTCAGGCATCAGCGCGTAATTCGGCACTTCGCCGACACGTTGCCAGCCCGCGCGCTCATAAAGCCTTTCGGCATCGCCTCCGGTCACGGTATCGAGCACGAGCACGGACTTGTTCTCCTCCCGCGCTGCGCGTTCGGCCTCCGCCATCAGCAGCCGGCCGACTCCGCACCGCCGAGCCTGCCGGTGTACCAGCATCTTTGCGATGTCCGCGCGATGCGGCTGGTTCTCCGGCTGCGCGGTGGCGACTTGGACAGTACCGACGATCCGTCCGGTTCCGTCTTCGGCGACCAGCAGAACGAGTTCCCCGCGCGCGACGCCTTCGGCGACCATTTGCCAGAATGCCACCGCCTTCTCGCGGGAAATCGGCAGCATGAAGCTTACCGATGCGCCGCCTTCGACGCAGTCGATGAGCACATCGGCCAGACCTTCCACGCACGCTGCCGCTTCAATGGTGCTGGCACGGCGCACTGTCACAGTGTCGATCATCCGTTGTTCCGTTCATTGAGGGAGGGTGGTGAGCGCCACCAGATACCGCGCTGCCTTCCTGGTGGGATTTCTGAAGGCGGTGGGGCAGTCCAGCCGCATCGCGAGGCAGTCGCCGGCCTCGAGCCGCCAGCGAGTTTCGCCGACAGTTATTTCCATCGCGCCCTCGAGTAACCAGACCTGCTGGAAAATCCGGGCGTCGCGCGAACTTGTGTCGTAGTCGACGCGCCGGCCAGCGGGAAACCTGACCTCGACGAGTTGGATCGGTGAGCGTGCTGCGGGCGACAGGTGACGCCGGATGTATTTGGACGCGGGATCGGTCCAGACCGACTGTTCAGCGGCGCGGGAAACCGGCGATGGCTCGACGGCCGGTGCGACGCTTTGTTCGAACAGCGAGGCGAGGGGCACATTCAGGGCGGTCGCGAGTTTGTCGAGAACGGTCGCGGTGGGACTGCTCTGTCCGCGCTCGATGAGCGAGATATTGGAGCGGCTCACTGTGCTGCGTTCGGCCAGCGCGTCGAGCGACCAGCCTTGCGCGTCTCGCAGCTCCCGAACGCGGCGCGCGATGAGGGCATTGATTTCCATGTCATCCAGTTTAATGGATTCTATATCCAGTAAACTAGAACAGACGTTTTGTTCTGTCAACGGAGGCACGGCTCGGTCTGCGCTGGTCCCGCCAGATCGCCTCACTTATACTCGGTCCCGGACGAGCACTTCGCGAACCAGGAAGCGTCAGCGACCCAAGGAACTCCATGCTCAACGAATTCACGAAGACGGTCCTCGTGATCGTCGCCGGGCTTTTTCCTCTCATCAATCCGCCGGCCACCGCGCTCATCGTGCTCAGCATGGTGCCGCACGCGACACTCGCCGAGCGCAGCGAAATCGCCCGGCGCATCTCGATCAACAGCTTCGCGATTTTGCTCGCTTCGCTGTCGATCGGCGCGTATGTACTGTCGTTCTTCGGGATCTCGATTCCGGTGCTGCGCGTGGCGGGCGGCGTCGTCATCGCGATGGCGGGCTGGAATCTCCTGCAGGCGCCCGACGCCTCGGAAGCCGAAGCCGCCGAAGTCGCGCCCGCGACCGATCGCACGGCGTCGCTGCGCGCCAGGTCGTTCTATCCGCTGACCCTGCCGATCACCGTTGGCCCGGGCGCTATCGCCGTGGCGATCGCGCTCGGCACCGGTTCGCCGCGCGCGGGACTGTCGCCGGTGCATATGGTCGGCGTGGGCGTCGCACTCGTGATCCTGTGCGCGAGCATCTATGTGTGCGTGCGGTTTTCGGGGCACCTCGAACGTCTTCTCGGCACCGTCGGCACGCAGGTTGCCATGCGCCTCTTCGCGTTCGTGATCTTCTGCATCGGCGTGCAGATACTCTGGCTCGGGGTGTCCGAACTGATCGAAACCGTTCGCCTGAAATGAAAAGCGGCGCCCCGTGGGGCGCCGCTTTCAACCTCGCTTGCCAGACTTCACTCGCCGTACACGTCGAAGTCGAAATTCTTGTCGGCGATCTTCTTGTAGGTGCCGTCCTTGATCATCGCGGCGATTGCGCCGTCGAGTTTCTCCTTCAGGTCGGTGTCTTCGCGGCGCAGTCCGATGGCCGTGCCCGGCCCGAAGATCGCGCTGTCTTCCAGCGCGCCGCCGGCGAACGCATACGGCTTGCCGCGCGGCGTGTCGAGAAAGCCGCGCTCGGCCTGCACCGCATTTTGCAGCGACGCGTCGATGCGCCCCGTCAGCAGGTCCGCATAAACCTGGTCCTGGTCGGCATACGACACCACCTGCACGCCTTTCGCGCCCCAGTGCGCCTTCGCGTAGGTTTCCTGCATCGATCCCTGCTCGACGCCCACCGACTTGCCCGCAAGCGATTCCGCCGTCGGCTGGATCGCTGAACCCTTCTTCGCGACGAGGCGAGTCGGCACATGGAAGAGCTTGCTGCTGAACGCGATCTGCTTGACCCGCGCAGGCGTCATCGACATCGTCGAGAGCACGCCGTCGAACTTTTTCGCCTTGAGGCCCGGAATCATGCCGTCGAACGCGTTCTCGACCCACACGCACTTCGCGTTCAGGCGCCGGCACAATTCGTTGCCGACGTCGATGTCGAAGCCGACGAGCGTGCCGTCCGGCGCCTTCGATTCGAACGGCGGATAGCTCGCATCGACGCCGAAGCGGATCGTCGACCACTCCTTCGCGTGCGCGACGGTCGAAAGGCAAGCGGAAACAGCGAGCGTGGCACCCAGCAATAACGTCAACAGCCTCTTCACAATGGTCCTCGTTGGTTGAAAGAATGCTTAAAGCGACTTGCGGAACGGCGCGCCGGAGTGCTCGCGCAGTTCGTTGAAGACGATCTTCGGCCACGCCTTCTGCGCGACTTCGATTTCGGAGATGTGCGAAGCCAGATACGTCGGCGCGCTCGATGCATCGAGCGCCATGCGGCCCGCGTAGGCGTCGCTGAAGCGGCGCAGTTCGGCGGCGTCGTCGCAGGTCACCCAGCGCGACATGCGATAGCGCGCCGGCATGATGCGCACGTCCACCTTGTATTCCGCCGACAGGCGATGCGACACCACCTCGAACTGCAACTGCCCGACCGCGCCGAGGATGATCGAGCCGCCCACGACCGGGCGGAACACCTGGATCGCGCCTTCGTCGCCGAACTGGTTCAGCGCCTCGCCGAGCTGCTTCGCGCGCATCGGGTCGACCACTTCGACGGTCTGGAAGATTTCCGGCGCGAAGAACGGCAGGCCGGTGAACTGGAGTTCCTCGCCTTCGGTGAGCGTGTCGCCGAGGCGCAGCGTGCCGTGATTCGGGATGCCGATGATGTCGCCCGGATATGCCTCGCTCACCGTCTCGCGTCGCTGCGAGAGGAACGTGACGACGTTGTTCGCGCGAAACGTCTTCGCCGAACGCGTCACCTTGAGCGCCATGCCGCGCTCGAAACGGCCCGAGCAGACGCGGATGAACGCGACCCGGTCGCGGTGCGCGAGATCCATGTTCGCCTGCACCTTGAAGACGACGCCGGTGAACTTCGGCTCTTCCGGCAGCACGGGGCGCTGCACCGTCATGCGCATCGAGGGTGGCGGCGCGAGATCGACGAGCGCGTCGAGAATTTCCTTCACGCCGAAGTTGTTGATCGCCGAGCCGAACAACACCGGCGACTGCTGGCCCGCGAGGAACGCGTCGCGGTCGAGCGGCGGCGTGGCGCCCGTGATCAGGTCGATTTCTTCCTTCGCGCGCGTCCAGCTCGATCCGAAACGGCGCTCGCCTTCTTCGTCGGAAGGCGCGGTGAGCGTTTCGACTTCACCGCCGGCCGTGTCCTGGCCCGGACGGAACAGGCGCACCTGGTCGCGCTGGATGTCGTAGACGCCCTGGAATTCCTTGCCCATGCCGATCGGCCAGGTGAACGGCACGGCGGCGACCCCCAGATGCTGCTCGATTTCATCGAGCAGTTCGAGCGGCTGGCGCACTTCGCGGTCGAGCTTGTTGATGAACGTGAGGATCGGCGTGCGGCGCGCGCGGCAGACTTCGAGCAGCTTGAGCGTCTGCGCTTCGACGCCGTTCGCGCCGTCGATCACCATCACGGCGGCGTCGACCGCCGTCAGCACGCGATAGGTGTCCTCGGAAAAGTCTTCGTGGCCCGGGGTGTCGAGCAGGTTGATGACGGCGTCGCCGTATTCGAACTGCATCACCGAACTCGCGACCGAAATGCCGCGCTGCTTTTCGATCTCCATCCAGTCGGAGGTCGCGTAGCGGTTGCTCTTCCTGCCTTTCACGGTGCCGGCGATCTGGATCGCGCCCGAGAACAGCAGCAGTTTTTCGGTGAGCGTCGTCTTGCCCGCGTCAGGGTGGGAAATGACCGCGAACGTGCGGCGCCGTTGAAGTTCGGAGACTGGCATGGTGTCGAGATAAGCGATGGGTTCGTCCGCGGGGTCCGTGTTCACCGGTCGGCGCCCGGTTTGCACCGGTTCGCCCGCGCGAGGCGGGCAAAAAGGCAAATGGGCGCACGGGCGGGCTGCCTCGCGGCGGAAACACGCAAAGGCCGCCGCTCGATGGCGGAAAGGCGGAAAAAAGCGGGATGGACGCGATGATACACGTCATCGGCGCGACGGCGGAATGCCGCGCGCGCAGCCGCGCGCCCGCGAGGGGCTATCATGTGCGCAATTTCAAGATGCCTTGAGCCCCGGATCGACTTCGGCGACGCGGCGATAAAACGGAAAACGGCGGGAGAACACATGGCTTCACCTCAGGAAAGCGTCAGCATGGCGCTGTTTTGCGACTTCGAAAACGTGGCGCTCGGCGTACGCGACGCGAAGTACGAGAAGTTCGACATCGTGCCGGTGCTGGAGCGGCTGCTGCTGAAGGGCAGCATCGTCGTGAAGAAGGCGTATTGCGACTGGGACCGCTACAAGGGCTTCAAGGCGTCGATGCACGAGGCGAGTTTCGAGCTGATCGAGATTCCGCACGTGCGCCAGTCGGGGAAGAATTCGGCGGACATCCGGCTCGTCGTCGATGCGCTCGATCTCTGCTACACGAAATCGCATGTCGATACGTTCGTCATCATCAGCGGCGACTCGGACTTTTCGCCGCTCGTTTCGAAGCTGCGCGAGAACGCGAAGAAGGTGATCGGCGTGGGCGTGAAGAATTCGACGTCCGATCTGCTCGTCGCGAATTGCGACGAGTTCATTTTCTACGACGATCTCGTACGCGAGCAGCAGCGTGCTATCGCGAAGCGCGAGGCAAGCGAGGCGAGCGCGCGGGCGAAGCGCTCGGCGGACGACGGCCGCCAGCAGAAGCACGATATGGAAGGCCGCAAGGCGCAGGCGATCGCGCTCGCGGTTGAAACCTTCGACGCGCTGTCGTCCGAGCGCGGTGAGAGCGGGAAGATCTGGGCGTCGGTGCTGAAGAGCGCGATCAAGCGCCGCAAGCCGGATTTCAGCGAGTCGTATTTCGGATTCCGCGCGTTCGGCAATCTGCTGGACGAAGCGCAGGCGCGCGGGCTTCTGGAAGTCGGGCGCGACGAGAAATCGGGTGCGTTCGTGTTCCGATCGAGCGCGGCGGTCCTCGCGGAGCCGGTTGCGGCGGCGCGCACGCACGCGGAGGCCGAGGAGACCGGAGCCGTCGCGTCGAAGGCCGACAAGAACGGCATCCGGCGCAAGGGTCGCGGCGGACGCAAGGAAACGCCGGTCAAGGCCGAAAGCGCCGTGGTCGAGGCCCGGTACGCGGCGGATGAAATCGAGTCGATCGAATCGTTGGACCCGCAGCCGGCGCCCGCGCCCGAGGCGGAAGCACCGCGAGAAAGCGCCGACGAGCCGGCGGATGCCGTCGGGGAAGCTGACGTGCAGCAGCCGCAGCCGTCCAGGCCGGCGGCGCGTCGCGGACCCAAGACGACGGCGAAAAAGCGCACCGCGCGGACGTCGCCCGAAAACGCTCAGCCTTTCTGGCCGGTGGCGGAGGAATCGGCGCCGGGCGCCGACATGGCGGCGGCATCGCCGGAAGTTTCGGACGAAAAGCCCGACGACAAATCGCCGGGCGATCGCGCGAAACCGGCGCGCAAATCAACGCCCCGCGCGCGCAGGCCGCGCAAGACGGCGGCGGCGAGCTAGCCGCCGGTCCGTCGCCCCGGGACGAGGCGCGAGCGGGCGCTGCGTGCGGATGCCGTCCGCGCGCCCGTCGCCGAAGCCCCCCGCCCCGGCTATCATATTCGGGCCGCAAGCCCTCGCCAGTCGCCAACGACCATGAACACCACCGCAGACACCTCCGCGCCCCGCGCAATCCGCCCGCTAACCCCGCTCGAAGCGCGTGTCGTCGGCGTGCTGGTCGAAAAGCAGCTCACCGTCCCCGACACGTATCCGCTCTCGCTCAACTCGCTCACCTCCGGCTGCAATCAAAAAACCGCGCGCGCGCCGGTGATGAACGCGACGGAGTCGGACGTGCTCGCGGCCATCGACGGACTGAAGCGCCTGAGCCTCGTAATGGAAGGCAGCAGCAGCCGCGTGCCACGCTTCGAGCACAACATGCAGCGCGTGCTGCGCGTGCCGAGCCAGGCGGTCGCGCTCCTGACCGCGCTCGTGCTGCGCGGCCCGCAGACGGCCGCCGAACTGCGCTCGGCCACGACGCGCCTGCACTCGTTCGCCGATGTCTCGTCGGTCGAGAGTTTTCTCGACGAGCTTGCCGACGGCGATTCGCCGTTTGTCGTCAAGCTTTCGCGCGTGCCGGGCGAGCGCGAAAGCCGCTGGGTGCATCTGCTGTGCGGCGAACCGAGCATCGACGAGACCCGCGAGCGCGCCGTGAGCGATGACGCCGCCGCGCCGCTCGCCGAAATCGACGCGCTCAGGGCCGAGCAGCGCTATCTCGCGGCGAAAGTCGAGCGGCTGGAGGCGCTCGTCGAGAAGATGGCGCGCGAACTCGGCATCGACGCCGATCAGGACGCGCCGTCCCAGGACTGAGCGCCGCGCGCGTCCCACAAGAACAATCACTCGGAGCATTCATGCCGAACGCTGGACTCTTTTTCACCGCCGCGGGTGTCGGACTCGCGGTCGCCGCGCCCGTCGGACCGATGGGCATGCTGTGCATCCGCCGCACCCTGACTGAGGGCCCGCGCGCGGGGCTCGCGATTGGCGTTGGCATTGCGAGTGGCGATGCGATCTACGGGCTCGTCGCCGCGCTCGGCATGGTGAGCGTGTCGCACTTCATGCTGGCTTACGACAAGCCGCTGCACCTCGTCGCGGGGCTCTTCCTGCTGTATCTCTGCCTGCGCACGCTGTTGCAGAAACCCGCCACCGACGCTGCCGCCATCGACTGCGCCTCCGCCGGCACCGCGCGCGCGTTCGCCAGTTCGCTGCTGCTGACGCTCACCAACCCGCAGACGATCATCATGTTCGCCGCGCTTTTCGCGACGCTCGCGCCGCGCGGGCCGTTCTCGTCCGGCGTCGCGCTGACAACCGTGTTCGGCGTGTTCTTCGGGTCGATCGCGTGGTGGTGCTTTCTCGTCGCCGTGGTGTCGGGCGCGCGCCACGCGCTCGGCGCGCGGGTGCGGCGCATGATCGACCGCGCCGCCGGGCTGGCGCTGGCCGCGTTCGGCGTTGCGGAGATCCGGCGCTCGGTCTGAGACGCGCTGATTCCGTCACCGCGCCGCGACGCGCAGCAGCGCGGGCGCGGCACCTTCATTCGCCGCCACGCGCCACTTCGGAAACGTCCCCGAGCCGTCGACCTGCCACGGCTGCCCCAGTTCATCTACATACATCGGCCTGACCGCGCGGCCCGCCGCCGTCCGCCGAAGCTGGCCCGGCGCGTCGCGTTCGAACGAGCGGCTGCCGGTTTCGTTGAAGACCGTCGCGAGCGGCCGTTCTGCCTGCCCCGAGCGAGCAAGTGATGCGACGAGCGGACCCGACGGCGCGCGCAGCACTGCGTCGGCGGGCTTGCGGCCCGCGAGGATCGCGTCGAGCAACGCGGAGGGCCCTGTCGAATTCGACGCCTCGCCGGTATCGCCTGCGCGCCTCGCCGGCGACGCGGTCGGCGAATCGAGCGCGAGCGGCTCGCCGGGGGCGTCCATCTGCACGACGAGGATCACGTGCCAGTCGTCCGGCGTGTTGTTGTAGCGCGGCGCGAGCGAGACGAGCCGCAGGCGCGCGATGTCGAAGCCGGCATCGCGCAGCAACAGGTATTTGGCGGTTGCGAAATCCTTGCAGACGCCGCTCTCGGCGAAAAAGCGCGACGGCGGATAGTAGCTGCCGTCGGTGCCGTCGCGATAACGGACCTCGTTGACGAGCGCGTCGGCGAGCAGGACCGCGGAGGTATCGCCCGCCTGCGCGCGCTGGGCGCGCACTTGCGCAACCAGGCGGTTCCACCCGGCGGGCTGCTTCGTCAGATGCGAACGCAGCGCGTCGCGCAGACGCTGAACGCGGCCGATCGCGTCCGAAGCGGGCTGGAGCTTCGAGTCGGCGAGCGGCAACAGGAACATCAGGTCGCCGACTTGCGCCAGCTGCGGCCGGATCTTTCGATTCGCTTCCCACCACGTGGCGCCGCGCAGACGTTCGATACCGGCTTCCAGCGCGCCGGGCGCGCCGGCGTGGCTCGCGCTCGCTGCGCCGACGACTGCGGCGCCGCCTTCGGCAGGCGTGCAGAACGCCACGGCGAACAAAACCCGCAACACAACGCGGAACAGTCGAGCGAGCAGCATGAGGAACTCCCGGAAATCACGCCGGAACGCTGATGCGCCCGGTTCTTCCAAGCCGCCCGATGCTGTTCGATGTCGATTGACGCAAAAGCAACGCTGGCTCGAAGCAAACACTGCACTTCGCATGCCAATCGTCTGTGATTCGGTAAGTTTTTGATTTAAATGAGAAATTTATAAATTCAGCAATCGCGATGGCGTTCGCCGGCCAACACAAAGCCGGGCGCTGTTGGGCGCGCGCCGACACGCGGCGAACCCGGATCGCCTGGAGGATATCGGCGGGCTACACTGGTCCGAGCGCAACGCTTCACGACAGCAGGGAATCCGTGCCGACGATCGCCTTCGAAAGCTTGTCGCAGCTTTTTCCCACGGCAGACGAATTCGGCGGAAAGCACGCTCTTCGTGACCGATGCACGCGTTCTCCGGGCGCAGTTCGATCCGATCGTCACCGATCAGCGGTCGAAGCTAGTCAGTACGGGCTTTATCTGCGTCGCATTGCAATCAGTGGCCTGCAACTTGCTTCTTTCGCAGGAAGACGATTTCGGCACCAGATCGAAATCCAATAAGGAGGAGACGATGCACAACAATGCCGGCCATCACATTGCCGCGCTGGGCGAGTCCTCTTGGCTCGCGCCGTCGATCTGCACCGCGCATCAGCGGTCCGAGGCGTTTGGGCTGAAGAGTTCGAGCGCTCCCGATTACGACGTCCTGCCCGTCGCGGAGTTGCGCGTGAAGCTGGAACAGAACCGAGTGCTGTGCGCGCACGCGCTGCCGGTGATGGCAACGCTGCAGGAGCAGATCCTCAACACGCAGAGCATGATCGTGCTGACCGACGCGCAGGGGCTCGTGCTGCACTCCACCGGCGACGACGACTTTCTGCGCCGCGCCGAGAAAGTCGCGCTTCGTCCCGGCGCTAACTGGGCCGAAGACCGGCAAGGCACGAACGCGATCGGCACGGCGATCGCCGAGCGGTGTCCGATGGTCGTGCACGGCGAGCAGCACTATCTCGCCGCGAACCGCTTCCTCACCTGTTCGAGCGTGCCGATCCTCGATCCTTACGGCGAGCTGATCGGCGTACTCGACGTGACCGGCGATCATCGCAGCTATCACCAGCACACGATGGCGCTCGCGAAGATGTCCGTGCAGATGATCGAAAACCATCTGTTCGCGAGCACCTTCGGGGAAACCCTGCGCATCGGCTTTCACAGCCGCGCCGAGTTTCTCGGCACGCTGATGGAAGGCATGGCCGCGTTCACGTGTGACGGGCGCTTTCTCTCCGCGAATCGCAGCGCGCAGTTCCAGTTCGGCTTGCCGCTCGCGGCGCTGCGTGCGCATACCTCGTCGTCGCTGTTCGGGCTGACCGCTTCGCAACTGATCGACCGCGTGAGCGGGGGCCACGGCCAGCCGATTCCGCTTTGCCTGCCCGATGGGATCGTCGTGAGCGCGAAGGTCGAGCATCGGCGGCAGTCGGTGACGGCTACCGTGCAGCCCGTGAGCCGGCCGTACGAGCGCGAGCGGGAGGCGCCCGCGCCGCGCGCTTCGACAGGCGGTGGCCTCGCGCGCCTCGATACGGGCGATGCGCGCGTCGCGGCAGTAATCGGCAAGGTGCGCAAGGTGATCGATCGCGACATCCCGATCCTGATCACCGGCGAAACGGGCACCGGCAAGGAACTGCTCGCGCAGGCCATTCACCACGATTCGCCACGCTCGTCGGGGCCGTTCGTCGCGGTGAATTGCGCGTCGATACCCGAGACGCTGATCGAATCCGAACTGTTCGGCTACGAAGAAGGGGCGTTCACCGGTGCGCGCCGCAAGGGCGCGACGGGCAAGCTCCTGCAGGCGAACGGCGGCACGCTCTTCCTCGACGAGATCGGCGACATGCCGTATCCGCTGCAAGTGCGGTTGCTGCGCGTGCTGCAGGAGCGGCTCGTGAACCCGCTCGGCTCCGCGAAGTCGATTCCCGTCGATGTCGCAATCATCTGCGCGACGCATCGCGACCTGCGCGAGATGATCGCCGAGAACCGGTTCCGCGAGGACCTCTATTACCGGCTCAATGGCCTTGTCGTGAAGCTGCCGCCGTTGCGTGAGCGCTCCGATCTGCGCACGGTCGTGCAGCGCATGTTGCAGCAGGAGGCGAGCAGCGCGGTGCCGCTGTCGATCGCGCCCGACGTGATGCAGCTTTTCGAGCAATGCCGCTGGCCGGGCAACTTCCGGCAGCTCGGCAATTTGCTGCGCACGGCGGCGGCGATGGTCGACGACGACGGCGAAATCCGCATCGAACATCTGCCCGACGATTTCTTCGACGACATCGAGCGAGGCGCGACGCCTGCCGCCGGCGCCGCGCCCGCTGCCGGCGCCGACCTGCACACGTTCACCGCATCCGCGATCACGGCGGCGCTTGCGCGGCACAACGGCAACGTATCGGCGGCGGCGCGCTCGCTCGGCATCTCGCGCAATACGATCTATCGCAGGGTGGCTGTCGGTGCCCGGACCGATGACGCCTGATCCGCGGACTGTTGCTCCGCTGTTGCAGCGTGGAGCAATGGTGTTGCGCTTTGGAGCAATGCGCGGCGCATGTTCATGGCTGGTTCCAGACAGCACGCGACGGCACGAAGCTTGCCTGTCCTGTACCGACCGCCGTCATTTACCGGTCGCACACCAACCATTGCAAAACCCAAGGAGATACTCATGACGTGGACCACCCCCGCCTTCACCGACCTGCGCTTCGGCTTCGAAATCACGATGTATATCGCTAGTCGCTAATCCTTAGCGGTTTGGCAAGCGTGGGCGTCGCTTTAAAGGGCTGCCCACGCTGATTGCGCTTTGCATGGCCTACCCCGGCGGGCAATCTCCCGGGCGCGTCCTCTCCCTCCTTCCATTGACCTGACGATGACCGTCTGCGCGCCAAGTCGGTTTGGTGCCAGGCGGCGTCGCGGGCATGGTACGACCTCGTCATCCGCTCCGGCTAAAGTCGAACGTTGAAGTGGACGCCGTATGGCGATCTCTTCTCCAGCCTTGAGCAGAAGTTCACAGCGTTGCGCTTGCCTGCCGGAAATATCGAGTCTTTTGATGTATTGGATACTTCGATGGCGGACTTGCTGCGGAAACAGGTCGATTGACTGCAGGACGTGACTTCAAGAGCACGCCACGCGTCTCGCGTGGCGTGCTTTCGCGCCTCACTGCGCCGTGCGCGCCGCGAGCGGCGTAGTGGATGCGCGGGCGGCATCGGCGGTGAGCTTGGCCGTGCCCGCCCCGTAGCCATTCGAATGCAGCAGGAACGCCATGATGTCCGCGTAGTCCTGATCCCGCATCTTGCCCGGCCGGTCTGCCGGCATGTTGCTCGCCATGTACTGGAAGATCGCGCCGATCGGATGCGCCTTCGCCGATGCGGGCGCGAACGACGGCCCGCGCAGCGCGGGCGCCGTGACGCCCTGCAAGTCGGGACCGTGACACTTCGCGCACGAACTCGCATAGAGCGTCTTGCCGTGCGCGACCTGCGCCGGGTTGAACGCGGGATCGGCGGCGGTGCTCGCATCCACTCTGACAATGTGCGCATCGGCGGCGGTGCGTGACGGGCCGTCGAGATACGCGGGCTTCGTCTGCGCCGTTTTCTCGTCGGCGGGTAGCGCCCAGTCCTTTGTCAACGAAGCGAGGCGTCCATCAGCGGACATCGTCGCGAGCGCATGGTCGACGCGCTTTTGCAACTGCGCCGCGTCGGGGGCGAATGCGAACACGAGCGACCAGTCCGCATAAGCGGAACTCGTCGAAGCCGTCACAAAGCGCGCCTGCGGATGCTTGCCGCGATACGCGACCAGCGCCGGATACCAGACGATCGCCCGCCGCGCGCGGCCGTTCGCGACGGCATCGACGGTCGACTCCGACGTGTTCTCCAGATCCAGTTCGACATCGCGTTGCTGCACGGCGATGAGCTGTGCCGGGCTCGCATAAGTGGCCGCGACGATGTCAGGTGCGCCGGCCTGCGCGCGCTTGTCGCGCGGCCCCACGCTCACGTAACCCGAGCGCAGATAGCTCGCCGAGAACCGCAGCTTGCTGTCCGAACCGTCGGCGACGCTGGAGCGCGGGAAGCCCGCGATCACGTCGCAATCTTTCGCGAGGACCTTGCGCAGTTCCTTCGGCGACACGCCATCGTCGTCGCCTTCGCCGATCGCTTCGCGCACGAAGGAGACGTCGAGACCCGCGGTCTTGAACACCTCTTTCGCAACGCTGTGATCGAGCGTTGTCGACGGGCTGCCGGGAAATGTGCACACGCGCACGCCCGCATGCGAGAGGCCGGGTATCGCCGCGAGCGCCGCGGCCGCGCAGACCAGTTGTATCGAATGATTCTTCATGGGAGTGTTTCCTTCAGGGATTCGGTACTCGCGATGCCGCCCGTATCGACGACGGGCGGCATCGCTCGATCAGCCGTGCTGCAATGCGAACACGTAGAGCGTGCCGCCGCGCGGAATCTTCTCGGCGGCCTTCGCCATCGGGCCGCCCCAGATCGGATTGGCGCCGCCGTAGCCCGCGAGGATCGCGACGTATTCCTGACCGTCGACTTCGAACACCGAAGGCTGCGCGATGATCCCGCTCGCAAGCTTCGGGCTTTGCCAGAGGATCTTGCCGTTCGTTTCGTCGAAGGCGTACAGGTGGCCGTCGAGCGAGCCGCTGAACGCGAGGCCGCCCGCAGTCGTCGCGACGCCGCCGTTCCAGGGCAGCTTGGTCCAGTGGCTCCAGACCTTCTTGCCGGTATTAACGTCGATGGCCTGCAACTCGCCATAGCCCTTGCTGCCCGGTTCCGGCTTGATCTCGAAGCCCTCGCCGAGATACGGCAGGCCTTCCATGAAGTTCACCGACTTGCCCGACAGCGACATGCACGCATGCAGCGAAGGCACGAACGCGAGATGCTTCTCCGGATCGTAGGAAACCGACCACCAGTTCTTGCCGCCGAGGAAGCTCGGACACGTTTCGATCGTCGTGCCGACCTTCGGATATTTCGAGTCGTCCTGGATCGGCTTGCCATCCGGGGTGTAGCCCTTAACCGAAGTCGCGGTGACGAACGGCTTCGCGTAGATCAGCTTGCCGGTCGTGCGGTCGATCGCGTGGAAGTAGCCGTTGCGGTCCGCGTGGACGATGGCGTCGTAGTCCTTCTGCTCGTAGGTGATCTTCGCAAGGACCGGCGTGTTCACGCCGTCGTAGTCCCACGTGTCGTGACGCGTGTACTGGTAGTGCCACTTGAGATCGCCCGTTTGCGGATCGAGTGCGAGCAGCGAGTCGGAATAGAGGTTGTCGCCGGGGCGCAGGTCGGCGAGCCACGGGCCCGGATTGCCGACGCCCCAGTAGAGCGTCTTCGATCCCGAGTCGTAGGTGCCCGTCAGCCAGGCGGGCGCGCCGCCGTGCTCCTGCATGCCCTTCGGCCAGGTATCGCCGTGTTGCTCGTTCGCGGCGGGCACCGTGAAGCGCTTCCAGAGGACGTTGCCATCGTCGGGGCTCAGCGCCGCGATGAAGCCGCGCGCGCCATACTCGCCGCCCGCGCTGCCGACGATCAGCTTGCCGTCGAGCGCAAGCGGCGCAAGCGAGAACGCATAGCCGATGCCCGGCTCGAACATCTGCTTCTTCCAGACAAGCGCGCCGGTCTGTGCGTCGAGCGCGGCCACGTCGCCGGAGAGCATCGCGACATAGACGTTCTTTCCATAGAGCGCGACGCCCCGGTTGATTACGTCGCAGCAGGCGGTCTTGAACGATTCCGCACCGAGCTTCGGCTCGTATTTCCAGAGTGGCTTGCCGGTCGCGGCATCGAAGGCATAGACGTTGTCCTTCGGCGTGGTGACGAAGAGATAGCGGCCGTTCACGAGCGGCGTCGCTTCGAAGCCCTGCTGAAGCTCGGCCGGAAACTTGTAGCTCCACACCTGCTTCAGCTTCTTCACGTTCGAGGTATCGATCTGCTTGAGGGGCGAGTGCGACTGGCCTCCGTAGTTGCGGTAGTAGGTGAGCCAGCCCGGGTCCTCCTGCGCGTCCGTGAGGCGCTCGTAGGTCACGGGCGGGTACGCATCGGCGGCGTATGCGTACACGGCGGCGAGCGCCGTCGTCGTGATCGCGGCGAGTGCCGTGAGCCTCGGTATCGAAGTCGTTCTCATCCCTGTCTCCTTGATGTATTCGTTGTGACGCAGCGCGGTATCGTGGGGGGCGCTGCGCAAGGCTCAAGGCAAGTCGTATGCCATTGGCGGACAGGGCCGCCGCGCGGTCGTGAGCGCGAGAAGCCTGCCGGTGCAGGTGTTGCAAAGCGGCACAGCGGACAGTCCAGGGTGTTGCGCGGAGAAGCAGTCGAGTGCGGGTTTTATCGCGCCTGACGGCGAAGCATGCGAAGGTACAATCGGTCATCGCCTGCCATGACACGACGACCCTCCAGATGACACGCATTCTTCGCCGCCGCATGCTTGCGGCGTCCGCGCTCGCGGCGGTCGGGCTTAGCCGGGCGACGGGCGCCTCGGCGGTCGCGGACCGCAAGTTCGGGATTGCGCTCGTCATGAAGTCGGTCGACGACCCATTCGTCGTCGCGATGATCGACGGTGCGACGAACTATCAGCGACACTACGCGTCGCAACTCGACCTGACGACGAGCGGCACCGCAACCGAAACCGATACGGCCGGGCAGATCAGGCTCGTCGAAGAGATGATCGTCGCGAAGGCGGCTGCGATCGTCATCGCGCCGGCCGATTCGAAGGCACTCGTGCCGGTGGCCGCGAAGGCGGTTGCGGCGGGGATCGTCGTGATCGCGATCGACAATCCGTTCGACGATGCGGCGGAAGACGCGGCGCAGGTTTCGATTCCGTTCGTCGGACCGGACAGCCGCAAGGGCGCGCGTCTCGTCGGGCAATATCTCGCGCAGCGGCTGAAGCCGCGCGATGAAGTGGGCGTGATCGAAGGCGCGGCGGCGGAACGCAATGCGGAGGAGCGCACGGCGGGCTTCAGGGAAGCGATGGATGCGGCCGGCGTGAAGATCGTCGCGGTGCAGGCGGGCGACTGGAGCGTGTCGAGCGGCCGGGAGATTGCGTCGTCGATGCTGAACGCGCATCCGGGCATTCGCGCTCTTCTGTGCGGCAACGACAACATCGCGATCGGCGCGGCGGGCGTCGTGCGCGCGCTGGGACGCAGCGGGCGCGTGTATGTGACCGGCTACAACAACATCGGGCAGATCCGCCCGATGCTTGCGGACGGCCGCGTGCTCGCGACCGTCGAGCAGTTCGCGGCGCGACAGGCCGTGTTCGGCATCGATGTGGCGTTGAAGGCGCTCGTCGAAGGGAGGAAGCAGCGCGACCTTTCGCCGTACATCGAAACACCGGTGCAACTCGTGACGAAGGAAAGCGGGTAGATGTCGCGGCTGGGGTGACTACGTACGCCCGAGTAACGCGCTCACCGTACGAGGAATCCGTAGGTCAGCGGATCGCGCTCGTCGATGATCCAGTTCGCAAAGCCGCAGATGTACGCATTGCCTTCCACTTCGGGAATCACGGCGTCGAACTCGCCGAGTTTCGTCTCGCGCAGGACGCGTCCCTTGAACACCGTGCCGATCACCGATTCGTTGACGAGCGTCTCGTCACGGCCTAGCCGTCCGCGCAGATAGAGCTGGGCGACGCGGCCCGCGGTGCCCGAGCCCGTTGGCGAGCGGTCGACTTCGCGGTCGGCGAACACGCAGCAGTTGGCTTGCGTGGACCCTGCATGCCGCGGACTGTTTGCGATGATCGTCCCGTAGATGTGGTTCAGTTCCGGTATTTCCGGATGCACGACCTTGAACGCCGCGTTCGCCGCGGCCTTCACCTCCGCGCCGAACGCGATGAGCCGTTCGACGGCGGACTCGCGCACCGGCAGGTCGAACGGCGCGCCGTCCGCATAGAAGTAGAATGCGCCGCCGAACGCGATATCGCCGGTCACCTTGCCGAAGCTGGGCGTGTCGACCGTCACGTCGCGCTTCCAGATGAACGACGGTACGTTGACGAAGCGCACGTTGCCCGCATGGTCGCCGTCCCACTGGACGAACGCTTCGATGAAGCCGCACGGCGCGTCGATCCCCACACGCGTCTCCGGCGACGTGCGTTCTATCCAGCCCAGTTCGACGGCGGCGGTCGCGAGTCCGATCACGCCGTGCCCGCAGTGGTCGCTGTAGCCTTCGTTGTGCACGAAGATCACGCCGAAGTCCGCGCCTTCGCTAACGGGTTCGGTCAGGTAGCCGCCGTACATGTCGGCGTGCCCGCGCGGCTCGAACATCAGCGCGCGACGGATGTGGTCGGCGTGTTCCTTGAGCCACGCGCGCCGCGCGACGATGGTCTTGCCCTGCATCCTCGGCAGCCCGCTCGTGACGATGCGAAACGCCTCGCCGCCGGTATGAACTTCGACTGTGCTGATCGCCTTCGTGATCTTCATGCGTTCTCCATCATTGCCCGTAAGGCGCGGGCAAGCCGTTCTTGATTATGTACACGGTCGTCGGCGCGCCGATCAGGTCGCCCTTCGGATCGAACGAATAGGTGCCCGCAATGCCCTTGTAATCCGACTTCGCCAGCTGGGCGATCAGCTTCGCCTTGTCCGTGGTCGTGCCTGCCTTGACCATCGCGTCGGCGAGCAGCATCACGCCGTCGTAGTAGCTGACTGCGTACACCTGCGTGTCGGTGTGATACGTGTCCTTGTAGCGCTTCAGGAAGTCGCTGCCCGCCGGGGTCTTGTCGAGCGACGTGCCGCCCTGCGCGCAGTACACGATGGACGCATCCGCGCCCGCCACCTTGCCCATGTCGGCCGAGCAGATGCCATCGCCGCCGAGCAGCTTCGCGCGAATGCCGCGCTGACGCATCTGCTTCGCCATCGGCGCACCCTGGGCCGCATAGCCGCCGAAGAAGATCACGTCCGGGTTCTTCGACTTGATCGTGGTGAGGATGCCGAGAAAGTCCGTGGCGTTGGAATTGGTGTACTGGTTGTCGACGATCTGCAGCCCCTGGGCCTTCGCGACGCGCGCGAATTCCTCGGCGACGCCTTGTCCGTAAGCCGTGCGATCGTCGATGATCGCCGCGGTCTTGGCCTTGAGCGTCTTCACGGCGAATTCGGCCATCGTGCCGCCGAGTTGTTCGTCGCTCGCGCCGATGCGGAAGATGTTCTTGAATCCCTGCTTGGTCAGCGCGGGATTGGACGCGACCGGCAGCATGGGAATGCCAGCCGTGTTGTAGACCCGCGACGCGGGGATCGCAACGCCCGAGTTGTACGGCCCGACCACAGCGACGATGCCGCTGTCTGAGAGCTTCTGCGCGATTTGCACGCCGATCTTTGGGTCGGCCTGGTCGTCTTCGGAGTCCAGTTTGAAGGTGACCTTCTTGCCCGCGACGGTCACGCCGCGCTTGTTGAGATCGTCGATGGCCATGCGCGCGCCGTTCTCGTTGTCCTTGCCGTTGACCGCCTGCGGGCCGGTCAGCGGCGCGGAATGGCCGATCGTCACGACTTCCTGCGCGTGGACCTGCACGCATGCGGACGCAGCCGCGACGGCCAGTAATCCTTGAAGTGCCTTGTTCATCGACGTCTCCTGTTTTTTGGACCAGCGGATAACCGGCAAAGCGTCACACAACTGCGCTCAGTCGTAAAGCGTGACCGGCAGCGCACGCTTGTGACGGGTCGCATCGTAGAAGCGAAAGACCGTCGTGTAAACCCTCTCGCTGACTGGCTTGCCTTCGAGAAAGTCGTCGATGTCTTCATAGGTGATGCCGTAGCTGTCTTCGTCGGGTTTCTGCGGGGTCAGCGTTTCCAGATCGGCGGTCGGGATCTTGCGCCAGATCGCCTCGGCCGCGCCCATGTGCGCCGCGAGCGCCCGCACGCGACGCTTGTTCAGGCCGAAGAGCGGCAGCAGGTCCGCGCCGCCGTCGCCGAACTTCGTGAAGAAGCCCATCACCGATTCGGCGGCGTGATCGGTGCCGATCACGAGACCGTGCCGCGCGGCCGCTACGGCGTACTGCGCGATCATCCGCTGGCGCGCCTTGATGTTGCCGAGCACGAAGTCCTGGCGTGCCTCGTCGGTGAACGTGAAGCCGTCGTGAAGCAGCGACGCGAGCATGCTGTCCGCCGCCGGCTTCACGTTGACGACGAGCGTCTCGTCCGGCTGGATGAATCCGAGGGCGCGCTGCGCGTCGCTTTCGTCGTGCTGCTCGCCGTAGGGCAGGCGCATCGCGACGAAATGCGCCTCGCGCCCCGTGGCGCGCAGGCGCTCGACCGCCAATTGCGCGAGCCGCCCGGCGGCGCTCGAATCGACGCCGCCGCTGATGCCGAGCACATACGTGCGCAGGCCCTGAAGCGAAAGATATTCCGCGAGAAAGCGCACGCGCCGCTCGCGCTCGGTCTCGGCATCGAAATCGGACGCGACGTGCAACTCCGCGACGATCGCGCGCTGGCGCGCGGCGTTGTCCGTTCCAGTCGACGAATCGGGTTTCATGGATTTCTGCCTCTTCTGATGACGTTGAAAGCCGGCGCAGGCGCACGGCGGGAAACCGGACGTGCCCGACAGCGAATATACGACGAACGCGCCCTCGCGGCATGAGCATTAGCCCGAAGGCCGGAGCAGGCGGCCCGGTGGCTCGAGACGCGCGGGCGAGCGATAACCACTGGATATCGACGCATTCCGTAAATTCAGTGGACGGATATCGCTGAATTGCCGAGACTTGGCCTCCACGCGGTCCTTTGCAGCACGCTCGCTGCATGCGAAGGACTGGCGATGACATCAAAGAAGCGCAGCCAAGCGCAACCGGAGGAGACATGTTTCATCGACCAAAAGTCACCCGCTCGATACTCGCGATCATGTGCGCGATGTCGTTCATCATGTATCTGGATCGCGTGAACCTGTCGGCGGCCGCCGGCGTGATCCGCGACGATCTGCATCTGACCAACACCGACGTCGGCCTCGTGTTCGCCGCGTTCGCATACACCTACGCGATCTGCCAGGTGATCGGCGGCTGGGTCAGCGACCGCTTCGGCGCCAAGACCACGCTCACCATCTGCGCTTCGATCTGGATCGTCGCCACCGTCGCGACGGGCTTCGCGGGCGGCGTCGTGTCGCTGTTCTGCGCGCGAATGCTGCTCGGTGTCGGCGAGGGCGCGGCGCTGCCCGCTCAGGCGCGCGCGCTGACGAACTGGTATCCCGCGAGCAAGCGCGGCTTCGTGCAGGGCCTCACGCATTCGTTCTCGCGCCTTGGCAATGCGGTGACGCCGCCGCTCATCGCGCTCATCGTCGCGTTTGCCTCGTGGCGCGCGTCGTTCATTCTCGTCGGCGTGCTGACGGCGATCTGGGTCGTCGTCTACGCCTGGTATTTCGCCGACAACCCGCGCAAGCATCGTCACATGACGGCCGAGGAAGAAGCTGAACTGCCGCCGGCGGGCAAGGTCGTGATCGAGAAGACGCGCGAGCCGACGCCGTGGGGACGACTCATCAAGCGCATCGGGCCGACGATGATCGTGTACTTCTGCTACGGCTGGACCGGCTGGCTCTTCTTCACCTGGCTGCCGACGTTCTTCATGCACGGACGCGGCCTCGACCTGAAAAGCTCGGCGCTCTTTTCGGCAGGCGTGTTCCTGTCAGGCGTGGTGGGTAATACGGCTGGGGGCGTGCTGAGCGACCGCATCCTGAAACGCACCGGCAACGTGGTCGCGGCGCGGCGCAACATGATCATCGTTGCATTCCTCGGCGCGCTCGTCTTCCTCGCGCCGGTCATGTTCGTGAAGTCGCTGCCGATCATGGCTGCATCGATGAGCCTTTCGTTCTTCTTCCTCGAAATGACCATCGGGCCGATCTGGGCCGTGCCGATGGACATCACGCCGAAGCACGTCGGCATCGCGAGCGGACTCGTCAACGCGGGATCGGCGGTGGCGGGCATTTTCTCGCCGATCGTGTTCGGCTTCATCGTCGATCACACCGGAAGCTGGACGCTGCCGTTCGCCGGATCGCTCGGGCTGCTCGCCGTCGGCATCGTGATGACGTTCTTCATGCGGCCGGATATCGCACTGGAGCCGGGCATCGGCTCGACTGACGTCACGCGCGAGCAGGATCTCGAACTGGCCGAAAGGCTCGGCCACTGAGGTTTCTACGCAGCCCGTATCGCGTCGATCACGAGTTGCGTCGCCGGGCTGATGCGGCGGTTCTTCCGCAGGATCAGCCCGTATGGCGCGAGGCGCCCGCGCAACGGCGTGGGCAGCGTCGCGATCGTATTGAGCGCCGCGTAGTATTGCGCGACTGAACTCGGCAGCACGGCGAGCATGTCGGAATCGCGCAGGAGCGAGAGCGTGGTGAGGATGGACGACGTCTCCACCGTGCTCACCGGCGGCGCGACACGCGACTCGCGAAACGTCTGGTCGATCACCTGCCGCATCGGACTCGGATGCGGCTGCACGATCCACGGATAGGCCGCCAGTTCCGCGAGCTTCGGTTTCGCGGGTGCATTCGCGACAGGATGCTCCGGCCGCGCGACGATCGAAAGCGCTTCTTCCGACAGCGTCTCGAAGCTCAGGTCGAGCGCCGGAAAGCCATACGGAATCCGCCCCACCACGATATCCAGCTGATCCTGCTGCAACGCCTGCACGAGCACGTCGCTCGTGTCGATCTGCACCGTGATCTGCAGGCGCGGATGCGCCTCCTTCAACGTGACGATCACGCGCGTGAGCAGGTCCGGCGCGGGCGCCATCACCGCGCCGATGCGCACCTTGCCGATGTCGCCTGCTTCGATGGCGGCAAGCTCCTCGCGCAACTCGTCCAGATCCTCGAACACCACGCGCGCATAGCGCATCACCGCCTCGCCGTAGATGGTCGCCTCCATGCCGCGCGCATGCCGCACGAAGAGCGACACACCGACCGTATCCTCCAAGTCCTTCAGTGCCTTGGTCGCGGCGGGCTGCGTCATCGCCAGTTCGTCGGCGGCGCTTCTGAGCGATTCGGTTTCCGAGAGCGCGACCATCAACTGAAGATGGCGCAGGCGCAGGCGTTTTCGGATGGTCGAGGCAGGCGCGATCATGCGAGCGATAACTCCAGGAAATAGACCGATTCGAATTATTCAATGGTCAGTTATCGCATATTTTCGCACACTAGCGTCACCAAAAACGACGCGCGCATCGACATCGCCGGACGCGCGGACGAGACGGAGACAGTCCGGAGAGCCTGCTTCATCACCCATTCGGCAACTGCGCCCGGCGAACGCCCGGGCCACTGACAACATCACGGAGATACACCAGCCATGAAGATCAAGCACATCCGCACGCGCGTTTTCGAATGGAAAGGCAAGGTCGTGCCGCCGCAGGCGCACTTCTGCACGAACGCCGTGGACATCCTGTACGAACGCGGCGACGCGATGGGCTCGTTCCGCTTTCATGGCTGGCTCGTCGTCGAGGTGGAGTGCGACGACGGCACGATCGGCATCGGCAATTGCGCGCTTGCGCCGCGCGTCGCGAAGCAGATCGTCGATGAATATCTCGCGCCGATAGCAATTGGCGAAGACCCGTTCGACAACGAATACATCTGGCAGAAGATGTACCGCCGCACGCTCGCGTGGGGCCGCAAGGGCATCGGCATGGCGGCGATCTCGGCGGTCGATATCGCGCTGTGGGACATCATGGGCAAGGCCGCGAAGAAGCCGGTCTTCAAGCTGCTCGGCGGGCGCACGAAAGAGAAGATCTGGTGCTACGCATCGAAGCTCTACAACAACGACGACCGCGATGCCTTCCTCTCCGAGGCGCAGGGCTATCTCGACCAGGGCTTCACCGCGATGAAGATGCGCTTCGGCTATGGCCCGAAGGACGGTCCGAAGGGCATGGCAAAGAACCTCGAACAGGTGCGCCTCTTGCGCGAGCTTGCAGGCGACGACATCGACATCATGCTCGAGTGCTATATGGGCTGGACGCTCGAATACGCGCGCCGCATGCTGCCGCGTCTTGCCGAGTTCAATCCGCGCTGGATCGAGGAGCCGGTCATCGGAGACGACGTCGAGGGCTATCAGGAACTGAAGAAGATGAACATCATCCCGGTCTCGGGCGGCGAGCACGAGTACACGAGCTACGGCTTCAAGGACCTGCTCGAACGGCGCGCGGTGGACGTGATCCAGTACGACACCAACCGCGTCGGCGGCATCACGGCGGCCCGCAAGATCAATGCGATGGCGGAGGCATGGTCGGTGCCGGTGATTCCGCACGCGGGCCAGATGCACAACTATCACCTGACGATGTCGACCACCGCGAGCCCGATGTCCGAGTTCTTCCCGGTGTTCGACGTCGAAGTGGGCAACGAGTTGTTCTACTACATCTTCGAGGGCGAGCCGCAGCCGGAGAACGGCTACCTGCAGCTTTCGGACGAAACGCCCGGACTCGGCATCACGCTCTCAGACAAGCATCTGGCCGATTTCGACATCATCGAGTAGCACGCAAGGCCCCACACCACGCCGCACACAATATCGATACCGGAGACAGCCATGCAGACACCCGCCGAAGCCCGCGCCGCCCCGCGCGACGCGGTTCACGCAGACCATGCCACCAGCGTGCGCTGGCGCATCTTCGGCGTGGTGTTTCTCATCACGCTCGTGAACCTCGTCGACCGCATCTCGCTGTCGATCGCGATGCCCACCATCGCGAAGGAGTTCGCGCTCTCGCCGACGATGCAGGGCCTGATCCTGTCGAGCTTCTTCTGGTCGTACGCGCTGTTGCAGATTCCGGGCGGCTGGCTGATCGACCGGTACGGTCCACGTCGGGTGATCGCGGGCGCAACGGTTCTGTGGGGTATTTTCCAGACGTTGCTCGGCGCGGCAACGGGCGGACTCTCGATGCTGCTCCTGCGCGTGGGGCTCGGCGGCGCGGAAGCGCCTCTCTTTCCCGCCGGCAGCAAGCTCAACGCGCTCTGGCTCTCGCGTCACGAACGCGCGCGCGGCGCGGTGCTGATGGACGCCGGCTCGCCGCTCGGCGCAGCCATCGGCGGGCTTGCGATCTCGAACCTGATCCTCGTGTTCGGCTCGTGGCGCATGGCGTTCATCGCGGCGGGTCTCGTCACGATTGCGTGCGGCTGGCTCGCGTGGCGCTATCTGCGCGACGATCCGGCGAGACACCCGGGCGTGAACGCCGCGGAGCTCGACCATATCCGCGATGGTGCGCCGCCGCTTGCGAGCGCCACATTCGCCGCCGACAATGAGCCGGCATTCCCGAAGCGCTCGGCCGTTGCCATGTGCATTGGCCGGATGAGCTGGGCGATGATCTTCTTCGGCCTGCTCACGTGGGGACCGAGCTATCTGACGCAGGCGCGCGGTTTGAGCCTCCAGCAGATTGGCACGTCGACGTTCTTCATCTTCCTGTCGGGCGCGCTGGGTTCGCTCGCGGGCGGCTTCCTCTGCGATGCGCTTTGCGCGAGCGGATTTTCGCGCGGCAAGGTGGTGAAGGGCATGGTCACGGTCTCGGGGCTGACGACGCTCGCCGTCTTCTGGTTGCTGCCGTCGATCACATCGGCGGTCGTGGCGGTCGCGGTGCTGTGCGCGGCGGCGTTCTTCCTGATGTGGGGCAGCCTCTACTGGAGCCTGCCGTCGCTGCTCGCGAGCCCGCGCCGCGTGGGGCTGCTCGGTGCGCTGATGAACTGCTTCGGCAGCATCGGCGGGGTTTCGATTCCGCTCATCACCGGCTTCATCCTGCAGCGCACCGGATCGTTCGACGCGGTGCTGCAGTTCTATAGCGCCTGCGCGCTCGTTTATATCTTCGGCTCGATCGCCATCGATCTGCGCCGCACACACTGAAAGCACGAATACAAGGTGAACACGATGAAACCTCGCATTGCTGTCCTGCTCGGCGATCCGGCCGGAATCGGCCCCGAACTGATCGCGCGTCTTCTGGCGCGGCCGGAGAACCGCGCTCGCGCCGATCTGCTCATCATCGGCGACCGGCGCGAGCTGGAGAAGGGCATGGAGATCGCAGGACAACGCTTCGACTACACACTCGTCGACGATGCGAAGTCCGCGGCCACGAATACCGCTGTGCCTTCGCTCATCGACTTTCGCCTGCCCGACGACGCACCCTACGAGCGCGGCGTATCGACGGAACGCGGCGGCCGCTACAGCCTCGAAGCGTTCAAAAAAGGGCTTGCGCTCACGCAGGCGAACGAGACGCAGGCGATGCTCTTCGCGCCCGTCAACAAGACGTCGATGCACATGGCGGGCATGGAAACCGGCGACGAGATGGAATGGTTCGCGCGCCAGCTTCACTACGACGGTGTCTTCTGCGAATTCAACGTGCTCGACGAACTGTGGACCTCGCGCGTGACCTCGCATATCGCGCTGAAGGACGTGAGCGCGAAGCTGACGCCGGAGCGCATCATCGGCGCGGTGCGGCTGATTCACGACGGCCTGAAGCGCGCGGGCAACGCGAAGCCGCGTATCGCCGTGTGCGGTTTCAATCCGCATAACGGCGACAACGGCGCGTTCGGCCGCGAGGAAATCGACGTGATCGCGCCGGCGATCGAAGAGGCGAAGAAGCTCGGCTACGACGCGCAGGGCCCGTTCCCCGCCGACACCATCTTCGTGCGCGCCCGCGACCAGAAGGTGTTCGACGGCGTCGTCACGATGTATCACGATCAAGGCCAGATCGCGATGAAGCTGATGGGCTTCTGGCGCGGCGTGACCGTGCACGGCGGACTGCCGGTGCCGATTGCGACGCCCGCTCACGGCACCGCGTTCGATATCCACGGCGCGGGCCGCGCAGACGTCGGGGCGACGCAGAAGGCGTTCGACATCGCGACGCAGATGGCTCTCGACCGGATGCGCTGATGCACACGCGAGAAACCGACATCGACGCGCTGCGCGTGCGTTTCCTCGCGACCGGCGACGACGCCCAGTTGCCCATCGTCGATGCGCATCATCACTTCTGGGACTTGCGGCACAACTACCATCCGTGGCTGTGCGACCGTCCGCGTATCCCGTTTCGCTACGGCGACTACGAGTCGATCTGCCGCGACTTCCTGCCCGATGACTATTTCGCGCAAGCCAATGGCCATCGCGTCGTGAAGACGGTGATGATGGAAGGCGAGTGGGACCCGCGCGATCCGCTCGGCGAAGCGCGCTGGGCGTCAGCGTTGAACGCGGGTTGCGGCTTGCCGAACGCGATCGTCGGACAGGTGTGGCTCGATCGCGCCGACGTCGAACACGTGCTCGGCGAATTCGAGTCGATGCCGCTCGTGCGCAGCGTGCGCCACAAGCCGAAGGCAGTGCCGCTGAGCGAGCACACGCCGACGTTTGCGGCGCCCGGCTCGATGCGCTGCGAGCACTGGCGGCGCGGCTACGCGTTACTGGCGAAAACCGGTCTCATGTTCGAGTTGCAGGCGCCGTGGTGGCACTTCGGCGAAGCGGCGGAACTGGCGCGCGATTTCCCCGATGTCGCGATCATCGTGAACCATACGGGACTGCCCGCCGATCGCAGCGAAGAAGGGTTGCGCGGGTGGCGCGCCGCGCTCGAGACGCTCGCTGCGTGTCCGAACGTATGGCTGAAGATTTCGGGCCTGGGCGAGCCCGGCGTGCGATGGAGTGGCGAGCGCAACGGGCCGGTCGTGCGAGATGCGTTGCGCATCTTCGGCTGGCAGTGCGCGATGTTCGCGAGCAACTTTCCGGTGGACAGCGTGGTGGTGTCGCTCGACGCGCTGTGGAGCGGCTTCAAGGCGATGGTGGCCGATCTTGCGCCGAAAGAGCGTCTCGCGCTCTTTCACGACAACGCCGTCGCGCTGTACCGGATCTGAGGCGGTATCCTCGACGGCTAGTCCCAGTAATTGCGGAACGCTGCGGCCGCGATGACGGGCACGGTAAGGACGAGCGGGATCGCGAAATATTGCACTTCCATGTCGACGATCCACGTGTAGATCAGCCAGCCGATTCCGGCGCACAGCGTCACGAGGCCGATCAGCGCGGTCAGCACATTGAGCGTGACGGTGGACGGACGGCGGCGCGTCTGTTCGTCGGTGGATGGCGGTTTCATCTGGAATCGCGGCTCGACGGCGGGCGCCGTCGGGAGAGTGGTCGATCAGGAAATTCTACTCCGACGTGCGGTTCGTCAGCGGAAAGCCCCTTGCCGGAAATATCGGGAGCAGTGTCGATTTGCGGGCATTTCGTTCGTCGTGGTGATAGGGGCGCTTCTGCCGCCCTTTACTCTAGAGGAGACGATCGATGCCTTCCGCAGACGAATCCCCGCAAGTTCTCAGGCCGGCCGAGGAACTCGGGCAGTCCAGGCGCCGTTTTCCCGGCGAAAGCCCGCAATACCGCGCCGCGCGCAATGCGCTGCTCGTGCAGGAAATCGAATTGCGCCGCCATATCGAGCGCGTGGCTGCACAGCGCCGCGCATTGCCGCCCGGCGGTGAGGTGCCCGAGGATTATCTGTTCGAAGGCGTCGACGGGCCGGTCACGCTTTCGCAACTGTTCGGCGCGCACGACACGCTCGTCACCTACAACTGGATGTTCGGGCCGCAGCGCCAGCGCTCGTGCCCGATGTGCACGTCCTTTCTGAGCGCGCTAGACGGCGAGATGCCCGATATCCTGCAGCGCGTCGCGTTCGCGGTGATCGCGCGTTCGCCGGTGCAACGGCTCGTGGGGTTCGCGAAGGAGCGCGGCTGGCGGCACTTGCGGATCTATTCCTCGGGCGGCAACAGCTTCAATCGCGATTACGCCGACGAGGACCCCGAAAAAGGCGACAACGCGGGTTTCAACGTCTTCGTGAAGTCGAACGGGACGGTGCGCCATTTCTGGGGCGACGAGATGGGGCCGGAGTCGGCCGATCCGGGCCAGGACCCGCGCGGCGCGCCGGACGCGATGCCGCTCTGGATCGTGCTCGACATGACGCCCGGCGGCCGCGGCACGGACTGGTATCCGAAGCTGGAGTACGGCGCGCCTGCAAAGGCGGACGGACGATAACGCGCCGCCCGGAGAAGCCCGTCAGTCTTCGACCGGCGCCAGTGGTTCGAGCGCCGGGCTTGGCGCGCGCCCCAATGCGACATGCGGCACGAGCACCGCGAACAGCACGATGAACACGCCAATCGCCAGCATCGCCCAGAAGGTCAGGTGCAGCGACGCATGCAGCACGAGCCGCACGACCGGCTCGCTGACTTCGGCGATGTGCCGCGCGTCGAGCAACTCGCGCAACTGCTCGGAGGTGATGGCCTTGCTGAGCGTGGAGTGGCTGAGTCCGTAGTTGAGCGCGGCGCCGAACGCCGTCGCGCCCAGCGTGCTGCCGAGATTGCGCGAGAACAGGTTCGACGCCGTCGCGCTGCCGCGCTGGTCGACGGTGACGATTTCCTGGATCAGCACGAGCGAACTCACGCTGAAGAGTCCCATCCCGAAGCCCGCGACGAGCGATCCGACTCCCGCAAGCACGGGTGAAGACTGCGGCGTGAGCAGCACAAAGAACAGCACGCCCGCCGGCACGAAGACGCTCCCGGCAACCAGAATCGGCCGCAGCCCGAAGCGATGGAACGAGCGCGCGGCAAGCGTCGCGCCCGACGGCCAGCCGACCATCATCATCGTGAGCGCGAGGCCGGCGATGACCGGGGCGCGGCCGAGCACGCCCTGCACGTACATCGGCAGGAACGTGGTCGCGCCCATCAGGATCATGCCGGAGAGCACCGTCGCCGCATTCGATGCCGCGATCGGCCGCCGGCTCCAGAGCCCGAACGAGATCATCGGCTCGACGGCGCGCCGCTCCTGCATCACGAAGAGCACGCCGAACACCACGCACGCGATGGCGGTGAGCGTCGCCGCGCGGTCCTCGGACGTTCCCGCGTAGGTCAGCGACATCATGAACGAGCCGATCGCAGCGGTGAACAGGACGGCGCCGAGCACGTCGATGGAGGGACGCGCGCTCCGCGGCGCCTCGCGCAGATAGGCGATGAAGCCCGCCGCCGAGGCGAGGCCGATCGGCACGTTCAGCCAGAAGATCCACGCCCACGACCAGTCGCGGATGATGAGTCCGCCCACCATCGGACCGAGCACGGCCGAGATCGCCCATACGCTCGCGAGATAGCCCTGCACCTTGCCGCGCTCGCGGGCCGGATAGAGGTCGGCTACGACCGTCAGCGTGACCGGCTGGATCGCGCCCGCGCCGATGCCCTGAATCAGCCGGAAGACGATCATCGCGGGCATCGACCACGCGAAGCCGGCAAGCACCGATCCGACCAGGAAGATGGCGATGCCGGCGAGGATGACCGGCTTGCGGCCGTACAGGTCGGCGAGCTTGCCGAAGATCACGGTCATCGCGGTCTGCGCGAGCAGGAAAGACGAGAAGACCCAGCTGTACAGATGCAGGTCGCCGATCTGCGAGACGATTTGCGGCATCGCCGTGGAGACGATGGTCGCCTCGATGGCGACCATCGCCATCGACGCCATCACGGCGGCAATCACGAACGCGCGTTTTGAAGCAGGATTCGAAGCAGAAGCGGGGCTGGTCATTGTTTTCGTGCGCAGATGCGGCGCGGCAGGCATGGACCTTACGCGAACTCAGTCGCGCGGCGAGCGCGGGATCGATGTATCGGCCGGGAGAAATGCCGGGCTGGAATGTTACACCCGGGCGATAAAGTCGGCTTGCTCGTCCATTGCCGACGCGGCGTGCAAGGCGCGGCCGCGCCCGGCGTGCAGCGGGGACGGGCATGACCGCCCGTTCGACCCGCGCCGCCGTGATGCTTTCAGAACCCTATTTCGACGACTGCCCGATCTCGTGGTTCGCCAGGACTTCGAGCGCGCGCACCATCGCCGAGTGGTCCCACGCGGCGCCGCCGTGCGCCGTGCACGCGTTGAAGAGCGCCTGGCAGGTCGCGGTGTTCGGCAGAGAGACGCCGAGCGCCTGCGCCGTCGACAGCGCGAGGTTCAGGTCCTTCTGATGAAGCTCGATGCGAAAGCCCGGGTTGAAGGTGCGCTTCGTCATGCGTTCGCCGTGCACTTCGAGAATGCGCGACGACGCGAAGCCGCCCATCAGCGCGGTGCGCACCTTTTCGGCGTCCACGCCCGCCTTCGAAGCGAGCAACAGCGCCTCTCCGACCGCCTCGATGGTCGCCGCGACGATCACCTGGTTCGCTACCTTGCACACCTGTCCCGCGCCGACTTCGCCGATCAGCGAGATGTTCTTGCCCATCATGTCGAAAAGCGGCTTGACGGTGTCGAAGGTCGCCTGCGAGCCGCCGACCATGATCGTGAGCGAGCCCGCCTTCGCGCCGACTTCGCCGCCGGAGACCGGTGCATCGAGATACTCGGCGCCGCGCTCGCGCACGCGCGCGGCGAAGTCGCGGGTCGCCATCGGCGAGATCGAGCTCATGTCGACGACGATCTGCCCTGCCTTCAGCTTGTCTGCGACGCCGTTCTCACCGAACAGCACGCGTTCGACGTCCGGCGTATCCGGCACCATGATGAAGATCACATCCGCCTGGCTCGCGACTTCGGCGGGACTGGCCGCGGCTTTCACGCCCGCTTGCGTCAGCTCGTCGGGCACGCCGCTGCGCGTGAACGCCGCGAGTTCGACGCCGTTCTTGCGAAGGTTGGCCGCCATGGGCTTGCCCATGATCCCGAGTCCGATGAATCCTGCCTTTTGCATGTGGTTCTCCTGATGAGGGGGTGGGGCGCCGTCGAAGCTCGCGTCATGGGCGACGCATTGCAATCAGGCCTTCGCTTCGGACGACTCGTTCGCTCGACGCAGCCGCTCCCGGCTGTTCGACAGATGCATGCGCATCGCCGCGCGGGCGCCGTCGGCGTCGTGGCGCGAGATGGCATCGAGGATGCTTTCGTGTTCCTGGTTGACGAGCGCGACATACGCCTTCGGGTCCGAATGTGCGATGCCCGCCGAATCGATGCGGTTGCGCGGAATCAGCGCGCTGCCCATTTGCGTGAGGATGTCGACGAAATAACGGTTGCCGGTCGCCTGCGCGACCGAGATGTGGAACTGCAGATCGGCTGCGACGCTGTCGCCGCCCATGCGACTCGTCGTTTCGATCGCGGCGAGGGCGGAGCGCATGCGCGCGAGGTCGTCCGGCTGCGCGCGCTGCGCGGCGAGCCCGGCGCTCTCGGTTTCGAGGCTGATGCGCAGTTCCAGCACGGAGAGCACGTCACGCAGCGTGGTGGCCGGCACCATGTCGATGCCGAGCTTTTCGCGACGCGGCTCCAGCACGAAGCTGCCGATGCCGTGACGCGTTTCGATCACCTCGCTCGCCTGCAGCCGCGAGATGCCTTCGCGCACGACGGTGCGGCTCACGCCGAGCCCGACCATCAGTTCGGATTCGGTCGGCAGCTTGTCGCCCGGCTTGAGCGCTTCCGAGGCGATCTGCTCCTTCACGAAGCTCACGACGGACTCCGCGAGGTTGCGGGCGCGGCGAGGCGCGGCGATGCTTGTGAATTGGGCGGCCATCAAAGCGCTCCTGAATCGGTCAATGCGTCGGTGAATGCGGCGAGAAGGGTCGATTCATTATAGCGTTGTCTGACGACTCGTCGACGGCCGTTTGAGGCAGCCGCGCTGGCCTTTCGCCTGTGCGCGCGGCGCTCCGGGCGGTCTGGTCGTATGTCATCGGACCCCGTCTTCCGCTCACTGCGCCACCGGCTGCCGAAGCTCGACGCGCTTGATGTCCTTCACGATCACGAGATAGCTGAACACGGTCAGGAGCGCGTTGACGCCGACGAACACGAGCGCACCGTTGAACGAGCCGCCGCTTTGCGCGACCAGGTAGCCAATCACGATCGGCGTCACGATGCCGGCGATATTGCCGAACATGTTGAAGATCGAGCCCGACAGGCCGATGGCTTCCCGCGGCGACGTATCCGCGACCACGGCCCAGCCGAGCGCGCCGATGCCTTTGCCGAAGAACGCGAGCGACATCAGCGCGACGACGATCCAGTCGGTGGAAACATAATTGCAGCCGATGATGCACGACGACAGCAGCATGCCGCCGACGATCGGCACCTTGCGCGCGACGGTGAGCGAATGGCCGCGCCGGATCAGCGAATCAGAGAGCACGCCGCCGAGCACGCCGCCCGTGAAGCCGCAGATTGCCGGCAGCGAAGCGATGAGACCCGCCTGCAGGATCGTCATGCCGCGCGCCTGCACGAGGTAGATCGGAAACCAGGTGAGGAAGAAGTAGGTCAGCACGTTGATGCAGTACTGCGCGAGATAGACGCCGACTAGCATGCGGTTGGAGAGCAGCTGGCGCACGAGCGACCAGCTCGTCGCGCGCGGTGCATCGCCCGCAGCGGCTTTCTTCGGGGCGTTGATGACGCCGCCGCCCTGCTCGATGTGATCGAGTTCGGCACGGTTCACGCGCGGGTGATCGGCGGGATTCTTCATGACCTTGAGCCAGGTCAGGGCGAGCAGCAGGCCCGCGATGCCCATCACGACATACACGTAGTGCCAGCCGAACTTGTGCGTGATCCACGCCATCAGCGGCGTGAAGATGACCGCTGCGAAATATTGTGCCGAGTTGAAGATCGCCGATGCGGTGCCGCGCTCGGCCGTCGGGAACCAGCTCGCGACGACTTTCGCGTTGGCCGGGAACGCCGGTGATTCGGCGGCGCCCATCGCGAAGCGCAGCACAAACAGCGCGGCGACCGCGGCCGCCGCGCTGCCGGCGAGGCCGACCGCGCTTTGCAGCAGCGTGAAAAGCGACCAGAAGAAGATGCTCGCCGCGTAGACGCGTCGCGCGCCGAAGCGGTCGAGGAGCCATCCCGCCGGCAACTGCGAGAGCACGTACGCCCAGCTGAACGCGGAGAAGATGTAGCCCATCTTGATCGCGTCGAAACCGAACTCGCCGCGCATCGCGGAGCCCGTCACCGAAAGCGTCGCACGGTCTGCGTAATTGAACGTCGTGATGATGAAAACCATCAGCAGGATCGTGTATCGGACGCTCGTGCGTTTCGCGACGCCAGCGGCGCTCGCAACGTGGGTCGTTTGCATGGCGGGTTTGTCTCCTTCCATCAACCTTGAATGTGCCGGTGTGCCGGCGGCGCCTGGGCCGCCGGCGTTTGATACTGAGTTTTACTGTGCGCCGAGCTTCTTGATGAGCACGTCGAGTTGCGCCAGTTCTTCCTCGTTCAGATCCGTGAGCGGAGCGCGCACCGGACCTGCGTCGTGGCCGACGAGCTTCGCGCCCGCCTTCACGATGCTGACCGCGTAGCCCGCACGGCGATTGCGGATCGCGAGATACGGCAGGAAGAATTCGTCGATCAGCTTGCCGACCGTCGCGTGATCGTCGGCGGCGATCGCGTGGTAGAAGTCCATCGCCGTCTTCGGGATGAAGTTGAATACCGCGGACGAATACACCGGCACGCCGAGCGCCTTGTATGCCGCTGCGTAGACTTCGGCCGTCGGCAGGCCGCCGAGATACGAGAAGCGATCGCCCAGACGGCGGCGAATCGTCACCATTGCCTCGATTTCGCCCACGCCGTCCTTGAAGCCGATCAGGTTCGGGCAGCGGTCTGCGAGGCGTTCCAGCATGTCGGCGTTGAGCTTCGAATTCGCGCGGTTGTAGATGATCACGCCCATCTTCGGTACCGCCTTGCAGACCTGCTCGGCGTGATCGGCGATGCCTTCCTGCGACGCTTCGGTCAGGTAATGCGGCATCAGCAGCACGCCGTTCGCGCCGAGGCGCTCGGCTTCCTTCGCGTATTCGATCGCGACGCGCGTCGGGCCGCCCGCGCCGGCGAGGATCGGCACCTTGCCCTTGCAGGTTTCGGTCGCGGTGCGGATGACGTTCGAATAGTCGCTCTTGGTCAGCGAGAAGAATTCACCCGTGCCGCCTGCGGCAAAGAGCGCGGTCGCGCCGTAGGGTGCAAGCCATTCGAGGCGCTCGGCGTAGGTGTCGGCGCGGAAATCGCCTTTGGCGTCGAAATCGGTGACGGGAAACGACAGCAGTCCTTCAGAGACGATTTGCTTGAGTTCTTGCGGTGTGGTCATGGTTGAATGTCCGTGGGCGGCGATGAATTTGAGAAGCCATCTGATACGTCATCGTACAACATGAATTTCGCAGATTCAACAAGGAATCTGCGATGCAGGCCCGCCTTTAGGGTAAATACCCACGGTCGAATCGTGTTGGCTAGTTGTAGGATGACGTATGATATAGCCGTGAAACTGACCGACACAAGGTGTCGCACGAATACAGAAGGGTCAAAAGGACCAAAAGGAACGGTTGACATGGAACAGTCTCCTCTCTACATACGCGTTCACCCGCAGGACAACGTCGCGATCGTCGTGAACGACGGCGGGCTGCCCGAGGGCGCGACCTTTGCCGATGGCCTGACGCTGCGCGAACGCGTGCCGCAGGGTCACAAGGTGGCGCTCGCCGACCTCGCCGAGGGTGACGAAGTGATTCGCTACAACGTCGTGATCGGCTATGCGCTCAAGAACCTGCCGAAGGGAAGCTGGATCAACGAGCACGTGATCCGCATGCCGAGCCCGCCGGGACTCGAAGGCCTGCCGATCGCAACCGTCAAGCCGCCCGCGATGCCACCGCTCGAAGGCTTCACCTTCGAGGGTTACCGCAATGCCGACGGCTCGGTGGGCTCGCGCAACATCCTCGCGATCACGACGACCGTGCAGTGCGTCGCCGACGTCGTGCAGCACGCGGTCACGCGCATCAAGGCTGAGTTGCTGCCGCGCTTTCCAAATGTCGACGATGTCGTGAGCCTCGGCCACACGTACGGCTGCGGCGTCGCGATCGACGCGCCCGACGCGATGGTGCCGATCCGCACGGTGCGCAACATCAGCCTGAATCCGAACTTCGGCGGCGAGGTGATGATGGTGAGCCTCGGCTGCGAGAAGCTGCAGCCCGAACGCCTGATGCCGCCGGGCACGATCCCGATCGTGACGACGGCAGTCGACGACGTGGCCGACATCGGCGATAACGGCGCGGACGATAACGGCGATGTCGTGGTGCTCCAGGACGAGGAGCATGTCGGTTTCCAGTCGATGATCGATTCGATCATGAAGATGGCCGAGCGGCATCTGGAGCGCCTGAACAACCGGCGGCGCGAGACGTGTCCCGCGGCGGACCTGGTGGTCGGCGTGCAGTGCGGCGGCAGCGATGCGTTTTCCGGACTGACGGCGAATCCGGCGGTCGGTTTCGCGACCGATCTGCTGGTGCGCGCGGGCGCGACGGTGATGTTCTCGGAAGTGACCGAAGTGCGCGATGGCGTCGACCAGTTGACGAGCCGCGCGGCGAATCCGGAGGTCGCGCAGGCGATCATCCGCGAGATGGCGTGGTACGACAATTACCTGAAGCGCGGCAGCGCGGACCGCAGCGCCAACACGACGCCGGGCAACAAGAAGGGCGGGTTGTCGAATATCGTCGAGAAGGCAATGGGGTCGATCATCAAGTCGGGCAATTCGCCGATTTCAGGCGTGCTCTCCCCGGGCGAGAAGGTGAAGCAGAAGGGGCTGATCTATGCTGCGACGCCGGCGAGCGACTTCATCTGCGGGACGCTGCAACTGGCGGCCGGCATCAATCTGCACGTGTTCACGACGGGGCGCGGCACGCCTTACAGTCTTGCCGAAGTGCCGGTGATCAAGGTCGCGACGCGCTCGGACCTCGCGCGCCGGTGGCACGATCTGATGGACGTGAATGCCGGGACGATCGCGACCGGGGAGGCGTCGATCGAAGATGTGGGCTGGGAGTTGTTCCGGTTGATGCTCGAAATTGCGAGCGGGCGGAAGCAGACCTGCGCAGAGGCGCTCAAGTTGCACAATGCGCTGGTGCTGTTCAATCCGGCGCCGGTGACCTGAGGGTCTAGCGGGCCTTCGTTTCGAAGGGCATTGTTCACCCTAGCCATTTATTGGTTTGCCCGATGAGGATCGCTGACACGAGGGTCCTTTCGAAGGCGTCGTCGAACTTAGGATTATTCGTGTAGCGCAACGCGACGACCGATCGACAAGCTCCCGTTCATTAAAAAATAAATGAACGGGAGGGAAGCGGTGCCCGTCGCTGCAGCGTTTCATCACAAATCGTATTCGCTCGACGCGCTGCGCGTGTCGAGCGCGAAAGACTTCAGTGTTCTTGGATTTGCCGGGGTCGAAGCCATCGACGAGGCGCGGCGGTTCAATATCACGTTCACCTATCCGCTTGCCGATTTACCGCGCGGCGATTATGTGAGCCGGCCGGCAACTTTCACACTTCAGCCCGTTTCCTTTAGCACGGCACCGGCCGCCAAGGGCCGCAAGATTCAGGGCGTGGTTCACCCCCGTCGCGAACCGACTCGATCGACGGCCGTGCTGTCGCGTATGAGGGTGATGCGGGTTCGTGTCCGAAGTGCGGCAGCGAAGGCCGCATTGTTTGCGCGGCACGCGAGTGCCGGCCATAGGCCTTAAGCGGCGACCGGTGCGAGTGCAAATGCGAACCGAAGCCGCATCTTATCGCGGGCCAAGGCGCGTGGAGCCGCATGTGTAGGTGACGGTAGGGAGCAGTCGCCGTGTCCGCCGATTCAGAAAATCCGCAGGGAAAAGCGACACGCGGTGCGCCTCAGGGTCGACGCGCACCCAGGCGCGTCAAACCTTGCAACGTAAAAAACTAACCGCCTCAATAACCCCCCGCAGTCCCCGCAGGCCCACCCGCCTTCATCTTCCCGATAACCTGCTGCGCCCCGGCCGCCATCAACCGCGCATCCGAACTGATGGTAACGAACTGAAACCCCATCGCAATTCGCTCAAGCGCCTTCTCCGGCGAGCCGTTGTGAATCCCGGCCACCACGCCATGCGCCTTGGCGCGCGCGAGGATATGCTCGATGGCCTCCGCGACCGGCGGGTCGACGTCGTCGAAAGTCGGCGTGCATCCCAGCGCGAGCGACAGATCCGAAGGACCGATATAGATCGCATCCAGACCCGGCGTCGAGACGATCTCCTCGAGATTGTCGAGCGCCTCGCGCGTCTCGATCATCGCGAGCACGACCACCGTGTCATTGGCCGCTTTCGGATAATCCGCGCCGCCGTACAGCAACGCGCGCACCGGCCCGAAGCTGCGCGTGCCCATCGGCGGATAATGCGTCGCGGCGACGAGCCGTTCCGCGTCCGCGCGACAGTTCACCATCGGACAGATGACGGCATACGCGCCCGCGTCGAGCACCTTCATCAGAATGCCGGGCTCGTTCCATGGCACGCGGGCCATCGGTACGGTCTGGGTCGTCGAAATCGCGGTGAACATCTCGACCGCCTTCTGATAATCGACCACACCGTGCTGCAGATCGACCGTCAGCGAATCCCATCCCTGATGCGACATCGTCTCAGCGGAAAACGCGCTCGGAATGGCAAGCCATCCATTGACGACGGCACCGCCCGCCTTCCAGATCGAACGAATCCGATTCTCACGCATGCTCGTGCTCCTCCTGTTCGCGGGCCGCGCACGGCCCGTCAACCCTTCATGTCGAAAATGCCGCTGGCTTGTCCTTGGATGGACATGCGCAGCACCACGGGACGGACGACTTCAATTCAATGGTAAGACGCGCCGCGCGTTCGCGGAAAGCTCCGTGCGGTCCGTTCAGCGCTTGCCGCCGCGCGCCTCCGGCGGCGTGAAGTCGATGCCGGCGAAGCTGCCGCCTTGATAACGCTGACCGATTGCATCGAGCGGATTCGGCTTCTTGAGGATCTCATCGGCGAAGTCTTCCGCGTTGCGCTCCGACCGGTAGCCGAGTCGCGCCGCGCCGTCGTTGTTCCAGTAGCTGCGCGTGTTCGCCGATACGCCCCACACGACGATGTAGCCGATATCCGGTGCATCGACGGTGCGCTCGACGATCTGCAGCAAATCCTCCTGCGCGAGCCATGTGCTCAGGTGCCGGAACTCAGTCGGCTTCTCGATGCAACTGCCGATGCGCACGCACACGCTCTCGATCCCGTGCTTGTCCCAGTACATGCGGGCGATGCCTTCGCCCCACATCTTGCTCAAGCCGTAGAAGCCATCGGGACGGAACTCGCAGTCGAGATCGAGCTTGTCTTCGACCGGATACATGCCGATCGCATGATTCGAGCTCGCGAACAGGATGCGGCGAACCTTGTTGCGGCGCGCCCCTTCATACACTTCGACGAGCCCGCGCAGATTGTTGTCGACGATCTCGGGCAGCGGGCGCTCGACGCTCGTGCCCGCCATATGGATCAGCACGTCGACGCCGGTGAGCAGCTGGTCGACGACCGCCGGATCGCGCAGGTCGCCGTGCATGACGTCCTCTCCCTCGACGAGCGGCACAAGTGCCTTCGAACCGCCCGCCGAGCGCAGGTCGTAGCCGCGCCCGATAAGCGCCTTTCGCAGCACGGTGCCGAGTTGTCCGCTTGCCCCGCTCAATGCAATCTTGGTCACGATATGGTTTCCTTCTTGAAGGTTGACTCGGCCGCGCGCCGGTCCTGTGGCGCAGTCGGCCATCGACGGGTCAGCGTCCGGTGCTCGCGGCCGGCGTTGCAATCTTCGGTGCGCGCAGCGTGCCCGAGTAATCGCTCGGCCGGAGCAGGAACCATGCGACGGTAGCACCGATGATGTCGAAAAGCACGAGGCAGACAAAGAGCGGGTTATAGCCGATGGTGGTCGCCAGCGCGCCGACCATCAGCGAAAAGATCATCCCGCCGAGCCAGCCCATCATGCCCGAGAGGCCGGTCGCCGTGCCGACTTCGTGCTGGCCGAAGACGTCGGAGGCGAGCGTGTAGAGCGCACCCGAAATCGTCTGATGGCCGAAGGCGCCGAGGCAGAAGAGTCCGATCGCCACATACGGGCTCGTCGCAAAGCCGATGCAGGCCGGGCCGAACATGAACAGCGTGCCGACGATCATCACCAGCTTGCGCGACGTAAGGAGCTGCGTGTTGAACTTGCGCAGCAGGAAGGGAGCGAGATAGCCGCCGAAGACGCAGCCGAGGTCGGCGGCGAGAAAGGGCAGCCAGCCGAACAGCGCGATCTCCTTCAGGTTCATGTGCCGCACGGAGACGAGATAGAGCGGAATCCAGAAGTTGAAGGTCTGCCATGCCGGCTCGGCGAGAAAGCGCGGAATGCCGATGCCCCAGAAGCGGCGCGTGGAGAGCAGTTGCTTCCACGAAGGACGCTTGGTCGATGTGAGCTTGCCTTCTTCCTGGCCGCTCAGGATGTATTCGCGCTCGCCTTCCGAGAGATTCGGATGGTCGGCGGGCGAGCGGTAGAAGAAGAGCCACAGCGCAACCCAGATGAACGCGACACCGCCCGTCACGACGAACGCCGTCTGCCAGTTGAACTGGAGGATGCAGAACACGACCAGCGGCGGCGCGAGCATCGCGCCGACCGACGTTCCGGTATTGAGCCAGCCGGTCGCGACCGAGCGCTCCTTCGCCGGGAACCATTGCGTGATGGTCTTCATGCCCGCCGGGAAGATCGCCGCCTCGCTCATGCCGAGCAGGCCGCGGAAGAACGCGAGCGAGCCCCAGCCGGTCGCGAGGCCGTGCATCATGTTCGACGCCGCCCAGGCGGTCGCGAAGATCGCGAAGCCGATTTTTAGCCCGACGACGTCGAGGATATAACCCGCGACAGGCTGCATCACCGTGTACGCGCCCTGGAACGCGGCGACTACGTACGAGTACTGCTGCGTGGTCATGTGCAGCTTGTCGGTGAGGGTCGGCGCCGCGACCGAGAGGGAACTGCGGGCGAGGTAATTGAAGATGGTCCCGAGCATGATCAGCCCGACGATCCACCACCTCAGTCCCTTGATCTTGTCTGTCAGCATGGCGTGTCTCCTTCCAGTTGCGTAGGTGTTGCTGCGGCTAGGGTTGCCGTTGAATCTAAATATGTGACGTCGTACAACTATCGAGCGTCTAATTTCGTGAAGATGTACGACAACTTTCGGTGAATCGTGATGCCCTGTCAATGGAAAACGATTAACTAACGGGTAAACACGGACAGCTTCTTAGCCTTTCAAAGCCTTACACACAGGGTTTATACGGTCCAGGATCGCTGGAAAAGTTGCTTGACGTCTGCCTGACAACTTGGATATTGTCAGCGACATCGCGGCGGATAAACCGCTGAGGCGCTGGATAGAAAATGTTCTTAGTTGTATGACATCGTTTCTATGCAGCAATGAGAACAGCGACCGGAGTCGTTGTGGACGAGTCCGGGCAAACGTTTTACGTCGGCCGCGACCAGCACGGAAATACACGACCACAACCCACCGTGAGCAACCGGCCCGGCCGGATAAGGAGACGAGAATGAAGCAATCGAAGGACAGGACGCTGGACCGCACGCCCGTCGCGTTGCATTCGCCTGCGCGACGCACTTTCGTGAAGTTCGCGGGCGCATCGGCGGGTGCGTCGCTTTTCGGCACGCTCGGCGTGCTCGGCGGCTGCGGCGGCAACGACGATTCCGGATCGACCACGACGCCGCCCGTCGTCGAAGATCCGATCTGGGGTTCGACCGGCGCGGGCACGCAGATCATCAATGCCCTGCAGGGCGTGGCGCAGTCGATGTTCCCGAGCCGCCAGTTCATCGTCACGGATTACGGCGCCAAGCCGTGTGCGGTCGTCGTCGCGGCGAACCCGTACACCGACCCGTCGAAATCTCCGCTCAGCACGGGCGCCGACCAGACGAACGCGCCCGGCTCCTTCGATTCGCGTCCCGCGTTCCTCGCGGCCATCGCGGCGTGCAACGCGGCGGGCGGCGGAAGCGTGGTCGTTCCGGCGGGCACGTGGTACTGCGCAGGCCCGATCGTGCTGCTCTCGAACGTCAACTTTCACCTGAGCGCGAACTGCACGATCTACTTCAGCCCGAACCCCGCCGATTACGCGAAGGACGGCCCGGTCGACTGCGGCACCAACGGCAAGCTCTACTACAGCCGCTGGCAATCGAACGACTGCCTGAACTACGGCCCGCCGGTCTACGCGCGCAACCAGACGAACGTCGCGATCACCGGCGAAGGCAACACCTCCGTGCTGAACGGACAGGCGATGACGCCTTTCGCCGGCACGGGCAATACGAGCACCTGCTGGTGGACCTGGAAGGGCAACAGCGGCGCCTACGGTTTCGCCGGCTCGTCGACGCCGTCGCAGGCGTATTCCAACCCGAATAACGTCGACCTGAAGACGGCCGCGCCCGGCATCTCCGATACGCTCTACAAGCAGCTCACCGATCCCGCCACGCCCTGGCAGCAGGACCAGAACTACCTGCCGGCGTTGTCGGAGGCGGGTGTCGCCATCGAGAAGCGCATTTTCGGCATCGGCCACTACCTGCGGCCGTGCATGGTCGAGTTCATCGGCTGCACGAACGTGCTGATGGAAAGCTATCGCACCAACAACACTCCGTTCTGGCAGCACCATCCGACCGACTGCAAGAACGTCGTGATCCGCACCGTGACCGTGGACAGCATCGGCCCGAACAACGACGGTTTCGATCCCGACGCCTGCGACATGGTGCTGTGCGACAGCGTCGTGTTCAACACCGGCGACGACTGCATCGCGATCAAGTCGGGCAAGAACCTCGACAACGAATACGGCCCGGCGCAGAACCACGTCATCCAGAACTGCACGATGAACAGCGGCCACGGCGGCATCACGCTCGGCAGCGAAATGGGCGGCGGCGTGCAGAAGATCTACGCGCGCAATCTCGCGATGCTCAACCAGTTCTGGGCGACCAATTCGCTCAACATCGCGATCCGCATCAAGACCAACATGAACCGCGGCGGCTTCGTGAAGGATTTCTACGTCGACAACGTGACGCTGCCGAACGGCGTGAGCCTGACGCCTTCGGGCTACGGCAGCAGCCTGCTCGCGGGCAGCCCGATCAATGCGAGCGTGCCGCTCGGCGTGTCGACGGCCGCCGCCGCGAACCCGTCGGCGGCGCAGGGCGGGATCGTCACCTTTGACTGCGACTACCAGCCGTCGAAGGACGCGATCCGCACGCGTCCGGCGCTCGTGCAGAACGTCAATATTTCGAACGTGAAGGCGAGCAACGTGACGCTGAACGGGCTGACGGGCTCATGCTTCCAGGCGATCGTCGCGCAGGGTCCGGTCGCGTTCGACTACAACGGCCCCGCCCCGGCACCGACGATTCCCGCGATCGCCGGCGTCACCATCACCAATTGCGACTTCGGCACGCCGGTCGCCGCCGGGCCGGCCACCTCGACGACGCCCGGGCCGATCTACGCGTACAACGTGCACGACATCACGCTGAAAAACACGCTGATCGCGGGCAAGACGATGAATACGACCGTGAGCGACGCGCGCTAGCGCGAATCGCGAACCGGCCGGGCTGCGGGGTGCGGGCCCGGCTGCGGTTCATCCGATGGACGGAGGCGGTGCCTTACCACCGCGACGGCGCCTGCGTCGACGGCATGCCGTTTTTGTCCTGCGCAGGCGCGGTGTCGGCGGGCGCCGGCGTCGCGTTCACGCCGCCTGTGGCGCTTTGCGTGTCGGTGACGCCGCCATAGGACATGTCGGTGGTGGACTGCGCCGACTGGTTGGCGTTGTGCTGCATCATGGCGCGCGCGGTCGGCGGGGCGCTGCGCGTTTCCTGGCCGCCTGCTATTTCCGGCAATGCGAGTAGGACGAGGCCGGCCGCGGCGGCTGCTGCGGTCAAAACGAAAGTGGATTTCATTTTGATGCTCCTTGCATGAGGCTTCGGGGGCGGGAGTCCCTGGCTCGCGCGAGATGGGTTCGAATCAAATGTGCGCGCCGCGACTATTCGCGCGCGCGTTCCGGGGAAGCGGCTCTTGCGTTCTTAAGAAAACGCTTAACGACTGGCGCCGACTGCGATTCATACGGCTAAGGATGCATGCGTGCGTGCCGGTTTTTTGCTTCCTGCTTTTGTTATAGGGCGCCGCTTATGCGGCGGCTGGCATTTTTTAGTCGGCGTTGCAATTCGGCATCAACATGAAGAAAACGCTTCTGATGCGCGAGACATCGCCGAGCGCGAAACGGCCTCGGTCAGCCGATAAACGGGCGGATCAGCGCAAATTGAATGGCTGGGAACGATCGTTGCGTTTCCGGACGAGGCGATCAGCCCACTTCACGGAGACCGACATGAGCATCTTCTCGACCATCCTCAACAAGATATTCCCGCACGACCATCCGGCGGCCTCAGGTTCCGGCGCGGCCGCGGCGCCCGCCACGCCGCAACAACCGAGTCCCGCGGGCGCGACCGCCGCGCCGTCGCGTTCGTCGACGCCAGCGGCAGCGGGCGCCGTCCAGCCGCCCGTCACACCGATGCCGGTCGTGGATGTCGAAGCCGTTCTCAGCAGCATGCAGGCGAATCAGGGGCAGGAACTCAACTGGCGCACGTCGATCGTCGATCTGATGAAACTGCTGGGGCTCGACAGCAGCCTCGCCGCGCGCAAGGAACTGGCGACGGAACTGCATTACAGCGGAAACACCGAGGATTCGGCCGCGATGAACATGTGGCTGCACAAGGCGGTCATGCAAAAACTCGCGCAAAACGGCGGCAAGGTGCCCGACGACCTCAAGGACTGATCAGCGACGACGCTGAATCGGGGAGATCCGCGCCGGTTTCGCGCGGACTCCCGTCAACTACGGCCGCGCGGCCACCTCATCCAGGTGCAGCAGTAGGTCCGCCGGATCTTCGTATACGCGCAGCGCGCCCGCGCGTTCCAGTTCATCCATTCCATACCCGCCCGACAGCAGGCCGACGCCGAGCGAGCGGCAGCGTCGCGCGGCGAGCATGTCCCAGATGCTGTCGCCGACCACCACCGTGTGCTCGATCGATACGCCGAGCCGCTCCGCCGCCGCGATGAACAGGTCGGGATCGGGCTTCGCGTATTTCACATCGTCGCGCGTGACGACGACCGCCGTCGCCGGATCGACGCCAAGCGCCGCCAGATTCACCGCCGCCGTTTCCATCCGGCCGCTGGTCGCAATGGCCCAGCGCGTGCCGGCGTGTGTCAGCGCCGCGAGCAGCTCGCGCGCGCCTGGCAGCGGACACACCTGTGCGCGCAGCCGCTTGTACGCGTCCGCATGCGAGCGCCGCAGCCGTTCGACGCGGTCCGGACTGATCTCGCCGTGCGTCTCGCGCAGCAACTGGTTGGTGAACAGGCCGCCGCTCATGCCGATCTTGCGATGGATGCGCCACACCGACAGTTCGATCCCTTCATCGTCGAGTGCTTCCTTCCACGCCAGCACGTGCTGGTAGACGCTGTCGACGAGTGTGCCGTCGAGATCGAACAGGAACGAGGTTTCGATTCGCATGATGTCAATCCTTGGAAGAGTTTGCGACAGGCGGCGCGCCGGCGGTGTCGAATGCGCATCGTACTACCGCACGGACGATGCCTTTCCTGCGCGAGGCGTCAGCACGGCCAGCACGATCGCGACGATGAAGAGCGCGGGGACGTCGCCGAGCAGGTGAGCGCGATGCGCCGGGTGGGCGAACGACTGCACCGTCATGATCGAACCGTGAACCACGCTCGACCACACGGTGAACCAGATGAGGCTCAGGTGGGCGAGCGGATCGCGCGCGGCCCGGATCAGGAAGACGCCAAGCGTCGCATAGATGCCGACGATCATCGCCGGATAGTCGGAATAGCCGGTGTGCCAGGTCCAGCCCGAGGGCCAGACGAGCATCAGCGGATAAATGCCCGCGACCGATATCACGCCGACCGCGACCAGCGCGATCCGCAAGTATTTCAGCCGCTGGGTGTCATCCATGTGAACTGTCGGTCTGTCGGTGGTCGATTGAATCCGTTATAGACGCGAACGGTCGAAAAAACAGGTCGCGATGCTCCGTGGCTCGCGCGACGAACGTTCAGCGGGATCAATGCGAATGACGGTGATGGATGTCCGGGTAGTGCGCGTGCGAATGGGTGATCGGCGCGTGGCGGTGCGGGTGTGTGTGCGGCTCGTCGCCGTCGTAGGGGAACGGATGCGCATGGCGATGATGCTCGTCGTGCGTGTGCGGATGGTTGTGTTCGAGCGCTTCGTGCGTATGAACGTGCTCGTGACGCTCGCGGATGTGCAGCCAGACGCCCGCCGCCATAAAAAGCGCGGCGAGCCAGAAGGCGACGGGCGGCGCCTCGGGCCAGATCGCGAGCGACAACGCCACGCCGAACAGCGGTGCCACGGAGAAATACGCCCCGGTTCGCGCAGTGCCGAGATGGCGTAACGCGACGACGAAAAGCACGAGGCTCACGCCGTAGCCGGCAAAGCCGGTGAAAAGGGCGGCGGCCAGTTTCGCCGTCGCGGGCAGATGCGCGCCGAGCAGCAGCGCGATCGACAGGTTCACGCATCCCGCCGCCAGACCCTTGATGCAGGCGATGGTCATCGCGTCGTGCGTGGAGACCTTGCGCGTGAGATTGTTGTCGATGGCCCAGCAGAGGCACGCGCCGACGATCAAAAGCGCGCCGGTGGGCACGCCGGCCGCGCCCTGCCAGGACAGCAGCAGTCCGCCCGCGACAATGGCGACCATGCCGAGAAACACCTGAACATCGACATTCTCGCGAAACACGATCCAGGCGATCGCCGCCGTCAGGACGCCTTCGAGGTTGAGCAGGAGCGAACTGGTCGCGGCCGGCGTCGAGGAAAGTCCGAGCATCAGGAGCGCGGGACCGGCGATTCCGCCAGCGACGATCGCGCCGAGCAGCCACGGCACTTCCGCGGGCGGAATATGGCTTTCGTGACCGCGTTCGCGCGTGTTCTGGCGCAGGCGGCGAATCAGGATGCAGCACGCCAGCCCGATCCCACTGCCCAGATAGAAAAGTCCCGCGACCATGAACGGCGAGAGCGCGCCGAGCAGGATTTTTGCGAGCGGCGTAGTCGCGCCGAAGAGCGCGGCGGCGGAAAGAGCGATGAGTGCGGCATTGAACATGATCGACAGCGGACGTGTGGGTTGATCTTCAATCAGAGTACTACGCGCGAGCCGTCGCCCTCATTATTTCAACAAAACTTGAAACGACGTCGAGACGCGCGTATTCTCTGCCGCATGGACCCGAACCTCGCAGTACGCGCGCTTGGCGCGCTCGCCCACGAATCGCGGCTCGCGATCTTTCGCGCGCTCGTCGTCGCCGGTCCGGCGGGCTTGCCGGCGGGCGAAATCGCTCAGCAACTCGGCCTGACGCCTTCCGGGCTCTCGTTCCATCTGAAGGACCTGTCGCATGCGGCGCTCGTGAACGGCCGGCAGGAGGGACGCTTCATCTACTACTCGGCGAATTTCGATGCGATGAGCGGTCTCATCGGCTTTCTGACCGAGAACTGCTGCTCGGGCGCCGCCTGCCCTGCCGGCGCTCTTCAACCGGGAAATTGCTGATGTCGTCTGACTTGCCGAATCTGAGCGCGCCTCACGCCGACGTTCCCGACCTCGCGAAGCTCACCCCTTTGTCGATCTCGTCGCATCCGCCGCGCATCCTCTTGCTGTATGGATCGCTTCGGCCGACGTCGTATAGCCGGCTGCTCGCGTTCGAAGCCGAGCGCATCCTGCGGCATCTGGGCGCCGAGACGCGCGTCTTCGATCCGCACGGCCTGCCGCTCGCCGACAGCGTTCCCGCCGATCATCCGAAAGTCGGCGAACTCCGCGCGCTGTCGCTCTGGTCGGAAGGGCAGGTCTGGTGCAGTCCGGAGCGCCACGGCACGCTGACGGCGGTGTTCAAGAACCAGATCGACTGGCTGCCGCTCGAGACGGGCGGCGTGCGTCCGACGCAGGGCCGCACGCTGGCGGTGATGCAGGTGAGCGGCGGCTCGCAGTCGTTCAACGCGGTCAACGCGCTGCGTGTGCTCGGCCGGTGGATGAGGATGGTGACCATTCCGAACCAGTCGTCGGTGGCGAAGGCCTGGCAGGAATTCGATGCCGACGGCCGCATGAAGCCTTCGTCCTACTACGACCGGGTCGTCGACGTGATGGAGGAGCTGGTCAAGTTCACGCTGCTCGTGCGCGACCGGACCGACTATCTGACCGACCGCTACAGCGAGCGCAAGGAAGCGCATCCGGAACTCGCGACATCGCTCGCGGGCGCCGCGATGGACCACGAAACCGCCTCCGGCGGCCTCGACGCCGACTCCGACGACGGCGAAGTCGAATAACGCCGCAACCGCGTTCAACCCGGCGCGCCGGACCCGATCGCGTTCAGCTCGGCCAGTACCTCGGGAAGAATCGCGAGCGATGCCGCCGCGAGATTCTCGTGCAGATGCCCGACCGACGATGTCCCCGGAATCAGCAGGATGTTCGGCGAGCGCTGCAGCAGCCACGCGAGCGCAACTTGCATCGGCGTGGCGTCGAGCGCGGCGGCGGCGCGATCCAGCGTCGAGGATTGCAGCGGCGTGAATCCGCCCAGCGGAAAGAACGGCGTGTACGCGACACCCTCGGCGGCGAGCGCATCGATCATCGGATCGTCGTCGCGATGCGCGAGGTTGTAGTGATTCTGCACACAGACGATCTCCGCGATCGGCCGTGCCTCCTCGTACTGTCGCTGCGTGACGTTGCTCAGGCCGATATGGCGGATCAGCCCTTGGCGCTTCAGGTCGGCGAGCACGGTCAGCGGCGCTTCGATGGCCGCCTCCGACGGTCCGTGCACACCGCCGACGCGCAGATTCACGACATCGAGCACGTCGAGTCCGAGATTGCGCAGATTGTCGTGGACGGCGTCCTTGAGTTCCTTCGGCGAGAGCGCGACGGGCCAGGACTTGTCCGCCTCCCTGCGCGCGCCCACTTTCGTGACGATTACGAGATCGTCGGGATACGGATGCAACGCCTTGCGGATGATCTGGTTGGTTACATGCGGGCCGTAGAAATCCGACGTATCGATGTGATCGACACCGCACGCGATTGCTTCGCGCAGCACGGCGACGGCCGCGTCTTCGTCCTTGGGCGGCCCGAATACCTGGGGACCGGCGAGCTGCATCGCGCCGTAGCCCATGCGGTTCACCGTGAGCGCGCCGCCCGCGAACGTAAAGCGCCCGCCGAGATTTGCTGAGGAAGTCATGCGATTTCTCCGTTGATGTTGGAGAACGCCGTGGAGAAACTATAGGCGCGTCCGCATTGTGCGATAAGCAGGATCATTCGATACAGGTCGTGCGAAAAGCTGCACAATGAGCGCCTCAAGACCTGAGCGACGGAGGCGGGCGATGGCGTTGGATCTGGGCAATCTGGCGGCGTTCATGGCGGTAGCGCAGAGCCGCGGGTTTCGCGAGGCGGCGCGCACGAGCGGTTATTCGGCGTCCGCGTTGAGCGCCGCCGTGCGCCGGCTCGAACCGCAGGCCGGCGTGCGCCTCCTCCAACGCACGACGCGCAGCGTCACGCTCACCGAGGCCGGCACGCAATTGCTGGAGCGGCTCGTGCCGGCGCTCGGCGAAGTGGAGGCCGCGCTCGACGTCGTCAACGGCTTTCGCGAAAGTCCGCGCGGCACGCTGCGGCTGAACGTGCCGGCCGTCGCGGCGCGGCTCTTCCTGTCGCCGATCATCGAGACGTTTTTGCACGCGCATCCGTACATCCGGATCGAACTCACCGTCGACGATACCTTCGTCGACGTGCTCGCCGCCGGTTGCGACGCCGGCGTGCGGTACGAGGAGCGCCTCGAACAGGACATGATCGCGGTGCCGATCGGTCCGAGGCGGCAGCGCTTCGCGACCGCCGCCGCGCCCGCGTATCTCGCGGAGCGCTCGCGGCCGCGCCATCCGCGCGATCTGCTCGGGCACGCGTGCATCCGCCAGCGCTTCGCGAGCGGCGCGATGCCACCCTGGGAATTCGAGCGCAAGGGCAAGATGGTGCGCGTGGACCCGAGCGGACCGCTCGTGGTGGCCACGACCGCAGCCGATATGGCGGTGAGCGCGGCCATCGCGGGTCTGGGCGTCATTTTCCTGTTCGAGGAGTGGCTCGCGCCCGCGTTCGAGAGCGGCGCGCTCGAACCGCTGCTCGAAGACTGGTGGTGCAGTTTTTCCGGGCCGTTCCTGTATTACCCGAGCCGCCAGTACATGCCCGCGCCATTGCGCGCCTTTGTCGATTTCATCAGGCAATAGAATCCATCCTGGACTAGCGGTTAACGCGAATCGGGTTTATACTGACCTTGTCTCCTCCATGTCTCAACCGATATGGATTACGCCCGCTCAAATTAAGCGGGCATTTTTTTGCCCGCCGCTCGCCCCGACCGGCAGGGGGCCAGCGCCGGTTCGCACGCGATTCGCTTGATTCGCGGCACGATCCGAACCGGTTGCGTATCATGCGTTCTGCGGTCACGCGACGAACGGCCCATTGGCACTCGTCATTTCACGACCGGCATCGAAAACTTCCTGAGGCATGAACATGGGCTTCGAGCAACTCGCGGCACTGAAAGAGCAACTGGCGAAACGGGCGAAAACGCCGCCGCCGAAGACGTCCGAGGCGTCCAAACCGAACAGCAAGCCTTCCCGGCAGCATCGTCCGCAAGCGGGCGAAGCCGGACGCGATGCGCAGGCGTCGCAAGCGAAGGGCGCACAAGCGAAGGGCGGACAAGCGAAGCCCGCGCAGCCGAAGCCTGGCCAGGCGAGGACGGCGCACGCCAGGCCCGAGCGCGCGAAGTCGCCGCGTCCGGCGCCGGTGCAGGCAAAGCCCGTCGACACGAAGCCGACCGATCCCGTCGTCCTGACGATCCGCAAGCTGCAGAACCGCTTCCCGCAGGCGTTCCCGAAGAAACCGGCGCCGAAGGTTCCGCTGAAGGTCGGCATCTTCAAGGATCTGGTGGCGCAGGCGGAAGAGCTCGCGCTGACGGAAGCCGAGTTGCGCGACGCCATCAAGATCTGGTGTCGCGGCAGTCGTTACTGGTCGTGTCTCGTCGAGGGCGCGCCGCGCGTCGATCTCGGCGGCGCGGCCGTGGGCGAGGTGTCGGCGGAAGATGGCGTGCGGGCCCGCAATTCGGAATCGAACCGGGCCGCGAAGGCGGCACGCAGATCCGAGCAGGCTGCGGCGCCGGAACAAGCTCCGGCAGGCAGCGAGGCGCCGGCTGACGTCGCGCCGGCGGTCGAGCAGGCTGTCGAACCGGCCGTCGCACCGGAGCAGGCCTCAGCGAGCCATTCCTAATGGCATAGCAGCCAGAGGCCGAATGCGCCACCGACGGTCGCGTAGACGGTGTACACCGGCAGCTTCAGCTTCGCGAGGCACATGCATCCGAAGGCCGCAGTCACGAGATAGGCGGGCTGCGGCGGGATGTGCAGCAAAATCTTCAGCACGGCGATCGCCAGAAATGCGGTGGTCGCAGCGCGCAGCAGCCGCATTCCGTTCTCAAAGCGCGGATAGCTCTTGAGCGCCGCCAGATGCCGCTGGGCGAAGATGACGAGGCATCCCGACGGCACGAACAACGCGACCGTCGCGACGAGCGCGCCCAGCCAGCCATCGATCAGATAGCCGAAGAACGGAATCACGTTCAGAAGCGGCCCCGGCGAGATTGGCGAAAGTGCAAAAGCGAGAGTGAAATCCTTGTCGGAGACACCCGTGCCCGGCGTGACGAACAACGCCTTCAGCACCGGCAACGCCGAAAAGCCGCCGCCGAACAGTGTCAGCCCCGCGCCCGCGAGCCGTGGCCACAACAGGGTGAACTGCCACGGCGTCGGCAGCGGCAGCGCAAAAACCAGCAGCAGCGCGACGAGGATCACCGGCAGCCGCCAGTCGCTGCGCGTGCGCAGCACGTCCGAGACGGTTTCGCGCTCCGCTTCGAGCATCCATCCCGCGGCGAAAGTGCTCGCGAGCACCAGCACGTAGGCCCCCGGACCATGCGCGAGCACGAGCGTCGCGCAGGCGAAGAGCGATGCCGCCCACTCCACCTTGCCGCGCAGGATCGTGCGCGTCTGCTTGTACCAGGTCACCCCGATCAGCACGGCCAGCACGACGCTGAAGTGATTCACGAGGGTCGGCGAGGTGAGCGAGCGGATCAGCGGCGTGCGATAGAAGATCGCGAAAAGCGTCATCAGCAGGAAAAACGGCAGCACGCTCGCGATGCCGGCGGCCCACGCGCCCGCGCGGCCGCGCAATACGTGTCCGAGTTGCACGGCGACGTTGCATCCCACCGGTCCGGGCACCATCCACGCGAGCGCCGTAAGGTCCGCGAATGCCAATGGCGAAAGGCATTGCCTGCGCTCCACATAATGGCGCTCGAGTTGCGCCATTAACGCGAGCCCTCCCCACGATACCGACGATAAACCGCATACCGTCCAGAACAGGCGCCACAGCGATTCACGCTCGCCCGCGAGATTGATGTCCGCACTTGTCATCGCTATTTTTTTCGTATTCCGAAAACCTGATCCGCTTTGTCCTGTTTTTGTGCGCACGGGAAAAACGCCGAGCGGCCGTGCGATTTACGCGATGTTTATTTGACGCAACTCGCAGCTTACGAATGTTCGTGCTGCATAAAGGATGGAAAAGCCCCGCTCAACGCGGGTCAACCCTTGAATCCGCCCCCGCGATTTTTGCCGTCAAGCCGCGCCAGGCTTGGGCTTCAAGCGATATTAACGCGGCCTTGCATTCGTATTGCGAAAGGATGATGGAGTTTTCCTGATGTGGGTATTTATCCAACGAAAACGTTTCAACAGATTTTTTTCAATGGCACTGAAGCGCTTTTATAAATAGAATTTCCTGGCAAACGTTTCAAAGTTCAGATCAATGAAAACGAACGAATGGTTTATTCGTCTGCGAGAACGATTCAAATGCAAGGAATCCATTGCGCTGCACGGCATCGTGTATGGCGCTGCGTTGCTTGCACTCGTGATGGTCGGCCTTTGCGCGCTCGTGCTTTATCAGAGCCGCCAGGACGCGCTCGAGCGCACGCGCGAAACGTCGCGTAATGTCGCGCTGATTGCCGAGCGCGACATCGTCCGCAATTTCGAGCTTTACGATCTCTCGCTACAGGCGGTCATCGAAGGACTCAGGCAGCCCGCCGTCGGCGCGCTGCCCGCGCATTTGCGCCGGGACGTCCTGTTCGACCGCGCGGCCACCGCCAAATTTCTCGAAGCGCTGCTGGTGCTCGACGCGTCGGGCAATGTCGTCATCGATTCCACGAGCGAAGTGCCGCGCAAGGCCAACTTCGGCAGCGCCGCGTTCTTCACTGCGCAGCGCGACAAGCGCGATGCCGGCCTTTTCATCAGCGATCCGGTCCGCTTCGTCATGCTCGGCCCGACGCCGAGTATCGTGCTGAGCCGCCGCATCTCGCGCCCGGACGGGGCGTTCGCGGGCATCGCGATGATCGCCGTCAGCCTCGACTATTTCCGCAATCTCTTTGCCGGGCTGTCGCTCGGCGCGCGCGGATCGGCATCCGTGATCGGAAGCAACGGCCTGATGGTCATGCGCCAGCCCTTCGACGAGCGCATCATCGGGCGCGACATCAGCACGGCCAGCACGTTCCGCCGCTTCGTCGCCGACAAGGAAGGCGACTTCGCGGATACGGCTTCCATCGATAACGTCCGGCGCCTCTATACGTTCAAGACGCTGCCGCACCTGCCGTTCATCGTGATGGTGGCGGTCGCCGAGCAGGACATCTATGCAGCGTGGCGGCGCCGCGCGCTCACGATCGGCTCGCTGATGGCGGCGCTCGGCGTGGCGTTCGTCGCGCTCTCGGCGGTGCTCGGCAGCCAGTTGCGGCGGCGCATGCGCGCGGAATCGGAATTGCAGCTGCTCGCGCGAACCGACGGTCTCACCGGCCTCAACAACCGTCGCACGTTCGGCGAAATCCTCGATCTCGAATGGCGCCGCGCACGGCGCGCGCGCAGCGTGTTTTCGCTGCTTTTCGTCGATATCGACCGCTTCAAGGCCTACAACGACACCTACGGCCATCAGGCCGGCGACGAAGCGCTCGCAGCGGTCGCGAAGTGCATCGGCGACAGCATCCGGCGTCCCGGCGACACGGCGGCGCGCTATGGCGGCGAGGAATTCGTTGTCGTGCTGCCGAACACGCCTGCGGCGGGCGCGTCGTTCATCGCGGAAAAGATTCGTGCGGCCATCTGCAACCTGTCGCTTCGCCACGCCGGCAGCGAGTTCGGCTGCGTGACGGCCAGCATCGGCAGCGCGAGCTGGGACCCGGAATCCGGCATGGACGTGTCCGACATGATCCAGGACGCGGACCGCGCGCTGTATCGCGCAAAGGCGATGGGCCGGAATGTCGTGGCGCTCTCGAGCCGCTGCGCCGAGGCGCTGGCCGCCGAAGGACCGGCGTTCGGGCAGGGCGCGCTGGCCCGGTAAATCGGCCAATCTCCGGCATCGGAACGACACAAAACCGATCACGCCGCTTTTTCCTCCTAAGATTATCTCGATCAGCCGCGCGCGCCCTTGAAAGCAGCGCGCGCAGTCGAATTGCGATCGCCTGGCTCCCTTGCGCTGAAATCCCCGGCGTTTCCCTGCGCGACGATCGCTTCCCTTTTTGCACGAGCCACATCGAACCGCGCGAGGCGAACCGATGAGAGCCATTCCGTGTATCTGCGCGTTTGCGATGTCGACGATGTCGGCGCTCTGGGCGGGTGGCGCCTGCGCGCAGACCTATCCGCCGCTGCCTGCACTCGGTATCGACGTGAGCCAGACTTCCGTCTCCGGTCTCTCGTCGGGCGGCTTCATGGCGGTGCAACTCGGCGTCGCGTATTCGTCGATCGTGAAGGGCGTCGGCGTCGTGGCTGGCGGTCCCTACTACTGTGCGCAGGACAGCGTCGCGATCGCGATGACCCGATGCTCGTGCACGATCCAGCCGACCAGCCTCTGCGCGGTCACGCCGACGAGCGCCGACGTTCCCGCGCTCGTCTCGAAGACGAAAGCGTTCGCAGCGAGCCACCTGATCGACGATGCGGCGAACATCGGCGCCCAGCGCGTCATCACGATTTCCGGCGCGAGCGACACGACCGTGCCTCGACCCGTCGTCAAGCAGCTGGCTGGCTACTACGCGGCGCTCGGCGTGCCGGAGCAAAACCGCACGGAGATCGATCGCGAGAAGACCGGCCACACGATGCCGACTACGAATTACGGTGTGGGGTGCTCGAAGTCCGAGTCGCCGTTCATCGGGAAATGCCAGTTCGACGCCGCGAAGGAGATGCTCGGCTGGATCTACAGTCCGGCGCCGCTCGAAGCGCCCGCCACGACGCAAGCGACGCAGGCGCACTTTGTCCGCTTCGACCAGACCCGCTATCTGCCGGCGGATCGCCCTGCGAGCTTCGCGTGGACAACGGGCATGGATTCCTCGGGCTGGCTCTACGTGCCCGCCGCGTGCAAGACGGGGACGCGCTGCCGCCTGCACGTCGCGCTGCACGGCTGCGAGCAGGGGCAGGATTATCTGCCGCTGCACTCGCCGCCGGGCGGCGGTCTCTTCTACGGCGAGACGTTCGTGCGCCACGCGGGCTACGCGCGCTGGGCGGAGACCAACCGTATCGTCGTGCTGTTTCCGCAGGCGGTCTCCATACCCGGTTTGAATCCCAACGGCTGCTGGGACTGGTGGGGCTATACCGACAGCCACTTCGCCGACAACCGGGGCGTCCAGATGCGCGCGATCCGCAACATGATCGACCGGCTTGCGTCCGGCGCAAACCAGTGATTTGTCGACGACAAGCGGATCGGACAAGCGCGCGTGGAACGCGTCTTGCGGCATAGTGGATCAACCACTGCCGGCAGGAGGCCGTCATGACGACTTCACCCTCGGATGACAACGCAGCGCCCGACGAAGCACGCGACGAAGCACACGACACGCCGCCAACGGACATCTCGGTGCCGGTCGGCGATGCGATACCGGCGCCGGTCGAACCGGGCCTCGATCAGCCGATACCCGCAAAAAGCGATATCCCGGGGAATGAAGCCGATGTCGCCCCCACTGTCGAGGACACGCCAGAGCCGGTGAGCGAGGTGTCGAAGCCGGTCGGCGATGCGATTCCCACGCCCGTGGAGCCCGGCACGGATCAGCCGCTGCCGGAGAAGAACCCCGGCGCCGACGACTAGCCGGCGAACCGCCGAAGGCGTCGCCTAACGAAGAAGCAGGAAACCAGCGCTCGCGGCAAACCATGTAGGATCGTCGTCGGCGCGCTGCCCTCGGCAGCGCCTCTTCATGTCACTCGGGGAGCGCACATGATCCAGCTTCGTCGACTGTTGGCGGCCTTGCTCGTACTGCTTATGAACGCATGCGCGAGCCTTCCGCCGCAGGCCGGCCGCAACGCGACACATGCACTGCAGGACACCGCCGATACGCGGCTCGGCGCCGCCTTCGCCCCGGGCGAGCAGAAGCATCCGGGCGAAACCGCATTCCACCTGCTGCCCAACGCGATCGACGCGCTCGTCGCCCGCATCATCCTGACCGAGACCGCGGACCGCACGCTCGACATGCAGTACTACATCTGGCACGACGACGCCACCGGCCGCACGCTGGCGGCCGCGATGCTGCGCGCGGCGGACCGGGGCGTGCGCGTGCGCCTCCTGCTCGACGACCTCGGCACGAACGCGAACGATCGCGTGCTGCTCGCGCTTGCCTCGCATCCGAACGTCGAGGTCCGGCTCTTCAACCCGGTCGCGAGCCGCAGTTTCAAGAAGCTCGGCTCCGCGCTCGAATTCTTTCGCGTGAACCGGCGCATGCACAACAAGGCGCTGATCGCCGACAACCAGGGCGCGATTCTCGGCGGGCGCAACATCGGCGACGAATACTTCGGCGCCTCGACGACGGTCGCATTCGGCGATCTCGATGTGCTCGTGCACGGTCCGGTGGTGCGCGAGGTATCGGTCGCGTTCGACGAATACTGGAACTCGGAGGCCGCCTATCCGATCGACCGCCTGATGGGCCGCCAGGCGGACCCGGGCGAGCTCGCGGAGTACCGCGCGAAGCTCGACGCGTACATGGCGACCGAGCGCAACACGGCGTACTTCATCCAGGCCAAGGAGCGCCTGACCGACGCGCTGCGCACCCGCGACGCCGAATTCTCCTGGGGCAAGGCCACGCTCCTTTACGACGATCCATCGAAGATCACCCGCGCGCCCACCGATGCGCAAGGGCATCTGATGTCGCAGTTGAAGGCCCTGAAACTCCAGCCGGAGCAGGAGATGCTCGTCGTCTCGCCGTACTTCGTGCCGCAAAAGGAAGGCGTCGCGTGGCTCGCAGGCATGACCGCGCGCGGCGTGCGCGTCACGGTGCTGACCAATTCACTCGCGGCCACCGACGTCTCAGCCGTGCACGCGGGCTATCAGCGCTATCGAAAGGACCTGCTCCAAGCGGGTGTGCGTCTCTACGAACTCAAGCCGGTCGCGGGCGGCCAGTCGACGGACAAGAAATCGACCTTCGGATCGTCGAAGGCTTCGCTGCACGCGAAGACCTACGTGTTCGACCGCACGGGTATCTTCATCGGTTCGATGAACCTCGATCCGCGCTCGGTCGAACTGAACACGGAGATCGGCGTGTATTGCGAGAGCGGGCAGGCGGCGGGAGAAGTGGTCGACGGCATCGGCAAGAACCTCGACCGCGCCGCGTGGCGGCTCGAGTTACGCAGCGATCCGCAGGGCGGCAGCCACATCGTCTGGATCGATACTGCGGCCGACGGCACGGTGACGGAACTCGACAAGGAGCCGGACGTGTCGGCGATGCGGCGCACGGGGATCTGGTTCCTCGGGCTTTTGCCGATCGAATCGCAACTGTGAGCGGACGTTGCCGCGCAATTACGCGATCGCGTGGCCGCAAGTCACAGGCAAGGCGCGTCCGGGCTCCGGCACGACAGTGACGGCGCACCGCGCATGCGCCACGACGCGCCGCACGACGTGGCTCGCCGGCCAGCGTCCCAGCCAGTAGCGGCGGCAGCCGACGACGATCTCGCCCGCGCAGTGCTCCGCCGCGTAATCGACGATCTCGCGCCACGGGTCGCCCGTGCGCAGCGACAGCCTGATCGTGTCCTGCGTGTCCGGCAGCCTCGCCTTCAAGGCGCGGAGCGCCTCTTCCCAGTGCGCGATCCGCTGCTCCATGATCTCGTTCATGCAGGCGTCGAAACCGACCGCCGGCACTCGTGCGACCGTCAGGATGTGCAGTCGCGCGCCGCGTTGCTGCGCCATGTCTTTCGCGAAAAGCGCGGCTCCGAGCGCGCACTCCGAGCCGTTGTATGCCACCACGATGCACCGCATGAGATGCTCCCGCCCATTTGTTTCAGCTGCGTGTCCTGCGCCCATTCTTCGATACCCGGCGCGCGGGCACTACCCGGCATGCGCGGGGCCGTGCTCCACCGAAAAGCGGGCATCCGGATGCATGGATTGGGCTCGCGTAATGGCGCCGATCGCCGGCGACCATCGCGACGATGGCAAAATCCTCCGTCCGCCCTTAAGATTGCCGCGCCGCTGCCGACAACGCATATGGAGCCTTTCGTGGAGCGCGCACCTGCGGCGCGCCCGCTTGTGGTCGTGTGGGCATCTGGCCGTCCATGCAGGAAGGCACATCAATCGCGTTATCGACAGCGCCCGGCAACGACGGCCGCTTTCGTTCGCTTCAATCTCCTGGAGGCGTTGTGATCCGACACGGTATCGGCGGCTTGCTGCTCGCGTTGTGCATGCTCGGCCGCGCGATGGCAGCCGGGCCCGACTGCTCGCGTCCGTTCACGCTCGCGCTGCACGATCACGGCCTTCTCTATTCCGCCGACACGGACACCGGCATCGACAAGGATTTCGCCGACGAACTGATCCGCCGCAGCGGCTGCAAGGTCAGCGTAAGCCTCATGTCGCGCGCGCGTATCTGGCAATTGATCGAATCCGGTGCGCTCGATTTCAGCCTGTCCGGCATTGCAAATGCGGACCGCAACCGCTACGCGTCGTTCGCCTGGTACTTCAGCAACAAGTACTACCTGCTCGTGCGCCGTGACGCCGGCATCCAGCAACTCGCCGATTTCGAGCACAACGACGCCTTCCAGCTCGGCGTGATCCGCAGTTTCCGGTATAGCGAGTCGGCGAACCGTCTCGTCGACGAGCTCGCCGCCGCGAACCGCACGAGCCAGGCGGGCGGGCTCGATCCGCTCTACCAGGCGCTGCTTCTGCGCCGCATCCAGGGCATGATCATCGAGCCGTTCGACTATCCCGCGCTCGAAGAGCGAAAGATCCGCGACGTCACGACGATCATCGAGTTCAACGATCCGGCGGTGCCGCACGGCCTCATCATGTCGAAGAAATCGCTGCCCGCCGCCGAGCAGGAGAAGTGGCGCGCGCTCGTGAACGACATGCGCGCCGACGGAACCGTGCGGCGCATCTTCGAGAAATACTTCAAGTCCGACCTCGCCAATTCGATGGTCGGTTTCCAGACGCCACCATGAGCCGGGCGCGCCTACTTCTGCTGCCGCTCCTGATCCTGTGCGCCGCGCTTAGCGTCACCTGCACCATCTGGAGTCACGAGCGGCAAAGCTCCCGCAATGAACTGCTGTCGCAGTTCAAGTATTCGCTCGGCGACACGGTGAGCCGCGTCGAACAGCGCATGGCGACCTACGAGCTGATGCTGCGCGGCGTGCAGAGCCTTTTCGCGGCCACCGATCGTGTCGACCGCGACAATTTCCACGATTACGTCGGCTCGCTCAATCTAGACGCCAACTTCGCTGGCATCCAGGCAATCGGGATTGTCGAATGGGTGCCGGCGGCGAGTCGAGAGGCGCACCTCGACGGCATGCGCCGGCGCGGTTTCCCTCAGTACGCGATCCAGCCCGAGGGCCGCCGCCAGGGCTATGCGCCGATCGTGCAGCGCGAGCCGTATATCGGCCGCAATCGCGCGGCGCTCGGCTACGACGCGTGGGCCGACCCCGTGCGGCGCCTCGCGATGGAAAAGGCACGCGATTCCGGCATGGCGTGCATCACCGGCAAGCTGCGCCTGACCGTCGACACGGAGCCCGATGCGCCGCCCGGTTTCGTCATGTACCTGCCGGTCTACGAGCGCGGGCAGCCGCTTCTGACTGTCGCCGAGCGGCGGGCGCATCTGGTCGGCTGGGTGTATGCGTCGTTCCGCATGACCGACGTCATCGCGAGCCTGTATGGCGAGCGGCCGGCCGGGCTTGCGCTCGCCGTGTATGACGGCGTCGAGGCGTCCGCGAGGACGCTGCTCTATCGTTCATCCGACGCCGCCGCCCCGCACTCGGGCGCGCCGCTTTCCGCGAACGAATATCTGGTGGTAGCCGGGCACAACTGGATGCTCGCGATGAACGCGCAGGACGACTTCCGGGCGCGCTTTGGCCGCAACGCCGAACTGATGATCGCCGTGGCGGGCACAGGCCTGAGCCTGCTCCTCGCGCTGCTCGCGTGGCTCACGCTGACGGGCCGTCGCCGCGCGATGCAGATCGCCTCGATGATGACGCGCGAACTGCGCGAGAACGAAGCGAAATTCCGCGCGATCGCCGACTGCACGGTGAACTGGGAAGTCTGGTGGGGTCCGGATGGCAAGCCGCGCTGGATCAATCCGTCGGTCACCGAGTACACCGGCTACACCGTCGACGAATGCATGGCGATGCCCGACTTCGCCGGCACGCTGATTCATCCGGAAGACATGTCGCGCGTCGCGCCTGCCTTCGCCGATGGACTGCGCGGCCTGCGCGGCGACGATCTCGAATTCCGCTGCGTGCGCAAGGACGGCTCGATCATCTGGTTCTCGGTGTCGTGGGCGCCGATTCGCGACGCGCGGGGCACGTTCACCGGCTTTCGCACGAGCGGGCGCGACATCACCGAGCGCAAGCAGCTCGAAGCGGAGTTGCGCATCGCGGCGGTCGCGTTCGATTCGCTCGAGGCGATGATGGTGACCGACGCCGACAACACCATCCTGCGCGTCAATACCGCGTTTACCGAGTGCACCGGCTACGCGTCCGTAGAGATCGTCGGACAGACGCCGCACGTGCTGCGCTCGGGCCGTCATGACGACGCGTTCTTCCGCGAGATGTGGGACACGATCCGTCGCGAGGGCGGCTGGCAGGGCGAGATCTGGGATCGTCGCAAGAGCGGCGAGGTGTATCCGAAGTGGCTGACGATCTCGGCGGTGAGCGGCGACGATGGCGTCGTCACGCACTACGTCATCACGCATCACGACATCACCGAGCGCAAGATCGCGGAAGAGCGTATCAGGGAGCTTGCCTTCTTCGATGCGCTCACGCGCCTGCCGAACCGCTCGCTGCTGCTCGACCGCCTGAAGCAGGCGATCACGGCGAGCGCGCGCGGCGGCTACTGCGGCGCGCTGCTTTTCATCGACCTCGATCACTTCAAGACGCTCAACGACACGCTCGGCCACGACAAGGGCGACCGGCTGCTGCAGGAGGTGGCACGACGGCTCGCGTCGAGCGTGCGCGAGAGCGACACCGTGGCGCGGGTGGGCGGCGACGAGTTCGTCGTGGTGCTGCAGAGCCTGCACGAGAACCGGCAGGAGGCGGCGATCCAGACGGAGGCGCTCGGCGAAAAGATTCTGGCGCTGCTCGGCAATACGTATCAGCTGGGCGAGGTCGAATACCGCTCTACGGCGAGCGTCGGCGCGACCGTGTTCAAGGGTCATCGCACGTCGATCGACGAATTGCTGAAGCAGGCGGATCTCGCGATGTACAAGTCGAAGGAGCGCGGCCGCAACGCGCTCTGTTTCTTCGACCCCGCGATGCAGACTGTCGTGGTCGAGCGCGCGGCGCTGGAAGCAGATCTGCGCAAAGCCATCGACGACCAGCAGTTCCTTCTGCACTATCAGGCGCAGGTCACGCAGGGCGACAGGGTGACGGGCGCCGAAGCGCTCGTGCGCTGGCGGCATCCGCAGCGCGGCCTCGTGCCGCCCGCCGATTTCATCCCGCTCGCGGAGGAGACCGGGCTGATCCTTCCGCTCGGCAACTGGGTGCTGGAGACGGCGTGCATGCAGCTTACGCTGTGGGCGCTGCGGCCCGAGATGGCGCACCTGACGATCGCGGTGAACGTGAGCGCGCAGCAGCTGCGCGAACCGGATTTCGTCGACAAGGTGCTGACGGCGATCGAGCGCACCGGCGCGCGGGCGCATCGCCTGAAGCTGGAGCTGACCGAGAGCGTGCTCGTCGACAACGTGCAGGACATCATCCAGAAGATGTATGCGCTGAAGGCGAAGGGCGTGGTCTTCTCGCTCGACGACTTTGGCATCGGCTATTCATCGCTGTCGTATCTGAAGCGGCTGCCGCTCGACCAGTTGAAGATCGACCAGTCGTTCGTGCGCGACGTGCTCGTCGATCCGAACGATGCCACCATCGCGAAGACCATCGTGGCGCTCGCGCAGAGCCTCGGGCTCGGGGTGATCGCCGAGGGCGTCGAGACCGAAGCGCAACGCGGCTTTCTCGCGAGCGCAGGATGTCACGCGTATCAGGGCTACTTCTTTTGCCGGCCGTTGCCGATCGAAGGCTTCGAGGAGTTCGCGGAGAAGTTCGATCCGTGGCAGCGGACGGGAGCAGGGCGAAAGCGCGACGGGGTCGCGGGGGACGTGCGGGTCGAGGCCTGATCGCCGGAAAAAAAAAGCCATCGTCGCTGGACGATGGCTGGCTCCCTGAAGCGAGCACCTGCGCGGCTTCTTATTGCGTGCGCACTTCGATGCGTCGCGGCCGCGCTTCCTCCCGCCTCGGAATGGTCAGCTTCAGCACGCCGTTCTGCAGATTGGCGTCGATCCTCGATGTGTCGAACTCGTCGCTCAGCGTGAAGGCCCGCGCGAAGAACGGCTCGCGAATCTCGACATGACTCGGCCGCAGATTCTCCGGTGTCGCCACGACAGCCTGGGCTTCGATTGAAAGCCGTCCGTCGTGCACGCGCACGTCGAGGTTCTCGCGTGGCACGCCCGGCAGGTCCGCCCATAGCGTCACGCCGTGACTGTCTTCGACGATATCGATGGCCGGCGTCAGTGCGACGCGCCGCGTGCGCTCGGACTCGCGCCGCGCGACTTCGGCGGCCGCTCCGGTATTGCGTTCTGCGATCTGTGTGTTTGCGTTCATGGCTTGCTCCCGATTTCCGAGTGTCCGTTACTGAATGGCGATGGCGCGCGGCTTCGATGCTTCTCGCTTGCCGACGCTGATGGCGAGGGTGCCGTTCGAATAGCGTGCTTCGACCTTGTCGGGATCGGCGTTCTGCGGCAGTTCGATCACGCGGCGGAAGCTGCCGACGAAGCGCTCTTTCGCGTAGGTGCGCGTTTCGCCCTCGCTAGTGGCTTCGTTCGCCTTGCGCTCGCCGCTGATGGTGAGCGTACCCTTGTCGACCGTGACGTCGAGCGATGCCGGATCGACGCCGGGCGCGAACGCGACGATCTCGATCGAATCGTCGGTGCTGCCGATATTCAGTTGCGGAAAGGTGTTCGTGCGGCTCGAACGGATGCTCGACGGCAAGTTGCCGAGCAGCGCGGACATCTGTCGCTGCACGCGATCGAATTCTCCGAGCAGGTCGCTCGTGAAGTAAAAGTCACTCATGGCTTCGTCTCCGTGATACGGACGTTGGGATCGGTCAGCGCGGCAAAGCGAAACTGCTTTGTGGCTGCGGTGATACCCAGATTGGAGCCGTTACGGGACTTTCAATATCGATTCAGCGGAATTTTCGTTCGGAGTCGATATTGCGTTGAAGCGTCTTGAAACGCGCGCCACCGCCCATATTTGCGGGCGCTTTTCACGCGCGGGAAGCGGGGAAGGGCGCGCAGATGCGAGCGCGCCTCCCCATGCGATGCTTACTGGCCGAAGAAGATGTCGCAGTTCGGCGCGGTGCTGCACGAACCTTGTCGATGGCCCGGTGCGGACATGCTGCGCGTCGCGGCGGCGCCGCCGTAGGAAGCGTCGTCGGTCGATGCGGCCTGCATGCTCGCGTTGTCGCGCGCCGCTTGCGAGGACTGCGCGGGCTGGATCGGGCGCATGGTCTGCACGAGTTGCTGGGCGTCGGTCGGCATCTGCGCCTGCGCCGCGCCGGCGATTGCGAAAAGCCCCGCGGCAGCGGCGGCGAAGAGTCTTGCGTTCATGTCGATCTCCAGTGTCGGGCAGAGTTGGCGCTTTAGCGCCTGCTCTGGTCCCATGCTAGGGCGCGAGGCGTTCGTGAAAGCAGGTTCACTGCGCCTTGCGTCGATGGTGTCGTGCCGCCTTCGCGGAAATGGGTGCGCGAAAGCGGCCGGAATGGCGCCTGCCCTGCCAAGAGACTTGTTGAGGAAAGCGATCGATTGTGGCGGTCGGGTCCGGACACAGTCGGGCAAGCGCGATATCTAAGTTATAGATGCCGGCGTGGCGGGAATAGTCCGCATGAAGGAGACATGCCTTCGTGGGGTGATGCTTCGTAGTCTGTACTTAAAACAACCCTTCACTTCGTATCGAACGTATTCACGCCATCCCAGTCGGCGGGCAGCGCGGCCTCGCGCAGTACCGCGATACGCTCCCGATACGCCACGTACAGACCGCTCTCCGGATCGCGTTCGATGAGCGTCGCAAGCAGGCGCGCGGCCGTGTCCCATTCCCGCGCGCGGTAGTGTCGAAGCGCCGCATGCCATCGCTCGAGCTGTTCGCGGGCTTCGGCATCGGCTGCGGCCCACGCTTCGTTCGTCATGAGCGGCTCGTACACGGCGACGGGCGTCGCGCGCCCGCGCACCCGCACGCGATCGATCTCGCGATACACGACATCGGGCGCGTTTTCCCGCGTCGCTTCGCCGACCAGAATCGACACCCGATAGTGCCGCGTCAGCCCTTCCAGCCGCGCCGCGATATTGACCGCGTCGCCCATGACCGTGTACGCCTTGCGCACGGTCGAGCCCATGTCGCCGACCGTCATCGGCCCGGTGTTGATGCCGATACCGACCCAGAGCGTCGGCCAGCCGCGCGCAGCGAAGGTGCGGTTCAGCTCGGCAAGCGCGGCGCGCATGCCGAGCGCCGCGGCCACCGAGCGGCGCGCGTGGTCGCGATCCTCCATCGGCGCGCCCCAGAAGCTCATGATCGCGTCGCCGATGTACTTGTCGAGCGTGCCGCGTTCCTTGCGGATCTCCGCCGTCATCGTGCCGAGATACTCGTTCATCATTACCGCGAGTTCCTCCGGTTCGAGCGTCTCGGCAATCGCGGTGAAGCCGAGGACGTCGGAGAACAGTACGGTCAGTTCCGCGCGTCGGCCGGTCATGCTGTAGCTCTCGGGATTGCGGCTCATCTCCTCGACGAGTTCGGGCGGCACGTACTGGCCGAACAGCTGGGTGAAGCGCCGCCGAGCGCGCGATTCGACGAAGAACGCATACGACATGTTCAGCACGAACAGCGCGCCGATCGCAAGGAGCAGCGAGGCGGCCGGCTGGGACCACGCGCGATAGCGCCAGAGCGCGAGATCCACTGCGATCACGCAGCCGGTCAGCAGCACGGTGAGGAGCGTCGCGCGGGCGGGCGCCCGCCACGGCCACACGAAGATCATCGCGCAGCCGACGATGAGCACCGCCAACGCCTGAACCGCGCCGGCGAACGCCGGTTCGGCGCGCAGCGTGCCGTCGAGCATGCCGGCGATCAGGTTCGCGTGGACTTCGACACCGGGATACACCTCGCCGACAGGCGTCGTGCGCTGGTCGACGAGGCCCGGCGCCGTGGTGCCGAGGAGCGCGATCTTGCCGCGCAACGCCTCGGGCGCGACCCGACCGGCCAGCACGTCCGCCACGGAGAAATAGGCGAAGCTGCGCTCGCGTCCGCGATACGGCACGAGCGCGGCGCCGTTCGCATCGACGGGAATCGCGAGCATGCCGCGCGGCGTGCGCAGCGCGAGACCGGCGAGTGTCGAGCTGGCATCGGCCGGGTCGTCGAAGACGGGCGCGAGCGCCGCGTCGCCCGACAGCGCGCGCACGACCGCGAGCGAAAGCGCTTCATACACGCCGCCGCGATACTCGGTCACGAGCGGCACGCGCCGCACTGAGCCGTCGAAATCGATCACCGGGTTGAAGAAGCCGCCGCGTCCCGCCGCCGTCTGCAGCGCGGGCAGGTTGCCGCCGTAGCTGCTCCAGTCGAAGAGCGTCATCGGATGCGCGCCGAACGCGGTCGCCGGGAGCACCGGCGGCGGGATCGCGCCGCTCGATGCGCCCTGATTCGCGAAGTAGTAGCCGAGCACGACTGGCCGGCCGCGCAGCGCGTCGGCGAAGCGGCGGTCGTAGTCGAGTTGTGCGGCGAGGCCGGGCAGCGCGCGCTGAAACTGCGCGTCGTCCTGCAGTTCGCTCCTGCCCAGACGGTTCAGCACCGGCAGCCCCGAACTCTCGTCGGGCTCGGCGAACACGATGTCGAAGGCAAGCAGCGCGATGCCGTCGCGCGCAAACAGCGTGTCGGCGAGCGTTCCCATGCGCGCGCGGTCCCACGGCCAGCGGCCGAGTTCGGCGAGACTCTTCTCGTCGATGTCGAGAATCGCGATGCGCGTATCGACGCCACGCGGCATGGTGAGCCGGACCTTGGTGTCGTAGGCGAGGGCGTCGAGCGTGTCGATAAAGCGCACGTCGTAGCGATGCAGCACGTGTCCGATGAGCGCGAACACGATCAGAAGGCCGGCGGCGAAGCGCAATGCGTGCTGTTTCAAGTCGACCTCGGGTGACGATGGGCGACGGTGTGCGCCGATGCTCCCGGCGCCCGCGATCTAATGCGCCGCGCGAATCTGCTCGTTGGCGATGGCGAGCCGCGCTGCCAGCACCTTCACGACGAATTCGTGGACTTGCGACGCGAGCGCCGGGTCTTCGGCTTCGAGACGACGGAGCGTCGGCAGCGTGAGCCGGAGAACGACCGTCGGCACGTGCGATGGATCTTCGAGTGCTGCCATGGCCCTGGTCTCATGCAAGAAGTTGCCGTGGACTCGCGTCCGGCCGCTGCGCCGTTACCGCTGCAACCTCATCGGCATGCCGCCGACGGCACCACCGGCGTCACGCGGCTCGCCGGCAGCACCCTGAGCGGCGCGCGCAAGCTGGCGACGATCACGCCTTCGCCGGCTCGCACGACGCGAAACTCGACTTCGTTGCTCACCACGATCTCGCCCGCGAACACGACGATCTGGTCGCCCTGGCAGGCGGCGTTGTCGCCGCAATCGGTCACGGAGTATTCGGTGCCGCGAATGCCGATCGTCGATGTCGGGGTCTTCACCTTGTAGTTCTCGCCCTTGCCCTGGCTCGCGACGAGTCCGTCGAGCATGCGCAGCCCGCCCTTCACGAGCGACAGGAAGCTGCGGCCTTGCTGCGCGTCGGCGGGGACGTAGTTGAAGTCGTCGACGCGGAACACAGTGCCCGGCTTCAGGTACACGCGCTGATGGTCGGTGAAGACCATCACGATCTCGGAGCCCGCCGAGGTCTCGACGGTGTCGCCGTTCCTGATTTCGCCGCCGACGGCCGCGAGCCGCTGCGCGCCGTCCGCCGACTGGATCGCGACGCTGCCGACGAGCGCCGTGACGGTCGCGACCGGAGTGGCCGCTGCTGCTGCGGCCGTGCACGGGAGCATCGCGGCAACCAAGCCGAACCACAAACACGAAGCGAGAATGCGGAGCGTTTTCACGATGTCCGGGACCGGGCTAGAACGACTTTGCCAGCGTGAGCCAGAAGCGGTTCGCGTGGCCGGTGCCGAGCGTCGAGGGCACATAGCCGAGCGTGTGCGCATACGACATCATCAGCAGGTAGTTGCCCGGCGCGATCAGCGACGCGCCCACGCCGCCGCCCGACAGCCTCAGATGATTGCTGCCAGGCAGGAACGGATGCGCGACGAGCTTGCCGTCGCCGGTATCGATGAAACCGATCAGTGTGACGAGGCCCGGCACGAGCGACTGCCGGATCGTCTGGCGCAACTCGAAGGTGGCGACGTAGCCCTGGTCGAGCGCGCCGTCGCCGGTCGCGTAGGCGCGCACCGCGTACGGCCCGCCGAGCGACATCTGTTCCGACGAATCCAGGTTGCGCGACGTGAACTGTCCGTTCACCGCGAAGTAGACCTGCGTGGCATCGGTGAGCGCCTGCGTGTGCGTGAACGCGTACACGAACTTGGTGAACGCGCCGGCAGTCTGCGCCACGGCTTGTTGTGGCGCGGGATCGTCGAGACGCAGGTTGCCCTGCTGCAGACTCGCGTCGAACGTGCTGATGCTCTTCGCGAAATTCACGTTGCCCGAGAGGCCGAAGCGGCCGACGTCGCTGTTCTTGTCGTTCGAAATGTTGAAGGCGCCGAGGTTGTCGGCGAGCAGCTTGTGGTCGATGCCGAGCGTCGCGATCACATTCGCCGACACCGAGCGCAGCAGCGGATAGCTCAGGTACGTCGAGACGACGTTCGCGCTGCCGTGCGCATCGAGCGAGCTGAAGTCGCCGCCGACGACATACGTCGAACGCGTGTAGGCGACGCCCCACGCGAGTCCGCTGCCGCCGAGCGGCAGCGTGTAGCCGATGTTGCCGTAAGTCTGGCCGGTGATCGAGGTGAGTACGCGCGCGCCCAGCTGGTCGCCGAGGCCGAGCGGGTTGTTCCACTGCAAGGCGCCGATGACGCGAGCCGTTCCCGTCGACGTTTCGCCGAAGTTGTCGACCTGGAGGCTGCCCGAGAGCGGTCGCGCGGAGGGTATCTGCAGCGTCAGATCAGACGTGCCGGGCGCCATGCCCGGCGAGACCGTCGCGCTCGCGCCGGTCGTGCCGCTCACGTCCTGCATCAGGAGCGTCGCGCGGGCGAGCCGGTCCTCGTCGATCACGTCGCCGAGCCGCTCGGGCGTGATGAAGCGCGCGAGCACGGCGTCGCGCGTGCGCGACTGGTTCGACAATTCGACGCGGCCGAAATGGCCCTCGCTGATCGCGATATGCACGATGCCGTTGTCGATGGTCTGCGGCGGCACGTAGGCCCGCGCGATGAGATAGCCGTGCGCGCGGTAGAAGGCGGTGATGCGCGCGGCGGCGGCGTTCAGGTCGTCGAGCGAGCGGGCGGGGCCGGTGTCTTCCTTCAGGAGCGCGAGCAGGTCGGGCGTGGCGATCGTCGTGTTGCCGCTCAGCTCGAACGCGTTGACGGCGAAGCGGATACCACCCGGCGACGAGGGCGGCGTGGAGGCCGGCGGCGCGACCTGCAGCCGGAAATCCGATGGCGGCGGCGCGGGCGCCGGTTGCTGCTGCTGTTCGCGCAAGGTGCTGCCCGCGTTCGGCACCTGGGGAATCTGGGCGTTGGCGCCATGCAGGAAAAGGGCCGCGAACGCGAGCCCGAACGCCGCCCGCGATGCGCGACATCGAAGACGCGCGAGAGCGCCCTGTGGCACGAAGCGACGATGGCGGCGCGCTCCGGCTCGCATCACATGCGGCAGACGTTGCCGGGCCACGCATCGTCGGGCAAGCGACTCCCGTCGCGTGCGGGGTCGCTCGTCGTCTGCACGACCGGCGTCGCGGGGCGTGTCAGCCCCGGCGGCAATGCCACGGCCGTGTGATCGGGGTCGTCGCGCGTCTCGCCCGCGACCGTCTGCACCGCGTTGATCACGAGCGGAGCAGGGGCGAGCGCAGTGAGCACGGGAGGCGTCGCCGGCGGTTGCGGTGGCGGTTCCGGCGGCGTCGGCGTGACTTGCGGTTCAGGCGGCCCGGACACGGCTGGTTGCTCGGGCGGCGTGGCGGGCGGGGCAGCGGGCTCGACAGGCGGGGCGGGCGGGGTGGCGGGGGGCGTCGTTCCGGTCACGCGCAAGGTGCCGCCTAGCGTGCTGACTCGGTACCCGGCGGGCAGCGAGGTGGGCGTGACGGTGATGATGTACTCGCCGGCCGTCGCGCCCGGGCCTGCACCGGCGCTCGTCACCGTGAAGGCGAGCGGCTCGTGTGTCGTGGGGCTGTCGGCGAAGGCGTTGCCGTAGTCGGTGCCGGTGTAGCGCAGGCTGAGCAAGACGTCCTCCGGGCCGAGCGCGCGCGCCGTGCCGGCGGTCTTGGCGCTGCCCGGTTTCACGCTCAGCACCGCCTGCTGCTGCACGCCGAACACGAAACGATTGCCGCCCGCTGCCGCGAGATTGGCCGAGGCGGCCGGGAACGTCTCGCCCCAAAGCGCGAGATTGCCGCTTTGGAGGCCGCCGAACGTGTCGGCATTCGGGTCGCTCGAATAAATCAGCCAGCGGCCGTTCGGTGTCGCGATGGCGCCCGCGCCCGCCCGGTTCGCGAAATCCGACGCCGACGCGAGCGTCACCGCCGTGCCGGTCGCGGTGCTGCGTACGGGCGCGTCCAGCGTCAGCGAGGGCGCGCGTAGCGTCGTCGGCCCGGACGTCGTGATGCCGGACACCGGTCCGACCGTGCCGACGGTGAGCGGCACGCCATCGACGAGCGTCACCGATCCGGTGTTCGCCGCGATAGTCGCAATGCGGTTCGACGGGTTGTCGAGCCGGTATTGCCCGCGGCTGCCGACGAGCGCCACGCCCGCCGCCGCGATGGCGGCGCGCTGCGTGAGGGTTGCGCCCGTGCCGAACAGGACGACGCCCGCCGGCGCGCTGAGCGGCGCGTTCACCGCGATCCCGTTGCGCGCCAAGACTGCGAGCGAATTCGAAGTGTTCCAGCCGATCGCATCGTCGATCGAAACCGTTCCCGAGCGCCGGCCGAACGCGCCGAGCGCGACATTGGTCGTGCCGAGCGCGCGCGAGATCGCCGCGCCCGAGACGTCGCCGCCCGTGCCTGCGACCGTGAGCGAGCGCCCGGCGATGAGCCACGTGCCGGTGTCGCCGCTTGCTGCGGCCGTCGTGATGCAGGCGCGCGGCGAAACATCGACGCGCGAGCCGGCCGTTTCGATCGTTCCGCCGTTGCCGCCGTTCGGCGCGGACGCGTCGAGCACGCCGCCGACCTTCACCGTGCCGGCGTCGGCGACGAGCCGGATCACGCCATTCTGGTTGACGGCGGTGCGCGCGAGGATCACGCCTGTGTTGTTGACGACGCCCGCGAGCAGCGCGTCCTCGGCGCCGGCCGCGAGCAGCGCCTGCCCGCCGTCCGCCTCGATGAGGCCGCGGTTGGCGGCGAGCGCGTCGAGCACGCCCTGATCGACCGAGAGACCGAGCATCGAGTGATCGCCGAGCTTGACCGTCACGCGGTTTCCCGCCGCGAGCGCCGCATAGCCGCCGGGCGCGGCGATCGTGCCCTCGTTGACTGCGCGCCGGCCGATCAGCGCGACGTAACCGCCCGGCGCCGCGCGAATGACGCCCATGTTGACGACCGCCCCGGCCGCGCCGCCGCTCGCAAAGGTATAGCGGCCCGCCAGGAAATCGCTCTTGGACAGGTTGAGCGTCGACGCGATCAGGCCGCCGACATTCACCCGCGAACCGGCGCCGAACAGCACGCCGTTGGGATTGACGATGAACACCTGACCGTTGGCATCGAGCTTGCCGAGCAGCACCGACGGGTCCTGCCCGACGACGCGGTTAAGCGCGATCGACCGGGCGCCCGGCTGGCTGAACGTTACCGACTCGTTCGGGCGCGTGCTGAACCTGTTCCAGTCGATGACGAGCCGGTCCGTGTTCTGCTGCACTGCCGTATGCGGTCCCTGGGTCGCGATCGACCCCGAGCCGGCGACGATCTGTCCGCCGCCCGGCGCGGCGAGGGCGCAGGCGCCCGACGTGCCGAGAAGCGAGATCAAGGCCAGACGTAGCCGGCGTCCGCCGCGCGGGGGGCGGCGGGCATGGACTGTGCCCGTCATGGTGGTCGGTTCCGTGTACTGATCGTTTTGCCGATCGACTGAACGCCCGTCAACGGGGGGATTCTTCGCCTGGATTGCCGCAGGGGCGAAGCCAGCGCATTGAACGATGCGACTAAACCATGAAAGGCAGTGTAGTGTTCCGCCGGGCGCTTTTGAATACGATTTCTGTAAATGAGGCGCGGCGTGCGGAACCGGCGAAGGACAGCGCAAATTGTCTGTTGAATCAGCGGCGGAATACGGCGCTTTATTTTCTGGTCCGAAGCATTCGGCGGCAGGTGCGGACGGCGGCTGGCGCCGCCGTCTTCGTTGCAAAGATCAGCGCGTCGGCACGCCGTAACGCCATTCGCTCCAGTGCGCGACGATGTCCTGCACGAGCGGATTGCCCGCGCGATAAAGGTTCTCGATAGCGGGCGCGAAGCCGCCCTGCGCCTGGTAGTTGAGGAGATTGTCCCCGGCCGTCTGGCCCTCGTAGGGACGGTCGAAGTCCGATCCCGAACGCAATGCCGCCACCCGGTTCAGGTCGACGCGCCCCGTGCTCGCCGCGCGCTTGAGCGCTTCATACGTGGCGTTGTCTTCCTGTTGCGTCGTGCAGTAGGTGCCCTTGTTGTCGGTGAGCAGCTTGGTCCAGTCGCGCGCCCGCTCGCCGATGTACTTGCCCGACCACCACGTGTCGCCCGCCAGCGTGTCGCACTGGATCACCTTCGGCACCTGATTCGCCGGGGCGTAGCTGAACTTTGCGCGCGCGGCCTGCGCCTCCGGGCTGTCGGAGAGCACGACATTGCGCGACAGCGCGAACGCCGTATGGGCGAGTTTCGCATTCAGCGCGAACACCTCCGTGCGATAGTCGAGCGACGGTTTGTCCGTCGGCGACTTCGTGTTGATGCCGACAAAGCCGCTCGGCCAGCTGTCGGGTTTTTCGCGGGCGTCGATTTCCCACTGGATCCCGAAGTCCACCAGGTACTTCGCCCACGCCGCCGAGCCGACCGTGCCCTGCATCGGATCGATGCCCGCGATGCCCGCGATCATGAAGTAGGTGCGGCGCAGGTCGAACTTGTCGGAGAAGGTGAGCGCCATCAGCGAAGCGGCGGCGTTCGTGTGTCCCATGCCCGTGGTCAGCACGCAGATGTCCTGCCGGTTGCAGTGCACTTCGGGATAGTCCGGCGACAGTCCCGGCACCTTGATCGCCTTCCACGGGCCGAGGCGGTCGAGCCAGACCTGCCCTTCGGGGCCGAACATCGAGATGATCATCACCTTCACGTCGCGGTCGCCGCCGCCGCCGTGATCGCCGTGATGGCCGCCGAAGCGGAAGTCGTCGGAGTCTTGCGCAAACGTTGGCGCACACGCGCCGAACGCGAGCGTGGCGGCCAGCGCGACCGCGCTCCGCGTGGTGAGCGCCGCGTACCGGCGGCGTGGCAGACCCTTCTTCGACAGCGCATTCACATTCATCGGTGGCTCCGTGAGGTTGGAAGCGGGTGCATGAAAGCGGCGCGCGGCGGCGCCGGCCCGGGGTTCGGTCTGTCGAGGCGCCCGGGTCCGGCGATTATATGGGTGAATTAAATGTTTGTAGGCGACCGGACAGGCGGTGCTTTGCGCCGCTCAACCGCGTTGCGCGCGCCGCGCAGAAGTACACTGATCCGATCTCCAACGGGGTGGAGTCGAGGCATCGTGAGGCACCTTCGCGCACGGCTTGCCGGCGTGCTGGCCGTATTTGCCATCGGCATTGCGCTGCTGTTCCTGCCGGCGCCGCGATGGGCCGTGTTCGAAACGCGCATCGTCAGTGTCACGCAGATCGATCGCCCGGCCGGGGTCGTCTTCGATTACGTCACGACGCCCGCGCACTGGCCGACGTGGCATCCGTCGTCGCTCGCGGTGTCGGGCGCGGTCGATCATCCGCTCGACCCGGGCGAAGAGGTGCCCGAAGACTTTCGCGTGGCGGGCAGGTCCGGACGCGCCGTGTGGACGGTCGTCGCGAAGGAACTTCCGCGAAGCTGGATCATCGACGGAACGATCGGCGGGAGGCGCGCCGGGACGGTCGCCTACTCGTTGACGCCGACCGCGCGCCGGACGCGTTTCGAACGCGTGTTCACCTATCGCGCCCCGACGCTATGGTTCGCGATCCTGGACCGGCTTCTGTTGCGCGCCCGGATTCGGGAGGAATCCGGGGAAGCGCTGCGGCGGCTCAAGCGCGCGGTCGAAGGGACGTGACGGTAACGGTGCTGGCGGCGGCGCGCGAGCATCGGTCCACGGCCAGATTTGCGCACGCTCATTCGTGTGGATTTTTTGATGCGGTGTTGTCGGCAGACGACGGGCGCGGCCCGGACGCTGGGCTAAGATCCGTAGACCTCACCAGTGAGAGAGGTCGCACGTGCCGACGGACACCAACGAAATAGAAGCCTGGACGCTGCAACGGGTCATCTCGACAGCGACTGCGCTCGCCGACTCCGGCCAGTATCACGATTACACCGACATCGACTATGCGCTGCGCTTCGAGCATGGCTGGATTCAGGCCCGCGCACTGATCGATGAAGCCGCGATGAGGATGCTGCTGAATCAGCGGTGTGCAAAAGCGCAGGAGGCCCGGGCGGTGACCGAGATGGCGGAGCCGCCGGAGCCGGAAGCATTGGCGGGCGTAATGACGCCGCAACCGGCGCAACAGATCAAGTCCTCCCTCATTCACCGATTGTTCAGTTTCCGCGCCCGGTTTGCCAGACCGGTCGGCGCGGCGGGATAGACGAGTCCCGTCATTTCGCCGAGACGCGCAGGCCGCTCCTTAAAACAGCTGCCCCTCCAGCGGCATCAGATTCACCCACTTCACGGCCGTCTTCCGCTCGACGCCGTCGGCGTGAATCGAGCGGATCATCACGCGTTGCCCGCGTGCTTCGCCGAGCACTTCCGCGATGCGGTCCTGATAACGCACGAGCGCCCCGCGCGGCGGTTTGTGCCGCACGCGGGCGCGTCGGGGTGAAACTGACATGGCGGTGACCGGAAATTGGAACGCGGCCATTATGCACAAGCGTTGCGCACGCTTCCATACGGCGCCCCGCACAAGCGGCAAGATTTGTCCGCATTCAAGAAACGCGCGACCCCGCCGTAAACACGAATAGCGGCGGCTCCGGTGCGGCCAGCAGAACCCACGTCCCAACACGGCCACCGTATGCCAGTCGACCCATCCCTCATCGATTCCATTCTGGCGACGCCGCCCACCGAGGATGGCGAAATCACCGCCGCGATCCGCTCTTCGCTCCTCTCGACCGTTCTCGAAGACAATCGGCCGCTGCTCCTGTCCGGCATCGCCGGGGTGTTCGTCGCGATTGCCGCCGTGCTTCGCCTGCACGAGCTCTGGGCGTTCCTCTGGCTCGTTCTCGACATCTGCCTGCTCGCCGCGCGTCTCGCCGTCGTGCAGATCTACCGCGCGAAGAGCCGCCCCGCGCCGCTTCATCCGGGACCGTGGGCCGCGCGCTACGTGCCGTTTGCGCTGTGCGCGTGCCTGCTGTTCGGCCTTGGCGCGATGGCGAGCGTGATCTCGCGCGATGCCGTGCTCGCCACGCTCGCCATCATGGTGACGGCGGGCATCCTGGGCGGCATCGCGTCGCGGAACGCCGCGCTGCCGCGCCTCGCGATCGCGCAGATCTGCATGGGCGCAGTGCCGATCGGCATCGGCGCCGCCTTCGCCGCCGATGCCGCCTACTGGATTCTCATTCCGCCGCTCTTCCTGTATGTCGGCGCGATGGTATCGGTCGTGCGCCGCCACTATCGCGCGCTCGTCGGATTGATGACGGCGGAGCAGCGGCACGCCGAACTCGCCGCCCGCTTCGACGCCGCGCTCGCCCACATGCCGCACGGCCTGTGCACGATCGACGAAGCCGGCAAGGTCGTCATCGCGAATCGCAAGGCGGCGGAACTCTTCGGCGCGACGGTCGAGATGCTGCGGCTGAACGTGCCGCTGCCGGAATTCATCGGCTACGTGGGACTCGCGAAGTTCGGCGAAACCTTGCGCAACGAACTCGTGCGACGCTGCACCGAATGGCTGCGCGAGGAGCGCGCGCCGCTCGACCTCAAGCTCGCGGATGGCCGCCAGCTCGAAATGACGCGCAATCCGGTGCCTGACGGAAGCGAGGTCGTCATCATCGAGGACGTCACCGAGCGCCGGAAGTCCGAAGCCAAAATTCTGCATTGGGCGCACCACGATTCGCTCACGGGCCTGCCGAACCGCCGCTATCTGGGCGATCACGCGAAGCGGCTCCTGTCGGCGTCGGCGAGCGTGCGGGGACAGCGCGTCGCCGTCATGTACGTCGATCTCGACGGCTTCAAGCACGTCAACGACACGCTCGGCCATAACGCCGGCGACGAAGTGCTGAAGCAGGTCGCGGACCGCCTGCGCAACGTGATGCGGCGTGGCGAACTGGTTGCGCGTCTAGGCGGCGACGAGTTCGCCGTCGTCGCGTCGCAGACGGGCACGTCCGCGAGCGCCGTGCTCGCGCGGCGCATCATCCATGAGCTTTCGGCGCCGTATCCGCTGGCGTCGGGCGGGCGCGCGCTGGTGTGCGCGAGCGTCGGCATCGCGATCGCCGACGCCGGCGAATCGTTCGACGACGTGCTGAAACACGCCGACAGCGCGCTCTACGAAGCCAAGTCGTCGGGCAAGGGCATGATCCGCTTCCGGGAACACGCGCGGGATCGGCAAGCCATGCCGGCGATGAGCGCGGACGAGTCCTGAACGCATCCTCCCGCTGATCCGGTACGCCGCCGCCGCCCGCCAAAGCGGATAGGATCAGCCGGTTCCCGGCGGAGGACAGGACGTGGGCGTGACATTCGGGCTGCTGGCCGCATTTTTCTGGGGCATCACGGATTTTCTGGCGGGCATGTCGGCGCGCAGGATCGGCGTGCGGCGGGCGGTGTTCGTGTCGCTGTGCTTCGGGCTCGTCGTCGTCGGGTCGGTTTTCCTGTCGATGCCCGCGGCGCGCAGCCAGGCCTTTGCCGCGCCCGCGAGCGGCTGGGCGGGCGCGCTCGCGGCGGCGGTCTGCACGCTGTTCGGCTCGCTCACGCTTTCGAAAGGGCTTTCGACCGGCAAGGCCGCCATCGTCGCGCCGATCGCGATGAGCTACGGCGCCGTCACCACCATCCTCTCCGTGCTGAGCGGCGAGCGCCTCGGCGCGCTCGGCGTCGCGGGCATCCTGATCTGTATCGGCGGCGTGCCGCTGACCGCGATCACCCGTGAGGCACCCGTCGTGCGGCATGCCGCGCAGACGTCCCCGGTCTTCTTTGCGATACTGGCCGCTTTGCTGTACGGCGTCGGGTTCTTCGTTCAGGGGCGCTACGCATTGCCGGCACTCGGCACCACGGCGACACTTTTTGTCGGCTACGCGCTCGGCGCGGCGAGCCTCGCGCTGATCCTGACGGTGTCGCGCGGCGAAACCTGGCAGGCGCCGCCCGCGTCTGCGTGGCCGCTGCTGCTCGCGCAATCGACAGCCAGTCTCGCCGCGCTGGGCAGCTTCGCCATCGGGGCGTCGACGGGAGCGGTCGCGGTCGTCACCGTGCTGAGCACGCTATCAGGCGGCGTAACCGCCCTGCTCGGCCTGACCCTGAGCGCGGAGCGGCTGACCGTCCTGCAGTGGACCGGCGTGGCCGCGGTGATCGCCGGGGCGGTCGTGCTGCGGCTTTGAACGCGCTTTGAACGCTATTGCATCGGATCAGGGAGAGTCATGCGGAAGAAGAACGGCGGATTCGCGGTCGCGGCGGTACTCGTCGGCGTCGCGGTGGCGGCGACGCTCCTTATCGCCGGCATCGGACGGTCGTCGAGCCATGCGCAGAATGAGGAGCAGGGTGTCGAACGCACGGCCGCGGGCGTCGTCACGGCCAGCGACGCATCACAGGCGCAGGCGCACGCAGACCCGCAAGCAGGTTCGCATTGACGCCGCAGCCGCAGCCGGCATCGAACGAAGCGGCGAGCGTCGCCCAGCGCAGCACGCGCGCTTCCGACTGAACACAGCGGCGCCGGACTACCGGCGCCGCCGCCGTCACCGCACGGACCCCGGCCCCGGCGCGAAGAACTCATCGAGCAGATCGGTCATCTGCCAGACGGCGCACGGCCGCCGGCAGTGGCCGTCGTAGCCCGCTTCCTTCAACCGCTGGACCGGTTCCTCGGGCAGAAAACTGCTCATCGCGATGATGACGCCGGTCTGATCGCCATTGAGCGCGCGCAGTTCGCGCACCAGCGCGTAGTTGCCGCATCCGCCGATGCGTGTATCGAGAAAGGTGACCTGCGGCTTCCACGATCGAACGATCGTGCGAACCGTGGTGACGTCGAGGGCGAAGTCCGTCGAAAAGCCTTTCAGGGCGAACAGCGAGCTGAGCGATTCGCCGAGCGCCTTGTCGGCATTGGCGACGAGCACCCGCCGCGAGTTCGCCGGAACCCGCTTCTGCTTGCGATTCCACAATGCGTATCGTGCCAAGCTCGGTTCGGACGCGCGATTGTTCACGTTGATCCTTCGTCTTTTCGGGTTGGCGAGTCGGCCCGGGCAAAAGACAGCCCCGCATGCATCGGCCTGGCAAAACGCTGCCCCGCAATGGGGTGCTCATGCACCATGCGAGGGCGTCGTCTGGCAGCGAGACGGCGTGGGGTCCGTACTATTTGGTTAAAACCGGGACTGACGAATCATACCGGCGCATCGAATGCAGTATCCGGGCCAGTGCGCGCATGCCGGTGGCGGGGAGTTGCCCCAATTGCGTGACGCGGTCCTTAACGCGCGTGCTGAAGGAACCCGAGCAGCTCGCCGACGATCGCTTCCGGCGCGTCCTCCTGCATCAGATGACCCGAGCCTTTCACGCGCGTGAGACGCGCCCCGGGAATCATCTTCGATAGCGCTTCGCCCCGTTCGACAGGGATCCATTGATCCTCTTCGCCCCACAGGATTGCGACCGGGCAGCGCAAGTCGCCGTAGCGCGGCTCGACTTCGTCCGTGTAGCGCTGGTCCATCTGCGCGGCCTGGCGGTAGAAGGCCGCCTGACCGGTCTCGCCCGTCCATGGCGCGGCGTGGATGCGCAAGGTATCGGCGTCGAGTTTGCGATGCACGGCGCCCTGCAGGTACGCATCGAGCATCGCCTCATGGATATAGGCGGGCACGCCCGCGAACGCGGCTTCATGCGCGCGGACGTGCCGAACGAACGGCGAGCCCCACGGCGCCACCGCGACCGGATCGACGAGGAGGAGCGACCGGTAATCGCAACCGTTCAGCAGGGCGGCGCGAAGCGACGTCGCGCCGCCGAAGTCGTGGGCGACGACATCGGGCTTCCCGAGTTGCCAGTGATTCAGCAACGCAGCGAGCAAGCGGTTCTGCACGGCGAGCGATACGTCCTGTCCCGCGCGCTGTTCCGACGCGCCGTAGCCGAGCAGATCGAAATAGAACACCTGCCGCACGCGAGCGGCGATCGGCGCGATCCGCCGCCAGACCTGCGAGGAAAACGGCGTGCCGTGCACGAAGACCAGCGGCTCGCCCGCGCCGATCACGCCGTAGCGCACTGACTGGCCGTCGAAGTCGAAGGAATGCGGGAGTGGCAGCGCGCCTGAAAATGCCGATTGCGTCATGGATCGCCTCTGAGGTCGGTCGACTAAGAACGCCAAGCATAAGCGACCCCGCAAAACCCTTAACTGTGCGATCGTGCGTAAATCGCGCCCCGCATTGGTGCGCAGGCGCCAAAACGTGTCGCCCGGCGCGCCATCGAATCGGGCACAACGGGCCTTCCTTTCATGCCGCGCAACGTTGGCGTGGTTGTTGCTTTAACCATCTCGTTCACTTTTGCGCGGCCGCGATGGATTTGCAGGCGTTATGCATCGCACGTTCGCGCTTGCCGCGTGAAGAGACAATGTCCGCACCGCGCGCCGGTGCGGCCGGCGTTCGAACGCTTTGCGACTGTCGCGAACCGCGAGCGACGAACGCCGTGCGAAGGCCGTGCGAAAGCATGCACAGATAAGCCGGGACCGAGCCCGGCAACGCACTTCACATGGAAGACCGGTTTATGACGCAAGCTTTCTTCAACGAAATGTTCGAACGTTCCGACCTCCAGGCGGCAGGCGTTCCGGCGGCGGCGTTTCGTGGCGCGGGCGATCCGCGCATGCATTACCTGGAATTCATGAACTGGTTGAACACGCAGAGCGAGCAGCAGATTCACCTGAAGCGTGCGGAGGCGGACCTGAACTTCAGGCGCGTCGGCATCACTTTTGCGGTTTATGGCAAGGACGAACTGGGCGTCGATGCCGAGCGCACGATTCCCTTCGACGTGATTCCGCGCATCTTCCCCGCTACGGAATGGAAGGCGCTGGAGCGCGGCCTGCGCCAGCGCGTGAATGCGCTCAACCGCTTCATCCACGACGTCTATCACGATCAGGACATCATCAAGGCCGGCATCATCCCGGAAGAGCAGATCCTGAACAATGCGCAGTATCGTCCGGAGATGAAGGGCGTCTCCGTCGTGCGCGACATCTATGCGCACATCGCGGGCATCGACATCGTGCGCGCCGGCCAGGGCGAGTTCTACGTGCTCGAAGACAACCTGCGCGTGCCGTCGGGCGTGTCGTACATGCTCGAGAACCGCAAGATGATGATGCGGCTCTTTCCCGACCTCTTCGCGCGCAATCGCGTGGCGCCGGTCGCGCACTACCCGGACCTGCTGCTCGATACGTTGCGCGCGGCCGCGCCCGCGGGCGTCGACAATCCCGGCATCGTCGTGCTGACGCCGGGCATGTACAACTCCGCGTACTTCGAGCACGCGTTCCTCGCGCAGCAGATGGGTGTCGAGCTGGTGCAGGGGCAGGACCTCTTCGTCGAGAACGATCACGTCTACATGCGTACGACGCAAGGGCCGCAGCGCGTGGATGTGATCTACCGGCGCCTCGACGACGACTTCCTCGATCCGGACGTGTTCCGCGCGGATTCGACGCTCGGCGTGGCGGGGCTGATCTCGGCGTATCGCGCGGGCAACGTGTCGCTGTGCAACGCGGTGGGGACAGGCATCGCCGACGACAAGTCGATCTATCCGTACGTGCCCGACATGGTGCGCTTCTATCTCGGCGAGGAACCGATCCTCAACAACGTGCCGACCTGGATGTGCCGCAAGCCCGATGACCTCAAGCACGTGCTCGCGAACCTGAAGGATCTGGTCGTCAAGGAAACGCACGGAGCGGGCGGCTACGGCATGCTGGTCGGGCCGGCGTCGACGACGGCGGAGATCGAGGCGTTCCGCACCGTGCTGGAGGCGAATCCCGACAAGTACATCGCCCAGCCGACGCTCGCGCTCTCGACCTGCCCGACTTACGTCGAAGCCGGCATCGCGCCGCGCCATATCGACCTGCGGCCGTTCGTGCTGTCGGGCAACGAGGTGCGGATGGTTCCGGGCGGACTCACGCGCGTGGCCTTGCGCGAGGGGTCGCTCGTGGTGAATTCGTCGCAGGGCGGCGGCACCAAGGATACGTGGGTACTCGAGCGCTGATGCGAAGAGACCATCGCTCGCGACATCCGTCGCAACTTTCAACAAGAGTCGAACAAGAGGACCGGGAGCACCCATGCTGAGCCGTACCGCGGATCATCTCTTCTGGATGGCGCGCTATACCGAGCGCGCCGAAAACACAGCCCGGATGCTCGACGCGAATTACCAGTTGTCGCTGCTGCCCCAGTCCGACGAATACGCCGAACTGGGCTGGCGCGCGATGCTGTCGATTTCCGAACTCTCCGGCGTCTATGCCGCCGGGCATCAGGGCATGAAAAGCCGCGACGTGATCGACTTCATGGTTCGCGACCTGTCGAACCCGTCGTCGATCCTGAGCTGCCTGCGCGCGGCGCGCGAGAACGCGCGGGCGGTGCGCAGCTCGACCAACAGCGAACTGTGGGAGAGCCTCAACACGACGTGGCTCGACGCGCAGCGCCTGATCGCCGACGGCATTCTCGAGCGCGACCCCTACGAGTTTCTCGAATGGGTCAAGTTCCGCTCGCATCTGTCGCGCGGTGTGCAGCTAGGGACGCTCGTGAAGGACGACGCGTTCTGGTTCATGCGTCTGGGCACTTTCATCGAACGTGCCGACAACACCGCGCGCATTCTCGACGTGAAGTTCGAGATGCTGGAGCAGCGCGCGGATACGTCGGCGCAGCCCTTCGACTACTACCACTGGACCGCGGTGCTGCGTTCGGTGTCGGGCTTCGAGGTGTATCGCAAGGTGTATCGCGATGTCGTTACGCCGGAGCGCGTCGCGGGCCTCTTGATCCTGTACGGCGACTGGCCGCGCTCGCTCGCGGCGAGCATCGCGGAAGTGCAGCATCTGATCGGCAAGGTGATGAACGGGCGCAGCAGCGAGACGGCGCGGCTGGCGACACAACTGTGCGAGGAACTGAAGAACGGACGCATCCAGGACATTCTGCAGGGCGGCCTGCATGCGTATCTGGTGAGTTTCCTCGCGCGTGTGAACGACCTCGCGAGCCACGTCAGCCAGGACTTCCTGCTGCCGCTCGCGCCGGAACCGGGCGAGCCGCCTGGCAGCCAGAGCCAGACGCAAACGGCATGAATGGCATGAACACTTGCCGCGTGGGTCCGGCGTGCTTCACTCCGGTTCGCAGACGACGAAGAAGTTGCTGAGAATCGTCGGCCCGAAGGTGTTGCTGATCGCGACATCGGCGGCATCCCGGCCGCGCGCCATCAGGATGCGGCCGGTGCGCGGCGCGTTGTTGCGCGGGTCGAAGGTGTGCCACGTATTGCCGAGGTAGGCCTCGAACCACGCGCAGAAGTCCATCGGCGCGTAGGGCGGCGGCAGGCCGACGTCGCTGATGTAGCCCGTGCAGTAGCGCGCCGGAATGTTCATCGAGCGGCACAGTGCGACGGCCAGATGCGCGTAGTCGCGGCACACGCCGGCGCCGTCTTGCCAGGTTTCCCAGGCGGTCTTGGTCGGGCGCGCGCAGTTGTAGTCGAAGCGGATGTGGTTGTGGACGAAGTTGCAGATCGCCTGGACGCGGTCGCGGCCGAGCGGCGTGTGACCGAAGGTCTGCCACGCGACTTCGGAGAGCAGGTCGGTTTCGCAGTAGCGGCTGCCGAGCAGGTACACCATGCATTCGTCCGGGAGTTCCTCGATTGCATGCTGATAGCCGTTCGTCTCCGGTATCTCGTGGTGCGGCGGGACCTCGAAGACGCCGCGAGCCGAAAGCGTCAGCTTGCCCGCCGGCGCGGTGAGCCGCGTGCAGAGATTGCCGAACGAATCGCGGTACTGGCGTAGCGGCACGAGCGGATCGGTATAGATGTGATCCGGCACGAGCATGTCCTGCGCGCGCGAGTAATGGGTGTTCAGCATCAGCAACATCGGTGTTGGCTGCGCGCACTCATACATCAGGTCGTAACCAACGCGGAGTCTCATCGGAGGTCCTTTCTCGGTGATGCAGCAATGGAGCGGCGAAGGGTATGGCAGGCCACAGCCGGTATCAAGCAACTGCCGTTCCACCGGACGGCGCGGGCGCGCTCTTGTCATCCGGCAGAGCGTCGGCGGGTTTCGCAGGTGCCGGATCTGCGCTGGACGCCCCGGGTTCGCTGATCTGTTTCGGGATGGCTTCCTGCGTCGACCCGGCGCTCGCGATCACGCGGTGTACGAAGCGCAGCTTGTCGATCACCTTCGGCGCGAGCGTGAACGGATAGGCATCCGCGAGGCCGAGGCTGCGGTTCAGGCTGTTGAGCGCATAGGTCAACGGGAACCAGCGCTTCATCAGGTTATCGAAGCTCTCGCTTTCGATCGGCGAACTGTCGGTGAGCGTCGGCTCGTTCTTGTCGTCGGGTTTGAGTTCGAGGCCGCAGTTGGCCGCCGTGTCGATCGTGTCGACGATGTGCAGGTAGTGCGCCCATGTCTCGGCCCAGTCCTCCCAGGCATGCGTGGTCGCGTAGGCGCTAACGTACGACACGTCCCAGTCGACGGGCGGGCCTTCTTCGTAGTGCGACTGGAGCGCGGTCTGGTAGTCGGTGCGTTCGTCGCCGAAGAGGGCGCGAAACGGCTCTTCCCATTTCGAACCGGTAACGAGCCGGTCGAAATAGTAATGGCCGATTTCATGGCGGAAATGCCCCAGCAAGGTGCGATAAGGCTCGCCCATCTCCATGCGGGTCTTTTCGCGATGCGCGTCGTCGGCTTCGGCGATGTTCATCGTGATGAGGCCGTTGTCGTGGCCCGTCAGGACTTTCTCGCCGACGCCGCCGTCTTCGAGGAATTCGAACTGCAGGCCGGTCTCGGGATTGTCCTTGCGAGATTCGACGTGCAGTCCGAGCGCGGCGAGGGCATAGAGNAGCCGCCGCTTGGCGGTTTCGAGCCGGTACCAGTAGACGCGGTTCTCCGGAACCGACAGGTTCGGAATGGTGTGGGTGAGGCTGCAGGCGGGGCACAGCACGTCGGGCGAATCGGCGGGAAGCATCCAGTTGCAGACGTTTTCCAGTGCGTAGTTGTTGCACTGTTTGTACAGCGCGCCGTCCGCCGATTCATGCAGGTTGCGCCACGTGCCTTCTTCGGCGGGTTCGAACGCGCAGACTTCCGCGAGCGCGGGAACGTAGCCGAGCAGCGCGGCGCAGGACTCGCATTTCACGTTTTCGAAGAAGACGTGTTGTTGGCATCGGTCGCAATGAAACGTTTTCATGGTAGACAGTCAGGTGGGTGCGGGACTATCGGAAGCAGTGAGCAAGCGACGTGCCGCGATTCACAACACGAAAGGCCGGCGGACGTCCCGGCCATACGACTTTGTTCAATCGGTAAATTGTCTGCTGCATGATGGGACGTACAATCCGCGAAGTCGGCAACGGCCTCGTTGCCGATCATCTCATTCGAAGAGGAGCCAGGTGTGTCAATCCGCGTCGCGCTGAACCACATCACGCACTACCGCTACGACCGCCTTGTCGCGCTCGGCCCGCAGGTCTTGAGGCTGCGGCCCGCACCCCATACCCGCACGCCAGTGATCTCGTATTCGATGCGGGTCGAACCGGCCGATCACTTCGTCAACTGGCAGCAGGACGCGTTCGCCAACTATCAGGCGCGCCTCGTCTTCCCCGAGAAGACGCGCGAGTTCAAGGTCACGGTCGACCTGGTCGTCGAAATGGCGGTGTACAACCCGTTCGACTTCTTCCTCGAGCCGAGCGCCGAGGAGTTCCCGTTCAAGTACGAGCCGCACGTCGAGACGGAACTCGCGCCGTATCTCGTGAAGGGAGAGCTGACCCCGCGGCTCAAGGAGTTCGTCGAGAGCATCGATACGACGCCGGCCGGCACGACCAATTTCCTCGTCGCGCTGAACCAGCGGTTGCAGAGCGAGATCGCCTACATCATCCGCATGGAGCCCGGCGTGCAGACGCCCGAGGAGACGCTGGAAAAGGCGCTCGGCTCCTGCCGTGACACGAGCTGGCTGCTCGTCCAGACGCTGCGGCATCTCGGGCTCGCTGCGCGCTTCGTGTCCGGCTACCTGATCCAGCTCGCACCGGACCAGCGCTCGCTCGACGGCCCGAGCGGCACCGAAGTCGACTTCACCGACCTGCACGCATGGTGCGAGGTCTATCTGCCGGGCGCGGGCTGGATCGGCTTCGATCCGACGTCCGGACTGCTCGCGGGCGAGGGGCACATTCCTGTCGCGTGCACGCCGGAACCGGGCAGCGCCGCGCCGATCTCGGGCGCCGTCGACAAGAGCGAGGTCGAGTTCGAGCATCTGATGTCGGTCGAGCGCGTGCTGGAAACGCCGCGCGTGACGAAACCGTACACCGAGGAAGTCTGGTCCGACGTGCTCGCGATGGGCGCGCACGTCGATCAGCGCCTCACGGACATGGACGTGCGCCTGACGATGGGCGGCGAGCCGACTTTCGTCGCCGTGCGCGACCGCGACGCTGCCGAATGGAACACCGACGCGCTCGGGCCGACCAAGCGCGGCTATGCGGTCGGTCTGATGGACAAGTTGCGCGCGCGCTATGGCGTCGGCGGCTTTCTGCATATCGGGCAGGGCAAGTGGTATCCGGGCGAGCAGTTGCCGCGCTGGGCGATGTCGCTGTACTGGCGCGCGGACGGCCAGCCGGTCTGGTCCGACCCGACGCTCTTCGCCGACGAACGCGATCCCGGCGCCTATACCGCGGAAGACGCGCACCGCTTCATCCTGCATCTGACGAACAAGCTCGCGCTCGACACGAAGCACGTCCAGGCCGGCTACGAGGACACGTTCTACTACCTGTGGCGCGAGCGCAAGCTGCCGGTCAACGTCGACCCGTTCGAATCGGAACTGGACGACGAACTGGAGCGTGTGCGTCTGCGGCGCGTGTTCGACGCGGGTCTGGCGCGAGTGACGGGTTACGTGCTGCCGATCACGCGCGAGCGCGACATCCCGATGCAGCCGCCGCACTGGGTCAGCGGCCCGTGGTTTTTCCGCGATGACCGCATGTACCTGATCCCCGGCGATTCGCCGATGGGCTATCGGTTGCCGCTCGACTCGCTGCCGTGGGTGAGCGCAGGCGACTTCCCGTACCAGCATCCGGTCGATCCGTTCGGGCAGCAGGCGCCGTTGCGATCGGCGACGGAATTGCGCATGCAGTACGGCGGTGGAACGCTCGCGGCCGGCGTGCCGGGCGCGGTCGAGACGGCGGGCTGGGCGGGCGTCGGCGGCCTGGGAGCCGGGACGGGAACCGGAGCAGGCACAGGAGCCGCGGATCCTTCGGCCGCGACGGCGTCGCGCGAGCCTGCGCGGGGCGAGTCCGCCTCGTGGATTCGGCGCACGGCGCTATGCGTCGAGGCGCGCGATCCGGCGCGGGCGGCGGGACCGAAGGTCGAAGCCGAATCGTTCGGCAGCGGCCACAGCCTGCTGCATGTCTTCATGCCGCCGCTCACCGAAATCGACGACTATCTGGACCTGCTCGCCGCAGTCGAAGCAACGGCCGCCGAACTCCAGATGAAGGTGATCATCGAAGGCTATCCGCCGCCGCGCGACCGACGGCTGAAGCTGCTTCAGGTGACGCCGGACCCGGGCGTGATCGAAGTGAACATTCACCCGGCATCGAACTGGGACGAACTCGTCGACCATACCGAATACCTGTACCAGTCGGCGCACGAGACCTATCTGAGCACCGAGAAGTTCATGACCGACGGCCGTCACACCGGCACGGGCGGCGGGAACCACTTCGTGCTCGGGGGCGCGACACCCGCCGACAGCCCGTTCCTGCGGCGGCCGGACCTGCTCGCGAGCCTGATCGCGTACTTCATCAATCATCCGTCGCTCTCGTATCTGTTCTCGGGGCTTTTCCTCGGACCGACGAGCCAGGCACCACGCGTCGACGAGGCACGCAACGACCAGCTCTACGAACTGGAGATCGCGTTCAACGAACTGCAGCGGCAACTCGACCTGCTAGGCGGCCGCGACAGCGCGAAGCTGCCGCCGTGGCTCGTCGACCGCACGCTGCGCAATCTGCTGATCGACGTGACCGGCAACACGCACCGCGCCGAGTTCTGCATCGACAAGCTGTATTCGCCCGATGGCCCGACCGGCCGTCTGGGTCTCCTGGAACTGCGTGGCTTCGAGATGCCGCCGCACGCGCGCATGAGCCTCGTGCAGCAGTTGTTGTTGCGCGCGCTCGTCGCGCGCTTCTGGGAGAAGCCCTACACGACGCGTCTCACGCGCTGGGGTACGGAGCTGCATGACCGCTTCATGCTCGGCTCGTTCATCAAGATGGACTTCGAGGACGTGATCGCCGACATCAACGCGTCCGGCTTCGCGTTCGACGCCGCGTGGTTCGCGCCGCACTTCGAATTCCGCTTCCCGCTGGTCGGGACGGTCCACTCGAGCGGCATCGAACTGACGGTGCGCAACGCGCTCGAACCGTGGCACGTGATGGGCGAGGAGGGTGCGCCGGGCGGGACGGTGCGTTACGTGGATTCGTCGGTGGAGCGGCTCGAAGTGCATGTGCTCGGCCTGAACAGCAACCGGCATGTGGTGACGGTGAACGGCGTGCCGCTGCCCTTGCAGCCGACCGGCCGCGCAAGCGAGCACGTCGCGGGCGTGCGCTTCAGGGCGTGGCAGCAGTCGTCGGCGCTGCATCCGTCGATCGGCGTCGATGCGCCGCTCACCTTCGATGTGATCGATACATGGAACAAGCGTTCGATCGGCGGATGCCGTTATCATGTGTCACATCCGGGCGGCCGCAACTATGGCACGTTCCCGGTCAACGCCTACGAGGCGGAGAGCCGGCGGCGCGCACGCTTCTTCAAGAGCGGCCACACGCCGGGACGCATGAACGTGGGCGAGCCGCAGCGCAGCCTCGAATTTCCGTTCACGCTCGACCTGCGCCGCTGGCGATGACGTCAATGTTGAAGTCGCCGCGCTCACCCGATTACTAAAACTACACCTGGTTCAACTTGGCCGTTCAAACCTCACTCCCTTTCGAAGAAGTCGCGGTTCGCGCGAAGGTCTCATCGCCTTTGCGCGCGCTGCCGGTAAGGGAGGGACACTGGGACGAACTGCGTGATGCATCGGGTCAGTTGCGTCCCACCTGGCGGCGCTTCTTCGATCTGCTCGGCGACGAAGGCATCGCCGGTCTCGATCACGCGGTCGACTCCATCGCGCAGCAGGTGCGCGACAACGACATCAGCTACAACGTCTACGCGGATAACGGCGAGCCTCGTCCGTGGGCGCTGGACCTGTTGCCGTTCCTCATCGACGAAGCCGAGTGGGCGAAGCTGGAGCGCGCGATCAGGCAGCGCGCGACCCTGCTCAATGCCATCGTGAAGGATGTCTACGGGCCGCAGACGCTCCTGCATAAGGGCTTTTTGCCGCCTGCGCTGGTCTTCGGCCACCCCGGTTATCTGCGCTCGGTGAAGGGTTTCGTGCCGCCGGGCGGTCAGTATCTGCAACTGGTCGCGGTGGATCTCGCGCGCGCGCCGAGCGGCGAGTGGGTCATCATGGCGCATCGCACCGAGGCGCCGTCGGGGCTCGGCTATGCGCTTGAGAACCGGCTGATCGTCGCGGGCGTATTCGCCGACCAGTTCCGCTCGATGCGCGTGCAACGCCTCGCGCCGTTCTATCGCGGCTGATCGCGTCGCTCGTCGAAGGCGGGCGCGCGGCGATGCGCGGCGAGGAAGGCTCGCCGCATATCGCGCTGCTCACGCCGGGCCCGTTCAGCGAAACCTTCTTCGAGCACGCGTTCCTTGCGCGCTACCTCGGCGTGACGCTCGTCGAAGGCAAGGACCTGACGGTGCGCGACGACAAGCTGTTCCTCAAGACCTTCGCGGGTCTCGAGCGCGTGCACGTGCTCTTGCGGCGTCTCGACGACGCGTTCTGCGATCCCGTCGAACTGCGCGCGGATTCGAGCATCGGCGTGCCGGGTCTCTTGCAGGTGATGCGCGCGGGCAACGTGATGGTGTCGAACGTGCCGGGCTCGGGCTTCGTCGAATCGCCGGCGCTGCATGGCTTCCTGCCCGCCATCTCGCATTCGCTGCTGGGCGAGCGGCTCGAACTGCCGAGCGTGCCGACGTGGTGGTGCGGCGAGGCGGCGGCGCGCGAGGCGGCGCTCGAATCGCTCGACGAAGCGTTCGTGATTCCCACGTGGCCGGGCGTCGAGATGAACGGACGCAGTCCGCGCGGTTTCGGCGACGGTCTGCAGCCGCTTGCCAAGTGGGAAAAGCGCATCGAGGCGATGCCCGATGCCTTCACGATCCAGGAACTGTTTCCCGGCTCGCACGCGCCGCGTTACGAGGAGAGCACGATCGCGGGGCGTTCCAGCGTGCTGCGCGTCTACGCGATTGCCGACATGGAAGGCGGCTGGTCGGTGATGCCGGGTGGCTTCACGCGTCTCGGCGCGGAACGGCAGCCGTCGGTATCGATGCAATATGGCAGCAGCAGCGTCGATACGTGGGTGCTGTCGAGCCATCCGAGTTCGACGCTCTCGCTGCTGCCCACGCCGATGACGCCCGACGACCTCGCGCGCAAGCACCGCACGGTGTCGAGCCGAGCCGCGGAGAACCTGTTCTGGGCCGGACGCTATGGCGAGCGCGCGGAGAACAACACGCGGCTGATGCGCGTGATCCTGTCGTCCCTTGAGAGCAACGACGCGGAAGGCCTGCTCGACACGATGGTCGATCTCGCGTGGCAATGCGGCCTCTTGCCGCCGGGCGCGCCGCGCGGCGGCTATACGTCGGCTTCGCTGGAACGGATGCTTGTCGCGAATCTCGGCGAGGGCAGCACGGCGTCGAGCATCGGGCAGAATCTCGCGAGCCAGGCGCGCGCGAGTGGCGAGATCCGCGGGCGCCTCTCGACCGATCACTGGCGCACGATCCTCACGGCGCGCAACGATTTCCGCGATGCGATCCAGGCGCTGCATCCGGTGCGCGGCATCGAACGCTACGACCGCGTGCTGCTCACGCGCACGCTCGAAACGCTCTCGTCGCAACTGCTCGCGATCAGCGGCGCGCAGGGCGACCGCATGACGCGTGACGAGGCATGGCGGCTGGTGTTCGCGGGGCGGCACATCGAGCGCGTCGCGACGATGGCTACGTTCCTGCGCACGGCGGTGAAGCATCGGCAGATCGCGACGCCCGGCGGTTTCGACCTGCTGCTGCAACTCTTCGACAGCACACTTACGTACCGCTCGCTGTATCCGGGACGCTTCGAAGTGCCGCCGCTGATCGACCTGTTGGTCGTCGAGCCGACCAATCCGCGCGGTCTTTACGGCGTGTACAAGCGCCTGTGCACGAAGCTCGTCGAGATTTCGCAGGCGGCTGGACGCGGCGCGCACAGCGACTTCAGCGAGGCAACGCTTTACGCGGCGTCGCTGCGCAATCTCGGAGCGCTCTGCACCACCGACGCCGACGGCATGCACGCCGAACTCGTCGCGGTCTGCGACGAACTGGAGGCACAGGTGAGCGCGGCCGCGCACGAAATCAGCGCGCGCTATTTCAGCCACGCGAAGACGCAATCCCTGCAGGTGTCGTCGTGACAATTGATAAAGCCGTGTTGTCTGTGTCGCACCGGACGACTTACCGCTACTCCACCTACGTCGAGACTGCGCAGCATCTCGCGACGATCCGCCCGCAGAACACGGCGTGGCAGCGCGTGATCGCGCACGAGGAGAGCATCGAGCCGGTGCCGTCGTATATCAACAGCCGCGTCGATGCGTTCGGCAACGACGTGCTGTATTTTTCGCTGGAGTCGCCGCACCGGTCGCTGCAGATGATCAGCGAGACGACCGTCGAGTTGACGCCGCGCTGGGCATCGCTCGATCCGGCCGCGACGCCGGCATGGGACACCGTCGCGGCGAGCACGCGTTTTTGCGCCGGCGCGCCGTTCGTGCCGGAGACGGAGTTCTGCTTCGCGTCGCCGAATATCGGATTGCGGCAGGACTTGCAGGAATACGGGCTCGTCAGCTTTACGCCGGGCCGCCCGCTCGCCGAAGGTGCGATTGACCTGATGCATCGCATTTATGCGGACTTCAAATACCGGCCGCTCTCCACGTCATACGATACGCCCGCGCATCAGGCGTTCGAACTGAAGAGCGGCGTGTGTCAGGACTTCGCGCAGGTGATGATCGGGTGCATGCGCGCGATCGGACTGCCCGCGCGGTATGTGAGCGGCTATCTGCGAAACGATCCGCCGCCGGGGCAGGTCAAGCTCATCGGGGCGGATGCTTCGCATGCGTGGGTGTCGGTGTTTTGCCCGGGTAGCGGGTGGATCGATCTTGATCCTACCAATGATGTGCTCGCCGACCTCGATCACATTACGCTCGCTATCGGCCGGGACTATAGCGACGTTTCACTTCTGCGCGGGCTGATTCTTGGCGGTGGTTCGCACCGGGTGGACGTGGGCGTTACCGTGCTCGGGCTCGAAGGTGATGATTCAAATCCTGAGCCCGAAGCGGAACCCGAACCCGAACCCGAACCCTAAGCGCTGGCAACCGCGAGCGGCTGACGTACCGTCCCCTTCCTAAGAAAGCCGCGCACCAGTTCATGCGCCTGCTCCTTATGTGCCACTTGCCAACTCGCAGCGAGCATGTCGGTATCGAACATGCGGGATAGCGTGTAGGCATTCGACTTGTGAAAATAAGCAAGGCTGACGAGCGTGACATAGAGATGCAACGGATCGATGCCGCGCCGCAACGTCCCGCCGGTCTCGCCGCGCCTGATCAAGGTACGCAATTTATCGAGCACCGGCGACGACATCGCCTGAATCACTTTCGAGAGCTTCAGATACCGCGCCCGGTTGAGGTTCTCCCACGAAAGCAGACAAAGCAATTCAGGGTGCGCGGAAAAATGACCTTCGGTGAAGTCGTAAAGCTGGATGATTCCGGCGGCAGGATCGACGGTATGCACATCTAGCGTGACCGCGAGTTCCGCCTCGCGCAGCCGCGCGAGCACATGCTCCAGCACTTCGACGTACAGCTTCTCCTTGCCGCCGAAGTAGTGGTAAATCATCCGGATGTTGACCTTCGACCGGCTCGCGATCGTCTCGACCCGCGCGCCGCTATAACCCTTGTCCGCGAATTCGCGGATCGCGATCTTCAGCATGCGCTCGCGCGTCTTCGAGGCGAGTTGTTGCCGGCGGGTGGCCGGCGCAGCCGGCATATCGGCGGAAAGCGCTTTGGCAGACGATGACGGCTTCTTGCTTGGCATGGACAGTGTCGAATGGTTGGGCGGACGGCAATCGATACACATCGATGATGTCCGCGATGGTACTCCGTCCGACGTCATCGGCGAAACGGCTGCGTAAGCGCGGGCGGCGCGGTCTGCCGTCCGATGAGCCCCGCCACCGCGACGAGCGCGAGCAGATACGGAAGCATGATGAGAAGCGCAGTCGGTACGTGAATGCCGAACATCGGCAACTGGAACTGCATAGCGGTCGCGGCGCCGAAGAGCAGGCACGCGAGCGCCGTGCGACCGATCTTCCAGTTGCCGAAGATGATCGCGGCGATCGCGAGATAACCGGTGCCGTTCGTCATGCCTTCGGTGAACGTGTGGATATCGCCGATGGAAATGAAGCAGCCGGCCGCTGCCGACATCACGCCCGAGAACACCACAGCGCCATAGCGCAAGCGCGCGACCGACAACCCCGACTGATCGACCGCACGCGGCGCGACGCCGGCCGCATGGAGCGCAATGCCGAGCGCGGTGCGCCGCATCACGATGGACGTCGCGATCAGCACAGCGAGTCCCGCGTACAGCAGCCACACCTGATGAAACACGGGTTCGCCGATCACCGGCAGGTGCCCGAGCCCGGGCGGCGACCAGCGGGAAAGGCCCGGAATCACGGCGCTCGAGCGCTCGCCGAACACTTCGCGATACGCGAGCGTCGTGCCCCCGAGTGCCAGGATGTTGATGCCGATGCCGGTCACGATCTGATTCGCTCGCAGCGTAATGCTCAGGAACGCCTGCAACAGCGCGAGCGGAATCACGCTGATCACGCCGCACACGAGCCCGATTCCGGGATTGCCGGTCAGCCAGGAAAACGTCGCGCCGAGAAACGCGCCGGTCAGCATCATGCCCTCGACACTCATGTTGAGCACCCCCGCGCGCTCGCTGATGAGTTCGCCGGTTGCGGCGAGCATCATCGGTGCGGCGAGGCGGATCGAGGCGCCCGCAAAAACGGCCAGAAGCTCGATGTTCATTGACGTGCTCCCTTGCGTTCGAGCCACATCGCGCCGCCCGCCAGCGCGACCGTGACGATGCCCTGCACGATCAGCACCAGCGCCGAGGGCACCGATGCGACCATTTCCATGTTGATGCCGCCCGAACGCAGGAAGCCGAAGAGCAGCGCAGCGGCGAAGACGCCGACGATCGAATCGCGCGCGAGCAGACCGACCACGAGTCCGTCGAAACCGTAACCCGACGAGAAGCCCGCCTTCAGCGAGTACTGGTCGCCTTGCAGCATCAGCGCACCCGCGAGCCCGCCGAACGCGCCGGCGAGCGAGAGCGCGCCGACCAGCGCCGACGTGATCGGCAGACCAGCACGCCGCGCGGCGACCGGGTTCAGCCCGGCGGCGCGCAAGCACAACCCGAAGCGCGTGCGCCGCAGCATCACGGCGGAGGCCACCGCAAGCACGAGCGTGAGCGGCAATCCGATGGTGAGGTTCATGCCGCTAGCGGCAAGTACGGCCGGCAGCTTGGTCGCGTCCGGAATTTCGAGCGATTCGGGCAGCGTCGCGCCGCTCGTCATCGGCTGGCGCAGGAGCGCTTCGCTCTGCACGCACCAGTAGAGCAGCCATACGGCGATGAACGAGAGCAGCAGCGTGCTGATCACTTCGTTGGTGCCGGCCTTCGCCTTCAGCACGCCCGGCACGCCGCCCCAGACCGCGCCCGCTGCAGCCGCGGTCAGCATCGGCACGATGAACGAAAGTCCGAACGGAAGATGCGCGCATCCGCCGTAGAGGCTCATTGCGGTGGCCGCAATGCCGCCGATCGCGATCTGTCCTTCGCCGCCGACGTTCGTGAGCCGCGCGCGGTTCGCGATCACGAAGCCCGTGCCGACGAGCGCGAACGCGAGGCTCCGGTTGATCGACGCGCCGATGGCGTAAGGCGAGCCCCAAGCGCCGTCGGCGAAGGCGGCGATCGCGTCGCGGATCGGCACGCCGACGACGGCGATCAGCAGCAGCGCCGCAACGAGTGCCAGCCCGACCGATGCGCCGACCACCAGCGCGACACGCACTTGCGGGGAAGCGTTGCCGTTGCCGCGCTTGATGCGCAAGCGGGCGAGGGTGCCATGCAGGTTCAGATCGGGATTCATGCAGTGTCTCCCGAGCCCGCCATCCATGCGCCGATGCGTCCGCGATTGGCCGCATCGGGCGTGCAGCTGCCCATGATGCGTCCGCGGTACAGCACGACGATGCGATCGGCGACGCTCATCAGTTCGTCGAGTTCGGATGAGATCAGGAGCACACCGACGCCGCGCTCACGCGCCGCGCGGATGTGCGTATAAACAGCGGCGACCGCGCCGACGTCGAGCCCGCGCGTCGGTTGCGCGGCGAGCAGGAAGACGAGCGGATCGAGCGACAGCTCGCGCGCGAGCACCGCCTTCTGCTGGTTGCCGCCCGAGAGGCCGCCGAACAGTGCGTCGGGGCCGCTCGCGCGTACGTCGAAGCGCGCCATCAGGTCGAGCGCGGCGGCACGCATCGCGCGTCGCCTCAGGAAGCCGTACTGCGCGTAGCGGTCGAGGTGATTGATGAGCAGGTTGTCGGCGAGGCTCATGCCCGTTACGCAGCCCACCGCATGCCGGTCCTCGGGCACGATGCCGACGCCCGCGCGCGTGAGTTCTCGCGGGCTCGCGTTCGTCATGTCGCGGCCCGCAATGAAGAAGCGGCCCGACGCCGCGGGCATCATGCCCGCGAGCACGGCGCCGAGTTCGGTCTGACCATTGCCCTCGACGCCCGCGATGCCCACGATCTCGCCGCGATTCACGACGAGCGTGCAGTCCGACAAGCGCGCGACGCCTTCGGCATCGCGCGCGGAGAGGCCGTCGATCTGCAGGACTTCGTCGTCGAGCGGGCGCGAGTAGGGCGAGGTCTCGCGAAGTTGTGCGAGCGAGAGGCGGCTCGCCATGTCTTCGCTGTCGTCCGGTGCTTCCGCGCGATGGATCATCGCGTGCACGAGATGATCGATGTCCGTCGAGGGCGAGGCCGAGCGCGCGACGACGCGTCCCGATTGCAGCACGGTCGCATGAGTCGCGATTCGGCATATTTCCTTCAGCTTGTGCGTGACGAGCACGACCGCGCAGCCGCGCTCGGCGACGCGCGCGCAGGTATCGAGCAACGCATCGATCTCGGCGGGCAGCAGCACGGCGGTGGGTTCGTCGAGCAAGAGAAGACGCGGCTCGCGCATCAGGCACTTGACGATCTCCACACGCTGACGCTCGCCAACCGACAGGTCGGAGATACGCACGTCGAGCGCGAGATCGAGGCCGACGCTCGCGAGTACCGTCTGCACTTCCTTCGTGCGTGCCGCGCGATCGAGAAAGCCGCGCGACTGGCCGAGCAGAAGGTTGTCGAGCACGCTTGCGTCATCGACGAGGCTGAAGTGCTGGTGAACCATCGCGATCCCGGCTCCAAGCGCCTCGCGCGGATTGCGCGGCCGGTAAGTCGCGCCATCGACGCGCATCGTCCCCGCGTCCGGCTGGTGCACGCCGAAGATCACGTTGCAGAGCGTCGACTTGCCCGCGCCGTTTTCGCCGATGAGGCAATGCACGTCGCCGGGCATTAGGTCGAGCGACACGTCGTCGAGCGCCTGGAACGCGCCGAAGCGCTTGCCGATGCCCGCGAGCGAGAGGATCGGTGCCGCGTCGGTGCGCGGCGCAAGGGCGGCGGCGTTCATCCTTCCGAGACCTTGATCTTGCCGCTCAGGATGTCGTCTTCGATCTGCTTGATCTTTGCCTGCATCGCGGGCGTTGTCTGGCACACGGCCATGCCGGATGCCTTCGGTCCCATCGCGAGGCCGAACGCCTTGTAGCCCGGCTGCCACGAACCCTTCTCGAGTTGCTCGATCGCGTATTGCGCCTGGTAACCGACGCCCGTGATGCTGTACGCGACATAGAGCGCGTCGGTGCCGCAGCGGTCCGTATAGCTGCCGATGATGTGCGTGTTCTTTTCCTTCGCCGCCTGTTCGAGGCCGCGCAGGCCGAGGTTCAGGATGTGATAGTGGACGTCGGCACCCTGTGCGATGGCCGCGGCGGTCGCTTCGCGGGCCTTCGCGACGTTGTCGAAGTCGCCGGTGTAGCTCTCGAAGTACTTGATCTTCGGATTGATGTAGCGCGCGCCGTTGCCGAACTCCTTGCCCGCGTTGACGATGGACGGAATCTCCATGCCGCCGACGTAGCTGACCGCATTCGACTTCGACAGCATCGCGGCGGTGGCGCCCGCGACGAACGCGATCTCGGCCTGTTTGACGTCATAGCCCGCGACGTTCGGCGGCATCGTCTCGCCCTTGCTGCCGCCGACGATGGAGAACTTCACGTTGGGAAAGCGCTTCGCGACCTTCAGCACCGCAGCCTGCGTCTGCCCGCCGACACCGATCACGAGCTGGTTTTTCGTCGCGAGATTCGTGAGCGCCTGCTCCATGTCCGCGTAGTTGATGTTCTCGATGATCTGCGTCTTGAGCTTGGGACCGAATTCCTTCTGCGCGGCGACGACGCCCTCGTAGCCCGACTCCATCCAGCCCTTGTCGGTCTTCGAGCCGGGGATCAGCACGCCGACACGCATTGCTTCGTCGGCGGCATGTGCCTTCGTCATGAAGAACGCGGGCGCACTGATCGCGCTCAGCGCCACGACGACGAGCGTGCGTGCAATCAAGCGGCGGTTCCGGGCGCGCTGCGAAGGTTGTTGTGATCCAGTCATCACTGGCACTCCTTTTGCGTTGGATTTGGGTAAGTAGGTTATTCATGAACGATATCGTCAATGCAACTTCGATGCCATGCACGCCTGACGATGCGTTACATGAAAGACGAAACGAACGATTGGCGATGCGCATGAAGGCTGCATCGATCGATCGTGGAAGCCAGCCGCTTCTGTTCCATATCCCTTTGAGGCACGCTTTGGAGAACACCTTGGAAAACGGCCAGAACCCAGATACGACGGCGCTTTCCGGCGCACTCGGCGTCTTCGCGCAGACGCGCTGGAGCGCCACGCAGACGCTCGTCGACATGGCGCCGACAACGCCCTCGCCACGCATTGCGACGCTCGATTCGGAGCCGCAGCAGGTGCGCTTCGACATCGAAAAAGCGGCGGTCGTCGTGATCGATATGCAGAATGACTTCTGCACCAAGGGCGGATGGGTTGCCCATCTTGGGGGCGACTACGAAGCGGATCGCGCGCCGATTGCACCATTGCAGCGCCTCCTGCCGATCGCACGCCGGCAAGGCGTGCCGGTGATCTGGGTGAACTGGGGCAATCGTCCCGACCTTGCGAACATGCCTCCCAATCAACTGCATCTGTATAAGCCGACGGGTACCGGCATCGGACTCGGCGAGCCGCTTCCCGGGCATGGCGCGCGTGTGCTCGAAAAGGATTCGTGGGCGGCGGCGGTCGTCGATGAACTCGCGCCCGAGCCGCAGGATATCCGCGTCGACAAATACCGCATCAGCGGCTTCTGGGACACGCCGCTCGACAGCATCCTGCGCAACCTCGGCACACGCACGGTGTTCTTCGCGGGCGTCAATACGGACCAGTGCGTGCTGCATACGCTCACCGATGCCAACTTTCTGGGCTACGGCTGCGTGATGCTGTCCGATTGCTGCGCGACTTCGTCGCCGGCGTTCTGCACCGAAGCGACCATCTGGAACGTGAAGAAGTGCTTCGGCTTTGTCGCGACGTCTTCGCAACTCGCCGGTGCATTGCAAGGAGAGACGCGATGAGTGCGTTCGTTCCCGGTGTGAGAGTGCATGTCGCGGCGACGTCGAGCGGTCCGCTCGACGGCTTGCGCTTCGCGGTCAAGGACCTGATCGACGTGGCGGGCGTCGTGACGGGTGGCGGCAATCCCGACTGGCTCGCGACGCACGACGCGGCCACGCGACATGCACCGTCCGTTGCGGCACTGCTCGCGGCGGGCGGATCGGTCGACGGCAAGACGATCACCGACGAACTCGCGTACAGCCTCGAAGGCGTCAACGAGCACTACGGCACTCCGCTCAATCCACGCTGGCCGCATGCGTTGCCGGGCGGGTCGTCGAGCGGATCGGCGAGTGCGGTGGCAAGCGGCGAAGTCGATTTCGCGCTCGGCACCGATACCGGCGGCTCGGTGCGCGTGCCCGCCGCGTTCTGCGGACTGTGGGGCATCCGTCCGACGCACGATGCCGTGTCGGCGGAAGGCGTGTTGCCCTTTGCGCCATGCTTCGACACGGTCGGATGGTTCACGCGTTCGGGTGAGATGCTCGCGCGGGTGGCGGACGTGCTGCTCGCGGGAACGGCGGCCGTCGATGTGCCGCCGCACATGACGCGCTGCGCGGAAGCCTTCGCGGCGCGCGCCGCGAACGAACCCGACGATGCCGCGAAACTTTCGTCGCTGGCGGCAAGCGTCGGCGCGAACGACGAGACGAGCGTCTTCGCTGGCGAGGCAGCGCAATGGCTGCATTGTTACCAGCAGCTTCAGGACGATGCGCTCCGAGCGTCGCTCGGCGCCTGGATCGACGCGACGTCTCCGCGCTTCGGGACCGCGATCGCATCGCGGTTCGCCAGGCTCGGCATGCTCGACGACGATGAAGTCGCGCGCTCCCGCGAGTTGCGCCCCACGCTCGCGGCGCGCATCGATGCGCTTGTGAGCAAAAGCGTGATCGTCCTGCCGACCACGCCGCTGGCGCTCATCGAGAAGAACGCATCGGACGAACGCATCGGCGCGTTCTATCGCGATGCGCTGACGATGGACGCGATCGCCGCGCTTGCCGGTCTGCCGCAAGTGACCGTACCGCTCGCGGACGAGCGTGATCGTCCACTGGCATTGTCCTTCATAGGGCCGCGCGGAAGCGATCGTGCGCTGATCGCGCTTCTTCGCCACCTGTTTTCATCCATTGAGTAGAGAAGCCTTATGACCGACGACATCAATACGCCGCCCGACCGGGCGACGGCCACCGCTTATGTCGATGCTGCGCTCGCGCTGCATTTTCCCTCGCTGACGGAAGCGGCCGCCGCGCGCGTGCATGAGCAGTTTACGCGCATCGCGATGCTCGCGGCACCGGTGCTGTCCTACCCGCTCAACTCCGACGACGAACCCGCACCGGTGTACCGACCATGACGGCCGCCCGCTATCCACTCGACGCCCTCGGCATCGCGCGCGCATATGCATGCGGCGAATTCACCGCACGCGAACTGATCGACGACACGTTCGGCCGCATTGAAATCGGCAACAGGCATGTCAATGCGTTTACGGCACTCACGATGGAGAGAGCGCTCGACGAAGCCGCGCAACTCGATGCGAAGCGTGCGAAGGGCGAGTCTTTGCCACCACTCGCCGGCGTGCCGTTCGCGGCGAAGAACCTGTTCGACGTGGCCGGCATCACGACTATTGCGGGGTCGCGCGTGCTTGCCGGCAACGCGCCCGCCATGACCGATTCGACGCTCGTGCGGTGCATGCGCGAGCAGGGCGCGATCATCGTCGGCGCGCTCAACATGGATGAATTTGCCTACGGCTTCACAACGGAGAACCATCACGCCGGACCGTGCCGCAATCCGCATGACCTGTCGCGCACGTCGGGGGGATCGTCGGGCGGCAGCGCGGCTGCAGTCGCCGCAGGCTTCGTCCCGGTCACGCTCGGCACCGATACGAACGGATCGGTGCGTGTGCCCGCGTCGCTCTGCGGTGTGTTCGGCGTCAAGCCGACTTATGGGCGCCTCTCGCGCCATGGCACGTTTCCGTTCGTCGCGAGCATCGATCACATGGGCGCGTTCGCACGCAACATCGACGATCTCGCCGCGACTTACGATGCATTGCAGTACATCGATCCGTACGACCCCGCGTGTTCCGCGCGCGCGATCGAGCCGGTCGGCACATCGGAGCGCAGTGGCGCGTTGCGTGTCGCGCGACTAGGCGGCTACTTCGACGACAACGCAGGCGAAGAAGCACGCGAGGCCGCGCTGGCAGCGGCGAGCGCACTTGCCGTTCAAGAGACGGTCGAGTTTCCGGATGCGGCGGCCGCGCGCGGTGCGGCGTTCATGATCAGTGCGGCAGAAGGCGGCCAGTTGCATCTGCCGACCCTGCGCACGCGATACGACGAACACGAACCTCTATCACGCGACCGTTTGATCGCGGGCGCCTTGCTTCCCGCAGCCTGGGTGCTGCAGGCGCAGCGGGTGCGCGCTGCATTGCGCAAGCGCGTGCTCGAACTGTTCGAGCACTACGATGTGCTGATCGCGCCCGCGACGCCCGTGGTCGCACCGCACATCGGACAGGAGTTCATGGAAGTCGGCGGGCAGCGTCTGGCGGTGCGTCCGAACCTCGGGCTCTTGACGCAGCCGATATCGTGTATCGGACTGCCCGTGGTTGCGGTGCCGATGCGTACCTCGACAGGTCTGCCGCTCGCCGTTCAGGTGATCGCGGCGCCTTGGCGCGAAGACCTTGCGTTCGAAGCAGCGCGCCGTCTCGTCCAGGCGCGGCTTGCCTGGTGTCCTGAACCGCCGTCGTTCGCTTCGTCAGGAGGCGCGCAATGAACGAGATCAATCGTCCCGACGTGCTTGCCGAAGTCAACACGGCCTTCGATGCTTACGAGGAGGCTCTTGTTACCAACGACGTTGCCAGGCTCGACGAGTTGTTCTTCGATTCGCCTCACACACTGCGTTATGGGGCAACGGAAAACCTCTACGGCTACGAGGCGATTCGCGCGTTTCGTGCCGCGCGTCCCGGTACGGCGCTCGCGCGCACGATCACTGCGCGCGTCGTTACCTCATATGGTGATGCATTCGCCGTCGCGAACATCGAGTTTCGTCGCGACGGCGAACCGCGCGTCGGGCGTCAGAGCCAGACATGGATGAAGACCGCCGAGGGCTGGCGCGTGGTGAGCGCCCACGTGAGCTGGATGGAGACGCGTTAAGTGCCAGATGGGGCCGCTGCGCCTTAATTGATTACAGAGAACCCGGTTCCTATACTGCTCGCGCAGACTGGTAACTGTAAGAAAGAACGACCCGACTGCCTGTCCCGGATCGGCGCGTGCGTGCGGCGCTGCGCTGGTGCTCGCCCGTCGCCGCCGCTCTGAACAAGCGCGAAGGCGTCCGGTCTGCGAATACGCCACCGGAGATATGCAATGAACAAGTCCGTCCGACATGTCGGCGCCTGCGTGCTGTTCGCGCTCGCCGCTTCGCATCCCGCTCTTGCCCAGGGCGACAAGGCAGTCGATGCAGCCAACGCCACCTGGAACAAGGCATTCAACAGCGGCAATGCGCACGCGCTCGCCGCGCTTTATGACGAAAAGGCAGTAGTCTCGCCCGGTAACGGCAAGTCGATTCAGGGTCGCGCCGAGATCGAAAAGCTCTTCAAGAGCTTCTTCGATGCGGGCGTTCACGATCACACCATCGAAGTCATTCAGGCGCGCCACAGCGGCAACACGATGTATCAGACGGCCAACTGGACTGCGGTAGCGGAGAAGGACGGCAAGAAGTCGCAATACAAGGGCGTGCTGCTCAGCGTGATGATTAAGGGCGCAGACGGCAGGTGGCACGTGACGGCGCACACATGGAACGCGATGCCGTGATGTCGCTCATGGTTGCGTGGCGAACTAGTCCGGATCGTGTCGAGCATTTGCCGAGGCGAGACGAACGCTCGCTTGCCGCTGGACAAAAGAAGGGCAACGTTCATGTGAGCGCCGCATCTTTGTCGGGCGCTGGAAACCGATTGCTTCGTGCCACGATGCGGCCTAAGATGCTGTACGCATATACAGTATCGATAGTGAGCATGGAGCTGTCCGAAAAACTCGAAATCCTCGCGGACGCGGCGAAATACGACGCCTCGTGCGCGAGCAGCGGAGCGCCCAAGCGCGCGTCGCGAGGCATCGATGGCCTCGGCGCGAGCACCGGCTCCGGGATTTGCCACAGCTTCACGCCGGACGGCCGCTGCGTGTCGCTGCTCAAGATCCTGCTGACGAACTTCTGTCTGTACGACTGCCAGTATTGCGTGAATCGCCGTTCGAGTAACGTGCCGCGCGCGCGTTTTACGCCGGAGGAAGTCGTCAGCCTCACGCTCGATTTCTATCGACGCAATTACATCGACGGCCTCTTCCTCAGCTCGGGCGTGATCCGCTCATCGAACTACACGATGGAGCAACTCGTGCGCGTCGCTAAGTCGCTGCGCGAGGAGCACCGGTTTCGCGGCTACATTCACCTGAAGACGATCCCGGACGCCGACCCCGAAGTCATCGAACAGGCGGGACGCTATGCCGACCGCCTGAGCGTCAACATCGAATTGCCGACCGAGATCAGCCTGGAGAAGCTCGCGCCCGAAAAGAACGGTCGCACGATCAAGCTTGCGATGGGATCGATCCGCCTCGCGCAGGAAGAGTCGGAGGCGGAGCCGCGTGCACCGCGCTTCGCGCCCGCGGGGCAGAGCACGCAGATGATCGTCGGTGCCGATGAAACCGATGACCGCACCATTCTCGCCACCGCCGAGACGCTGTACGGGTCGTATCGGCTCAAGCGCGTTTATTACTCGGCGTTCAGTCCGATTCCCGACAGTCCGTCGATCGTGCCGCTAAAGGCGCCGCCCCTTTTGCGCGAGCATAGGCTTTACCAGGCGGACTTTTTGATGCGCGGCTATGGTTTTTCCGCATCGGAACTGCTCGACACGCCCGGCAACCTGCCGCTCGACGTCGATCCGAAACTCGCATGGGCGCTCGCGCATCGGGAGCACTTTCCCGTCGATCTCAACACGGCGCCTGTGCGGATGATCGCGCGCATTCCGGGCATCGGCATGCGCAATGCGAAGCGGCTCGTTGAATTGCGGCGCTCGCGACGTATTCGTTATGCGGATCTCGTGCGGTTGCGTTGCGGCATGGAGAAGGTGAAGCCTTTCGTCGTCACGCAGGATTACCGGCCGCCGGTTCGCGAGGCGTCGTCGGAGCATTTGAGGCGAGCGCTCTCTGCCGCGCCGGTGCAGCTCGCGCTGCTCTGATGAAGACGATCACAATAGAAGACGAATTCGACGCGTGGCGAAGCGCGGCGCTAAGCGCGCTCTCGCAAGGACTCGCGCCGGAATCGATCGAATGGCGTACTTCGCAATCTCATGCTGCCGAACCCTCGCTGTTTGAGCCTACTGAGGCAGAGCATCACGAAGCGCAATCGCACGCGCCGACCGTGCGTGTCTCAAAGGAAGTGGCAACGCTGATCAAGGACGCCGCGCACTTCAGCGATGCGCATCGCTGGAGCTTTCTATATCGCGTGTTGTGGCGATGGGCGCAGGGTGATCGTGCGGTCGCATCGGCCGCCGATGAAGACGGCGCGCGTCTCTCTCGAATGGCGAAAGCGGTGCGACGCGCGCAGCACGACATGATCGCGTATGTGCGCTTCAGGAAGCGCGATCCATCGCTCGGTTCGCCGGAGTATGTCGCGTGGTATGAGCCGGATCACGACGTCCTCGCCTGGGGCGCCGAACATTTTGCGGGACGCATGGGCAAGTCCACGTGGCTCATCACGACGCCCTCTGGCGCTGCGATGTTCAATGGCGAGACGTTGCGGATCGAACGCCGTCCCGCCTTCGCTGCCGATCACGTGAACGACACGCCCGATTCCGCCGAAGCGCTCTGGCTCACCTACTACACGAGCACGTTTAATCCCGCGCGCCTCAACGAGGACGCGCTGGAACTGCACATGCCGGTGCGCTTCTGGAAAGGCTTGCCGGAAGGCGCGCTGATTCCGCGCCTCGTCAGCGATGCAAGAAGCGGCGCGCGGCGCGTCGCGCAGGCAAAGGGCGTCGGCGCGCTCGGCGGCAAGTCGATTCCGGTGCAGGCGAGCGAAGCGCTGCCTGAACGCGACGCGCCCACGTCGCTCGACGCATGCCGCCGCTGTGATCTCTGGCGCACGGCAACGCAGGCAGTGGCGGGGCAGGGCGACCAGCACGCGCGCATCATGCTGCTCGGCGAGCAGCCGGGCGATCAGGAGGACCTGAAGGGCGAACCGTTCGTAGGCCCCGCCGGTCGACTGCTCGATGATGCGATGCAACGGGCGGGCGTGTTGCGTAGCGATGTCTATCTGACCAACGCGGTCAAGCATTTCAAGTGGGAGCCGCGCGGCAAGCGGCGTCTGCACAAGACGCCGGGGCAGCAGGAAGTTGATGCGTGCGCTTACTGGCTCGAAAAAGAGTTGCGTACGGTGGACGCGCGCGTGATCGTCACGCTCGGCGCGACCGCGCTCAATGCGCTCGTCGGCAAGCGCGCGAGCCTGCAGTCGCATCTCGGCCGCGCGGTGCCGTTCGGCGACCGATGGATCGTCGCCACCTATCATCCATCGTATGCGCTGCGTCAGAACGACGACATGGCTCGCGAGCGAACCATCGAGACCATCGTCGCCGCGCTGCAGGAGGCGCGCAAGCTGCTGGACCAGCAGTGACCGCCTCCTCTTCCTTAAACTGACATTCCCCAGTTCGTCTCGACGAATGCTGCAAGATCGAGCGAATGCCGGCGCACAATGGCTTCCGCCAGTTCGCCGTCGCGCCGTTCGAGCGCGGCGATGATCTCTTCGTGATCCGCCATCGAACGCGACGCGCGGTCGCTTTGCGAAATCGTATGGCGACGGATTGCGCGCACGTGCGCAAAGATGTTCGATAGCGTCTGCGAGATCACCTCCGACTTCGACAGCGTAACCACAGCCTGATGGAACGCAATGTTCGCGTCGGAATAGTTGTCGATGTCGTCGGCGGGCGAGTGTTCGTGGAAGTCATGGAACATCGCCCGCAGCGAGGCGATCTCCCCGTCGGTGGCGCGCTCGGCGGCAAGGCGTGCCGCCATGCTCTCAAGCGCGGCCCACAGATGGATCATCTCGATGATCTCGGCGCGCGTCTTGCGCGTGATGTACACGCCGCGGCGCGGCACGGTGCGCAGAAATCCCTCCTGTTCCAGGAGCGTGATCGCCTCGCGCACCGGCGTGCGGCTCACGCCGAGTGCCGTCGTCAGCTTGCGCTCGTCGAGACGGATTTCCCGCTCCGAGCCGTAGATGTCCGCGTCGGCAATCGCCTGGCGCAGCTGTGTGTATGCCTGCTTTCGCAGCGGCGCGCTCGCGTCGATCGGCTCGAGCTTGCGCGCGATGGCGAGGAACGTGAGGTCCGCCTGCTCGTCGTAGGTCTCTGACATTGTCGTGTTCCTGCATTGATTCTGATCGGCAGACGATGCGCGCCGCGCACCGGATTCCAGTGCGCGGCGCTTCTCTCAACGGCCTGACGAAGAAGCGGGACGCGCCTCCGCCGGGACCTCATAGCTTCCGTTCTCGGAGGCAAGCACGGTGTTGTTGATCCAGCGCTTTCTCATCGGCGCGAGCAGGAACTTGGCCGCGATCGCCGCTGCAATCGAGATGCCCGCTGCGCAGATGAACACCGCGTTCCAGCCCCCGACTGCCGAGAGCAGCGATGCAACCGGAACCAGCATCGATGCCGTGCCCTTCGCCGTGTAGAGCGTGCCTGCGTTGGCTGCCGCGTACTTGCTGCCGAAGGTATCGGCGCAGGTCGCCGGGAAGATCGAGAAGATCTCGCCCCAGCACAGGAAGATCATCGCGGCGAAGAACATGAACAGATACGGGTTGTGGCCGAAGTACATCAGGCCGAGCAACGCCGCGCCTTCACCGAGAAAGATCACGAACATCGTGTTCTCGCGGCCGAAGCGGTCGGAAATAAAGCCGCAGAGCGGTCGCGTGAAGCCGTTGCACAGGTTGTCGATGGAGAGCGTCATCGTGAGCAGCGGCAGCGTGACACCGAGCAACGTGACCGGCAGCTTCGCGAAGCCGAATTCCTTCGCGATCGGACCGAGCTGCGCCGTCGCGATGATGCCACCCGCTGCGACGAACACGAACATCAGGTAGATCACCCAGAAGAGCGGTGAGCGCACCATCTGACCGGTCGTGTAGTCGATCTTCGACGCGACGAGCCGCTTCGGAATCACCACGTTCGCGGGCGGCACCGGCCGCACGAGAAAGAGTGCGAGCGCGAGAATACATACGCCCTGGAAGATGCCGAAGAACATGAAGGTGTGCTCGTAGCCCGAGCTCTGGATCATGTTCGCAATCGGAATCACCGTCACCGCAGCGCCCGCGCCGAAGCCGGCCGCAGTCAGGCCGGCCGCGAGGCCGCGCTTGTCCGGAAACCACTTGAGCGCATTGCCGACGCACGTGCCGTACACACACCCCGCTCCGATCCCCGCAACGACAGCGCCGATGTAGAGATGAACGAGGGTGGAAGCGTGAGCGTCGATGACCCAGCCGAGCGCCGCGCAGATCGATCCGCCGATCACGACGGGACGCGGCCCGAACTTGTCGACGAGCCAGCCTTCGATCGGCACGAGCCACGTTTCAGTCACGATGAAGATGGTGAATGCGGTCTGGATCGCGGCTTGCCCCCAGTGATGCTTCGCATCCATCGGCACTACGAAGAGCGTCCATGCGTACTGCAGATTCGCGACCAGGCCCATGCAGATGATGCCGATGACGAGCTGGGCCCAACGATTCGGGCTTTTGGCCGCTCGTAGGGGGTCAGGGGTAAAGGTGTTTGCCATGTCTGTACGTCTCCTTTATCGACCGGAGGCAGCGCTTTGGCGCTTTGCTCGGGTCCCATGCAAGATGGTTGCATTGTTGCGCTCGATCGGCGCCCTGGATGCGATTGATTGGTGATCTGTCTTTGCGGCGAGTCCTCGACGTTCCGGTAAGTTGAAGAAGCCGGGCCAGTGCAGCCCTTAAGAAGCGCTTGCCTTCGCTTCGAGTTCCGTGATGCGTTTGCGCAGTTCGCGCTCTTGCTGGAAGCGTTCCGTCTCGTCGCGAATCACCGCGACGATGCCCGATACCGCGTTGTCCGGCCCATGCAGCAGCGCGACGGTGAACGCTATGGACATCGAGCGGCCTTCCTTGTCGACGGCGGGTACGCGCAGCACGTCATGGCCATAGCGCGTCTGACCGGTGGCCATCGTTTTTTCGTAACCGGCCCAATGACGCCCGCGAAGACGTTCGGGGATGATGATGTCGAGCGACCTGCCGAGCGCTTCGTCCTGCGTGAAGCCGAACATGCGTTCTGCCGCCGGATTCCACAGGATGATGGCGCCGGCCGCATCGGAGATCACGATTGCGTCGCCGATGGCGTCGATCAGTTGCCCAACATCGATGGCGCTATGTTGTGAGGTGCTGGTCATATGTGGGTCGCCATGTTCTGATGCTGCGATTCAATGCATCGCACCGGCCGCCATGCTGGCCGGCCGGTGCGAGTTCCGCGTCAGACTGCCTGCGCTTCATGCAGGCTGGCGATTTCCTCGTTGCTGTAGCCGAGGCTCGCAAGCACTTCGTCGGTATGCTCGCCGAGCAGCGGCGAACCCGTGATTTCCGGCTTCAGGTCCGAGAACTTGATCGGGCTACCCACCGTCAGGTAAGTGCCGCGCTCCTTGTGCGGCACTTCCGCGATCGTGCCGCTCGCGCGCAGCGATTCGTCGGCGGCCAGTTCCTTCATGCTCAGCACCGGCGAGCAGGGGATGTCGAACTTGCGCAGGATGTCGACCGCTTCGAACTTCGTCTTGTCGGAGAGCCATTCCTCAATGGTCTTGAAGATTTCGAAGATGTGCGGCTGACGCGCCTTCGGCGTGTTGTAGTCCGGATCCTCGATCCACTCCGGCTTGCCGAGCGCGCGGCAGATCGGCGCCCATGCGTGGCCCTGGATCGTGAAGTAGATGTACGCGTTCGGATCGTTTTCCCAGCCCTTGCACTTCAGCACCCAGCCCGGCTGGCCGCCGCCGCCGGCATTGCCGCCGCGCGGTACGACGTCGCTGAACGTGCCGTGCGGATACTGCGGATACTCTTCGAGGTAGCCGAGGCGGTCGAGTCGCTGCTGGTCGCGCAGCTTCACGCGGCACAGGTTCAGCACGCTGTCCTGCATCGATACTGCGACTTTCTGGCCCTTGCCCGTCTTCTGGCGGCCCATCAGCGCGGTCAGGATGCCGATCGCGAGGTGCATGCCGGTGTTGCTGTCGCCGAGCGCAGCGGCGCTGACGGTCGGAGGGCCGTCCCAGAAGCCCGTCGTCGATGCGGCGCCGCCCGCGCATTGCGCCACGTTTTCGTAGACCTTCAGGTCGTCGTAGTGGTGGCCGTCGCTGAAGCCCTTCACCGAGGCGACGATCATCTTCGGATTGAGTTCGCGGATCGTGTCCCACGAAAAGCCCATCCGGTCGAGCGCGCCAGGGCCGAAGTTCTCGACCAGCACGTCCGATTCCTTGATCAGCTTCTTGAGCACTTCCTTGCCTTCCGGCTTCTTGGTGTCGAGCGTGAGGGACTTCTTGTTGCTGTTGAGCATGGTGAAGTAGAGCGCGTCGACGTCCGGGATGTCGCGCAACTGGCTACGCGTCACGTCTCCGGCACCGGGCCGCTCGACCTTGATCACGTCTGCGCCGAACCAGGCGAGCAACTGCGTACAGGCCGGACCCGCCTGAACGTGCGTGAAATCGATGATCTTGATGCCTTCCAGCGGCTTGGTCATGGCTTCTGTCTCCTGACAGCTTTGGTTGAATGAGGACTTCCCGAACCTTCGTGTGATATACAATATTCCATACATCGTATTCTAATAATAAACGTTAACCCGGTTAGGGTTTCCCGTAGCGATCCAAACTCGACAAATACGACGGATGTGATAGCTTGATAAATATTGTGTCTGTAATACTGTATATCACCACGAGACAACAACACCCGCCGACAAGGAGACGTCATGGCAGATGTGCTTGAGATCACCCCGCAGGCCGCGCAGGCGGAAGACACGCAGAAGCAAACGGACGGGTTCCACCTCGTCATCGATGCGCTGAAAGTGAATGACATCGACACGATCTTTGGTCTGGTCGGCATTCCGATCACCGACCTTGCCCGCCTCGCGCAGGCCGAGGGCATGCGCTTCATCGGTTTCCGGCATGAGCAGCACGCGGGCAACGCCGCCGCGATTGCTGGCTACATGACCAAAAAGCCTGGCATCTGTCTGACAGTGTCGGCGCCGGGCTTCCTGAACGGCCTGACCGCGCTCGCGAACGCGACCACCAACTGCTTCCCGATGATTCTCATCAGCGGGTCGAGCGAGCGTGAGATCGTCGATTTGCAGCAGGGCGATTACGAAGAGATGGATCAGTTGAATGCCGCGAAGCCGTATGCCAAGGCTGCGTATCGTGTGCTGCACGCCGAGGACATCGGCATCGGCGTGGCGCGTGCGATTCGCGCAGCCGTCTCTGGCCGTCCTGGCGGCGTGTATCTGGATCTGCCGGCGAAACTGCTCGCGCAGACCATCGATGCGGTGAAGGCGCAACAGTCGCTCGTGCGCGTCATCGATGCGGCTCCCGCTCAGTTCCCCGGACCGGAAGCGGTCAAGCGCGCACTCGAAGTATTGAAGGGCGCGAAGCGTCCGCTGATCCTGCTCGGCAAGGGCGCGGCCTACGCGCAAGCCGACGAAGAGATCCGGGCGCTGGTCGAGCAGACAGGCATTCCGTATCTGCCGATGTCGATGGCGAAGGGCCTGCTGCCCGACACGCATGCGCAGTCGGCCTCCGCCGCGCGCTCGTTCGTGCTGGCGGAAGCGGATGTCGTCGTGCTGATCGGTGCGCGCTTGAACTGGCTGCTCTCGCATGGCAAGGGCAAGACCTGGGGCGCCCCGAAGAAATTCGTGCAGATCGACATCTCGCCGACCGAAATCGACAGCAACGTCGCGATCGCGGCGCCGGTGATCGGCGATATCGGTTCGTGCGTGTCCGCGCTGCTGGGCGGCATCGACGCGAGCTTCCCGAAGCCGTCCGCCGAATGGACCGACGCGATCAACGAGCGCAAGAACAAGAATCTCGCGAAGATGGCCGCGACGCTCGAAAAGAATCCGTCGCCGATGAATTTCCACAGCGCCCTGCGCGCGATCCGCGATGTGCTGAAGGAGCATCCGGACATCAACGTCGTCAACGAAGGTGCGAACACGCTGGACTACGCGCGCAGCATCATCGACATGTACCAGCCGCGCAAGCGCTTCGACTCAGGCACGTGGGGCATCATGGGCATCGGCATGGGCTTCGCGATCGGCGCGGCGGTGACGAGCGGCAAGCAAGTGGTTGCGATCGAAGGCGACAGCGCATTCGGCTTCAGCGGCATGGAACTGGAAACGATCTGCCGCTATGACCTGCCGGTCTGCACGATCGTCTTCAACAATAACGGCGTGTATCGCGGCACCGACGTGAACCCGACTGGCGGCAAGGACGTTGCGCCGACCGTGTTCGTGAAGAACGCGCGCTACGACAAGATGATCGAAGCGTTCGGTGGCATCGGCCACAACGCGACGACGCCGGATGAACTGACGAAGGCGCTGAAGGAAGCCATTGCATCGGGCAAGCCGACGCTCATCAACGCCGTGATCGACGAAGCCGCCGGTACCGAAAGCGGACGTCTCACGAACCTGAATCCGCAAAGCGCGGCGATGAAGAAGTGATCGACGGCGCGGGTCAAGGCCCGCGCCCAAATGACCAGATGGCCCGCGAGTTTGACGGCTCGCGGGCCTTTTTTTATTGTATTGCCGCATGCATTCACAGCACATGCTTACGCCTGGCCTTTAGCGTAAATCCGGTGTAACGCTGGGGAAAGCGGCCGCAATGTCCCCGTAACGCGTGTGACTCGCGCGCGACTCACACTGTCGCCCAGTTTTGACCACTCAACGTTGTCGAAGATACTGGAGACCGATAGTGAACGTGCAATCCCATGCTGCACCCGCTTTAAGTTTGATTGCCGCGCTGACGCTTGCCGCGTGCGGCGGGTCGAATCATAACGATACGCCTGCGAGCGCCATAGCCGGCGCGCAGCACGTGCTGCTCGTCAGCATCGACGGATTGCATCAGCAGGATCTGGCGAACTGCGTCGCCGCCAAGACGTGCCCGAACATCGCGGCGCTCGCGAACAATGGCGTGACCTACACGAACGCTTTTACGCCGGGTCTTTCCGATTCATTCCCGGGACTTGCAGCGCTGCTGACGGGCGGCTCGCCGAAGTCAGCCGGGCTCTTCTACGATGTCTCGTACGACCGCACGCTCTACGCGCCGAGCGATTCGCAATGCAGCGGCGCGCAAGGCTGGAACGTGGTGTTCGACGAGACCACCGGCATCGACGCGATGAACGGCGGTGCGCTTACGCACCTCGACGGCGGCGACGCGTTCAACCCTCAGGCGATCCCGAATGCGAAAGTGAACGGCGTCTGCACGCCGGTATATCCGCATAACTACATCAAGACGAACACGGTGTTCGAAGTCGTCAAGCAGCAGATGGCGAATGCGCGAACTGCATGGGCCGACAAGCACGCATGGGGCTATGACTGGGTCAACGGACCGTCGGGCAAGGGCGTCGACGATCTGGCGCGCACCGAGATCAACTCGATCGACCCCGCGACGCAATCTGACTATACGGACGTCTACACGCACACAGAACTCTTCGACAATCTGCACGTGCAGGCGATCGTCAATCAGATCGACGGCAAGGATTCGACCGGGGCGTCGAGCGTCGGCGTGCCGACCGTCTTCGGTACCAACTTCCAGACGCTGAGCGTCGCGCAGAAAGCGCCGAACGCGAGCGGCGGCGGCTACACCGACGCCCAGTTCACGCCGGGCCCGCAGGTCACCGGCGCGATCGCGTATGTCGATGGGGCGATCGGGAAGATGGTGGCGGAGCTCAAGGCGAAGAACCTGTTCGCTTCGACGGTGTTCATCGTGACCTCGAAGCACGGCCAGTCGCCTGCCGACCACACGATGCTCGTGAAGAACGGCGACACGCTCGCGGCGCTGCTGCAGGCGAACAATTATCTCGATCCGAACGGCGACTACGGCCAGGCCGCGACCAAGACGGGCAGCCTGAACGACGGATCGGGACTGGTTGGCACCGGCTTCGAGCAGAGCGACGATGTCGGGCTCATCTGGTTGCGCGACCCCTCGCAGACGACGAGCGCGGTCGCGACGCTGCAGGCGAACCTCGGCTGCACCAAGACGGGCATCTGCGCCGATGGCGCGCAGGCGTCGATTCTTTCGGGAGCCGCGCTGGCGGCGAAGTTCGGCGATCCCGCGCAGGGCCGCACGCCCGACATCATCGTGCAGCCGAATCCCGCCGTGATCTATACGAGCAGCAAGTCTAAGGACGCGGAACACGGTGGCAACGCGCCCGACGACAGTCACCTGGGCCTGCTTGTCGCGTACCCCGGCCTGAAGTCGGCGACGAACGCGACAACCGTGAGCACGACGCAGGTCGCGCCGACGATCCTCAAGTCATTGAACGTGAATCCTGGCTTGTTGCAGTCGGTTGCGGCGGAGGGCACGCAGGTGCTGCCGGGGCTGGGCTTCTGAGTCTGCGGGAGACGATTGACGCGCCATGCAGGCGGCCGGGCGGCCGCTTGCATCGGCCGTTTGAGGTCGAAGCAAGTGCGTACGCCTAGCGCGCTCGCTGGATGAGATCCCGTGCTTCCTGCGTGGCCATGCCTGCATAAAGCTCGGCCCATTTGCCGAGCAGCGCGCGGTCGTTGGTCAGGAAGAGCGGTGCAATCGCCCAGCTCACCACCTTGTCGCCGGCCCGCGCTGTTTCGAAGATGCGCAACTCTTCGTCCGTACTGATTCCCGCCTTCACCAGTTCGTCATACGACGCAGGCGTGTCGAATTCGACTTCATGCGGCGGCACGTTGTGCAGAATGGCGAGCGTATTGCGAATCTTGCGCGATGCGTGATCGCGGCTCGGCGCCAGAACGAACACGACACCTTCCATCGGCCCATACGCGAAGGTGCGGTACAGATCCCGTTTGTTTAAAGCTTCTTGCTGACTTTTCATCGAATACCTCCGGCTCAATGGGCCATCGATTCTTGGCTAGGATCGATCGACATCGAGTCGACGCTGCCGGGTTGAGCAAACTTGGGCGAGCACTCAACAAACGTTAAATAAGTGGCTAAGAGGGTCTATTCTAGATCACATCCCTTACTTTCGTTCTCGCCTGTTAAAAGCTCAAGCGCTCAGTTCGACTGCCCCGCCGGAATCAGATACTTTGGCAGCGCGCCCAGCTGCCACTGAAATCCTCCGCTCGGGACAGTGACCGTCGACGTGGCACCCTGCCAGTCGCGCTGAGTGTACTTGCCCGGCGGAATCTGCACCGCCGTCGCACTCTCGTTTGAACTGGTCTGCCAGCCGACGTATACCGGATTATCCGCTCCATATTGATAGACCTTCACGTCGCGGCTGTCGATTAGCGCGTGATCCCACTTTCTCGAACCGAGCGTCTTCGTGACGACGGACGCGGCCACGTAAGCGGGCTTCGGCGTCAAGTCAGCGCGCAGCATTCCGAAGTTGGATTCCTTGTTGTTCGGGTCGACTCCGTCGTCGACGAAGTCATACCAGAATACGGCTTCCGTTGCTTCATCATAGCGGCGCGAGAGCAAATATGTGCGCGCGATATTCGCAGCTTGCGAAGGTTCGCTGAGGCCGGCAGATTGCGGACTCGACGGCCAGCCGATTTCCGTGATCCACACCTTCAGTTTGCCGTGACCCTGCCTGGGGTTTGCGTTCATCATGCGCGCAAGATGAGGCCAGACGTTCGGAATGTTCACCGGATTGACCGGCGCGCCTTTCGCCGGATAGCCGGAGTCCGGGTCGTGCGGCGACATGTACGGATGGATGCTGAAGCCGTCCTGATAGTCGAGGACGCCCGCCTTGATGAGCGCCACGATGCAGTCGCCCCCCGGGCCGCCGCCTGCGCCACCGCCGCCGCAGGAGATGACTGTCGAATCGGGGCTCTCCTTCTTGATCGCGACATAGACATCCTTCAGCAACGCCGCGTAGTTTTCGTAGGTGACCTTGCCGAAGGCGGGCTCGTTCCAGACTTCCCAATGCTTCACCTGCTTGCCGTACATGCCGACGAGCTTCTGCGCGTAGCGCACGAAAAGATCGCGTTCCTGCTGGTTCTCCGGGAAACCTTGCTGCCCCTTGAGCAGGTTCGGATACGCCTTGCGGTTGCTGTAATCGAGAATGATCAGCGGCTTGAGGTTCAGTTTCGCGGCTTGCGTGACATAGTTGGTGTAGTCGGCGGGAAAGCTGAAGTTGCCGGCCGTCTTTTCGACTTCGCTCCAGTACAACTCGTCGCGGATCCAGTTGAAGCCCGCCTTTTTGACGAGCGGCAACACGACGGCAGGGTTGCCCTTGTGCTGCCCGAAGTGCGTGATTACGCCCGCGTCAGTGAATCCCGTCCCACCCGCCGTGATCGCCGCCATGTTGATCTTCAGCTCGCCGCCGGAGCCGCCCGCCGATTGCAGTTTCGTGTCGAGCAGATAGAGCCCGTAGGCCGGAATGGCGACGTTGAACGAAGCTTTTCCGCCGCTCGCCGACGCCTGATAGGTCGTCACAGGAGTGCCCGACGGCTTGCCGTCCGCATCGTATCGATAAAGCGTCGCGACGACGTTGCTGCCCGCACCGGCTTGCGGTGCGATCTGGATGTCGACTCGCTTCGTGCCGGGACCATCCATGATCAGTGATCCGGGCGCGTTCAGCACGCGCATCGAGGCATCGGCGGCAAAGGCAGAATGCGCGGCGCTGGCTAGCGCGGCGCACGTAATGACTCTGGCCAGCCGGCCGGAGCGTGACAGGGCGTGCGAGGTGAAGACCGCTGGCATCGTGGCTTCCTTCTGTATGGCGCTGCTTTTGGGATTTGAAGCGGCAACGTCCGTCCGGTGCGGACGAGCGCCGCGAAAGTAACGAAGAACCGCATGAGCGGAGGGGCGCAAGGCCCGGTTCGTCCATTCGCGAATCGCGGCCCTGCGCGAAGCATCCACGACTTGCGTTGCAAGGTGGTGCTTCGGCAGGGCCGTCGCTTCACATGAGGCTGTCGACGTCAGGCGTCGTGCTGCGTGACGTTGGGCGCATATGCGCTCGCGTAGGCGTACGTGCGCTTCTCGCTGCGACGCTTCGGCACGGCGTTGAAGATCACGCCGGAGATGCGTGCGCCAGTGAGATCGAGGCGCTTGATCGCCTGTTCCAGTTCGCTTTCGCTCTGCGCGCTCGGGCGTACGACAACCACCGTCGTGCCGGCGTTGCTCGCGATCATGTTCGCGTCGCTAACTGCGAGGACGGCAGGCGTATCGATGATGATGAGGTCGTACTGCGGGCTCAGGTATTCGAGCAAGAGCGGCAGGCGAGTCGTCGAGAGCAGCTTCGACGGATTCGGCGGGAAGCGTCCTGCCGTGATGATCGACAGACCCGGCACGTCGGATGCACGGATCGCGTCGTCTGCTTCGAGCTGTCCCGCGAGCACTTCGGCGAGTCCGCTCTGGCGCGACTGTCCGAAGATCGAAGCCATGCGGCCGCGGCGCAGGTCGCCGTCGATCAGCAGCACGCGCTTGCCCGACTGTGCATGCAGCGCCGCCAGGTTCGATGCGACGAACGTCTTGCCGGTGCCGGGGGTTGCGCCCGCGACGGCAAGAATGTTGTTCCTCGCGCGCTCGATGTCGATCATCAGCGAAGCCCGTACGGCTCGCAATGCTTCCACGGCCATGTCGTCGGGACCATCGTCGGAGAGCAGGAAATTGGAGCCATTGCCCTCGCGCGATGCCCCGTTGGCGAGCGCGGGCTCGTCGGCCCCTCGCACCTTGCCGGGAAGCAGCGAGGCCGGTGTCGCGGAACGGTCGAGACGTGCCTGTTCGTTGCTGTACATGACCGCGCCCAGAACCGGCAGGTTGAGGTGGCGCTCGACGACGTGCGGACTTTCCACGTTGCGCGAAAGCTGGCTGCGGAAGAACACGAAGAGCACGCTCAGGATCACGCCCGCGGCGCCGCCGGCAGCGATCACGATCAGGCGCTTGGGCTTCGCCGGTTCCGTCGGGAACACGGCCGTATCGATGATATGCACGTTGCCGATCGTGCCCGCACGCGTTACGGCGAGCTCGCTCGCCTTTTCGCGCATCGCGACATAGATGTCCTCGGCGACCTTCGCATCGCGCGTCAGGTCGGCGGACTTGCGCTCGGAAACGGGCAAGCCGCTGAAACGCTTGTCGAACGCTTCCTTTTGCGCGGTGAGCGTGACGATCTGGTCGTCAATCGTGCGCACTTCGCGGCTCGACGGCATGAAGCGGCTGGCGACCTGCTGACGCTGCATCTTGAGTGCCGCAATCTGCTTCTCGAGATCGAGACTGCCCTGCAGGTACGACGCCGCTTCGGTGCCAGGCGTCATCGAACTGGCATCGGTGCGGTACTTGCTGAGTTCGGACTCGGCACGCTTCAACTCGGATTCAAGACGGGGCAGTTCGCCGATGATGAAGTCGCGCGTGACGCTCGCTTCCTGACGATGCTGGTCGATATGAGCGGCAATGTAGGTTTGCGCGATCGCATTGGTGATCACTTGCGCGAGCTTGGGATCGTCGTTCTCGTAGAGGATCTGGACGACGCCCGAGTCCTTCGCCGATTCCTGCACCTTGAGTTTCTTCAGGAAGCGCTCGACGGCCTTGTATTCGCTAAAGCGAGTGACGGCGAATTCCGTATCGGGGCGTGCCGCCAGATGGCTGATGAGGATCGAGATGCCGTCCGCGCTTGCGACCTGGCCGACCGTGCCGTGCAGCAGCGCGTTGCCGTCGTGGTCCATCAACTGGTAGGCGTTGCCCGGCAGGACGCGCAGCGTCAGTTCCTTGTTTTGCAGGCGTCCCGGTACCTGAAGCGACTCCACCGATACATCCTCTCCGCCCCACGCGAACGACTTGAGCCCGAAGATTGCCGGCATCGGAGCGCCCTGCGTCGCGAACAGCGACGAGACGCGTCCGAAGAACGGCACCTGATGCGGCGTGACGAGAATGTCCTGCTTGTACTTCTTGATGACCGGCAAGAGCACGGTCCGGCTCTGGATGATCTGGATTTCGGCGTCGGTGGGCAGGGTGGACGGAACCATCTGCTGCTGCATCTGCGAATTCACGCCGAGCACGTTCGGGTTCGGGTAGTCGACCTTGACGAGCGCGTCAGCCGAGAAGCTCGGCGTGGCGAGATACGCGTAAAGGGTCGCGGAGCCAGTCACCAGCACGATGATCAGAACCACGAGCCCAACGTTGTCGACGATGAGCCTCCACAGTTCAGCTGCGGAAAACCCGTCGTCGCCGTTACGCGCGCGACCGGGATCAAAACCTAGAGCAGGTGTATTCATCTGACGCTTTCCTCATTCATTCGAGAATCGGTACGCGGCATGTCCGCATGCCGCTGTCGGTGTCACCAAGACGTAACGCGCCAGGCTGGTGGGCTGTGGCGCGGCCTTCGACATCGACAACGGTACGGATCGGACGCCGCCTGCTAGCGACGCAAATCTGTTTTCGTCGGATTGCGCAGTGCCTTTGAAAGCAACATGCCTGCATATGGGACCCGAGTAAGGCGCTGAAGTGCCAACTCTGGTCGACAGGAGAAGCGCTGTCGGCACTGCCTGGGCAAGTCGTACCTTCCGGATTCGACGAGACAGCGTATGTTCACTACCGCACACGAGTAAAAAACCGGCGGAAGCGCTAGTGCCTCGATCGTTTTTGTTTGATTTTTTATTGGTCTTACGTTTGAGTGTCGCTACTGCCTTGAAACTAAAGGCATTCGACCTTGGGACGCATCTGTCTGGCACGCGCCCTGAGCAACCGGGACGTCGCATACCGACCTTGAGGCTGCACGTTGTCGCCGAAGAAAACCTGTCGTACGTTCGTGCTAAAGTCGCGCTTCGACGAAGCGGCTTCAAGCAGCGTAGTAAATTTTGCGAGTAATGCAAGTAGGATTGACGGTGCGCCGGCAATCGCTGCCTGCGCACGACGGTTCGATGATCGCGGATCAGACCGGGTTGGCCCGGGTGAAATTCTTGTATGCGTCGTAAGCTGCGCTCTTCGTGACGCCATCGGTCTTGACCAGACCGTAACTGTCGTCGATGACTGCGTACAGCATGATGCACTGGATGTTGTACTTGTCCTTGATAGACTTGTACTGCGTCATCGCGCTCGTTACATACGCTGCCGCCGATGCGTTGGTGTCCTGCGAGCCCGACCAGCCGAATTCCGTCAACCAGATCGGCTTGCCGAACGAGTCCTTGAGGATCTGCAGGACGTCGACCGAGGCAGTGCGGCCTGCGCGCTGAATGTTGTACGAACTCTTGTACCAGTGATACGTGGTGAAGTCCCAGCGCACGAGGGCTGCGCCGCCGCGACCCGCCGCCGTGCCATTCGGCGAGATGCCGTTCCAGAGCATCTGGAGCGCACGGTAGGCCATCGGGATGCCAACGTTCACGCCAACCTGGATCGACGAGTCGATAGCCTTTACGCCGTCGATCATCCCGCGGATCACGCCACGGAACGACGGCCAGTAGGAAGCATTCCAGTCGGTGGTCGCGCTGCCGTCGCCGCCGATCTTCAGCGCGACGTCGAGTTCGTTGCCGCATTCGATGTACTTCACGAGGCCCTTCAGCGGCCGCGTGCAATTGACCGCGAGATTATAGCCGAGCGTGTACGCGGCGGACTCGGAACTCTTGACGTCATAGCCGGCGGAGCGCGGGTTCAGCACGGGCAGGATGATGATTCCGCTGCCCATGAACGGGCCGTTGAGTGCGTTTGCCAGGACTTGCGACATGCCGCCGCTCGCGACGTCGGCGCGATAAACCGTGGCGCCGAGGTCCTTGAGGATCTTCACCTGGTTCGCCTGCGTCACATAGCTGTAGATGCCGGTGTTGTACGCCATGTGACCGTTCAGCCCATAGAACAGCTTCTGACCGGTCGTCGCCGCTTTCGCGGTCGCTTCTACATCGACGCTCTTGGCAGTTGCGTCGGCGAGGTCGCTTTCGGCTCCGCCGCCACCGCATGCCGACAAGGCAACGCTACCGGCTCCAGCTGCCATGGCAGAAAGAAATTTCCGGCGCGGAAGCTTTGATGCGGACTGCGATTCGATTTCAGGAAATTGTTGCTGATATAGGTGGCTTTTGTTGGTTGACATGGGTAAGTAATTACGGGTTTCTATGGGCGCTGAGTATAGTCGTACCTTTTGGGAGGGATCTGTAACTCGATGTAACAGTTCAGGGATTAGGGAAATTGTTCTTTACTACTATTGTATGAAATTATATTTTTTCCGATGTCTGGCTGATAAAGCAGGCATGACCTTAATTTATTCGCCAAGCGCGCGCCAAAAACGGCACTGACAGTAGGACTATTGCAAAAATAAATAAGGGATGGATTAAATAGTAAGATGAAATGACCGGTCCGTAGCGTCATTTTGGTAATTGAGAAGGTGTACGAAGAGTTCTGCAGGGATTTCCCTATGCGGTATTTATGTCGCTCATAACGCAGCGGACAGACCGGTAAGGAATTTTTTTGCCGCGAGGTGCGGGATCGAGGCATCGATTACCGCGTCGGGTCACAACGGCGTCTGACGTGTGAGTGCACTTTTTGCAATCGACGGGTATGCTTGCGGGCGCGCGGCCTTGGTCGTTCTGTGCGACCGCGCAGCAGGCATGACAACTTTTTTAGCCCGAAGCTGGTCCTTTTGGCCGATCTTTACTCGTGTGCGTTAGTGAACATACGCGAGCTTATCGATGCGGAAATGTAGGCGGTCGTAGAAGGGTTCGCGCGACGGCTCAGTCATGGCGTCGCAAGAAGGATCATGACTTTCAGCCGAGCCGCAGGCGAGAATTCGACGTCGAAGGCAGTCTCGTAACGAATCCTTTGGCGTCATCGGATGACAAAAGCGGCCCGTTCGCGCTGGGAAGCGGGTGCGCAAATCGATGACGGTCTTTCGCATCAGGAGAATAGCCATTGAAGACACCAGCCGCCGTATTGCCTAACCGGATGTCCCACATCGATGCGATCCGGGCCGTCGCGGTTCTGTTCGTGATGTGGATGCATTACTCCGAAGTCTTCTCCCGCATCGCAGGCTCGGGGGAATGGCTGCACAAGCTGCCGTACTACGCGAACTTCGGGCGCATCGGCGTCGTGGTGTTCTTTGCGCTGAGCGGATTGCTGATTCCCAAGAGCCTTTATGGGCCGCTTGCCGCTGGTACTCGCCGGTTCGTCGTCAGGCGCTTCTTCCGGTTGTACCCGGCCTTCTGGGTATCGATCCCGTTGGGTTATCTCTCTTACCGTTTGCTCTTTGATAAGCCGACGGAAGCGGCTATGTGGCTCGCGAACGCGACGATGCTGCCGGACGCGCTCGGTCATCCGGAGATGATGGGGCATTACTGGACGCTCGAGACCGAACTGGTCTTCTATGTACTGTGTCTTCTGCTGTTCTGGCAGGGCGGACTGCAGCGGATGCGCGACCTTTGTGTCGTCTGCGTCTCGCTCGGCGCCGCATTCGTTATCACGTCCGCGCTCAAGATGGTCCCGGCCAGCGCGCTGGGCCAGTACAAGGGCATGCTGTATCACTTGTCGATCATGTTCTGGGGCGCCTGCTTCCGGCAGGTCTATGACAATCCGGACGCGCGCGTGGTGTTCAGGCTGCCGGGGGTGCGGGGACTGACACTCGACTGGTCGTACCGAAAGGCATTCATCGCCGTCACCGGCGTGGTTGCCAGCATTTCCGTGCTGACCTTTGCCGTCGCGATCATCCAGCACGATCCCGAGCACGTCATCAATTCAGTGAGCTACCTGATCGGACTGGCGGTTTTCGCGTTGCTGGCAACGGTCTGGAAGATCCACCTGCGATTCTTTGCATGGATGGGCGAGATCAGCTATTCGCTTTACCTGCTGCATGGCGTGCCGGTCTATGTGCTCTACTGGGCCTGCCAGCGATGGGGCTGGGGCGGAGGGCCCCTCGGTCTCTATATGGCCTTCAGTGCGGTGTTTGCGATCGGATTGTCGTGGCTCAGCTTCCGTCTGGTTGAGGCGCCTTGCATCCGGCTCGGACATGCGCTGACGTCGAGTCGCCGCGCGGCGACGGCCGCGCCCGCCGGAGTCTATATCGGAGAGCCGGCGTCGGAGAAGAACGGTCGTCGGTGACCTTGACGGGTTGCTTGTCGTTACGCGAGGCGCGCCCAAAGGCGCGCCTTTTTCGTATGTGCCCCGGCGGATCGCTGCGTGGGGCGGCTCACTCGTCGGCCTTACCGCTCGATCCAGACGCCTCTTCGCTTGTTAGCCCACCTCCATGTCGCGGTCTGCCGCGACGCGCCTGATCTTACAGAACTTCGAACCCCACCAATTGCTCATGTCTGCCGCGGCACTCCTGTTGTGGAAGGCGCGAATAGCGGTGCTGCTATCAGGTCCTGGACAACGCCGCTTGCCGCCCCGCGCGGCGGAACCGGTTCAGCGGGTTCCTCGGCAACTGCTGCTCTTCCGCAAGCTGTTGTTGCATGCGTTGAGCGCGATAGGCGGAGAACCGCGGCCAGTACAGAACGACATACGCGATCGGCACGAATGACGTCACGCTTGTGATGCTGACCGTCGACGTGATCAGGAGAAGCAGTGCCATGACGAACCCATCGCTTGCCGTGAACGCGACGACGCCGAAGAGAAGCAGGGCGCTGAAGAGTCCCATGTCCGCGACGCTGGCAGGAAGGCCGGCAAACGGCACGCCAGCGAGTGCCTCGGGCTCGACCATACGGATGTATGGCAAATACTTGTAGTGCGCGAGCACGTCCGCCGGCGTGATCCCGAAGATGAGATGCTCAAGGCGCGCATCGTACATGAACGGATATCCGCCGAACCTGTGGGCAAAAGTCTCCGAGCCGAAGAATCCATGATCCGCCAGATAGATCGCCATGAGGCTCACCGAGCCTATGAATGCGACCAGGATCACGAGCGGATGAACCGCCCGCAACTTGTGACGGAAAGGGTACAGGGCTGCGAAGATGAAGAGCAGCATCGATGACTTCGAGAAGCCGATGAAGAGCCCGAAGAAGTAGATGAAGACCATCTTCTTGTTCACCTTCTCGGTGAACAAATAGAGAACCAGCGAACTGAGCAGCAGAGAGGAGAAGAATCCCGCCTCTCTTGAGAAGCCCGACACGCGCGCGAAGTAGAAGATCTCGAAGAAGTTGGTGAATGTCTTGGTCGCATACGGGCCCCAGATCGTCTTGGCGAGCTGCGTCGGCCCGAGTTGCCACGCGAGACCTTTGTCGACGTAGTACAGCGTGAACTGCACCAGGGCGAATGCCACGTTGATCGCCATCCAGTGGTGCAGATAGTTGATGCGGCGATCCATCGTGTACAGGATGTAGCCGATGCAGATCGCGAGCGAAATGACGCGCACTGCCACGCTTGGTGATCCCGTCAGACTGAGGAGCACAGCGACGAGCAGCGGCACGCTCCAGCGGCGGACAGTCGACGCGAGGAACCGCGAGAATCCCGGATCGAGGAACGGGATGAAAAGATAAAAGTAGATCGTGAAGCCGTTCACCTCTGGATTGAAGATCACACAGGTGAAAAACATATAGAACAGTGCGGAGACTATCCTCGGATACATTGATTGCTCCATCTGGGAATGCACTGATTATCGCGGATCGCTGAGGCGCGCGTGCTGGGCGGGCGCTGTCGCGCGGTCCTTATCGACGACGTGAGGATCGTGATGGTGGACGTCCACCAGGCAGATCGTCGCCTAACAAAAAGCAATGCATAAAAGGCTAGTTCCCCTTTTTTTGGCGATCGGTAAAAGATGGTTGTCTTGCGCGGCGCCGCGGTCGAAACTACTCGACGCAGGATCGAATCCTGGCGCGCGTGACGCAACGCGCTTTGCCGCGACCAAGGTCGCGGCAAAGAATGCTGGAGCATATAGATTTCAACATCGGATGGCCACCGTATGTTGAGTAGCGCACATGAGTATAGATCGAGCGGAAGCGCCAGCGCCGCGTGCGTATGTTCTTGTGATTTGTATTACAGTTCGCCGGGGGTGGTGATTTCAGGTGCGAGAAAACAAAAGGGAAGTCCGGCATGAGCCGGACTTCCTTTCGCTTTAGTAGGCATCGCCCGGCTTATGGGTGCCGGCTGGCGAAACGATATACGGCGCTTCGGTCGACAGTTCGACGCGTATTTCGCCAACGGACATGACCTGACCCTTGGGGGCACTGGGGCCGTTCACGCGGACAAGCGAAACAACATACTCTCGCGCGTTTCCGACGCCCGCTTTCAGCAGCGCGGCCGTAGCCGGAAACTCGAGCATCATCATCCCGTGATGCGCTGCGCCGGCGAGTTCGAAGGCCCCGAATGTGCCGATGAAATACTTCGAGCGTGCGGAATCGATATCGACGCCGTCGGGCAGATTCAAGTAGACGTTATAGAAGTAGCCGCCGGCAGCGCCAGCGCGCGTGATCGCGATGTCGTCGAATACGATCTTGATGGACTTGTATTGACTGGTGCTCCTCTGCGCCAGCGACGATGCAGCCGACGAGCCCTGCGCCGCTGCGTCGAAGCTTTGGGCCGTTGCCGACAGCATGTCCTGAAGCGGCTTCACCGAGCTCGCTTCTCCAGTCACACGTGCGCTGACCGACTCTTGCCCCAGCACGACGCCCTTGACGCCGCCAATCGAACGCTGGCCGGTTGCGATCGTGCGTGCGGGGGTAGCCGCAAAGGAACTGATGGCCGGGCGAGTCCGGATCGGCGCAATCTGCGCCTGCACGCGGATGATGCGACCCGCTTGCGCCTGTGGCGGCAACACCGTCGGCCTCGTCGTGTTCGCGTAGTCATAGCCGAGCCGGCTGCGGTTCGAATACGTCTGTTCCTTGTTGATCGTCAGGCCAGTCGCGTAGGTGAACGTCCCCGCCCAGTACGCATCGGTCGGAACTGGCATCGTTCTTCCGTCCGGAAGCGCCCACGTATGCCAGAGCCTGTCGACGTTCGCGTGATGCAGATAGAAGATCGGATCGCGCGGCGACTGCATCGTCGCCATCGAGACGCCGATGATGTTGTGCACCGGGTTATGCGGAGCGGTCTCGAACTTCTCTTCGAACGAGTTCGCGGTGCCGCGCTGGAAATTCACCGTAGTGGGCGCGAACGGCGACAGGTCGAGTGCGCTGTAGACATTCGTATTGAGCCGCGGGCAATAGAGCGGATTGCCGCTTGCGGTATCGGTGAATTCGCTCGGTATGTTGGGGTTCGTGTACCAGTCCCAGTAGGGAAGCGTGAACGTGCTGTCGCCTGAAACGAGCCTGATTTGCTTCTCGAGATAGTAGAGATAACCCCGATGCCACGCGAGAAAATAAGGCTGCCTGTGCGGGCAGTAGTTCACATGCACATTCGTCCAGTACTGCCATGAATTGGGATCGTTCGCATTGGGGTTGGCCAGCATCGTGGCAACCGCGTTCAAAAACGACTGGTAGTGCGGGGTCAATTTGAACTGCTGCCACTCAAGACGAACGACCGGAGTGGCGGCGACCGCCATATACGGAAACGAGGCCCAGGAAAGTGCTGTAGCGGCGCCCCCGAGAAAAGCTCGTCGGTTGATTTTTGGATAGGTCATGAATTTCTCCATTATATAGATGTACTAATGAATGGAATCTGTATGTGAACGCCGTTGAGATGTAGACCGATCTTGAAGGTCGCTCAGATAGTCGAGGCCAATGCTCGGGTGGCGAGTTCGCACCCGGGCTGGATGTTTAACGATTGCGCTGCCGTGCAGCGTCGTATTCGGAACGGTACGCAAATCTCGGAATGTGGTTGCGTCCGTCGGTTGATAAGAAGAAATCTACTTCAAGGACTGTTGTTTTCATCGTGCGCTTTCGCACGCAAAAGCAGGATATGCTCTGCTTATTAAATGGTATCGGAACACGACGTATCAGCGAACCTCTTTTCATCGCTATTGACGGCCACACTGGCCGATATGACGGGCAGCCCTCAAGGCGAGCGGCCATCGCGGCGGCCAATGACGTGCAGGTAAAATAGATGAGTCCCGTATCCTGTTTCGGCCCCAGTTCGGCGGCGGCCGTTCAGCGGCGAGCTTTTGTCCGCCGATTGCGAACCACTCCTATTTATCCATAAGTGGCGCAGCGCACTGAGTAGTGTTCGCAATTTATTTAATTTGTCTTCAGAATAATAGCGGTTCAAGCGCCCTGCTCAGCTGGCTGCACGAAAGCTCGCTGTCAGGGCAATTGTGCGTCGCTCCTGTTCACCGAGTGATGTGACATCGGTACGTCATACACTCTCCGTTCTCCGATGCGCCTGCGTTCCGGGTGCGCGGTACCTTTTCCTGGTGGAGAGCGGTTCGAAGCGGTTCCTTTTGCCGCTTGAAATCGTTCTCCATGTTGCGGTTCATTACGTCGAGCATCGCGCGGCGTTTTTGCAATACCCAGGCCACTGCTCAAGCGAGGATGAATCTGTATATGGCGTCATTCAAGAAGAACTTTGCGGTCTTGATGATGCTGCAGGTATCGACCTATGCGGTCCCCCTGATCACGCTTCCGCTGCTGACGCGCGTGCTCTCCCCGGATGGCTATGGGCGCCTCGCGTTCGCGATGGCTTTCGTCAACTATTTCATCGTGCTGACGAATTACGGCTTCGGCCTGACCGCGACGCCGCAGATTTCGATCAACCGCAGCAACCGCCATGAGCGTTCCCGAGTTTTCTGGGAGACCTTCCTCGCGCAAGCGTTGATCACCGTGGGAGGTTTCGCAATACTCGCCGTACTGACGTTCATCTTTCCCCGTCTTGCCGACGAGCGTGAGCTGCTGCTACTCGGTTTCGGCATGGCGGCGGGCGCGATGTTGATCCCCACATGGTATTTCCAGGGTGTCGAGGATCTGCGGATCATCAGCTTGATTGTGTTCACCGGCCGCGTGCTGAGCATCCCTGCGATGTATCTTCTCGTGCGCGAGCGCAGCGACATCTACTGGGCGATGGGGGTGAATGCATTCGTACCGTTGTTGTCGGGTCTTGCGATCATCACCTACCTGTACCTTCGCCGTGATCTCGACTTCGTGCCGACATCGCTGCGATCCATCGTGAAAGCTCTAAAGGATGGCTGGAGCGTCTTCATGGCGACCGCGATCACCGACTTCTACGCATCGACGAATATCGTGCTGCTCGCACTTCTCTCAGGCAACGTCGCGGCGGGCTACTTCGCAGCCGGCGACAAGCTGATCCGCGCGGCGCTGGGCATGATGAGCCCGCTGAAGACGGCCGCTTATCCGCGGATCAGCTATCTCATGCACCACTCGCGCGAGGACGCGTTCGCCTTCCTGCGAAAGATGCTGGCGTTTCAGGGAACCGTCGTCGCGATCATCTCGCTCACCATCTTCGCAGGCGCGCCGCTCGCGGTGAATATCCTCTACGGCCCACAGTTCCTCCCGACCGTCGAGGTATTGCGCTGGATGGCATTCGTCCCCTTCATGTCAGGCATCGCGGACGTATTCGGCGTACAGACGATGCTTCCGCTCGGCATGAAGGCGCATTTCAGCCGAGTGCTGCTCGCCTCCGCGACGCTGAATTTCCTCCTGCTCGCCGTGCTTTCGAAGCTCTTCGCCGAGCAAGGCGCCGCCGCCACGGTGCTCATCGTGCAGACCTGTGTCGCGGTTGCGATGGCGACGACGCTGTACCTTCAGGGCGTGCCATTTCTCAAGCGGCGGGTTGCAGAGTGAATCCGGGCGAATGAATCGACCATCAGATTCGCGCGACAGCCCTCAAATCAGCAGCACGCACACATAATGCCGTTCAGTTAATGTTCTTTTTGAGGTATCGAACGGTGTAGCGTTTAGGGCGGGATTTGACGACTCGGTCGC